>JAJFHN010000001.1 GCA_021775595.1 Hyphomicrobiales bacterium
CCAGGCAATGTGGCTGGCGGTGTAACGATGATCGCCAAATCAACCTCGTCGCCGATATCGACGAGGCGCGGATAAGCTTTCTTCCCCAGTATCTCCGCTTCCTTTGGATGGATGGGGATCACCTCGCCCGCAAAAGCCGGATCGGCGCCCAGCAAGTTGCTCATGGTGATGTATCCGGCCTTGCCTTTTTTTGGCGTGGCGCCGACGACCGCCAGGCGGCTTGGGTCGAACAGCGCCTTGGCCCAGCCGGTCATGCCAGCGCGCCTTGACCGACAAAGAGACTTGGTTCGCCGCCCGAGTGCAGGAAAACCGCATTCGAGATGTCTTTGAAGCGTCCGGCATCGACGTGGTGCATGTAGCCGGCGAAGGCTTTGCCGGTATAGACGGGATCGAGAAAGACGCCGCAGGCGCGCGCTGTGGCAGTGATCGCGGCGTTGCCGGCCGGCGAGGCCTTGCCATAGCCCTCGCCAATAAAACCGTCATGAATGGTGATTTCGGCGGCGCTGATTTCGTGGCTCAGTCCAACCAGCGCGGCGGCATCGCGGGCGAACATGGCGGCGCGATCGCGTGCCTCTTCGGCAGGCCGGCTCACCGTATAACCTTCGATTTGCCAAGGCGCGCCGATGAGACGCGAGCCCAACAGCCAGCCCGCGAGTGTTGCGCCCGAACCGACCGCGAGCACCACGAGGTCGGGTGTCAGCCCTTTTTCCTCGCACTGGGCGGCGAATTCGGCCACCGCGTGAACGTGTCCCACGACGCCGAGCGGACATGCGCCGCCGCGTGGAATCACATAAGGCGCGCGCCCGGCCTCCCGCAGCTCGGCCTCAACGGCATCAAGCGTGGTGTCGACCGATGCGCGGTCCATGTCGCGGGTGAAGCGCGTTTGCGCGCCAAGCATTTGCACCAGGCGGAAGTTGCCCTGGATCTCCTCCGGCGGATCGCCCCAATACACGGCGACCATATCCAGCCCGCCGGCCCGAGCGGTGGCCGCGCTGGCGCGTACGTGATTGGAGAGCGAGCCGGCGCCCGTCACCAAGGTGTCGGCGCCCTTGGCGAGCGCATCGGCAAGCAGAAATTCGAGGCCGCGCACTTTGTTGCCGCCAAATCCAAAAGGAATCAGATCGTCGCGCTTGAACCAGAGTCCGGGCCCGCCGATTGCCTTTGCCAAGCGGTCTTGCTCAATCAGTGGTGTCGGCGCACCGATCAAATTGTGCCTGGGCACGTCGGCGAACGGTCTCAGAGCCTCGGGCAATGCCGCTTTTGTGCTCATTCAATTCCCGGCCTTCAAAACCGCGTCGACCAACGGTCCACAAGCGCCGGTGTGGTTCGCGTAGTCGAACAAAGCCTCGATTTCCCCGGCGCTGAAGTGAGCCATGATGGCGCTTTCAGCGAGCACGGCATCCTTCAACAATACGCCTTGGTCGTGGGCGCGCATGGCGGTCTCGTAGACGAGCTTGTGAGCGCTCTGTTTGCCGATGCGCGCGGCCAGCGCCAGCATCACGGCCTCGGACAAGGTGTAGCCCTTGCTGGCCGCAAGGTTGTCCAGCATGCGGTCATCGTGGACTACCAAATTCTCTACCATGCTGAGCAGCAGCTCCAAGGCTTTGCCGGCGGCCATGGTGAGCTCGGGTATGGCGTGCCATTCGGTTTTCCACGATCGCCCATCGCGCTCGTGGTCGTGCACCAAGCTCTCATTGACGATTTGCGCGTTGGCGCGCACGACGCGCGAGAGTGAGCCCAAATGCTCAGACGTTTCCGGATTGCGCTTGTGCGGCATGGTTATGCTGCCGACGGTGCCGGCGACGAACCCCTCGCTCAATTCGGCTAATTCGCTGCGCTGCAGGTTGTAGACCTCGTGCCCAATGCGGTCGGCGGTGGCGCTGATCAGCACCAGGACGTTGGCCCACTCGGCGAATTGATCACGTGAAACCGTCCAGGAGCTCTCAGGCGGGGCGAGGCCCAAGCGCTCACAAAAGTGGCGCTGAACCACGAGCGCGTCCACGCCCAGCGACGACAGGCTGCCCACGCCACCGCACAGTTGGCCTACGTCCATGCGCGACGACAAATCGACAAGCCGCTGCCGATGGCGGCGAACTTCGCACAGCCACCCGGCCACCTTGAAGCCAAAGGTGATTGGCAGGCCTTGTTGTCCATGGGTGCGCCCGGCCATCAGCGTATCGCGATGTGTTTGGGCGAGGCCGGCCAAGGACGTCTCGAGCTTCGCAAGATCCGCCTCGAACAGCCCACGCGCCTCTTTCAGCGCCATCATCAACCAGGTGTCGGTCAGATCTTGGACGGTGGCGCCATAGTAAAACCATTCGCCGCTCTCGCCTGGACAGCGGGTCTGCGCCGCTTTGATCAGTCCGACCGTGGAGTGGCCGCTTTCGCGATAGCCCTGGGCAACCTCATCGAGAAACGCGTCATCGACCGTAATCTCGCGGCAGGCCTTTGACACCTGCGCGGCCTCGGGTTTTGGAATAAGGCCAGCATCGGCCTGAACCTCAGCGAGCACGGCGAGTATTTGCAGCCAGGCGGACGTGCGGGGACCGTCATCGAAGATGGCCCGCAGAGCCGGTGTCGTCCAGGCGCTGCCAAAGACGCGCGAATTCTGCGTCCAGCTCGACATCAGGCAATACCCGCGGCGGATTGCGCCTTGCCGACGAGCTTGGTCTGGGCGCGCGCTATTGCGCCCGCGCGCTTGTCTATGGTCCGCCGAAGAGCGCTGATCTCGGCGCTGAGCGACTTGATGGCTTCGTCGACCCGTTGGGGCGATGCGCCGCCAATGCACGAGCGAGCAGCGACGCCCTGGCGGGAATCAAGCGCGCGGGCGATGAGATCGTCGTCGACGTCCAAAGCGTGGCCAATCGCCTGGTGCGCCGCCGTATCGAGATCGACCGCGGTGGCCGTGGCCAGGTTGCGGCCATCGGTTTCCAGTTGACGAATCATCAAGCCGATCACCTTGTGCGCCTGGCGGAAGTCGAGGCCGGTCGCCAGCATCACGTGCTCGGCCATATCGCTGGCGGCCAGTTTCCCCTCAGCCAGCAGCGCTTTGGCGCGCGTCTTGTCGACCTCAAGTTCGGCCATAACGTCGGCCATCAGGTGAGCGCCTTGGGCGGCTTGGCCTAGGGAAGTTGGAATTTCTGCATAAGCGGCCAGGCGATTGTCCATCTGGCCGCTTGGCGTTCGCATCGATGCCGAAATGGTCGTTTGGAGGCCGAGCGCTTGGTTGGCGAGCGAGCGCAGATAACTCAGGGCAAACGGGTTCTTCTTCTGCGGCATGATCTTGCTGGCGCGCGAATGACCGTCACTCAATTTCACAAGGCCAAACTCTTGCGTTGCGAAGGTCATCAGGTCTTCTGCCAACCGGTCGATCGTAATGAGCGCGTTTGCGATCAGTGCAGCGGCCTCGATCGGCAAATCGGCTTGCCACATGGCGTCGCGGGTGTTGGCGGCCGGCGCGTCAAAGCCCATCAAGCGGGCAAGTGCGGCGCGGTCTTGGGGCGCAATCGAGCCATTGGCGCTGCCGCCGCCGGCGGGCGAGCTGTTGAAGCGGTCGAATAGGATCAGCGCGCGATCGACGTGGCGTGCGATCGGAAAGGCGAAGCCCAACAGATAGTGGCCGAAGGTGGTGGGCTGGGCGGCCTGCAGGTAAGTGTAATCGGGAAACAGCGTGTTGCGGTGGGCGCGCGCGGTCTTGGTCAGCGTGTCGGCGAGCGTGGCAAGCCCGTCGGCCAAGGTGAGCAGCTGGCTGCGCGTGGTCATATGGAAGCCGCAGGTGATGGCTTCGCGCCGGGCGCGTGAAACGCCAAGCCATCCGGCCGCATCGCAATGGGCGTTCAGCCAGGCTTCCCGGTTCGTGTAAATATCGCCGAGCGCGGGATCGAGCTCGAAGTCGTCGGGCCAGGCGTGGAGCTCGAGCAGCGCATGCAACAATTTGGCGGCGGCCTCGCGCGGGATCGGTCCCGACTTGCTCATCATCAACGTATGAGCCAGGTCGGCATGGCTTACGGATTCAAAAAGCTGCTGCTGATTTTTGAGGTCTTCGGCGAACGCCGTGTCGATCAAGCGTTGCGAGGGTGCGGCACTGAGCCTGCCGCCGACTTCGAGTACATCGTGATATGCCCGCGGCGCTTGCCCGTCAGGCGTGCGCATCGACGACATCCTCATCATCAGCGGCTTCTTCGCTCCCATTGTCGCCGTCTTCGACCTTGGCCGGATCCCATTGACCGGTTTGAACCGAAATTTGGGCGATCGGGGCAAATGTCTCAAAGCGCAAGCCCGAGCGCAGAGCCTCAAGAGCCAGGCAATCGTTGACGTCGATATTGCCCAGATTGACGTTGACGCCGATCTTCTTGATGAGCTCGGCCTGCTGCGGTTTCTGGGGCGCTTCCCAAATGAGCCAGTCGAGCTTGTCACCGGCGATGCCGGTGATCTCATCGAGCAGGTCTTGGCGAATACCGCCTTCGTCGTCGTAAATACCGACGCTGGCGCCGGATTCGCGCCCCTCGATGATCACCCAAGAAGCGCCGCCCTCCAGATCTTCCAGCGCCTGCTCGGCCATCTCCGTCGGCGATTGCTGATTGTTGGGGTCTTTGCGACCAACTTCGGTGATGGCGACGAGGTCGGCGTTCAGCGCACAATCGATGACGCGCTGACGGCGCCCGTCGGCCAGATTGATCGTGCCTTCGGATATTTCGACAGCCTTGAATCCGAGCGCCTTGGCGCGGGACATATAGACCCGGCAGTGCTCCTGCACGATCGAAGCTTCAAGCATGGTACCGCCGGGATAGGTGAGGATGTCGCAGGAATTGAGCGCTTCAATCTTGCGCTCTAAAACGTGTGCCGGCGTCAAAGCCGATGTGCCGAAGCCAAATTTCCAATGGTCGACATGGCCGCCGATCACATCGAGCAAGTCTTCGGTGGCCTGCGCGCCAAGACCGGTATCGATCACCATCGTGACGCCGGTGCTCCGGGGCCGGCGCGAACGCCGGTCGATGGCCTTATCAAGGCCCCAGACGCCGCGCCAGGGCGACTTAAATGACCTCCACATCTTTGGTGAGCTCCTTTAGCGCCTGTTCCACCATTTGCAGATCGGTGCCCCACGGCACGACCGCTACGTTGCCGTCCTGTTCGATGCCGAATTCAAGCAGACAACATTTCAGCATGGTGAATTCGTCGCGATCGCCTGCGATCTTGCGGGGACACATTTCGACGCGAGGCGGTTCATCACCATAATAATGGCGATGGAATTGAAGGGACCGTTCGCAGCCGATCAGCGTCCAGTCCTTGCGCTCGGGGGGGCGTTCGTCGAGGAAGTAGACCGGCGCCCCCAAGTCATCGAGCCCGCCTGAGCGGCAGGGCACCAAATAGGCTTTGGGCTTCACCTGGGCCGCCAAATCGCGCACCTCGATGCGTTCGAGCTCCAGCAAGATCGGCGGTAGATCGGCATAGGTCAGCACATGCTCGATCAAGTGGAAGAGCTTTGGCGGCTCGGGCGGTGCAACCTCGACCACGCGAATGACGAGCGGGTCGGGATGATGAATGAAGTTGATGTGGTCGAACAGACCTTCGCAGATCAGCGTACGATCGGGACCAACACCAATCTTCTTCGCCAGTTTGGCCAGGTCGGTGCGGTTGGCGCAGTCGGTTTCTTCGTCCTTGGCGTAGACGCATGTATCGGGAAGGGCCAGCACTTCGATGTGTTCGATCGGCGCGAACAGGGGTTCCCGGTCTTCGGCGTGAATGGCGACCAAGGCGCGCTCGTCGCCTTCACCCTCAAGCACAATAAAATTTGTGCGCCGATAGGCTTCGCGGCCCATAAAGTGGGAGACAATACCCTCTTCGCTCATCTCGCCGTCATATGGCTGACAGCTCACACCGCGATAAGGGATCTGAATGACGTTCTTGCGGTCGCGGTAACTCGGCCACTTGGACGCAGACGCCTTGGCAGCGTTGCCGTCGTGCTTTGCTTCGTCGCGTGTCAGAACCTTTGTCGTCATCACAGGTCTGCCCAGTGGGCACCTCCTCAAGCAGTCTACCCGAAACCACGCTTGCGGTCGCCGGGTTGAAGCTCGCGTTCGTGAATCCTCATCGGATCGAGCCGGCGAATGAGTTCCACGACCTCCGGCTCGGGCAGGGGAATCGTAGCGACGTCATCGGCGAGCTTCGGCTCGAATTGCGTGCTTTCCATCACGTCGTCAACAGACGTGTCGGAATACAAGCCAGTGAGTCTCATATGGCCATCATCGTCGAAATCGAAAACCCCTAGGTCGGTCACCAGGCTGTCGGGACCGCCACCGCGATGGCCCAATTCAGCTGGCCGCCGGCCATCGAGCGTACGATGGCCGAGATTGGTGATGAAGTCGCATTTCTCGACCAACCGGTAACGCCGTTTGCCTTGATCGTTGGCCGGCGCGCGGTGCGCGGCGGTCCACAGCGTCATGGCGCCGACGTCGCAAGAGAGATTGCAGCCACCGCCGCCGCCTGGAAGCTTCAGCTTCAATTCGTTGGCGCCGAGCCGCGTGACGTTGCAACTGCCCCATTTGTCGATCTGCAGGCCGGAGAGAAACATGCGGTCCATGCGGCCGGCTGCCGCCAGATCGAACAGTTCCTCGATGTCGAGTGCGGCTTCCGATCCCCGGTCCATCACCCAGTCGTTGGATGTCGGCGCCAGGAACGGCGGATTGGGATTGATGCCGTAGGTGGCGCCGGCCACCAGCACCAGGTCGGGTGCGTGGGTCCGTTTGGCCACGTGCAAGGCGAGCTGCACGAGCGGCGATCCGAATCCGTGGAAGGCGGCGGTTCCATCGTCAATGGTGCGGGCAATCGCCGCGATCATCGTTTCGCCGAGAGTTACTTGGCCACTCATGCCGGCGTACTCCCATAGAGCGACATCCATGCCTCGTCGCCATCTTTCCAAGAGCCCAAATGGCGCGCGGTGTCTTCGCCGCCGACCTTTTCCAGATAAGCCTCGTGGCTGGTGCAACCAAAGACGAAGGGATCGAGATAGCCCGATTTGAAGGCCTCGGCGCCCTGCTTGGCTTGATCGTAGTAGTCTTTGGTGTGTGGCCGGTCGTAGGCATAGAAGGGGTAGCACGCGGTCGGGTGCGCGCCCATCGGCACTTCCGCCAAGGCGGTGACGTAAAAATAGGGGATGTTGGCGCCGCCCAGTTCCTTCAACCGTTCGTTGGAGACAATCTCTTCGACCGAGGCGACAACCTTCTTCGACGCCTTGGCGAACAGAATGTCGGCCACCGGCGGTCCTTCGATGCGCAAATTGCCGTGCGCGTCGCCATATTGGGCGTGAATGATCGCGACATCGGGTTGCACAGCGGGCACCAAGGTCAGCTCCTCGCCCGTGTAGGGGCAAGTCATGGTCTTGTATTCGGGATGCATGTCGAACACCGAGGTGCCGCGGATCGAGCGCACCGGCATGAACGGCAATCCCATGATTGTGGCGCGTAACTGCTGGACCACCGTATAGCAGCAGCTGTCGTTGACTTTCACATCGCCGGATTCGCACGCCCGCCGGTAGTTGGGGGCCATGCCGAAATCCTGCTCGAAACCGACATAGCTTTCGCTCGATTCCGAGACGCAGCCGCCGGCGCACAACAAATCGATATCGATGCCATGGGCCGAACCAACGACGTTGAGGTCCTTCACGCCCTTGCGGATGAGGGCGCGGATGATCGCCATCGGCTCGCGTGAGGAGAGCCCGCCGCCGACGGCAACGGTGTTGCCGTTTTCGACGTGACCTATCAGCTCGTCGAGTTCGGTGCGCTTGTCGCCAGCTGTGTGAACGGGCGCGCCGGGCCAATCGGATCCATTTCCATTGGTTGGTGCGTCGGTCATATCGCAGTCATGCCTCCGTCGACAGCAAACAGCGAACCGGTGACAAAGGCCGCTTGATCGCTCAGTAGAAAAACAACCGCCTCGGCGATGTCTTTTGGCTCACCAAACCGGCCGATGGGATATTTGGACAGGCGTTTGGCCAAAGTCTCGGGATCCATATCGCTGCCGAGAAGCTGTTTGCCCATGCCTGTCGAGGCCACGGTGCCAGGATTGACGGCGTTCACGCGCACGCCCTTGCCGGAATAGTCGGCCGCCATTTGCCGCGTCATATTGACGATGGCGCCCTTGGCGGCACAATAGGAGGCCATGGTTGGGATGCCTACCATGCCGGCCACCGACCCGAAATTGACGATCGCACCCGTGCCGCGCTCGAGCATGCCGGGCAACACGGCGCGCGAGGCCAAGAACGTTCCGGTGACGTTGACCGCCATCATTCGCTCCCAGCCCTCGAGCGTTTCTTCATGCATCGGCGCGAATCCGGCGATGCCGGCATTGTTCACCAACCCATCGATCTGACCGAAGTCCTTCAAGATGGCGTCAAAGGCAGTTGTCATCGCCGCTTCGTCGGTGACGTTGCCGGCATAGCCTTTGGAGTCCTTGAGCTTGGCGGCTGACGCTTCGGCGTCGGCGCCGTTGAGGTCGATCAAGGCCAGCTTGGCGCCTTCGCGGGCGCAGGCCTCAGCCGTCGAAAATCCAATTCCGGCTGCTCCGCCGGTTATCGCCACAACTTTTCCGTTCAAACGGTCTGCCATTTACTTTTCCCCAACTGAGTGTTCACGAATTTCCATCACAAGATTCCAAAATCCAAATTGCCCGAAACCGCCTAAATCGAGACGTAGCCGCCGTCCATGGCCAGAGCCGCGCCGTTGAAATAGCGGGCCTCGGGGCCGGCGAAATAGAACACTGCATCGGCAACGTCTTCGGCACTGCCGATTTCGCGCTGCGGAATGCGATCGACGATCGCCTGGCGTAGGTCCGGCTGGTCGAGCCGCCATTTGGTCATTGGCGTTTCGATCATGCCGGGGCACAGCGCGACGGCGCGAATGCCATGACGGGCATAGTCGGCGGTCAGCGCGCGGGTCAGCTGTATGACGGCGCCCTTGGAAGCGGTGTAGGCAGCGCGTCCAGGAAAGGCGACCATGCCGGCGACGGAAGCGATATTGACGATGACACCTGAGCCGCGCTCGATCATCTCCGGAAGCGCGGCGCGGCAAATGAGAAAGATCGAGCGCACGTTGACGGCCATCACCCGGTCAAACTCCGCGACCGGGGTCTCATGAACGGTGCTCGCCTGTTCGTTTCCCGTGATGCCCGCATTGTTCACCAGGATATCGATCTGGCCGAAGGCCTTCCGGCCGGCCGCGATGCTGGCGTCGACGTCTTCCTCGAGGGTGACATCGCCCGTGTGCAAGACGATCTGGTCGGAGTACTCTTTCCAATCTTCGTCCTGGCACCGGCCAAGGCCGTCGCCGTCCACATCGACAGCGACCACCTTGTCTCCGGATCGCAAGAAGCGGTTGGCTATGCTCAGGCCGTTGCCCGAAGCCGCACCCGTGACGTAGACGACCCTGCTCATAGATCCTCGAGATTCTCCAGCCCGGCGCGCAGCCGCGAGAGCTGGATGAAATGGGTTGGATTGAGAAACAGCTCATCCATCTCGCCCAACTGATCGATCGTCAGGCCCTGCTTCACCAGGACGTTGAGGAACTGGAAGCCATCCTTGGCGCCGCAGCCGACGTGCCAGGCGCCAACGACCTTGCGGCTCTCGCTGGCGATGATCAGCTTCTGGAAGCCAGACATATGCATGCGGCCGAACGCGTACATCATCATGCGGTCGGAAGCCGGCAGCGCGACGTTCAGGCCGTCATCGTTTTCGGGAGGCATCTTGATGATGGTGACTTTGCCGTATTTCTCGCGGGCTTCCTCTTCACTCATACCGAGCCAAGTGACTTCATAGTGAGTGTGCATGAAGTCGGGGAAATCCTTGGGGCTGTAGCTGATGTCCTGCCCCATGATGTGGCGCGATGCGTACATGCCGCCCTTGCGGGCCTTGAACATCTCCATCGGGCCGCCGATCACGTCGCCGATGGCATAGACGTTGGGCACCGATGTTTGCAGCTTGTCATTGACCAGAATTTCGTCGCTGGGGCCGGTCTCGACGCCGAGTACATCGACGGCATGTTGGGAGCGCGGTTTTTCGCCGAGCCCCATGAAAACGAAGTCGGTATCGACCACCTGTTCGCCGTCGGGCGTCTTGATCTTGACGCGGCCGACATTGCCTTTGCCGTCGTCCTCGATTTCGGTGACCTCGGAGCCTTCCCAGATCTCGCAGCCCTGCTCCTTCATGCGATCGACGAGATAGCCGTGGGTTTCGCCGTCGCGGATCAGTTTCATGATCTTGGAGCGGACCACGAATATCGTGCGCCGGCCCGTGGCGTTGAAGAAGCAGCCATATTCAACTGCCGTCTTGCCGCCGCCGACAACGATTGCCGTTTTGCCCGGCTCATAATCAAGCTCTTCGACGAGCGTTTCGTAGTCATAGACGCCGTGCAGTTCGACGCCCGGACATGTCAGCGGCTGGGGATCGGCGCCAGGCCCATAAATGATGTTCTTGGCCGTGAACTGCTGACCGGCCACCTCGACGGTGTGGTTGTCGATCAGCTTGGCCGGTGCGTTCAGGATAAATTCGAGGTTGAGCTGTTCCTTGGATTGGAAATTCATGATGCCGTGCGGGCCGTTGCGGCCGGCGCGGAACAGATCGACGATTTCCTTCATGTTGGTCACGACGCCATCCATGTTGGGAAACCAGTATTCGCCGGAGAACGTGCGGGCCAGCATCAGCTCGGCGGCGACTTCGGAAAACAAATGATGCGGCACGCATGCATTGTGCGGGCACGAGCCGCCGAGGAACGGCCAGCGGTCGATGATCAGCTGGCGGCCGCCCATCGCGCGCATGTAAGCAGAGCCGAAGCGTCCGCCGGCGCCGCCGCCGAAGAAGATCGCATCGAATTCGCGGTCGTCATCTTCATTGACGTTCCAAATGATATTCGAACCATCGGGTGCCTCAAGGCAGCGCTCGATATATTCGTGCCACTCGCCAATGGTAAGGAACTCCTTATTGACGTCCCAGCGCACTTGTTTGTCCATGGCCTTCTTTCCTCGCTCAGCACCACAAATGGAAAATTCAATTTCAGTCCAGTTTTAGTCTGTTGCAGGGGCCGGCGCGGCGCCTGCAACGAAACGATTATGACGTAATACGTAATGTCGGAGTCTTGATCTCGATCACCGTCCGGCGTTGCTGCGTGCGCCTCCGCCGCAGCACAGACATCCAGATCCGTGGGCACCGTCGTCCCAGGGATGAGGCTCTGGCTCACGGTCCGTGATCGGTTCTGCTTTTTCGCTGAGACAATTCGAGCAGACCCAGATTTCCGGGGGCTTGGTATAGGCGAGCACCATGCCTTTGAACTCGTGCGAGCAGTCGGGACATCGCAGCGTGTAAACGGGCATTGCAAAGCGTCCTGTGCGAAAGAAAGCGGTGGAGGGCGGCCCGAGAGCCGCCCTCCGCGCATTTGAAACCGCTTAGGCGGCTTTTTTCTGCTTTTGCTCTTCGCGGAAGATCTTGGTGCCTTCCACCATCGCATGCAGCTTGTCCTGGCAGATGTAGCGCTGCAGCAGGATCAGGCCGCAGTCCGTCGTCACGCCAAGCCGGTCGGCCGGGATAACAGACGCCAAATGGCGAATGCGCTCAGCAACCTCTTCTGCGGTCTCGGTGATCGTGCTCTTGACGTCGATCACGCCAGCCCAGAAGTCGACATTGTCGGGAAGCGGATTGTCTTTGAAGACGTCGAGGCCCCCGAAATCGTCCGAGCGCCGGCCGCAGCTTTCCAGGTTGATGACGTCCATCGTGGCTTCGTAGGACTTCGGAATGACCGAAGCCGTGGCCGTCGGCGCGTCGGCGTCTTCGGCGCGTTTGGTGAGATCGAAGATCTCGCCGGCCTGTGCCGTTTCGTCCGGGTAATAGGCCGGCGTGCCGCCCCAGTTGCCCCAGCAGATGTGGCAAATGATCTTGGCGTTCTTGACGCCTTCGACGGCCGTGTTGAAGGCCTCGATCGCCCAGTCCTCGTAGAAGTAAGGCCAGGTGAACTCGTCGAGCTGAATAAAGTCGATACCGAGTGAATCAACTTCCAGCAGATCTTCGTTGATGGCTTTGGCGACGGCCAGTGCGCGATCGCGCGGGTTGGAGTAGTGCAGGTCGTTGGTGCACTGGGCCAGAACCTGGATGCCGGTATACTGGATCTTGGTGGCCTTCGTGGTCGCCCGCCTCAGCGCTTTGGCCTGCTCGACCATGATGGCGCCATAGCGTTTGATTTCCTTTTCGGCCGTTCCGGCGTGCAGACGGCTGTAGATCGGGAAACCAAGATAGCCGCCCTTCAAATTGTAACCCAGGCGCTTCAGATAATAGTAGACGGCGGCATCGGCGTAGTTGTCGCTGTGCAGACGGCCGTCGGAGATGATGTCCAGACCGGCGATCTCCTGGTCTTTGGCGATCGCGCACATGGCGTCTTCGAGGGCCTCGCGATTCATCGAATCAGGCGGCTCCTGGTCACCGGTGAAATGGCGGCCAAAGGATGCGTCCCACCAGCGCGGGTTGGGATAGTTTCCAACCATACTGGTCGGGACCAATACGTCCTTACCTTGAATTTTCATATACTTCCTCCCATTACAAATCACTCTTTTTGCAAATCTAAATTCTTGACGAACCGCCGAATTTCTCCGGCGAGATGCCGAGTGTGCGATGCGCGCTCAGCCGGTCCTCGAATCGATTTCGGCCTGGCATGACCCGATTGGCCGTTTTCCACTTTGATCCAGTCCTCGCAGCTGGCCAAGTGGGTAAATCGACGCGGTCATTTGCCTTGTTCTCAATCGACCCGAGTTGCGAATCCTTCGCAGACTTGCTAGTTCTCTTTTTGCTTGCATCTGAAATGGTCTTAGTTGACCATAATTAGTCACTTTACACCGATCCCCGGGGTGCGAGTCAAGCGGTTCCAAACCTTGCTCGGCGTCACTGGGTGGTAGAGGTCCAGACGAGCATTGTAGAGGCGCGGACGAGCATTAGAGTGCTCGAAATTTGCCGAACAGTATGGTAGGGCTGCGGCGGTCCGGTCTATCCACAGGGGTCAAGTGACGGCTGTATTTGGTTTGCGTTACAGGTCGAAACAAAGAATTGTGCTAAGCGATGGATAAAGCAAAAGGATTGCTGACGCTCGAGGAAGCCGCCCGCTATTTGGGGGTGAGCAAGACGTCGTTGCGGCGCTGGACGAACGAAGGCCGCTTGGCCTGCCACAGGGTTGGCGTGCGGCGCGAGCGGCGGTTCGATATTCGGATGCTGACCGAGTTTTTGTCCGGCGACGAATCGCAGACGACCAAGGCGCAGATCAGCAGCGGTGATGTCGCGCTCGGCTTGTCCGATATGGCCAGCAGGGGTGCGCAGCGCCACGTTTGCTTGTTCTACCGCGACGCAGCCGAGCAATGGGCAAACTTCAAACCCTATTTCCTCGACCATTTCAACGCCGGCGCGCCGACCGTCTATCTCTATGATTCTTCGACGCCCGATGAGATCTCGGCGCGGTTGGCCCAAGAGGGGATTGATGCCCAAGCGGCTCAGGACAGTGGCCTGTTGCGGCTTTTCTCGTCGCGTGAATCCTATTTGAAGACCGGCCGCTTCAGCGCCGAGCAAATGATCGAGACGATGCGTGGATTTGCCATGGGCCTGATCGATCGCGGTAGCAAAAAGCAATTGCTGGTGGGTGAGATGAGCTGGTTTTTCACTGGCGCTGAAGGGGTTGAGGAGATTCACGACTACGAGTCGCGCCTCAACGAATTGCTCGATCAACTGCCAAGCGTCACCATCGTTTGCCATTACGACGTAACGCGGTTCGATGCGGAAAACGCCTTGCAGGCGTGTTGCTCGCATCCCGTGGTGCAGCTTGGCGAACGGCTGCAGTCGGGCTTTTACGTCTAGGCTCGCTGCCGTCAAAGTGCCTTGATTTGGACGGGCGCAGACCCATATTAGCAGTAAGGATATAACCCGGTGCCAGAGTGGGCTGGGCAGTTATGCGCGCTGACGCTGATGTGTATTGCGGACGTGGTCGTCCGGGTGCAACGGGTCGCGCCAAGTCAAGACATGACATGTGCAGTCGCTTTTGTGAGGGCTCGGAACGATGTCAAGGAATTCGCTACTCAACAGCCCGCTGTTGCTCGGTTTCGATCAGATCGAGCAGGTTTTGGACCGAGTCGCCAAGGCGTCCGGCGATGGCTATCCACCTTACAATATCGAGCAGGTCAGCGCGGCCAACGGCGAAGGCGACATGCTGCGTATCACGCTCGCGGTCGCTGGTTTTACGCGCGACCAACTCGACGTAAAGCTCGAAGACAACCAGTTGATGGTGGCTGGAAAGCAGGAAGACGACAAGGCGCGAACCTATCTCCATCGCGGCATCGCGGCGCGACAGTTTCAGCGCTCATTCGTTTTGGCCGATGGCATAGAGGTGAAGGGCGCAGATTTGAAGAATGGTTTGCTGTCGATTGATTTGTCGCGGCCCGAACCGGAGCATTTGGTACAGCGGGTCGAGATCAAACAAAGCGAGTAAATCGGCTGAATGGCTGGGCTTACTGCCGGGCTGAGCGGTGAATTTGTTGGGGGCGAGTGTTAGGAGGTCAGGTCGATGAACTATGAGATAGAGAACGACAACGACAATATTGCCGAAGCTATGAGTGCGCTCGATTTCGCGCGGCTCGGCGGCGGTGAATACGCCTATATCCGACGGCTTGCCAGCGACGAAGCGCACGCCATGTTTCCGGCGCTCAAGGGGTTGCCGGCGGGCATAGACCTGTTTGCATTGGTTGCGGCAGACGGCACGCCGCTGTCGATCTCAGACAGCCGCACATCGGCCATCGCCACGGCGATCGAGAACGATCTCGAACCCGTTTCCGTTCACTAGAAAAAAGGGCTGATTAGGCCGCGTGCGAGGTGGTGGCTTCGGTCAGCACCGAGTAGAGCGCGGCCTCGTCTTTTGACGTGCGCAGCTTTTTGACCGCCTTGGGCTCCCGCAGCAGCCGCGAAATGCGCGCTAGGGCTTTGAGATGGTCGGCGCCTGCGCTTTCGGGCGCCAGCAGCAGGAACACGAGATCGACCGGTTGATCGTCGATGGCATCGAAATCGATGGGCTCGTCCAGGCGGACAAACAGGCCGGTGATGCTCTCCAGGGCGGCGAGTTTGCCATGAGGAATGGCGACGCCGTGGCCGACCCCGGTTGAGCCCAATCGCTCGCGCTGCAGCAGGGTATCGAAGATATCGCGTTCCGACAGACCGGTGTGGGCGGCTGCGCGGCTTGAGAGCTCTTGCAGCACCTGCTTCTTGCTTTTTGCCTTGAGCATCGCGGTGACGCCTTCCGGGCTGATAAGATCGCCTAAATCCATGACAGAACAGAAGTCCTCATCTCTCAACCCCGCGGCCACTTTGACCGGATGAGGGGATCCAACCCGACTCAGCAGTACGCGTGTTCATTACGTCTTGGCAGCCGGCGGTAAATCGCCGGGATCGATCCAGCCGATGTTGCCATCGGAGCGCCTATAGACAACGTTGAGCCGGCCATGACTGGCGTTCCGAAAAACCAAGAGGGCCCTTTGGGACAAATCCATTTCCATGACGGCATCGCTGACTGCAAGCTCATGAATCTCCGTTTCGGTTTCAGCCACGATGACCGGATTGTCTTCGCCTTCCGGAGTCACCTCGGCGTCTGCTTCAATCACATAATCGGGCGCGAAAGTCGCGTCCTGGCGGGCCGGGCCATGGTGTTTCTTGAGGCGGCGGCGGTATCGGCGAAGCCGCTTCTCAAGGCGTTCCAAGGCCAAATCGGCACTGGCATAAGCGTCTTGTGCTTCTCCGTGTGATTGCAGCGCCAAGCCCGATCGCAGCTGAATGGAACAATCGGTTCGAAACTGGGTGCGCTCCTTCTCGATGCGCACATGACCGGACATGCTGTTGCCCACGTATTTATCGATCGTCTGCTCGACACGATCGGTGACGTAGGTTCGAAGCGCTTCACCGATATCCAGGTTCTTACCGGTAACTTGCAACGTCATTACCGCACCTGAAGTTCCAACGGTTCGACACCCGCCAGTGAACGCTTTGGACCGTGAACATCATATCATTCGTTGGGCGGGTCACAGGTAAAATTCCTGCCATTCGCCGCAAATTTCACCGGCCTTCAATTGTGGGCGGGGACCCTAGACCACGACGCCAAACGCTGTCAAACGCAAAGCAAAACGCTCGAACAAGGAGTGGACAGCATAGGCACGATGGTAGAACAACCGCAGCGATATTTGCCTGCCTAAGGCAGGCGGTTGAGCCAGCGGTTGGCCGACTAAGTGGCTTGTTGAAGTGGACTGAGCGCGGCTTTTTTGTCGCGCCGGCGTTGCACGGAGGATGCAATCCGCATCGCTTCGCGGTACTTGGCCACGGTGCGCCGGGCAATATCGATGTCGTCGAATTTCAGCAACTCGACGATCTTGTCGTCGGAGAGCACCTTGTCTGGCGACTCATTGTCGATCAGTTGTTTGATGCGATGGCGAACCGCCTCCGATGAGTGGGCTTCGCCGTCATGCGACGACGAGATGGCTGAAGTGAAGAAATATTTGAGCTCGAAGATGCCGCGACTTGTCGCCATATATTTGTTGGACGTGACGCGGCTGACGGTCGATTCGTGCATGCTGATCGCATCGGCGACGGTTTTCAAATTGAGCGGCTTCAAGTGTTGGATGCCGTGGGTGAAAAAACCGTCCTGCTGACGAACGATCTCTTGCGAGACCTTGAGAATGGTGCGGGCTCGCTGATCCAGACTCTTGACCAGCCAATTCGCGGTCTGCAGGCAATCGACCAAATAGGTCTTGTCCTTGTCCGACGTTGCCGTCTTGCTCACGCGTGCATAATAGGTCCGGTTGACGAGCACCTTGGGCAGCGTCTCGGTGTTCAGCTCGACAAGCCAACTGCTGTCGGGAAGCTGGCGCACGAAAACGTCGGGGATCACCGGCTGAACGGTGGTTTTACCAAAGCGCAATCCGGGTTTGGGATTGAGCGTCTTGATCTCGGCAATCATGTCGGCGAGATCCTCGTCATCGGCTCTGCTCAAGCGGCGCAGAGCAGCATAATCGTGGGCTGCGACCAGGGGCAGATTCTCGACCAAGGCGGCGATCGCCGGATCGTAACGGTTTGTGTCTTTAAGCTGCAGGGCGAGACACTCACCAAGGTCGCGGGCAAAAACGCCGGCGGGATCGAATGTCTGTAGCGTCGCCAGCGTTTCTTCGATGAGCTCCATTGGCGCGCCAAGCCGCTCTGCCAAGCCTTCAAGGTCGCCGCGCAGATATCCGGCTTCATCGACGAAATCAATCAAGTGATTTGCGATCAGGCGCTGGGCCGGGTCGGTGACCGCCAAGTGGAGTTGTTCGGTCAGGTGGTCCTGCAGAGAGATCTCCTCGGCGACGTAGGCTTCCAAATTAGGTGCCTCGTCTCTCGTGCCACCTGATTTGCCGGAAACGGACGACCAGCTGTCACCGACGGGTGCGCTGACTTGCGGATCGCCGGCGTCGGGGTCGACCGCGTCGGCTTCGGTGTCGATGGCGCCGTTTGGATCGCGTTCCGCCGCACCGTTTTCCAGGTCCAGCCACTCTTCCTTGGTCTCGCCCTCTGCCGCCTCCGGTGCCTCTTGATCGCGCGAGCGGGGCTCTGGATCGTCGGAGGCGCGGGTCTCAGGTCCCCCGGCGTTGGCGTCGGCCATTTCGAGCAGCGGATTGCGTTCGAGCTCGGCATCGACGAATTCACCAAGCTCGAGGTTGGAGAGTTGCAGCAGCTTGATGGCCTGCTGCAGCTGAGGCGTCATCACCAGGCCTTGCGATTGTCTCAGCTCTAATTTGGTCGAAAGCGCCATATGAAGCTGTGTCCTTACCCAATCTGCCTGTGGTTAGAGGGTGAACTGGTCGCCCAGATAGACGCGGCGAACGTCCTCGTTGGCGATGATTTCTTCGGGAGAGCCTTCGGTCAAAACCTCGCCGTCGGCGATGATGTAGGCGCGGTCGATCAGCTCGAGCGTCTCACGCACATTGTGATCGGTGATCAAGACGCCGATGCCCCGAGCCGTCAGGTGCCAAACCAGCGAGCGAATATCGCCGATGGCAATCGGATCGATGCCGGCAAATGGTTCATCAAGCAGCATGTAGGAAGGTTCGCTGGCCAGCGCGCGGGCAATCTCGACGCGCCGGCGCTCACCACCCGATAGCGCGATCGAAGGCGATTTGCGCAGCCGTTCGATGTTGAATTCATTCAACAGCGATTCGAGCTTGGCGTCTCTGGCCTGTTTGTCTGGTTCAACGATCTCAAGCACGGCGCGAATGTTCTCCTCGACGGTCAAACCGCGAAAGATGGATGCTTCCTGGGGCAAATAGCCGATGCCGAGGCGCGAACGGCGGTACATCGGCAGCCAGGTAATGTCATTGCCATCAATCTCGATCTTTCCCTTATCCACCGGAACGAGACCGGTGATCATGTAGAATACGGTCGTCTTACCCGCGCCATTGGGACCCAACAGCCCCACGGCTTCGCCGCGTGAAAGCGACAACGAAACTCCACGCACAACGGGACGCTTTTTGAAACTCTTGTACAGCGAGTGAACCGCAAGCCGCCCTACCGAGGCGCTGGGCTGCACGTCTTCCTCGCGGTCGGGACTCGTCTCTGCCGGCTCGTCGGGCTCATCGAGCGCCGGACCGGTCGGGAGTCCAGGAAATGAAAACAACTTGACCACGAAGCCTTCCGCTCACAGTTGAAGCGTGTGCCGGTTAAAATTCAATGAAATACGGGATTTCGCCGCGCGGGCATATGCCGCGATTGGCGCTGGCCTATTGACCGGCGCCGGCGTCGGACTGTGCGGGTTTTTCAAGCTGTTTGGGTTTGAAAATCCCGCGCACACGCTTTTTGGCAGCCACTTGACCTTCATTTTCGAACCGGCTGCGACCCGTTTTCAAATCGATGACGAGCCGATCACCCTTTATCACATTTTCGCCCTGCGATAACACAACATTACCGCCAATCGTGACCAGCTGGGCTGTTACATCGAACAAAGCCCAGTCGCTCGTTGCCGTCTGGTTCTTCTCGGTCGTGATCATAACCTTGCCGTCGGCGCGAATATTCGTGATGCGCGAATTGGATCCCGACAAGCCCTCGCCGCCGCTGTAATTCACTAGAAGCTCGCGCGATCGCAGCGTCATTCCGCCCTGCATGGCCTTCACATTGCCCTTGAAAACAGCGCGTTTCTCGTCGTCGAGCACTTCGAGCGTATCGGATTCGATGTCGATCGGCTGATCGGTCTTGGCAGACAGGCCGGCGATGTTATCGCTCAGGCTTTGGGCGCGCAGGGGGGCGGAGTGACAGAGCACGATGGCTGCTAGGACCCCGGCAAAAAATCCGGCGGTTAGGCGGCCCGCTGCGTTGGATGTGAGGAACACCATCATTGTGACACCACAGCCGCGGGCTCGGCGGCCTCATCCTTGGCGGCGCGATCGATATGGACGCGGACATCGCCGGAAAAAAGGATTCGTTTTTGTGTCGTCTTAATTTCGAGCGTCTGGGCGGTCAAGGTGCCCTCGGTCGCCTCGACTTTGACCGGAACATTCGAGCTGATGACCTGGGTCTTGAGATCGATATCGGCGCGTTCGAGTTTGGCGGACATGCCCGTGCTCGTTGAGATATTTATGCCGCCATAGAGCTCGAGAGATTCTTTTTTGGAGTCAAACGTGCCCTTCGGCGCGGTGAGTTTCGACCAGGCATCCTTGGGTTGGGAGAGCTGAGCCTTCACAACGTGCAGACGCAGCGTCTGCATGTTGCCGACCTCTTGTTCGGCATAATCGGCGGTCAGCTCGTAGGCGCCGTCATCCTGTGTAACGCCTTCGAGCTTGGGATTGATCATGCGCAGACTGTCGCGGCTCAATTGAACGTCGCCGACGCTCGCCTGCATGTCTCCAATCGAAATGCTGATTTTGGACGACAGAAAATAGAGGCCAAGGGTTGCCAGCGCGCAAATGGGCAACATCAGCCGCAAAATGCGCACCATGCGCGAATGACGGCGGGCTGTGGCAACCGCTTTGATGCGATCGGGCGCAAGCGCCACGGCCAACGACCGGCGTCGGCGGCGCGGTAGTCCGTCGCTGGTTTGGATGTTCATGCCGTGTCGGCCGCCCTTTTGTTGCGCAGGCCAATTCTCGCTCGGTCCGGAGGGATCGCGTAACTATCGAGTCAAATATTGATCAGATTGCGACCGTCCTGCACGCCCAGCGTGTATGTCAAAGTACCTTCAATGACTAAAAATATCCTGCTCGGGCCAGCCCGATAAGTCCAGCCGTGCGCGATTTGGCAAGAATGCGAAGCAGGATTGCGCCAATTCGCTGCGTCCCTCACGCGCCAGCAGCTGATCCAATTCGGCCTTGAGCGCGTGCAGATGCAGCACATCAGAGGCAGCATAAGCGAGCTGCGCATCGCTCAGATCAGCCGCGCCCCAGTCGGACGATTGCTGTTGTTTGGAGAGATCGACGTTGAGGATGTCCTTGCACAGGTCCTTGAGACCGTGCCTGTCGGTGAAGGTGCGCGTCAGCCGGGATGCGATCTTGGTGCAGTATGCCGGTTGCGGCATGACCCCCAGATAATGCTCGATGACGGCCAGATCGAACCTGGCGAAATGGAAAATCTTCAAAACTTTGCTGTCCGCCATCAGAGATTTGAGATTGGGGGCGTCATACTGACCGGCGGCCAATTGCACCAGATGGGCCGTGCCGTCGCCGCTTGAGAGCTGTACCAGGCAGAGCCTGTCGCGCAACGGATTGAGCCCGAGGGTTTCGGTATCGATCGCCACGGCGTCGCCGAATGTCACTGTGTCGGGCAAATCGCCCTTATGGAGCGTCACGCTCACTCGTTTTCTCCCGCAGTCTGCCGCCGGATGGCCAAGTCGCAGTCGACTCTGGCGGGCCCTGTGAGACGAGATCGTGGTCGGCGCTCGATTTGGTGCCCAGGAGAAGACTCGAACTTCCACGGCCTTACGGCCACTGGCACCTGAAGCCAGCGCGTCTACCAATTCCGCCACCTGGGCGACCGGCTATTGAGTTACGACCGGGCGCTGGCCTTGTCAATTGCCGGTGCTCTTCACAGCGGCAGGAGAGCTGTGTATTGCTGAGACAACAAGAGGCACACACTGCCCGGCCGTGCGCCAGGGCGGGAATTGACGAGGTATGAGGGATATGGCGGTTCCCTTGGACAGCTCGAAACTGATTACGATTTACGGCGGCTCGGGCTTCGTTGGGCGCCACGTGGTGCGTGCGCTGGCCGAAACCGGCTGCCGCATGCGCATTGCCGTGCGCCGGCCCGATCTGGCCGGTCATTTGCAGCCGATGGGCGGCGTTGGCCAAATTCACGCGGTGCAGGCCAATGTGCGCGATAAGGATTCGGTGCGCCGGGCGGCCATCGGCGCTGATGCGGTGATCAATCTAGTCGGGATCCTGCACCAAAGCGGACGTCAAACCTTTGCCAAGGTGCATGATGAGGGCGCCGGGCACATCGCCAAGGCAGCCACTGCGGCTGGCGCGCGCGCAATGGTCCATCTCTCGTCGATCGGGGCTGACTCGAAATCTCCGTCGCTCTATGCCCGTAGCAAGGGTGCTGGCGAAAAGACGGTTCTGAACGCCTATCCGGAGGCGTCAATTCTGCGCGCTTCGCTGATCTTCGGGCCGGAGGACGACTTCTTCAACCGCTTTGGCGCGATGGCGCGGCTGTCGCCGATGCTGCCATTGATCGGCGGCGGAGGGACGCGGTTTCAGCCGGTTTATGTGGGCGATGTGGCGAAGGCCGTGATTGCCGCCATCGAGGGCAAGGCGCGGCGCAGCGGTGCTTACGAATTGGGTGGTCCGCAGATCCTCACCTTCAAGGAATTGATGGCGTGGATTTTAAAAGAAACCGGCCGCCGCCGGCTGCTGGTCCCGATCCCCTTCTGGTTGGCGCGCTTTAATGCGGCATTGGCCGAGTGGTTGCCGAACCCGCCCATCACGCGCGATCAAGTCCTCTTGCTCGAAATCGACAATGTGGTGAGTGACGAAGCGCGGCGTCAGCGCCGCGATCTGGAAGCGCTCGGCATAGAGCCGACTGCGATAGATTCGGTTGTGCCATTTTACATGGAGCGCTTCCGCGCCAAGGGCCAGTTTTCGCGCCTGCCCATCTAAGCCGGGGCTTGTCCGCCGCCTCAGGCCGTGTAGACCAGCACCAGCAGAAATCCACCGAGTGCAAATCTGTAGAGTACGAAGGGCAGGAAGCTGAAACGCTTCAGGACGGCCATCAAGAATGCAATCGCCGCAAAGGCCGAAACAAATGTGAGGGCCGCAGCGAGCAGCGCGTCATTGGAGATCGCTTCGCCGCTGGCGCTGGCGTCAAGCGCCGTGAGCAGGCCGGCGCCGGCGATCGCTGGAATGCCGAGCAGAAATGAAAAGCGCGCCGCTTCAGGCCGCGTGAAGCCCATAAAGCGCGCAGCCGTCATGGTGATGCCGGAGCGGCTTGTGCCCGGCACCAGCGCCAAAGCTTGGGCCAGCCCAATGATCATCGCCGGCATGAAAGTCATTTGCTCCATCGATTTGAGTTGCGGTCCCAAGCGGTCGGCGGCCAGCAGCAGGGCGCCATAGACAATTGCATTCCAGGCAATCAGCTCGGTGCTCCGCATCGCTTCGGTCAATCCGCTCTCCTTGAGTGCGAAACCGACAATGACGGCCGGGATGGTTGCGGCCAGGATGAACAGGGCGAGACGCGCGCGCGGCGTCACATTGAGCCGCACCAGATCCACGCCCCCCAAGATGAGCTGCCAAACGTCGCGCCAGAAATAAGCCAGAATCGCAAACAACGATCCGACATGGACCATGACGTCAGTCACCAATCCCTGGTCTTGCCAACCCGAGAGCGCCGGCACGAGGATCAAATGACCCGAAGAGGAGATCGGCAAAAACTCTGTGATGCCTTGCACAAGGGCAAGGACGATGATTTGCTCGATCGACATGGCCGATTTCCCTCCCGCTCGTCGGCTTGTCGGCCGACCGGTCAGGTTCTATACCCAACCCGCACCGCGGTGTGAAAGTTCAAATGCGCGGGCCAAGGCCCCGGACCACGCCGATGATTGATCTGATACATTATCCGCTCGATCCGTTCTGCCGCTCGATTAGACTGGCGTTGGCGGAATGCGAAATCGATGTGGAGCTGCAGGAAGAGCGCCCCTGGGAGTGGCGCGCCGACTTTCTGCGCCTTAATCCGGCCGGCAGCCTCCCGGTCTATCGCGACGAGAGCGACCTGGTGTTGTGCGGCGTATATGCGATTTCGGAATTTCTGGCTGAGAGCGGCGCGGATAAGCAAAGCCGGAGCTTCCAGTTTTTACCGGGTGGCGAGGAAGAGCGCGCCGAGGTTCGCCGGCTCATCGACTGGTTCCACAACAAATTCAACTCTGAAGTGACGTCGTATTTGCTGGAGGAGAAGGTGATGCGGCGGTTCGATGAGAAAAAGGCCGGCGCGCCGGACATGGAGCTGATGCGTGCGGCGCGTGCCAATCTACGGCATCATTTGAGCTATATCGGCCATCTGGCCGATGCGCGAAACTGGCTGGCGGGCGAGGTGCTCTCCTTTGCCGACATCGCGGCCGCGGCGCACATTTCGTGCATCGATTTTCTGGGTGACGTGCCCTGGGAGGAGAACGAATCCGCGAAGAACTGGTATGCGCGGATCAAGTCACGGCCATCGTTTCGCGTTCTGCTCGACGACCGCGTGCCGGGCTTCGCGCCGCCAGAGGCCTATGCCGATCCGGATTTTTGAGTCTGCCGGCGCTGCAGCGCGTGCCGCGTTGAGGAAAAACCGTGAGTGACGTCAGTCCGAGCGACACGATCCCGCGCGACCTAAAGTCCGAGCTGCGCGAGCGCGCCAGCGCCGAAGGCTTCGATGCCGTGGCCTTCACCACGCCCGATGCCATCCCGCACGCCGCAGAGGGGCTCACGGCCTTTTTGGCAGCCGAGCGGCACGGCGACATGGGTTGGCTCGAGGCCAACCAAGACCGCCGCGGCGATCCCCACGTGCTTTGGCCGGAGGCGGCGAGCGTCGTCGTGTTCGGCTTGAATTACGGTCCCGACGGTGATCCGCTCGAGGCGCTCGCCAAAACATCGAACGGCGTCGTCTCGGTCTATGCCCGCGGCGGCGACTATCACGACATCATCAAGGCCAAGCTGAAACGGCTCGGCCGATGGTTGGCGGAGGAGACCGGCGCCGGCATCAAGGTTTTCGTCGACACCGCGCCCGTTATGGAAAAACCGCTGGCGCAGGCCTCGGGCTTGGGCTGGCAGGGCAAGCACACCAACCTAGTGTCGCGCGAGTTCGGCTCATGGCTCTTTCTGGGCAGCATCTTCACTGAATTGAAGATTCCACCCGATGAGGCCGAAACGGACCATTGCGGCGAGTGCACGCGGTGTTTGGAGATCTGCCCGACGGATGCCTTTCCGCGGGCCTATGAGCTCGATGCCAGGCGCTGTATCTCCTACCTCACAATCGAGCACAAGGGACACATCGGGCGCGAATTCCGGCAGGCGATGGGCAACCGGATTTTCGGCTGCGACGACTGCCTCGCCATTTGCCCATGGAACAAGTTCGCCAGCACGGCGCGTGAGATAAAACTCGCCGCTCGTGCCGAGACGGCCAATCCGGCGCTGGGCGAGCTACTCGGTCTTGACGATGCGGCCTTTCGCGCGCGCTTTGCCGGCACGCCGATCAAGCGCACCGGGCGCGACCGGTTCCTGCGAAATGTGCTGGTCGCGGCGGGCAATTCCGCCGACACCGCGCTGCTGCCCAGAATCGAAGCGCTGCGCGCCGATGGCTCAGCCCTGGTGCGGGCGATGGCCGTTTGGGCGAGCACACAGCTGATGACGGCAAGCGCATTTGAGCGCGTGCGCGCAACTGAAGCCGCGCGCGAAGGCGACGGCGCCGTCCTGGCCGAATGGCGGGAAGGGGCGTCATGAGCATGCTGTTTTGTTTTGGGCTGGGCTATTCGGCCAAGACCCTGGGCCGGCGCCTTTTGGCAGATGATTGGCGCGTGGCGGGCACGGCGCGTTCGGCCGAGGCCTGCGCGCAGGCAGGCCATGAGGGTTTCGAGTGCGTGCTCTTTGACGGTCAAAGCCGGTCGGTCGAGGCCGCCGAATTGCTGAGTGAAGCGAGCCATGTTCTGGTTTCCATTCCACCCGGCGAAGCGGGCGATGCCGCGCTCGGCCTGCATGGCGATGATCTGGCGGCTTCGCAAAAGCTCAAATGGATCGGCTATCTCTCGACCGTCGGCGTCTATGGCGATTGGGGTGGCGATTGGGTGGACGAGACGAGCGCAACGCGCCCCATTGGCCCCCGTGGCCAAAGGCGGCTCGCGGCCGAGCGGGCTTGGCTCGCATTTGGCGAAACCCACGCCTTGGCGGCGCATATTTTTCGATTGCCCGGCATTTACGGGCCTGGCCGCAATGCGCTCGCCACGCTCAAGTCTGGCAGGGCGCGGCGCGTCGTCAAGCCGGGCCAAGTCTTCAACCGCGTTCATGTGGCCGATATCGCGAGCGCCCTGGCGCTGTCGATGGCTCAACCCCGGGCCGGTGCGATCTACAATGTCTGCGACGACGAGCCCGCTCCGCCCCAGGACGTGATCGCCTATGGAGCGGAGTTGTTGGGGGTCGAGCCGCCGCCGGAAATCGCCTTCGAAGAGGCTGACCTCAGTCCCATGGGCAAAAGCTTCTACGGCGAATGCAAGCGGGTCTCGAACGCGCTGATCAAGGCCGAGCTCGATTTCGCGCCTGAATTCCCCAACTACCGGGATGGGCTCAAGGCGTTATTTGAGGCAGATGGTGCCTAGTTTGCATTGAAGTTTTGAATTAGCGGGATTGGCGCCAGTTAAGTGGCGGAAGCAGACAATCGGCGGCGTGTGGCAAGGCGTCCGCTCATAGCCATAAGCAGACATTACTGATTCAGACGAGCTTGTTTTAAGTCATTGCCACGGCTTGGTTGCTTGCTCCATGCTGTCGATCTATGACGCAAGGCAGGAGTACGCCACGATGAGTACGTTTCTTCGCATAAAGTCATATGTCGTCCTACTGGCGGCTTTGATCCTGTTCCAGTGGACAACGCTGGTCGTGGCTCAGGATGCCACTCCCGAAGACGCACGCGCGATCGCCAAGGAGGCCTATATCTATGGCTATCCGCTGGTCGAGAACTACCGCATCCAATACGCCTATTTTGCCGACAAGGGCGGCCCGCAATACAAGGGTCCGTGGAACACAATGATCAATATCGGCCGTGTCTTTACGCCGAAGGACACGGCGATTCAAACCCCGAATTCCGACACGCCCTATTCGTTCGTGGGCGCCAATCTGAGGACCGAGCCGATTGTGCTCACCGTGCCGCCAATCGATAAAGGGCGGTATTATTCCCTACAGTTCATAGACGCCTACACCTTCAATTTTCACTATGTCGGAGTCCGCACGACCGGCAGTGATGGCGGAAAATATCTGCTGGCAGGGCCGACCTGGAAGGGTGACAAACCGTCAGGCATCGACGAAGTCATAAAATCAGAAACCGAGTTCGTTTTTGTTGCCTATCGAACCCAGCTGTTCAATCCCAGCGACATCGATAACGTCAAGAAGATCCAGGCTGGCTACAAGGCGCAGCCCTTATCGGCATTTCTCGGTCAAGATGCTCCTGCTGCGAAAAATGAACCAGCACTGAAGAAGCCTTTGGGCCCTGCACCGGCGATATCCCAGGAGGTTACGGCGCCCAAGGCGATCAAACCGCTGACGCAGGAAGAAGAAAAGACTTCGCTCGAATTTTTCCAAATCTTGAATCTGGTTCTGTCTATCGCGCCGACACCGCCCGAAGAAAAGGATCTGAGGGCGCGCTTCGCCAAGATCGGTATCGGTGGCGGTCTCGATTTCGATCCAGACAAGCTATCGCCCGAAATGAAGACTGCTATCCAGCAGGGCATGGCCGACGCATGGACAGCGTTCGACAAATTCAAGAAGACGAAGATCGATACTGGTGAGGTCACTGCTGGTGACTTGCTTGGTTCACGGCAGTTGATCGATGGCCGCTGGATCTACCGCATGGGCGGCACGATCATGGGTATCTACGGCAATTCCAAACAGGAGGCCATGTATCCATTGCTCACCGTCGATTCGGAAGGCAAGCCCTTTGACGGCGCCAACCGCTACACGCTGACCTTTGAGGCCGGCCAGTATCCGCCCGTCAACGCCTTCTGGTCGGTGACCATGTACAACCTGCCGCAGAGTCTGCTCGCGGCGAACCCGATCAAACGCTATCTGATCAATTCGCCCATGCTTCCGAATCTGACGAAGAATGCCGATGGAGGCCTGACAATCTACATCCAGCACGAATCGCCCGGCAAGGAGAAGGAATCGAACTGGTTGCCCGCGCCCGAGAAAGGGTTCTGGATGCCAATCCGCATGTACTGGCCAAAGGAAGACGCGCTGAATGGCAAATGGAAAGCGCCCACAGTTGAACGCGTGACCGACTGATCAGTCAAAAAAATGGGGGTACCGCATCCGATGCGGTGCTCCCGCTGGGATGGGCTCAAGGCGTTATTTGAGGCAGAGGGTGCCTAGTGTGCATTGAAGTATTGGATTAGCGGGATTGGCGCCGGTTAAATGGCGGAAGCAGACAATCGGCGGCGTGTGGCAAGGCGTCCGCTCATAGCCATAAGCGGACAATTGAACACAGGCGCAACGGCGCTTTGATTTTTCACTTTTTTTTTGGCGACGTCTGGTGCTTTGGCCAGACCCTATCCAGGCGGTTGGCGGTCAGACGTTCGACGAAGCGTCCTAGTACTCATCGTGCCGTTTCACCCAGGCCATCCCGTATGGCAAATCGTCTTCGTTGCGGCCTTTGGGCGTCAGATCGATATAGGCATAGGCTGCGTTCATGCGATCCAAACCGCGCGCGTAGGTTGAATAGGTGTGATAGAGCGCGCCATCAACGTCGCGTTCGAAGACGCTGATGACCGGTAATTCAGTACTGTCGACCGGCACTTCTACATAATTGTATCTCATCTTCCCGGCTTCAATCTGTTCCGCCGACGCGCTCGCGCCATAGGAGATGTTGAAATTGTTTTTGAACGACGACACCCAAGTGAAATTCCAGCCCATGCGCTTGCGGTAGGCTTGCAGCTTGTCGATGGGGCCTTGCGACACAACGGCGAAACTCACATCGCGTTGGTTCATATGAACGATCATCGGATCATATCCGTCTGCCCAGAATGAGCAGCTTGGACAACCGGCCTCCCAATCCGGGCCGAACATAAAATGCTGAATGATGAGCTGACTGCGACCCTCAAACAGATCGGACAGCTTTACATCGCCGTCGACCCCCTCGAAGACGAAATCCTCATCAAGCTTGACCCTTGGCAATGCCCTGCGGGCATCAGACAGTTCGTCGCCTGCGCGCTGGTAAGCTTTCTCTTTTTCTAAAAGCGCCAGCCGCTCCTTCACCCATTCTTTTCGACCAACGATTTTTGCATCTTTTGCCATGGCGGCCTCCCCCAGTTCGCAGAAGCACTTTTACAGATTTCGGCTAGTTATAAAATGGCGATGGCACCTCACGCGGCGCCAAAATTTTGCTGCATCAATCAATAGACTGCGCTGGCTCAGCCAAATGAGATCGGAGTGAGAGTTGATCAGACCATTGTTGGCTGGATGATTTGCGCTTTCGCTGGCCCTTAGCAGCCTTGGATTATTTGAAGCCCAACCTGATAGTCTGCCGATCTGGTTCGGTCTTGCAGTGACCGGCCCCCCCGATTGCCTTCTGTGATCCGCTTCCACCCTCTCTCAAGTTGCCAAGCGCTTAAAGTAAGATTGGCCGACATCAAAATTGCTGAGGCAATTGATGCTGGCCCAGTTTTTGGTCCGCTTTGGGTCATGAGCTGACCAAAATGCGGTGCACGATAGACTTCCGCTTTCCATCGATGAGCGGACATTGGTTCACGCAATTTCCGGTGGGCATTCTAAAGCGGACGTGCCGCGGGGCACGACTGTTGGCTGCTCCCAGTCAGCAGCGGACGTTCGCAGAGAAAAGGCGGGCGCTCCGCCATGTCGAAGCAGAACGCCCTGGGAATAATCTCTGAAATAGTGAAAATGGTCGGCAGAACTCTGTGGTCTCCAGCCATCGGAAGCGTTTCAGTCGAGAAGGACGGGCAGTGGTCAAGCTCAATGTAAACGGTGAAGCGGTCGATTTGGACGTCGAAGAGGACACGCCACTCCTCTGGGCGCTGCGCGAACACCTAGACCTTACCGGCACCAAATATGGCTGCGGCATCGCACAGTGCGGCGCCTGCGCCGTGCACATCGACGGTGAGGTTGTGCTCTCCTGCGCGCTGCCGATCGACTCGATTCCCAAGGGGGCGAAAATCGTCACCATCGAGGGCCTCTCGCCAAAGGGTGATCATCCGATCCAAAAAGCATGGGTCGAGCTCGATGTGCCGCAATGCGGCTATTGCCAGCCTGGCATCATCATGACCGCAGCGGCTTTGCTCGCAAAAAACCCCAAACCCAGTGATGCCGAGATCGATGAGGCCATCACGAACATCTGCCGCTGTGGCACCTATGCGCGGATCCGCCAAGGCATCCATCGAGCTGCTGGTCGGAGAGTGTGAGGTGGGCACGTCATGACACACACCCACGACATCACCCGCCGCAATTTCATTGTCGGCACCGCCGCTGCCGGGGCCGGCCTCACGCTCGGGTTCTATGCGCCGCTTGGCGGGACCGCACCCCTCGCTGCTGAACAAGCGCACGAGGTGAACGCCTGGGTGGTTGTCAAACCTGACGACACGGTGGTCATCCGCATCGCCCGCTCGGAGATGGGACAGGGCACGCTTACCGGCCTTGCCCAGCTCGTGGCCGAGGAACTCGAATGTGATTGGTCGAAGGTCACAACGGAATATCCGACGCCGGGCCAGAACCTTGCGCGGGGACGCGTCTGGGGCAGCTTCTTCACCACCGGCAGCCGGGGTATACGCGGCAGCCACGAATATGTCCGCCAAGGCGGCGCGGCAGCCCGCCAACTTCTGATCGAGGCCGCCGCCATACGCTGGAAGGCCGAGCCCGCGGAATGCCAGACGGCGGCCAGCGTCATCACCCATGTGCCTACGGGCCGGACAACGACCTACGGCGCCGTGGCGGGGGAGGCAGCCGATCTCGCCGCGCCCTTCGACGTCGCCCTGAAAGATCCCAAGGACTGGAAAATTGCCGGCAAGCCGCTCCCCCGGCTTGATACGGCAGACAAGGTCACGGGCAAACAGGTCTATGGCACCGACATCAATTTGCCGGGGATGCTCAATGCCGCGATCAAGGCTTGCCCGGTGTTCGGCGGCACGCTGAAAAACTACGACGAAGCCAAGGTCTCCCGCATGCCCGGCGTCCGCAAGATCGTGCCTGTCGGTGACGACGCGGTGGCCGTCGTCGCCGATACTTGGTGGAGGGCGCAGAAAGCCCTAGATGCGCTTCCCGTTACATGGGATTTCGGCCCAAACGCAAAAGCCTCGAGCACCGATAGCGCTCAGACGCTAAGGCAAGGCCTGGAAGCGAAAGACGCATACATAGGCAACAGGGCAGGCGACATCGATGCAGCGCTCGCAAACGCGGCGACGAGGGTCGAGGCCGACTACGCCTACCCCCATCAAGCCCACGCGACCATGGAGCCGATGAACGCAACGGCGTTGTGGACCAAGAACAAATGCGAGGTTTGGTGTCCGACCCAGAGTGGCGAAGCGGCGCTCGCCGCCACGGCTAGGGCAGCTGGACTGCCGCGGTCGCGGTGCGACGTTTACAAACTCCATCTGGGTGGCGGCTTCGGGCGACGGGGCGCCTTTCACGATTTTGTCGAGCAGGCGGTGACTATCGCCAAAGAGCTTCCTGGCACGCCGGTCAAGCTAATCTGGTCGCGCGAAGAGGACATGACCCACGACCATTATCACCCTCTCACCCAAGCGCGGCTTGTCGGAGCGCTCGACGAGAACGGCGATCTCACCGGCTTGCGCGTGCGTATTTCGGGTCAGTCGATCATCGCCTCGGTGATGCCCGGGCGGATGTCGAGCGGCGCCGACATGTTCGTCTTCCAATGTCTGGCCAAGGGCGGCGATCACGCGATCAGCTATGACATCCCAAACCTGCTGTTCGATCACGCCATGCACAATCCACACGTGCCGCCTGGCTTTTGGCGCGGCGTCAATGCCAACCAGAACGTCGTCTATATGGAATGCTTCATCGACGAGCTTGCCCACGCCGCCGGCAAGGATCCGCTGGCGTTTCGGCGAAAATTGCTGAGCAAGAATCCAAAGAGCCTCGCGGTGCTCGATGCGGTGGCCGAGCGGGCCGGTTGGGACAAGCCGGCGCAGGCGGGTGTTGGCCGTGGTCTGGCGGTTTGCAAGGCCTATGGCAGCTATGTCGCGGCTTGTGCCGAGGTTTCGTTGAAGGACACGCGAGACCTCAAAATCCATCGCATCGTGGCGGCGACCGATCCAGGTGTTGCGGTCAACCCGCGCCAAATCGAGATGCAGATGGAGGGCTCCTTTGTTTACGGTCTCTCGGCGCTCCTTTACGGCGAGTGCACCGTGAAGGAGGGGCGCATCGAGCAGCAGAACTTCGATAGCTACGAGGTGATGCGTTTGGCCGAGATGCCCCAGGTCGAGACGATCGTGATGCCCTCAGGAGGGTTCTGGGGCGGGGTCGGCGAACCGACCATCGCGGTCGCTGCGCCCGCGGTGCTCAACGCCATCTTCGCTGCGAGCGGCAAACGCTTCCGTCAGGTGCCGCTCAAAAACGCCGGCTTGAGGCCAACCTGAGCTGGCGGGAGACAGCGAGCCCGCCCCGCCCCAGGTCGTGATCGCCTAAATTCCCCAACTACCGGGATGGGCTCAGGGCTTTGTATTTGGCGGAGAAAATCTAGTATTAGTACACAAGCATATCGGGGGATTGAATTATGCAGGGTCCACACCGTTCCAGCGCTTGATGGCTAGAACGAGCTTGGTCATTCGGTCATTCAAATCTAGAATTTGAGACGCGTTCTCGCGACTAATCGATGGCAGCAGCTTTTCAGTTTGAACGAATTTGTTTCGCTCAAATTTACGCCCTTGCCCCTGTCCTGCGTGATGCTCAAGATAATCGACGATATCGTCATACTGACCTATTGGCTCAGGCGCTTGAGGTTATATTGCAAATACTAGTGATTTGCCTCCGACAATACCTCGATTTCGCGCAGCAAGAGCTCCAGGTCTTGCGGCCGCGACATGCGGTGTTCGCCGTCCTTCACCAGCGTGAGCGTGACGTCATCGCGTTCGATGTGATCCATCAGCCCGAGCACGTGTTCGTGCGGCACGTCGGGATCGCGCATACCCTGGATGATGCGGATGGGCGCGCCGGGGTCGAAGGGTTGATCCTTGAAGAGATGCTGGCGGCCCTCCTCGATGAGCTTGGCCGAAATAATATAAGGGTCGTCGCCGTAAGCCGAAGGCCGGTGGTAGGCGCCGTCTTCTTCGACCGCGCGGCGCGCCTCGACGCTGAAGCGCTGCCACATCAGAGTTTCGGTCATGTCCCAGGCCGGTGCGATCAAGACCGCGCCGGCGACGGAATATGGCAGCTTCGGTTTGTCGTGCGCCAGATGACGCATGGCGAGCAATGTCAGCCAACCGCCCATGCTGGAGCCGACCAGAATCTGCGGACCCTGGCAGTTATGCGCCAGGACCGCGAGGCTCTCTCCGAGCCAATCGCCAATGGTGCAATCCTCAAAGGCGCGCTCAGAGCGGCCGTGGCCCGAATAATCAAACCGCAGATAGGGCCGCGCCTTCGCCTGCGCCCAGTCGGCCAGTGCGGTCGCCTTGGTGGCGAACATGTCTGATTTCAGCCCGCCGAACCACACAACGCCCGGCCCATTGGCCCGGTCGTCGGTCTCGCGCAGATAAGCGATGCGGCGGCGCCTCTCGCCCTCGCCCACCTCCAGGAATTGCGGTTGTTGGTCGGTCATACTATGTAGCGGCGCCCCTTTAACGCTCCCATCGGGCGTTTCTTGTACACTCTCGCGCCGATGCGCAAGTGTTGGGCGCCAGAGTTTTTCTAGGGAGTCGCCGCTTGGCCGCCACCATCCTGCAGATCATACCGCGCCTGGATACCGGCGGCGCCGAACTCGCGACGCTGGAGATCAGCCAAGCGCTGGTCAAATCGGGTGCGCGGGCGCTGGTGGCGAGCGAGGGCGGTCGGCTCAGCCAAGCGATCAGCGAGGCGGGCGGTGAACTCATTGCCTTCCCGGCCGCAACCAAGAGCCCGCTGAACCTGTGGACCAATGGGCGCGCGTTGGCGCGGCTCATCGCACGCGAAGGCGTCGATCTCATTCACGCGCGCAGCCGCGCACCGGCCTGGAGCGCACTCAGCGCGGCGCGGGCGAGCGGTATTCCTTTCGTCACTACCTATCATGGTGCCTATGGCATCGGCGTTCCGCTCAAGAACGCCTACAATTCGGTGATGGCGCGGGGTGATCTGGTGATCGCCAATTCACATTTCACCGCCGATCTGATCCGCGCCCGGCATGGCATTGGCGCCGAGCGGTTGCGCGTCGTCCATCGCGGCGTCGATCTCGCCGCTTTCGACCCGGCCGATATTCAGCCCAAGCGCGTTACGGCGCTGCGCAAGGCGTGGGGCGTAAAGGATCGCGCGCGGGTGGTATTGCACGCCGCCAGGCTGACCGGCTGGAAGGGTCAGCGCGAGGTGATCGAGGCGGCACGGCAATTGTCCGCGCGCGGCGGGCTCGAAGACGTCGTCTTCGTCCTGGCTGGCGACGCTCAAGGGCGCGAAGACTATGCCAATGAGCTCTCGGCCATGATCAAAGGCTACGATTTGGCTGATGTGGTGCGACTGGTGGGTCATTGCGGTGACATGGCGGGTGCCTTCGCTGCCGCTCATATCGCGGTGGTCGCCTCGAATGAGCCCGAAGCCTTTGGCCGCGCGGCGGCCGAGGCTCAAGCCATGGGCTGCCCGGTGGTTGCGACTGATCTTGGCGCGGTGCGCGAAACCGTGATGGCGGCCCCGCGGGTCGCATCCGAGGCGGCGACGGGTTGGCTTGTCGAAGCGGGCGACGCTGCGGCGCTGGCGCGAGCCCTCGGCGAGGCGTTGTCGCTCGGTAAGAGCGCGCGCGCAGCCATGAGCGCGCGTGCCAGGGCGCACATCGCCGAGAATTTTTCGCTTCAACGCATGCGGGCCGGGACGCTCCAGGTTTATGACGAACTTCTGGACGCTGGCCTGGCGGCGGCATTCGAGCGCGCGCATTGAGGCAAAGCGAGCCGGGAGAATTCTGCGGGTTCGCCTTGACTTCAGCGCGCTTCCACTCAATCCTATGGCCACGCATGGAGCCATCGGCAAGGGAGCGGGGGCAGGCGTGCGCGTAGAGGTAGACGGGAGATAGGCAGATAGGACGCCGACCGATCAGGGCAACGGCAATGCCCACAAAGGAGGGACCTCGGTCGAACGACGACATCGAGGCCACCGAAGTTCAACTCATAGCAGAAGACGGCGATAATCTTGGGACGGTTAGTCTCGAGGACGCCTTGGAACGCGCGGTAGAAGCGGGGCTCGACTTGGTCGAGATTTCACCCCACGCAAAGCCGCCCGTTTGCAAGATTCTGGATTTGGGCAAATTCAAATATCAGTCGCAAAAGAAGGCGGCTGAAGCGCGCAAAAAGCAAAAGACCTTCGACGTGAAGGAAATAAAAATGCGCCCAAACATCGACACCCACGACTACGATGTGAAGATGCGCAACATGCGCAAGTTCTTCGAGCATGGTGACAAGGTGAAGGTGACGCTCCGGTTCCGCGGCCGCGAGATGGCCCATCAAGAACTCGGCGTGAAGCTTCTCGATCGCGTCAAGGGCGAAACAGAAGCGATCGCCAAGGTCGAATCCCAGCCGAAGCTCGAAGGGCGCCAGATGGTTATGGTGCTGGCGCCGCGATAGCGCAGGCCCCGAGGCGAAGCCTCAAGTCCAGCCGTGGGCGAAATGAATTTCTGAAAAAACGTCGCGGTTCGACAGGCGAAGGGCCCTAGCCCTCTGCCTGCCGTAACAGCGTTCAGCCCCGCTCGGTGGTGGGGTCGATTATCTTGCGAACTTCGGTGATCTTTGTCGCCGGGAAACCGCTGATCTCGGCGTGCTTGTTGATGATGTCCTCATCCTTGGCGAGATAAATGCAAAACGTCTTGTCGCCCGCCACATAGGAATTGACCCACTGAATATCGGTACCGAGCTCTGCCAGAGCTTCGTTCGATTTGGCAGCGGCTGCGGCCAGTTGTTCTCTCTCGAGTGTACCCACTTCGGGAATATCCCGCTCGATGACATACTTGCGCATACTTTTCCTCCACACTTCAATTGACGCCTTCAGCGCGACACGGACTGCCCTGGTTTCGGGCGGCGGACGTCTTACTGTTTCCAGCGCCTGGCCCAACTCTCCTAGCTATCGAGAGAAAAATCAATGGCGCCGATCGGGCCGGGCCCACTGGCTGTCAACCACGGGCCGAAAAGGGGCTGTTGCGGCAGGCGTTGTTTATGGGATATATGCCACCCTGCAAGGAGCCGCCCGGCGGGGCATGCCGTGGCGGCTCGAAATGCTTCCAGCACCCGTTCGCATCTGGTGCGGACCATGGCCGAGGGGCCGTGGCGAATTCATAAGGAGAAGCAAAATGCCCAAGCTCAAGACCAAGAGCGGTGCCAAGAAGCGATTCAAGGTGACCGCATCTGGCAGGATCAAATGCCAATCGGCGGGTAAGCGCCACGGCATGATCAAGCGCACCAAGAAATTCATTCGCAACGCGAGGGGCATGAAGGTCCTATCGGACGAGGATACGCGCATTGTGCGTCAGTTCCTGCCCTACAGCCGCTGAGTTCTCGCGAACCGGCGTTCAGCAGCATAATTTCTTGGAGAGTTCATCATGTCCCGTGTGAAACGCGGCGTCACCAAACACGCCAGACACCGTAAGGTCATTGGCCGGGCCAAGGGCTATTACGGTCGACGTAAAAACACCTTCCGTGCCGCCAATCAGGCGGTCGAAAAATCCGGCCAATACGCCTATCGCGACCGCAAACAGAAAAAGCGGGTGTTCCGCGCTCTGTGGATCCAGCGCATCAATGCGGCGGCGCGCATGCACGGCCTCACCTATGGGCGATTTATCAACGGTCTTGGGCGCGCTGGCATTGAGGTCGATCGCAAAATGCTTGCCGACATCGCCGTGCACGAGCCCGAGGCCTTCAAATCTTTGGTGGACCAGGCGCAAGCCGCCCTCAAGTGATCCATGCCGCTCAGCGCCTGGATCGGGTCTTGAAGGTTCGATTTTTTGCCCCGTGAGGTGACTGGGCATGTCTGATTTGAAAACGCTTGAAACCGAATTGTTGGCGGCGGTGGAGGCCGCGGCCGACCTGTCGGCGCTTGAAGAAGTGCGCGTCAGAGCGCTCGGCAAAAAAGGGCAGGTGAGCGGTCTGATGAAGGGCCTGGGCGATATGGCCCCGGAGGAACGCAAATCCTACGGCCAGAACATCAATGGGCTTAAGGAGCGTATCGGCGAGGCGCTGGGAGAGCGGCGCGCCGGGCTGGAAGCGGAAGACATGGCGCAGCGGCTCGCAAGCGAGCAGGCCGACATTTCGCTGCCCGTGCGCGTGGGTCCGTTGGCCGAGGGACGCGTTCATCCGGTCTCGCAGGTGATGGACGAAATAGCCGAGATATTCGGCGACATGGGCTTTTCGATTGCCGAAGGCCCCGACATCGAGACCGACGAAAACAACTTCACGGCACTGAACATCCCGCCCGAGCATCCCGCGCGCCAGGAACACGACACGTTCTATTTCGGCGGACAGCCCGATGGCTCGCGGGCGTTGCTGCGCACCCATACGAGCCCGGTGCAAATCCGCACGATGCGCAAGGAGAAGCCGCCAATCCGCATCATCGCGCCCGGGCGCGTCTATCGCTGCGATTCAGATCAGACCCACACGCCGATGTTTCACCAGGTCGAAGGCTTGGTGATCGACGAGGAGACACATCTGGGCCATCTCAAATGGGTGCTGGAAGAATTCTGCAAGGCGTTCTTCGAGGTCGATGCCATCAAGATGCGGTTCCGGGCGAGCCACTTTCCTTTCACCGAGCCATCCCTGGAAGTCGATATCGGTTATGCCAAGGTGGGCGATGAGCTGCGCATTGGTCAGGGTGAAGAATGGCTGGAAATTTTAGGCTGCGGCATGGTCCATCCCAATGTGCTGGCCAATGTCGATCTTGATCCAAACGTCTATCAGGGCTTTGCCTTTGGCGTCGGCATCGACCGTTTGGCCATGCTGAAATACGGCATGCCGGATTTGCGCGCCTTCTTTGCAGCCGACCTGGCCTGGCTCAAACACTATGGCTTCAGTTCGCTTAATGTGCCGACGCTCTCGGGAGGGCTCTCATCATGAATGACACAGTTCGAAAAACCTTGGCGATCGTGCTGGCTGGCATCTCCGGCACGCTGGTTAATTCGGCTGCCGCGGCGGCGGTGCTGGGTGGCGACAAATTCCTGCCGTTCGCGCTCTCGCCCGGCCGTCACGCGGTCGCGATTGCCGTTGCCGCGCTGATCCCGCTTTCCTTCGTCCTGCTCGATGGCGCGGCCGCGTTGGGTCTGGCTGGCGTGCTGTTGACGGTCGTACCGTCCGTGCTGGCCAAGATGATTTTCGGTTCGGGCGCCCCGTGGACCATGGTTCTTCTTCTGAACCTGGTCTATGCGGTGACGGCCATCGTGGTGTATCGGCTGGTTGCGGGTTCGCGGGCCTAAGGGGAACTGCGATGAAGTTCACGCTGGCCTGGCTCAAGGACCATCTGGAGACTGACGCGCCGCTCGATGAGATCCTCGACACGCTCACCATGATCGGGCTCGAGGTCGAGGACGTGGCCGATCCGGCCGCGTCGTTGGCGGGCTACGTGGTGGCCGAAGTCGTCAGCGCCGAAAAACATCCCGATGCCGACAAGCTTCAGGTGTGTCGCGTCACAACCGGCAAAGAGGAGCTGCAGGTGGTCTGCGGCGCGCCAAACGCGCGCGCCGGCATGAAGGGCGTCTTTGCGCCCGTTGGCGCTTACGTTCCCGGCATTGATCTCACGCTGAAGAAGGTCAAGATCCGCGGCGTCGAATCCAATGGCATGCTGTGTTCGGAACGCGAACTCGAACTCTCCGACGAGCACACCGGTATCATCGAGCTTTCTGACCAAGCCAAGGTAGGTGTATCGGCGGCCGATGCGCTTGGCTTGGATGACCCCGTCATCGATATTGCGATCACGCCCAACAGACCCGATTGCCTGGGTGTGCGGGGTGTCGCGCGCGATTTGGCGGCGGCCGGTCTGGGCACCCTTAAGGACGATACGGTCAAAGCAATCGAGGGCAGCTTCGAAAGTCCGATTGGCATCGAGTTGCGTTTTGATGCGGACGAAGCCGACGCGTGTCCCGTCTTCGCCGGGCGGCTGGTTAGAAACATCAAGAACGGCCCAAGCCCCGATTGGCTGCAACAGCGCTTAAAAGCGATAGGGTTGCGGCCGATCAACGCGCTGGTGGATATCACCAATTACATCTCTTACGACCGTGGCCGGCCGCTGCATGTCTATGACGCGGACAAGCTGTCGGGCACGGTGTGTGCGCGGCTTGGCAAAAAGGGCGAGTCCTTTCTCGCGCTTGATGGCAACGAGTATGAGGTAACCGAGCGGATGTGTGTCATCGCCGACGACGCGCAAGTGCTGGGTCTGGGCGGCGTCATGGGCGGCGAGGCGACGGGCTGCACCGAGGCGACCAAGAACGTTCTGATCGAATCCGCCTATTTCTCGCCGCTGCGCACGGCTGCCACGGGACGCGCGCTCAACATTCTCTCCGACGCGCGTTATCGCTTCGAGCGTGGCGTCGATCCAGCCTTTGTGCTGCCGGGCCTAGATATGGCGAGCGCCATGGTCATCGAGCTCTGTGGCGGCGAGGTCTCCGAACCAACGCTTGCGGGTGCGCCGCCGGAGGCCGAACGGGTCATCGAATTCGATCTGTCGGAAGTGGCCCGCCTGACCGGGCTCGAGCTTGGCGAAAAGCGCATCAAGCAAGTCTTGGGCGCGCTCGGATTTTGGCTGTCAGGCCACGGGCCGACGTTCAAAGTGGCCGTGCCGCCTTGGCGTCCGGATGTTGGCCAAGCGGTCGATTTGGTCGAGGAAGTGATGCGCATCGTCGGCGTCGACCAAGTCGAAGCCAAGGCCATGAGCCGCGCGAGCGGCATCGCCCGGCCGGTGCTGACGCCATTGCAGAAGCGGGTGCGCCGCGGGCGCCGGACGCTGGCGGGCCGTGGTCTCGTCGAAGCGGTGACTTGGTCATTCATTCCGCGCAACGAGGCCAAGCGCTTTGCCGGCGGTGGCGATGAGCTTGAGCTCGCCAATCCGATTTCCACGGAAATGTCGAGCATGCGCCCGAGCCTGTTGCCGGGCCTGGTCGCAGCAGTACAGCGCAACCATGACAGGGGCCACCGCGATTGCGCTTTGTTTGAGATTGGCCAGGCCTATCGCGGCGCGAAACCGCAGGACCAATACACGGCGGCAGCCGGCGTTCGTGCCGGAAGCGCCAAATTGGAGGGCGCTGGGCGCGATTGGTCGGGCGCGGCAAAGCCCGCCGACCTCTATGACGCCAAGGCCGACGCGCTCAGTCTGCTGGCGGAGCTGGGCCTCGACGCAAAACAAGTGCAGATCAAACGGCTAGCGCCCGATTGGTACCATCCGGGACGCTCGGGCGTGCTGCAACTGGGCCCCAAGATTGTTCTTGGAACCTTCGGCGAGCTGCACCCGGCGACGCTGCGCGCCTTCGGCGTGGACGGCAGTGTGTCGGCGTTTGAAATCGATCTCGACAGTCTTCCGCAAGCACGGCGCAAATCCACCTCGCGCGGGCCGTTGGTCCATAGCGACCTGTTGCCCGTGACCCGCGATTTTGCCTTTCTGCTGGATCAAGCAGTGGCGGCGGGCGATGTCGTCCGCGCCGCGGCGGGCGCCGATAAGGCGCTGATCAGCGATGTCTCCGTGTTCGATGTGTTCGAAGGACAGGGCGTGGCCGAGGGCAAGAAATCGCTCGCAATCGAAGTGACGCTGCAGCCGCGTGATAAAACGCTGACCGACAACGAGATCGAGGCTGTGGCGGACAAGGTCGTCGCCGAGGTCGTCAAGGCGACAGGCGGCGAACTGCGCGGCTAGCGCGATAAAGTGCAGTCGCAAACAATTGAGGCCTGCGTGACACGCCAATCCGCTAAAATTAGAACCATGAAGGCGCACAATCAGCCAGCAATGGAATTTGACGCATTGGCCGCAGCCGGCAGCAGCGGCGCGCGGGTGGCGCCATGACGTTCGCCGACCGGGTAATGGACCGGTTTGGCCGTTGGCTGGCCGAAATCTTGGAAGCGGAGACCAGCGGTTACGAGCCCTTCACGCCGTCGGATACGATCACCATGCGGCGGGTGCTGCAGCCGGGCGATATCGTGCTGGTCGAGGGCAACCAAAAAGTCTCCGTAGCGATCAAATACCTCACCCAGTCCACCTGGTCGCACGCCGCGCTCTATATTGGCGATGCGCTCAGCCCCCAATCTAAGGATGGCGAACACCTGACGCTGATTGAATCGAATTTGGGCGAGGGCTGCGTTGCGGTGCCACTGTCGAAATACCGGACCTACAACACGCGCATATGCCGGCCTGTCGGTTTGACTGTGGCCGACCGCAAGAAGGTGGTCGAGTTCATGATCAACAGCATCGGCACGAAATACGACACGCGTCATATTCTCGATCTTGCGCGTTATTTGCTGCCGACGCCGCCGGTGCCGGTGCGCTGGCGCCGCCGCATGATTGCGCTTGGCTCGAGCGATCCGACGCGCGCGATCTGCTCGTCTCTGATTGCTCAGGCCTATCAGATCGTGCGCTATCCCATTCTGCCGATCATCAAGGCGATCGATCACCATGAGCGGGTCGCCAGCCCGTTTTCGCGGCGGGAAATCCTGCATATCCGTCATCACAGTCTGTACACGCCGCGCGACTTCGACCTCTCGCCCTATTTCACCGTGATCAAGCCGACATTGGAGAGCGGCTTCAATTACAAGTCGCTCAATTGGAGTGACTTGGCTCATGATGAAGGCTGGTCGGAAGAGACGAACCCATCGCCCAAGCAGCCGAAAGGCGATAAAGCGCTGACCGGCTGAGTTCGATTGGAGGCAAGCATGCTCAATCTCATGGTAGCGGCCGCGATGTTTCTGGTCATTCACCTTGTGCCATCGAGCCCGCTGCGGGCCTGGGCCGTCGAACGCATCGGCGCGCCGGCTTACATGGCTGCATTTGGCGTCGTTTCGCTGAGCATTCTTGTTTGGCTGGTTATGGCGTTCGGCGCCGCCCCGGTCTCCAGTCCGCTCTATGTCACCGGCGCTCCGCTGCGTCTGTTGAGCGCATTTGTCATGCTGGTCGCCTTCATTTTGCTGGCCGTGGGCGTCACGTCGCCCAATCCAAGCATGCCCGGTGGCGAAGGCGTGCTCGAGCGGGCCGAACCTTGGCGCGGTGTTTTTTCAATCACCCGCCATCCAGTGATGTGGGGCATCGGGCTCTGGGCGCTGGTGCATGTGCTCAACCGGCCCGATTTGTCCGGGCTGATATTTTTCGGCGCGCTGGCGTTGCTGTCGATTGGCGGCGCGAAAATTCAAGAAAACCGCAAGCGCACCGAATTGGGCCAAGCCTGGTCGGCCTTTGCCGCGCGCACCTCGTTCGTGCCCTTCGTCGCGCTTGCGCGCGGCCGGGCGCAGTTTGATCTCTCGGATTTTTCGCTCTGGGGGGTGATCGGCGGCGGTGTGGTGTGGGCGATCGTGCTCAGCCAGCACGCGCTGATATTCGGCGTCTCGCCGCTGTCGTTTTGACAAAAAAAGAGCTGCCGCTCGCGGGGGCATAAGAGCGGCAGCTCCTGGACGTCACGGACTCGCAGGGCGAAGTCCGGACACGGATGTTCCTAGTGACAAATCTGATAGGGGCGGCGAACGACCTTGTATTCCCAACAGCCGTTGTATTCGTCCCAATAGCGGATGCGCTTCTTGCGGTAGCGCGTGGTGCAATGGGGTTGGTTGTAGGCGCGGCGATAGCTGTGCCGCTTTGGCTTGTAGGGGCGGTAAGTGTCGTAGTTGTAGCCGGCCGAGCCGTAACCGTAGCCTGAGCCATAGCCGGATGGCGCGTAGCCGTTTCCGCCGTAAGAATAGGAGTTGTATCCCCGGTTGCCGCCGATCTCGACGTAACCCCAGTCTCCGCCCACGCGGACGCCGCCTTGGGCTTTGGCCTCATTTGGGGCGAGGAGCGCAGCACCAGCCGTCAATGCAATTGCGGCGGCAGCGCCAATTAGAAGCTTTTTCAACATGATCGACCTCCCACTGGTCAATTCTTGCGTGGTGTTGGAACCACTTCCGAGGGTCGCGCCGAACCACCAGGCGGCCATCGTGGGACCAGTTGTAGCGCCGAGCGGCTGAACCAACTCTGAGGCCGCCGTTCATCTGGCGTTCATGTTGGGAGCGGGGCCCGAAAATGCTGGTGGATACGGTGCAGAAGGCTGATTGTTCGCCTTGGCGCGCGGTGCTAGAAGCGCGCCATGGCCGAACCCAAAACCGTTCCACTGGCGCTGATCCGCAATTTTTCGATCATCGCCCATATCGATCACGGCAAGTCGACGCTCGCCGACAGGTTGATTCAAACCTGCGGCGGTTTGAGCGCGCGAGAAATGCGTGAGCAGGTTCTCGATTCCATGGAACTGGAGCGCGAGCGTGGCATCACCATCAAGGCTCAGACCGTGCGCCTCGACTACACCGCGAAGGATGGCCAGACCTACCGGCTCAATTTGATCGATACGCCGGGCCACGTCGATTTTGCCTACGAGGTCAACCGCTCGCTGGCGGCCTGTGAAGGATCGCTGTTGGTTGTCGACGCGAGCCAAGGGGTCGAGGCGCAGACACTTGCCAATGTCTATCAGGCGCTCGACAACGACCACGAGGTCATCCCCGTCCTCAACAAGGTGGATTTGCCGGCCGCCGAGCCCGAGCGCATCCAGCAACAGATCGAGGACGTCATCGGGCTCGATGCGAGCGGCGCGCTGCCCATCTCGGCCAAGACCGGCGAAGGCGTCGCCGACGTTCTGGAAGCGATCGTCACGCGGCTGCCGGCGCCCAAGGGCGATGAGGCCGCGCCACTGAAAGCGTTGCTGGTGGATTCTTGGTACGACGCCTATCTCGGCGTCATCGTGCTGGTGCGTATCATCGATGGGCACCTGAAAAAGGGCCAGAAGGTCAAACTGATGGCGAGCGGCACCAGCCATCTGATCGAGCGCGTCGGTGTGTTCCGCCCCAAGCAAGAGATGACCGGACATCTTGGCCCGGGCGAGATCGGCTTTTTCACTGCCGCCATCAAGCAAGTGGCCGATACCCGTGTCGGCGATACGGTGACGGACGATAAGGCGCCCTGCGCTGCGCCCTTGCCGGGCTTCAAGGAAGCCCAGCCGGTCGTCTTTTGCGGACTGTTCCCGGTCGATGCGGCGGAATTCGAAGACCTGCGCGAAGCCATGGCGCGGCTGCGGCTCAATGACGCCAGCTTCTCATTTGAAATGGAGACCTCCGCGGCGCTTGGATTTGGTTTCCGCTGCGGCTTTTTAGGCTTGCTGCATCTGGAGATCATCCGCGAGCGGCTGGAGCGCGAATTCGACATCGATCTCATCACCACCGCGCCCAGCGTGATTTACAAAATCCACATGACCGACGGCGCAGAGATCGAGCTGCACAATCCGGCCGACATGCCCGATCCGGTCAAGATCGAACGCATCGAAGAGCCGTGGATCGAGGCGACGATTTTGGTGCCGGACGAACATTTGGGCGCGGTGTTGAAGCTGTGTGAGGATCGCCGCGGGCGCCAGCAAACGCTGACCTATGCCGGGACCCGCGCCATGGTGGTCTATGAGCTGCCGCTGAACGAGGTGGTGTTCGATTTCTACGACCGGCTGAAGAGCGTCTCGCGCGGTTACGCGTCATTCGATTATCACATCGTCGGTTACGAACCTGGGCCGCTCGTTAAAATGTCGCTTCTTGTGAACGCGGAACCGGTCGACGCGCTCTCGATCATCGTCCATCGCGACCGCGCCGAGGCGCGCGGCCGCGCAATGTGCGAGCGGCTCAAGGACCTCATTCCCCGACATCTCTTCAAGATCCCGATCCAGGCGGCGCTGGGGGGCAAGGTGATCGCGCGCGAGACCATCGCCGCGCTGCGCAAGGACGTCACAGCCAAGTGCTACGGCGGCGACGTGACGCGCAAACGCAAGCTGCTCGACAAGCAGAAGGCGGGCAAGAAGCGCATGCGCCAGTTCGGCCAGGTCGAGATCCCGCAAGCGGCTTTCATCGCCGCGCTGAAGATCGAGGAGAATTAGGGCGC
>JAJFHN010000002.1 GCA_021775595.1 Hyphomicrobiales bacterium
CTTCGATCAGTTCAGGCGAACGCTCGACCCGCACGTCAAGCCGCACCTCCGGGTGGGCGTTGGCGAAATCAGTCAACGCGGCAGAGAGCACGTGTTCGGCGACATCTTGCACGACACCAAGCCTCACCGGCCCCTCGACCCTGTCCTGTTCGGCAAGATGCACCACCGCCGCATCGTTTGCCGCCAAGATCTGGCGCGCATAGCCAAGCAGGCTCTCGCCCTCCTCCGTCAGCACCTTGCCCCGGCCCTGCTTGCGGAACAATTTGGCGCCCACTTGGCGCTGCAGCCGATCGATTTGCATGCTCACGGCAGGCAGCGACCGGCCAACCCGGTCGGCCGCTTTGGTGAAGCTGCCGAGATCCGCAATAGCCGCCAACGTGCGCATGCAGTCCATGTCGAGATTCGAAACCATAATTCAGTTTATCGAAACAGACGATTTTGAAAAATAAATTTTTATGAACGGACACCTATCCCTATCTGAAGGTTGGGCGACACCCAACGCCAACCGCAAGGAGAGAGACATGTTGAACGTAAATATCCAAGTTGCCGATCCCTACCCGCTGGGTGACGAAGAGGTGCGCGGACTGATGAGCGGCACCACGCTCGCGCTAACGGAAATTTTTGCAACCGATCCCGAGACAGCCGTGGTTCGGGTGGCTCAGGCCGATCCCGGTTTCTGGTCCGTGGGTGGCCAACCGATCGGCCGCACCAGCAAGCGCGCGGCGCAATTCGACATTTACCTGACCAAGGGCACCGCCACGCCGAAACAGCTAAAAGCCGCCATGGGGGCGCTTAGCAAGGTCGCGGCCACGGTGTTTGGCGGCTGGGTGCACGATGCCTCGACGATCACATTTCACGAGGTGGACGCCAAAATGGCGTGCTCGATCGGCGATCTCGCCGCCGGTCCCTCGGACTTCAAGGCGGTCGCCTAAACCCACTGGGCCGCCAGGCGGCGCGGCGACCGAGGCTCCCCGCTGCGGTCGCCGCTCGCCGCCGACATGTGCCCGATCGTCAAAGCAGTTCCAGTGGAGGTCACTGCCATGCAGCACCACCAGACAGAACCGGAAATTCCCGAGTTCGATATGACCGCGGCCCGCGCGGCCAACGGCAAAATATGGCGCGCCACCGCACTGATCGTGGCAGGCACGCTTGCCTATGCGTCATTCCTTCCGCCCGAACACGCTCTGCTGACGGTCGGAAACCTGTTGCTCGCTTTCGCCATGGCTGCCGCGGCGCTGGCGCTGCTGCGGCTGCAGCCCCTCTGGGCCGCGCATCTGACGTTTTGGGACATGTCGGTGATGCTGCTGGCGGTCTCCGCCGCCGCAATGGCGGCCTTCGAGCAACCGGTGCTTCAGGCCTATGTCGAAGCCGGCGCGGCGACAGAGGCAACGCTCGGCTTAGACGAAGCGGCAGCGGCCGGGACCGAAATAGACCAGGCGGCGACCCCAGACGCCCCTCCCTTAGGCATTGATGAAGAGATACTATGAAGCGCTTCAAAAACATTCTTGCCGTCTACAATGAATCGATCGGCGCCGACGACGTCTTGTCGCAAGCCGCCGCGCTTGCAAAAGAAAACGGCGCGCGCCTGACCTTGGCCGACATCGCCGAGGCAGCCCATCTCCCCTCAGCCGTCGTTCACGAGCGCACCAGACGCCTGGCTCGGGTTGCCGCTGCGTTGGAGAGCGAAGGCTTAAGCAAAGTAGACTCACACGTATTGCTGGGTACGCCACACTTGGAGATCACGCGTCAGGTGCTGGCTGACGGCCACGATTTGGTGATCGCAAGCGGCGAAGGCGGCACCTTTCTACGCACCGTCTTTTACGGCAACACCGCCACCGAGCTGATGCGCAAATGCCCCTGCCCCGTATGGATCCTCAAACCAGATCAAGCGCTGCCCTACAGGCGCATTCTGGCTGCCGTTGATATGGACATGAGCAGCGCGCCAAACGCCGAGCTCAACGTCAAGATCATGGATTTGGCGGTTTCGCTGGCAGCTTCGCACCGATCGCAGTTGCATATCATCCATGCCTGGGAGGTGGTCGGCAAAGATATCGACACGCTGATGTCAGAGATCAGGGACAACACACGCGAAACCCTATTGGCCAAGCATAGAGCCATTCACAGCGCGGCCCTCGAGAAGTTTTTGGCACGCTACACATTTGGCGATGTCGATCACGAGGTGCATTTGATGCGCGGCTTGCCCGAGCGCCAAATCGTCGAGGTTGTCGAGAGCCGCGACATCGATCTGATCGTTATGGGAACCGCAAGCCGGACCGGCATTTCCGGCTTCCTGATGGGCAATGCCGCCGAGGCGGTGCTGGAGGCTGTGCGCTGCAGCGTTCTGACGGTCAAACCCAAGGGGTTCGTCTGCCCGGTCACAAAGGCAGCCGAATTGGCGATTGCCTGAGCTGACCGGACCACGCGCCGGTCCACACGCCGTCAAATTGAAACAGCAACAAAAGCATCCCGCGCGTCCAGCGGGAGGCAATCGATTATCGGAGACGGGATAGGTGATTGCAGCACTAGCAAACGGCGACGGATTGAAACGTGGCGCCCAAGCTTTTTTCCAACACGACACGTCAAGCGGAATCGTATTGATCGGCGCTGCGTTCTTGGCGCTGTTAATGAACAATTCGCCGCTCGATTACATTTATGACGGGCTGCTCGGCACCAAGGTCGTTGTCCAAATCGGCGCGCTGGCGATCGACAAGCCATTGCTGCTTTGGATCAATGACGGTCTGATGGCCGTCTTCTTTTTTTTGATTGGATTGGAGATCAAACGCGAGCTGATCGACGGTCGCTTGTCCAGCTGGCAAAAGGCAATATTGCCGGTGATAGCCGCGGTGGGCGGCATGGCCGTTCCCGCAGCCATCTTCAGCGCGATAAATTGGGGCGACCCCGTTGCCATGACGGGATGGGCCATTCCGGCCGCGACCGATATCGCGTTCGCGCTCGGGGTCTTGGCGTTGCTCGGCCCGCGCGTGCCGCCATCGCTGAAAGTGTTCTTGCTGGCGCTGGCGATTATCGACGACCTTGGCGCAATCGTCATCATCGCGTTGTTCTATACGTCCGACCTTTCCCTCTCAGCGCTCGCGATCGCCGCGATCGGCATCACCATATTGGCAACGCTGAACGCCAGAGGCGTGACCCGCATTGCTCCCTATTTGGTGGTCGGCCTGGTTATTTGGGTCTGTGTGCTGAAGTCCGGCGTTCACGCGACCCTGGCCGGCGTAGTGATCGCACTGTTCATACCGCTCAACGCCAGGGATGCCGACGGTTACTCGCCCCTCAAACGCACCGAGCTTGGCCTTGCACCTTGGGTCACGTTTGGCGTGATGCCGCTCTTTGCCTTCGCCAACGCCGGATTGGCGCTGGATACACTGTCGCTGCAGACACTTTTTTCCGGCATTCCCCTCGGCGTCGCTGCCGGGCTATTTTTCGGCAATCAAATCGGCATTTTCAGTTTCGTTTGGTTGGCCGTGAAGTCAGGCATAGCGACCCTGCCAAAGGATGTCGCCTGGCCGCACATATACGGAGTTGCCCTATTGGCTGGCATCGGATTCACGATGAGCCTGTTCATCGGAACCCTCGCCTTCTCCGACCCCGAACACACAGCCGCCGTTCGCGCCGGCGTTCTGGCCGGATCGAGCCTGTCTGCACTGCTCGGATATGCCGTGCTCAGATTGTCATTGTCGGATCGGGACGTCCGGCACACCGACCAACCCTTGACGGCCTAACTGGCGCGCGCAGCGGCAGCTAAGCTCCGCAAGCCAGGCAGATTGCCTCGACGTGGCGGTGATCGGTACCGCAGCAGCCGCCCAAAATGGTGACTTGCGGGAGCGCCTCGCGCAGGGCGCGGTATTGCGCGGCGAGTTCGGCCGGATCGCCATCGTCCAATTCGGTCGAATTGTCGAGCTCTTCGTGGCTCTTGGTCGAGGCATTGGCGCGCAAGGCGCGAACGCGCTGGAGCGCCGGGGCGCCCGAGCCCACGACGTGTTCAAAATGGGTTGGATGAGCGCAATTGATCATGTAATAGGCCGGGCCCGCGCCGGTTGCGTCATCCACCGCCTCTATGGCGTCCGCTAGAGTCTCGCCGTTCGGCAAGCGCCCATCGGTCTCTAGCGTGAACGAGATCACGGCCGGGATACCGGTTGCCTGGGCGGCGCGCACGATGCCGACCGCTTCACTCGTTTGCGGCATGGTCAGCGCCGAGACGAAATCTGCACCGGCGTCTGCAAGCGTCTCGATCTGCGGTTTGTGAAAATCTAACGCCTGATCCGCGCTCAGCGAGGCCTCCGGCGTATAGCCGTCGGCGCGCGGTCCCATTTGGCCGCTGATAACAAAGGGGCTCGAAGCCGTCTCGAATTCCTCGCGCAGCTTGAACAACAGGTCGACGGCGGCCGCATTGTTTTTGGCAAGCGCGGCCGCGTCATAGCCCAAGCCTTCGCCCCACCCCGCATTCGCGCGCCACGTGGGCGTCTCCAACACAAAGCCAAGTCCCGCCTCAGTGGCGATCAAGGCATGGCGGCGCAAATAGCCGGTGATACGCGCACGCCCTTCCTCATGATCGAGCAGCGGAAAGGCGGCGAAATCCGGCAGGTCGACCCCTTGCTGGAACAGCAGCCAGGTCTCGAGCCCGCTGTCGGTCAAAAACAATTGGTCGCCCAATTGCGGCAGGTCATCGCGATATTTGGCTTGGATCATCAGACCGCCCGCGCCATCGCGCCGATGGCGTTTGCGGCGAGACGAAAGGCTGTCAACGCGGCCAGCCCGGTCGGGTCCTTGGCCGGGCGCAGCTCGGTGATGTCGAAACCGACCAGCTTGGCGCGGTTCGCCGCGCCCTTTATCAGACCAATCGCCTGGGCGTAGCTCAATCCGCCCGGTGCCGGGTAAATCATGCCAGGCATGGCTGGGGGATCGATCCCGTCGCAGTCGAGGGTGACGAGGCAATTGACGCCCTTTGGTATTTTGGCGAGCGCCGGTTCGATGCCATCGGCATGGATCGCTGCCGCCGGAAACAGGTTCGAGCCCCAGGTCCGCGCGTCCTCGACTTCTAGGCTCCGCGCGCTTCCTGGTCCACGCAAACCAACCTGCACAAGACCTTCGATGAAGGGCATCTCCGAGGCCCGGCGCATGACGCTGCTCCAGCCATTGTGCTCGCCGTCGCGCTCGTCGCGCCAATCCAAATGGGCATCGATCTGCAGGATCCAGAGGGGCGCGAACGCCTCGAAGGCAGAGATAAAGGGGATCGGCACCGAATCGTCGCCGCCCAGCAGCACGGCCGCCGCGCCCGCATCGAGCACAGCACGAGTGGCCGCCGTGATCGCCGCGCGATTGCCCGCACCGTCGCTCGCATTGCCCGCAACGTCGCCGCAATCGACCACGCGTGCAGCGGAATCCCCAAGCAGCGTCCCCTCGAGATCGAAGTCGTAATGATCGAGCAGCCCGGCATAACCGGCCGAGGCTTCGCGCATTGCGGCAGGTGCGATGGCGCAGTCGTTCTCAGCGCCGGGCTCATAGGGCGTACCGTGCGGGGCACCCAGCACGGCGATATCGGCTTCAAGTGCGCCAAAAGGATCGGCGTCAGGCAGGCCCAAGAACGTAGCGGTTTCGCTCATAGCCTCATCCTGCCACCAAGCAGCAGCCCGCGGCAACGCCGGGCAATGTCATGGCAGCCAGGGCAAAGCGTAAAACGGATGGCTGAGCCACAGCGCCCAAGCGTGGTTGAGGAATTGACCGACGAAGATCTGCGCCACCAAGCCAAACCACAGCGGCGCCATCGCCACCATCCACACCAGCGCGCGCAACGGTCCCCGGGCCTTGGACTTTTCAGACGGCTCGGGCAGTGCACCGGCGGCGCGCAGCACTTCGCGGGCTTGGCTGCCGGCCATCAGCACGGGGTCGTCGACCAGCGCCCGCCGGCAGGCAAAAGCATAGATCCGCGCGGCGCGCTTGCGCAGCCAGACGAGCGCGGCAAACATCCAGAGAGCGCCGAGCAGCCGATAGCGACCGGCAAATTCCTTCAAGTCGTCTGGTTCGAGTTGAGCGATCTCCGGATAGATCCCCTCCATGAAGACGGGCAGGCCGCGATAGGCAAAGAGCGGCAAGGCGGCGAGCGCGGTGGCGAGCGCCAAAAGCCACATGCGCCAGCCAGCCCACGCAATCAGCGAGAAGACCCGGCGGATCTCGAAAAAAGCGGCCGTGCGACGCTCAAGCGCCATATGCGCAAGACCGATGGGCAGATAGCTCAAGGTGAAAAGCGCGATCGCCACACCGGAGAACCCGACCGCCGGCCCAACCCAAGCCTGCTCGTAGCCTTTGTTGAAGGAATTGTCCCAGCCTGCCCACCAGCCGAGCAGCCAGAGCAGACCGAAGGGCAGCACGCAGGCCGCGCTGGCGATCAGCGCCTTGAAGCCCAAGATCAAATTGAGCCAAAATCCGCCAAGCCCGCGGCGGATCAGCGACCCTTCGCTCAGACGAAGCCAGCCGGGCGGACGGGCCAAGGACTTGAACTCCTGGCTTGCTAAGAGTCCGGCCAGAACGTCGGCGCGCGCGACTTTTCCATCTTGCCGAAGCAGCGAAATCGCGCCTTCGCGCGCCATCACCCGCATCAGCCAGCCCACCACCAGAACGGCCGTCACCGGTGTGAGGCAGAGCAGCACGCCGATGAGGCCGCGCAGCAGGGCGCCGAACCAGGACTCGGCCACGCGCGCCGGCGCCTCTGCCTGCGGTAATACGATCTCGGCCCGCTCGTTCACGCGAACAGCTCCGTGATCGCGCCCGTCTCGGCGCCCCCGGCGCGAAAGCCCATCAATCCGCCGACGGTCGCGGCGATCGCGGTTTGATCTTTTGGCTTATCGAGCACGCGCCCGCGCACGATCCCGGGCCCGAACAACAGCGCCCAAATCTGGTGCGCCACCTTGGTGTTGAAATGGTGCTGGAACGGCACCTCCATCATCGGATTTGCATCGCGCCCGCAATCGGGCACGACGACGAAGACGGTGTTGCCGGCGAGCCTTGGATCGGCGTCGACGTGATCGACCAGGCGCTTGAGCTCAGCATCGATGATGGCGATGGCGCGCGTGTAGTGGCTGGCATTGCCCCAATGGACGTAGTCGGGGTCTTGATAGTTGACCATCATCAAGCGCGGACGCAGCTCGTCAAGCGCCCGCAACGCCAGCTCGGTGAGCAGCCGGTCGCCCCTCGGATTGACGAAGCCCGAGCGGCCGTAATGGGCCTGCCAGCGCCCCCAGAACGCTTCGATCTCCGGCGACTGGCGCGCGCCCAAACCGCGATAGTCGCGGCTCATCAACTTGTCGAATTCTTTTTTGGCGAGGGCGAGTTCTTCGTCGCTGCCGTCATTGGCCGCCAGCTGCCGGCGCAGCTTATAGAGCTTGAAGCGGTAGAGGCTGAGGCTCTCGGAGCGGAACGCAAGGCCGTAATGGGCGTGCACGCCATAGGTGAAGAACTCTTCTTGGGGCCGGTCCTCGCCATTGATCAACAGCGCCTGGTGGGCTGGGATATCGAAGGCCTTACGGAAATACTCAAACAATGTCGGGGCTTGCGGCTCCAAATGCTGCTGGGCGAAGGGCGAGGGCAGCTTTTTGTAAGCCAAATAACGCCCTGTCAGAATGTTGAGCGTGCCCTCGGCGTGGCTGGTTTCGACGCCCTCGAGCGCGCTGATGGTCATGTTTGGGATCAGCACGCCGCGGGCGCTGAGCTCGTTTAGGAGATAGGGCGCGAATGTCGTCTGGGGCTCGATGGTCTCAGCCCGCCGAACGCCACCACCAAAGCGCACGATGATGACATTGGGGCCCTGATAGGCGCGCGCCGGGCCTGAAGGCAGCGCGGCGCCGAGGCCGAGCGCGGCGAGACCGCCGGAAAACTGACGCCGGTCGAGCCTCGCCTTGGGATTTTTTCGATCAACCATTGGCCGCTCCCTTTCACGCAGTATCGCATTCTATGGGGCGGTTTTGAGCCCGACGAGCTGAACGCACGATGAATGTTCTCTACCGAATAGGCCTCGCCAAGAGGCTTATTTTGGCGTTCGGCGACCCCCAGACAACTGCACAATAAAGAACCGGATGCAGCACGAACTGCATAATAAATAGGCAAGCCTAAATATTAGTCATACACGCAGAAGATCTGTAGCACATTGATTCGTAAAACAAATTCAGATCATCCCCAATTGGCATGCTCTTTGAAATGACTAATTTGCCATGGTGCGCCGCAACATAGCGCAGCCGCAGCAGCAGGTGCACCGACCAGGCGGCGATGCGCGACCGTAAAAAGAGGGCCCATCATCTCGGGTCTCATGACAAACAGGGGAACGATATGACGTCTATTTGGAAATGGTCTGGCAGCCTGGCTTTGGCGGGCGGTCTCTTTCTGGCGGGCAACGACCCAGGGCTGGCCCAAGACGCCGCCGCCGCACCTAAGGGCGTACCCATCGACAGCCAATATGTCTTCAACACCTTACTCTTTCTGATCGCTGGTTTCCTGGTGATGTGGATGGCCGCGGGCTTTGCCATGCTGGAAGCGGGCATGGTGCGCTCCAAGAACGTCTCGATGCAGTGCACCAAGAACATCGCCTTGTTCGCCATCGCCGGCATCATGTATTGGGCGCTGGGCTACAACGTCATGTATGACGGTGTCGACGGCGGCTTCATTGGTTCGTTGACGCCCAAATCGATACCTGAGCCAGGAAGCGACCCCGGCAGCTACTCTGCCGCATCCGATTGGTTTTTCCAGATGGTGTTTTGTGCAACGGCGGCCTCGATCGTCTCCGGCACGATTGCCGAGCGCATCAAGCTGTGGCCCTTCCTGATCTTCGTCGCCGTTCTCACCAGCCTGATCTATCCCATTCAAGGCGCCTGGAAATGGGGCGCGGGTTGGCTGGCTTCGGGTGCAGATACGAGTTGGATTAAAACTTTCGCCGGTGCGGAATTCCAGGATTTTGCCGGCTCCACACTGGTGCACTCCACCGGCGGTTGGGCGGCGCTCGTTGGCGCACTCCTGCTTGGCGCCCGCGCCGGAAAATACGGACCCAACGGCCAGATCAACCCGATGCCCGGCTCCAACATGCCGCTGGCGACTTTGGGCACCTTTATTCTTTGGCTTGGCTGGTTCGGCTTCAATGGCGGCTCCCAGCTTGCCATGGGCACGCTTGAGGATGCCTCTGCCGTTTCACGCATTTTCATGAACACCAATCTTGCGGCCGCTGGCGGCGTTGTTGTGGCAATCATGCTCAACCAGTTGTTCTACGGCAAAGTCGATCTCACCATGGCGCTCAATGGTGCGCTGGCCGGTCTGGTGGCGATCACCGCCGAACCGCTTACGCCTTCGCCTTTGTGGTCTCTGATCATTGGCGGTCTGGGTGGCGCGATCGTCGTCTTCGCCGTTCCGCTGCTCGATAAGCTGAAGATCGACGATGTGGTTGGCGCTATCCCGGTCCATCTGCTGGCCGGTATCTGGGGAACCCTTGCCGTGCCTTTGACCAATGACGGCGCCACCTTCACGGCGCAGATCGTCGGCATCGTCTCGATCGGCCTGTTTGTCTCCGTCGCCAGCCTTGTTGTCTGGCTGCTGCTCAAAATGACAATGGGTCTGCGGCCAAGTGTCGAAATGGAAACCGGCGGCCTCGACATCGGCGAGATCGGCCTGGAGGCCTATCCCGAATTTGGGAGCGGCTCGCAACGCATCTGACCGAACCGTCGCCAAAAGGTGCGGTTTTCCCCATGTTACCGTGCCCGCCTGGCTCGGGGCCCTCGGGTCCCGGGCCAAGGTGTGCCAGATGGCAAACCCGGTGGGCAGGTGACTTGGCGATTGTAGAGACGAAACGACAATGCCAGGCTTCCAAAGCAACGAACAATCGGCCGAAAGCCACAAGCCCGTGGTCTTTGCCGTGGGATATGGCGCCCAAAAGGGCCGGTTCCGCGTCTATGTGATGGCTGCGCTGTCGACCCTCTTCCTGGCCGTCTTCATCGGCGGCGGCGGCGCCATCGCCCTCGTTCTAGCGGTTATGACGGGCGCAGCCGCGTATTACTTCTATCCCCTGATAGAGACCGGCAAACCGCGGCTCGGCGCAAATCAGTACGGCATCTTTATCGATGGCTTTGGCGTCATCGCCTGGCGTGCGGTCGACGATGTGTTGGTCCGCACCTTCGCCGTGCGGACAATCGAGACCAACGAACTGCATATCAAGCTGTCGCAGCCGCTGGCTCGGGCCCTAACCTCCGACTGGCGCGGTTTGCCGCTCTACCGCCTGTTGATGCGCCTGCCCTGGGCGATGACGCCCGACAATGTCGTACGCATCAATCTCGAGCCTTTCGCCAGAACGCCTGATGAAATCGTCCAGGCGATCACACAGATCCGCAAGCGTTACGGATAAATTTCTCTCCTTGTGAACCTTTTGCCGCGCTGGCGCGACCAATGGGCATGAGGGCGGCCAAGTCCGCCTCGCTTTTCGCGCCACCCAGGGAAGAACCATGTTGAACGCCCGCCATATTGCCATCTCCACAGCGCTCGTGCTCGCCGGCCTCGCGCTCACCACACCGGCAAGCGCGGCTGCTTCAAATTCCAAAACTCAGTCCTACAATCGCTGCATCGAGCACTACACGCTCGAATGGCGCGAATGGGCGCAAGACTCCCGGCAACAGAAGATCGAACAGATCGAGGCGCAAGAGCGCGCGGCACAAGAGCGCGCCGATGCCTGGAACAAGCTCGCCACGTCGCCCGGCATCCCGTCAGATCTTGCCATCAGCTACCGCAAGAAAGCCGACGACCTGCGCGCCACTTCAACCGATCACACCGATGCCCTGGCGCCCGTCAGCATCGACCAAAAAGAACTCGCCGATTTCTGCAACGAAGTCGTGGGCGTCTTGATCGCGCCCGCGCCCGCTGCTGCGCCCAAGAAACAGGCCGCCAACGTCAGTTCCGGAAAAAAAGTTCGCGTTGCGACGAAACCGCGACGGATCAAGCGCGCGCGAACCGTACAACGACGGACGAGGCCCAGGATTTCCCTCGGCATCGGCTTCGTCGGCATCGGATTTTAAGGTCCCCCCGCCCCCCCGGCAGGCCCGGCGTTCCGTCTGTGTCAATCACACAGCGGGGCGCCGGGTCATTCTACGTGATGCCCGATCACGCATTCGTTGATCCCATTCTCTCCGCATTTCGTCGTAAAAGATGAGTCTGAAATGGCTCTATCGTTGCGCGCTCAGCCCGAACATGGTTCGATCGCGCCAAATTCGACACACCACTGGAAAGTGCCGCATACCAACCACACCTATGAAACCAGCCAACGTTTCAATCAGGTGAGCACCCCTCTCATCTCTCAAGACACCCCACTCGCGCGAGCTGACGTCCCATGACATTGACCAGAAATCCCAATTTGACGAGCGACACTGCATTTCATCCAGCCGTTGCCGACGCGGCTCTTGAGGCCGATGGCGACCCGTTGATCGGCGAACGGCCGGATTGGTGGTGGACCGGCCCGCGCCCCGAACACGGCATATGTCCAGGCGTCGACGCGCAGGGCAGAATTCATTCAGTGCCGCTCGTCAATCTGGCGACCTGCACACGCGAAGAGGTGTTCGACTATTTCGCAAATTCATGGGCGCTGAACGAAGTGCTGCTCTCGGCCATCCAAGGCGAGGAAAATTTCAAGCGTCCGCCCTACCACCAGCTCCGCCATCCGATGCTGTTCTATTACGGTCATACGGTGGTGTTTTACGTCAACAAGCTGCGCGTCGCCGGCCTGATCGATCAACCGATCAACCCGTTCTTCGAGCAACTCTTCGAGGTTGGCGTCGACGAGATGTCGTGGGACGACATGTCGAAGAACGAGATGGAATGGCCGACGGTGCGCGACGTCAGCCGCTACCGCTCCACCGTGTTCGAGACCGTCAAGGAGGTCATCGAAACCCATCCGGGCCTGGCCGAAGGCCACGCGCCGATCGGTTGGGACGATCCGCTCTGGTCGCTCTTTATGGGCATGGAGCACGAGCGCATTCATCTTGAGACCTCATCGGTGCTGTTGCGCGAAATGCCGCTCGCCAATTTGCGCAAGCCCGAGGCCTGGCCGGATCTTCATGTCAGCTCGCTCTCCAAAACCAATGGCAACGCCGTGGCGGAGATGACGATGGCGGCGGTGCCCGGCGGCAAAGTCGAGATCGGCAAGCCGTTCGATTGGCCGACCTATGGCTGGGACAACGAATACGGCTCACGCGAAGCGACCGTGAACCCCTTCAAGATTTCCTCCACCATGGTGAGCAACGGAGCTTTTCTGGAATTCGTGCGCGCCGGCGGCTATCACGACGAGCGCTATTGGGATGAAGCGGGCTGGAAGTGGCGCGCCTTCCGCAATTGCAAATGGCCGACATTTTGGGTGTCCGACGGCCCGGCCGGCAAACACACCTATAAGCTGCGCACGGTGTTCGATGTCATCGACATGCCGATGGACTGGCCGGTCTGCGCGAATTTTCACGAGGCAAAAGCCTACCTTGCTTGGAAGGGCGAGCGCGACGGCAAGACTTACCGGCTGCCGACCGAGGCCGAGCACGTCCTGTTGCGCAACCCGGCACGCCTGGTCGGCGCGAGCAAGCAAGTCGATGACGCCGTCACCAAGATGGACGCGCGTCAATTGGCCGAAACGCGAACCGCCAATTTTAATTTGAGCTTCGGCTCAGAGGCACCCGTCACCTGGTCGGCGCCCGACGCGCTCGGCATTCACGACATTGCAGGCAATCTGTGGGACTGGTGCGAGGACGACTTTCATCCCTTGAGCACGTTCCGCGTTCATCCCAATTACGATGACTTCAGCACGCCTTGTTTCGATGGCGAACACTCGATGATCCTGGGCGGGTCGTTCATCAGCACGGGCATCGAGGCCTCGGTCTGGGCGCGCTTTCATTTCCGCCCCCATTTCTTTCAGCACGCCGGATTCCATTTCGTCGAACCGGCCGAGGGCGAAACAAATTCGGGCGCGATCCTGCTGGCCGAAGAAAGCCGCGACGGCGAGTATGAAACCGCCACGATGCTGAACCAGTATCTGCTGCTGCATTTCGGCGCCTCAGACGACACCGCGCCCGCCGGCCTGCACGCCGACGAGGCGGGCACCTTCCCCGAGCGCTGCGCCGATCTGATCATCGAGCATGGACGCAAACTCGGCATAGATTGGCAAAAGGCCATCGACGTTGGTTGCAGCGTCGGCGGATCCACATTCCGCTTGGCCGAGCACTTCGAACACGTCACCGGTATCGATATTTCGGCTGCCTTCATCGACGCCGCCAAGCGTCTGCAGAAACAGGGCTCGCTCGACTACCGGCTGGTGGTGGAAGGCGAAATCAGCGAAGGCCGCTCCGCCACATTGGCTGACATCGCCAGTGCTGCGAAGGTCGATTTCAGGCGGGCCGACGCCTGCGCGCTGCCACCCGAACTTTCACAGTTCGACGCGGTGTTGGCCGCCAACTTGCTCTGCCGCCTGCCCAGCCCCCGCGCATTCCTGAGCCGCCTGGGCGGTCCGCGCGGCCTGGTCAAACCCGGTGGCGTCGTGCTGTTTGCCTCGCCCTATACCTGGCGCGAGTCTTTCACCACCAAGAGCGCCTGGCTCGGTGGGCAAGACATGGACGGGCAGCCGTGGCGCTCCTTCGATGCGCTCGCCGAGGCGCTCGAAGAGGATTTCGAGCTGGTCCACCGCACCGATCTGGTGGCTGTCTTGCGCGAGCATGCCCGCAAGTTCGAATATGTGGTGAGCGACGCGACGCTCTGGCGCCGCAAGGACTAAGACGGACTGAGCGTTCGCCGCCTCAAGCCGCGTGCGTCTTGCCCGCTTCCCCGACCAGCCTCTTTTTGGATTTGGTCGCATCCGTTGACGTCGTCAGCTGGATCGGCACCGGAATGTTTGCCAGATGGAAGGCGCGCACGACGGCCTGGCGCGCCGCCTCGTCGCCGATCTCGGCATCGAGCGCCAAATCCTGAGTGCGCCCGCGATTGGTGATGATTTCCCATGCCGCGCGGTCGATCTTCTTCATCTCTCCGAACGTATCGGCAATGCTTGGCAGCACGGTGGGATGGCGCAATCCGTGATACTCGACCGCTTCGCCAACGATCGGGAAGGTGATGCCGATCCGGCCCATGTTCTTGATCAGGAACGGCTCCATGATGGCATAGAGGATGGGGTAGCCCTTCTCGGCCGCCAACTCGATGACGCCCGCAATCAGACCGACCGAGAGATAAGGCAGCAGCAGGCGCGAGAGCGCCACCCGCGCGCGGTTGGTGCGGATCGTCGGATCCAGTGTCGCCCAACCAAATAGTCCGCGCGCCCTGTTGCACTCCTTCATTCGGTCCTTGGAGATGGCCAGGCGCGAAAGTTCTGCGGCATAGAGCGAGACCTCCGGATCGTTGATGACCGGATTGTCGCTGGCATTTTGAATCGGAAAGCTCTTGGTCGGTTCGGCATAGTTGGGACGAACCAGCCGAGCCGTGCCAAGCCGCGTACCGCTTTGGCGATGACAGAGCAGCACGTGCAACGAGCGCCCGTCATATTCGTCGCGTTCAATCTTATCGGGAAAGTCCTCGGCCTTCTCGAAGCCATGCTCGACCACATAGACCTGATAACGCAGTCGGTAGACCTCTTCGCGCAATTCGGGCGTATCGGCGCGGATGATTTCGAAATAGCGTTGATAAACACCGTAGGACAGCCGCGCAGCAATGGGCATCAGCAGCTGTTTCAGCCTGCCGGCCTTATCCTCGCGCTCGTCGATTCCCGACATATCGGCGTCAGTGACTGGCGCCGATTGTACGTTCAAGTCGGAATTCGTTGTTTTCGCAACCGCCTGCGCTCGCGCCATCACGCCATCCAATTTCGGCCGAACACCACTGAAACGAGATGTGCTTTCGAACCGCCGACGTCAACCCTTGCCAGCCAGCGCCGACCGTCCTCACCTTATCAGATAAAAGACAATCAGCGAGGCTAGGTAGACCGCGAGCACGGTCAGGGAATCCAATCCCATCCCGAGTATTTTGCGTTTGTGACGAACAATGAGACCGATGACATAGATAATGGTGACCAATAGGCCGGCGGCCAGGGCGAAGGCCGCTGAGCGATCGACGTGGGCCAGGATGGGCCCCGGCGCATATAAGAGATCCGCCGGCAGCACCAGCACAATCATGATCAGATTGGAGCCGAAGATATTGGAAATAGCCATCGTATAGGCGCGCAGCCGCACCGCCATGACCGTGGTCGAGAGTTCAGGCAGCGAGGTTGAAGCGGCAAGAAGCGTGACGCCGATGAAACTCGATCCAAGGCCGCTTTGCAGCGCGATCGTGTCGGCCAACTCAACCAGCAACACGCCGCAAAACAGAATGACGCCAGCCGCCGCAATGCTCCGCCACGTCAGCAGCGAAAACGGAATGTCATCGAGCCCGCGGCGCCACATACCGGTCTGTTCTTGATCGCGCTCCTCCGGAATTTCTATCGGCGTCCAGGCCGCGGAATTGCCGTCCATATTGCGCAACAGCCAAAGCGAACCGCCATACGCCAACGCCAGAAGCACCGTGCCATAACCCACATGGCCAAACAGCGGCGCATCGCCGATCGAGATCACTGCCATCAGCAACGCCATCAGCAGCAACAGAAAGCTCGCCTCCAGCACCGGCGTTGGATTGCGCGGATAGGAGGTGAGCGGCGCTTGGCGAATGACCAGATCGGCCGCCGCAAGTATCGCGGTCTGCAAGACGATGCCGCCGAACATATTGTTGAGCACCAAGGCGGCGTTGGCCTCGATGGCGGCCGTAATGGTTGTGACCAGCTCCGGCAGCGACGTTATGGAGGCAAGAAATATCAGCCCCATAAAGGCCTTGCCGATGCGTTTGCGATCGGAAATTTCGTCGGCATAGATCGAGAGTTTCGTGCCAGCGATCCAGATGCCGCAGGCCGCCAGCCCGAACAGCACAAAGTTGACGATGAGCGGCAGATCGCCGAGCAAGGACATGATCATTATGAAATGAAATCGCTGGCCAGCAAGGCCGCGCAGCTCAGAAAACCGACCAACGGCACCCAGCTCGGCACGACGAAGGCGTTCGCGGGCGCGGCCACGCCCGCCAGCTTGAGGCGCAGCAGCGCCAGACAGACCAAACCGAATATGCTGAGCGTCACCCGGGCAGACATCTCGGCCAACGCCGTCACGTCGAAGGCAAGCGCGAGCACGAGTATGATCGCGACCACGGCTCCGGTCGCGATCAGCGGCGTGTGCGTCAACCCGCTGACGCGCCCGAAGACGGCCGGCAGACTGCCCTGCCGCGAAAGACCATAGATGACGCGCGACGCCATGATCATCTGAACGATGACGCCATTCAGAGTGGCGACGATGGCGATTGCGCTGATCGTCGCCGAGGAAAGCCCCGTGACCCGCTCGAACACCAAGCTGAGCGGGGCTTGGGTCGCGCGCAGGTCGTCGATCGGCACCAGCAGCACGGCGACAGTTGCGACCAAGACATAGACGACCGTGGAGATGACCAGGGTCAGAAAAATCGCCCGCGGCACCGTCCGGTGGGGCTGTTTGACCTCCTCCACCACATTGACCATGTCCTCGAACCCGACAAAGGCGAAGAAAGCGAGCAGGCCCGCAGCGAATATGCCGCCCCAGACACCCGGTTCAAGGGTGTGGGGCACCAGGCTCGGCAGCCGTTCTATGATTTCGGGATGATAGACAAATCCGGCCACAATGATCAGAAGCAGGCCGCCCACTTCGATCAACGTGAAAATTGCGGCGAATATCACCGACTGCAGGATGCCCCACGCCGCAACCGCCCCCATCGCCAACACGACCAGCGCGATAATGACGAGCTCGTTCTGGTCGACGAACTCGCGGATGTATCCAGCGCTGCCAACCGATACGGCGGATGCCGTGAGCGAACCTCCTCCCACCACCATCAGCCCCACCAGCAATGACAGTGCGGTTGAGCCGAAGCCCGCCTTGACGTAAGCCGCTTCGCCCGCGCTGACCGGCAGCCGGCCGGCGAATTCGGCAAACGAGCAAGCCGAGGGCGCCATCACCAGCGCCGCCAGTAAAAAGGCCGACGGGGCGTAGATCCCGGCCCGAACGCCGACGGCGCCAATCAGCACATAGATGCCCGCGCCAATCGTCACCCCCAGCCCGTAGAGCACGAGCAGGGGCGTGTTGAGCGCACGAACCAGTTGCTGGTCGCTCGCAGCAGCGGCATCGGCGCGCCCTGAGGCGCGCCCGTTTTGGGGAGGATTGCTCACCTTGGCAGTGTTCGGCAAAGCCGCGTGAAGCGACATTGACCCACGTCATGCATCATGGTTGAGCAGTTTAGACTATTCACGGGCCGCGCCAAACCAGCGCGCCGATCAGGCCGCGATATCGCCGGGTTCAGTCTTGAGCCGATCACGCCCGGTCAACACAATGCGGTTGCAGCTTGGCATGGCGATCTTGCCATCGGCCTTCAGTCTGCTCAGCACCCGGCTGACCGTCTCGATGGTCAGTCCCAGATAATCGGCAATGTCGTTGCGGCACATCGGGATTTCAATTTGCGCCAAATCATCCCGCGCTAAACCGGCCGGCATCGAAGCCGACCTCTCAGCCAGCAAGCAGAGAAACCGCGACACACGCTCTTCCGCATTCATGCGCCCCAGCGTCACCAGCTGATCCTGCATCTCATCGAGTTCCGAGAGCACGGATTTCATGATGGCGCTGTGCAAGCACGGCGAAGCCTCGACCCGGTTCTCGACCGCCGAACGACGCAGTGCCACAAGCGTCACCGGCGTGACGGCTTCGACCGTGAACGTGTATTTGGGATTAATCGAATAACCGATGAGATCGCCGGCAAAAATAAATCGGTTGATCTGGCGCCGGCCATCTTCCAGCAGCTTGCAGCCGCGCAACACGCCGCTGGTGATCAGAAAATAATGCGCCGCGTCATCGCCTTCGAAAAAGACGACGCTGTTTGGGCTGTAAGTTTTGCTGACACCCAGTTCATGCAGCAGTGGGCAACTGCCCAGAGTGCATTCGCTGGCACTGCACGGCGTCGTCTTGGACCCTTCGCTCACCGTAAGTGTGCGCTCAGGTCTCCTTGCCTCGATTGGCGTCACTGCATCCAACACGATCCACCTCCTATCGCGTTTGACCAGACACTTCTGATTCCTCACCCCCTATAAGGGGGCCTGCAGGCCCCCAATGACAGTCGGTAAACTACGTACGCGTAATTCTCCCTATGTTCGCGCCGCCCGCCAGTGCATGCCGGCGGCCATTCGAATGGCCGAAAACAGGCACGCGTCTTCGATCGGTTTTTCGAGCAACAACATGGCGCCGAGCTCCCGCACGCGCGCCATCGCCGGCAATTTCGGCACCCGCGTCATCAAGATCACGGGCGGGTGACCACCGGCCGCGTGCAACCGCTCCAACACCTCCAGGCCATCAAGCTCGGGCAAGCGCGTCTCCAGCAGAACGCAAACCGGGCTGAACGAACCAATCTCGGCGAGAAATTGCTCGCCACCGGCATAGGTCGCCACCCGATAACCGCCGCTTTGCAGCAGCACGGCACAGGAGTGGCGCGCGGCGTCGTCATTCTCGACGACGGCCACCGTTTTCATCTCTGATTGTCGAATGTGCTGCATAGATCGCAACCGCTGCCCTCCAGGCCGCCGGTCCAGGCAACCGCCGGGGGCCAAGGGCTGGAGAGACCATGGCGCACCCCGTCGCTTCGCGGCAATTTAGCAATTTTACTTAGAAGGTTGGCGGCGCTCAGGCCTCAGGATCGATACCGGCGCTGATCGCCATGCGCACAAGATGCGACAGACTACCGGCGCAAGTCTTTTTCATGATGCGGGCCCGGTGCACCTCCACCGTACGCGGGCTCAATCCAAGCTCATAAGCGATAATCTTGTTGGGCCGGCCAATGATCAATTGCCGCATCACGTCGGTCTCGCGCGGCGTCAGAGTCGCCAGCGCGCTTCGCGCTTTTTCGGCCAGTTCCAGCTGGTGCTCGGCTTGATCGCGGCCGGCAAGTGCCCGGCCGATCGACTCCAGCAAGGCGTCCGTATCAAACGGCTTTTCGATGAAATCCGCCGCGCCGATCCGCATCGCCTTGACCGCCATCGGTACATCGCCATGGCCGGTGATGACGATAACCGGCACGGTATAGCCCCGTCCCATCAGCTGCTCGAGCACGTCAATGCCATCGGCGTCGGGCAACCGCACGTCGAGCAACAGGCAGCCCGCTTGCGAACTGCCGCCGCCTTCCAGGAAACTTGTGGCCGTCTCGAACGCGCATGTCGAATAGCCCGCGACCTCCAGCAGGCTGGTGAGTGAATCGCGCACTGCCTCATCGTCGTCGACGATGACAATTTTCTTGTCCTGCTTGCTCATTCGGCCGCCTTCGCACCGGCTTGCTTGACCGGCAGCGTCACACAAAAGCAAGCGCCGCCCTTGGCGTCACTCTCGCCAGTGATCCGTCCGCCATGGGCCTCAACGATGTTGCGGCAAACCGACAAGCCAATGCCCATGCCGTTCTCTTTGGTCGTGACGAAGGGTTCGAACAAATGGTCCCGTACATTCTTCGCCAAGCCCGGACCGGTGTCGCGCACCGAAATTGCGACCTCGCCGGCGGATTTGCCTTCGATATGCACAACGATGCTCTTCTCGCCATCCCAATTCTCAAGCGCATCAGCGGCATTGCGTACCAGATTCTGGATGACCTGCTGAATCTGAATTCTATCGACCTGTGCCATCGGCACATTCGCAGCCGCCTCCATTTGGAATCTGATGGTCTTGGCGCTCGATCCCACCAATGCCAACTTGGTCGCCTCTTCGACCAAATCGGGCACACTCTCCAATGTGCGTTCGGATTCTCCCCAGACGATGAATTTTCGCAAGCGGCGGATGATCTCGCCAGCCCGCAGGGCCTGATCGCTCGCTTTGACCAACAGCTCCGTGGCGGCTTTGACATTCTTCTTACCGGCCTTTTGTTCGAGCAGGCGGCGGGCGGTTTGCGCGTAATTGGATATGGCAGTGAGCGGCTGGTTCAGCTCGTGCGCCAGCGCCGAGGAGAGCTCGCCCATGGCGCTCAGCCGCGCGACATGGATCAGCTCGTCCTGCAAATTGGCGATGCGGCTTTCGGCCTCCTTGCGCGCCGACATATCGTCGATCATCGCCGTGAAGATAGTCCGGTCCGGCAGCTTGACCTCGCTCAAGCCAAGATGGATGGGAAACTCCGAGCCGTCCTTGCGCTGGGCGATAATTTCGCGGCCAACGCCGATGATCTTCTTATCGCCAGTGACCAGATAGCGGGCGATGACTTCATCGTGCGCGCTGCGATAGGGCTCGGGCATGAGCTGGCTCACATTGCGGCCCAAGCATTCGTCCCGGCTGTAGCCGAACATGCGTTCGGCGGTCGGATTGAAATCTTCGATGACGCCACTCTCGTCACTGGTGATGATGGCCGAGACGGCCGTGTCAAAAATAGCCGCCAGCCGCGAGCGCGCATCCTCGACGACTTTCCGGTCGCGAATCTTCTTCTCCATCATGCGGCCAAAAACATAGACGGAGATCAGCGCCAACACGCCGATTGCAAGCTCGGTGACTTCGTGGCGATCGAGCGTCCATACTGGCGGTAAAAGAGTCGCGGAGCCCGCGACCAGCAATCCCTCATGCAGGATCATCAGACTGATCATTGCGGAGAAGATGGCGATGCGCCAATCCTTCAGACGCCAAAGAACGACGAGCGAGAGGACAAGCGCGGCGACGTGTACGCCGAGCGACAGCAGCAGAACGACGCTCACCTGACACCGCCAAGCAGCGCATGCCGCAATACCGAGCAACTCAAGTCAAAAACGATGCGATGACTCCATGCGATAATACCAAGCCGAATTTGAACCATATCCCATTCCGCGAATGCAACAATTCACGTCCGAAAGGATTGCAGCAATGAGCCCGGATTTAGAACACGATCATTCACCCGAAGCCATTCGCGCGCGGCTGGCCGAAGGGCCGCAACCATCCTACATCCGCGATTGGGTCTATGGCGGCATCGACGGCGCCGTCACCACATTCGCAATTGTTGCCGGCGTCGTCGGCGCGGATTTGAACTCGCGGGTGATTTTGATTCTTGGGGTCGCCAATCTATTGGCCGACGGCTATTCGATGGCGGCCGGCAATTACAGCGCCACCAAGACCGAGATCGACGAATACGACATGCTCGATGCCATCGAGCGCCGGCACATCGAAACCGATCCCCATGGCGAGCGCGAGGAGATACGGCAAATTCTCATCGCCAAGGGGTTGACCGGCGATGGCTTGAGCCAAGCAGTCGAAGCCATCACCGACGATGTCGAGCGTTGGATCGAAACCATGCTGGCGGAAGAGTACGGCGTCTCGCGGGCGCGGCGCGCGCCGGTCATAGCGGCATCTTGCACATTCGCCGCCTTCCTTCTGGCCGGTACGGTGCCGCTGCTGCCCTTTCTCGCCAAGATGGATGCCGCCTTCAGCTGGTCGATGGCGACGACCGCATTGGCGTTTTTTCTGATCGGATCGCTCAAGAGCCGCTGGACGCCGGCGCTGTGGTGGCGCTCCGGTCTCGAAACACTCGCCATCGGCGCGTCTGCTGCGGCCGTGGCCTATTATGTCGGCTATTTTCTCAAGACACTTGTCTGAGCGCTTCGCCGTTTCCGACGCCAAGGACCCGCACGGCCTCGGCCAAAACGTCCTTGGGCGCGCCCGAGGCATCGACGGTGTCCCACGAAATTGGTCCGGTCTGCCAGCCAAGCTGCTGCTCGACGACGGCGGCATCGGCATCGGAGGCATCGCCGCGGCGGCCATCGACGCGCTTGATCAGCTCTGCGCGCGGCGCGCTCAGCCAGATCGCCCGCGACCGCACGCCTGTATTCGCGCCCAAATTTTCGATCATCCGCCGGTGTTTTGGCGCGGCCGAAACCGCATCGATGATGACCGAATGGCCGGCCTGCAAGACCGCCCTCGCCTTATCGATAAGGCGGAAATAGACGCGGTCGCTCGCTTCGGGGCTATAGCCCTCGGGTCCAAGTTTGACGGTACGCTCCAGACCGAACATCGCCTTGCGCTCAACATCGCTGCGCAAATGAACAGCCCCCGGCGCGCCGCCAACGATCGGCGCCAAGGCGGCGCTCAGCCGCGTTTTACCGGTGCCAGACAGTCCGCCGACCGAGATCAGCCGCTGCGCCCGTGGCCCGATCAGCTCTTGTGCGCTGGCGAAATAGCCCCTTGCTTCCTCCAGCGCGCTGGTCTTTTGACCGCCGCTTAGATGGGGCAACGCGTCGATGGTGACCATCGCCCTGACGGCCGCACGCACCGAGAGAAACAGCGGCAGCGCGCGCAAGCCCTCATAATTGTCGATCTCGTCGGCCTCCTCGATATAGCGGTTGAAGACGGCGTTGGCGTGCCCCTTCAGGCCACGATGCCACATGTCCATCAACAGAAAGGCCAGATCGTAAAGCGTATCCACGGTCGCGATGTCTTCCGAAAATTCAATCGCGTCAAACAGCGTCGGCTGGCCCTCGAGCAGCACGATGTTGTTGAGATGCATGTCGCCATGACACCGCCGCACGAAGCCCTGCCGGCCACGACGGCGCAACAGTTCGGCGTCTTCGGTGAGGCGGTCTAGCACCGCCTGTGAGTATGATCGCGTCTCAGAAGGCGCAATGACGTCGCTCGCCCCGGTGAAGGAGACCACGGTCGAGGTTATGACGTCGGAGAGCAGTTTTTCGGCATCGTTGTGGCGGTTCACATTGGCTTGATCGTGAAAGGCCGCGATGTGGACTGCCAACGGCGCCATCAGATCAAAGTCCAGCTGACCCGAGCGTGCGCGGTGGCTCAGCAGATCTTCCTGATCGAACCGCCGCATCTTGACGGCCCACTCCACCACATCGCCGGCCTCGCCCAAAGAGAGCGCGCCATCGAGTTTACGCACGATACCGACCAGGCCGAGATAAAGCTGGGGCGCCGTCGCGGCATTGACCGCCAACTCTCGTTCGCAAGCCAATCGTCGTTTCTGCAAGCTCGAAAAATCAAGATAATCGAGTTCGACCGCCCGTTTGATTTTGTAGGCGAAGGCGCCCGCCAGAAAGATAATCGAGGCGTGGGTGTCTATGCGTTCAATCGCGGTCGGAGACGGATCGTAGGTCGAGCGCTCGCTCAAAAATGCGATGACCTCGCGCTGGTCGCCAGCAGTCAATGCGCTCACCATTCATTGCCCGGCAAAAAAACCGCCGTGCGCCAATTCATCAGACCCGGCAGGCCAACGTCCTTGATGCTGATCAATTCGAGTTGCCCGATCATGGATTAATGCTTGAATGCGCGATGGCTCTTGAAAGTCGGTGCCCGTAATGAAACCTGTAAGAACCTGGATCCTTATCGCCGACGGCGCGCGGGCGCGCGTTCTGCAGAACAGCGGACCGGGAAAAGGCGTCCAACAGGTCGATGGATGCGACTACCGCACCTCGCACGAGGCCGACCGCGAAATCCGGGCCGACCGTCCCGGCCGCACCCACGACAGCACCGGAGCCGGGCGCCACGCCATGGAGGCCACCTCCAGCCCGCACCGCATGGCCAAGGACGGCTTCGCCCGCGCTCTGATGGCCGATTTAGAGCGCAAACGCGCAACCGGCAATTTCGATCGATTGCTGATCGTAGCTCCACCGCGCGCCCTGGGTGACTTGCGCCACCATATTCCAGGGGCCCTCAAATCGTGTTTGGTCGGAGAGGTTCACAAGGATCTCACGCACGTGCCAAACGATGAGCTGGCCGCCTATATCGGCGACTTTCTGGCGGTTTAAGTCCGCGCGCAACGCCCAACGCTCGAAGGGCTTGATTCCGATCAATGGCGAGGCGGTTGCGACGGTGCAGAATGCGCGCAATCGGACGCCCGC
>JAJFHN010000011.1 GCA_021775595.1 Hyphomicrobiales bacterium
TCGCGCCAGCGCACCTGAAGCTGCGCTGTTTTGGCCACCGCTGGAAGTCCCGTCGTCGTAGAATTGATGCTGATCATTGCGGGCCAAACCATGCTCCCGCCAATGATATGGACAATGCGAAGCGCGTGGTGCTACTAAACCCGGTCCGACCGGGTGCTTCGGGTATAGACTGCCGCAGCAAAATCGATCGCGTTCCCTCGCCCGACCGTGCATATTCAAGCCAAGGGGGAAATGACGATGTGCAATTGCGCTGCCGATCAACGCGGTCCGCGACGCTGTAGTGAGGGTTCCGAATGTCCGTAGCCTACTCTCCAACCCACGGCCTAGGCGAAGAGCAGAGTATTTGGTTCAAGCTCACGCCCCTGCTCTCCCAGGATGATCCCATGGCCGTATTGATGCGGCTGGCGGAGAAATATGGCGGCGTCATCCCCGTCAATCTCAAGAACCAGCGCGTCGTTCTGTTGAGCGACGTCGAACACTTCAAGCGCGTGCTTGTCGAAAAAGTCGACAATTACACAAAATATTTCGACGGCATGCGGCCGATTTTCGGCAAGTCGATGATCACCATCGATGGGGCGCTGTGGCAAAAGATCCGACGCCCCCAACAGGCTGCCTTCCACCCCAGCATGTTCGAGGAATATTTCCCGTTTCTGATGGACGCGATCCGCGCCAAGGCCGATCGCTGGTCGAAATTCGCCGAGACCGGTGAAACCGTCGAGATGGTGGAGGAGACCTGGACGCTGGCCGCCGACATGATCTGCAAGGCGTTGTTCGACCGCACCATGCCGTTCAATCCGCATTTCATATTTGGCGCCGTCAAGACCTACACCGACGTCATGAACCACAAGAAGGTGCGGCTTAAAAAGGTCTCAGGCGAACTGAACGAAATCAACCAGGAAGACGCCGCAAAGGCGAGTAAGGCCTGGGGCGAGGTCCCCGACCAGGTGCTGGCCGCCGATCCCATCGACAATCGGCAGAACACGCTGCTCACAATGATGCTCGAGGCCGAGGCCGATCCCGATTTCCCCGAATTCGATCACCAGCAAGTTGTCGACGAGATGAAGCAATATCTCTGGGCGGGCACCGAAACCACCGCCCTGACGCTCGCCTGGTGCCTGTATCTGCTCTCCACCAATCCGGGCGTGGCCGAGCGCATCCGTGAGGAAGCCAACCGGGTGTGCGGCGACCGCGAGCCCAATTGGGACGAAGTGCAGCACCTGACCTATACGCGCATGGTCATTCAGGAAACCATGCGGCTCTATCCGCCGATCTGGGCACTGATCCGCATCGCCGCCGAGGACGACGAGATCGGCGGCCATCAGATCAAAAAAGGCGACAAGGTCGTGATGTGCACCTACATCGCCCACCACAATCCCAAATACTGGAGTGATCCTGAAAAATTCGATCCCGAACGCTTTTCGAAGGAGCGCATGAAAAAGCGCATCAAATACTCCTACATGCCGTTTGCCGCCGGAAAGCGGGCCTGCATCGGCGGTGCGCTCTCGCAGATCGAGAACACGCTCGCGCTCGTCACGCTGCTGCGCCGTTTTTCACCCGAATATGTCGGCGACGTGCCCGCCAAGATCCAATCAACGGTGACGCTCGCGCCTTTGGGCGGCTTGCATTTCAAGATCCGTGAGCTGAGTTAAGCTGGCCGCCACAACCTAAGCGCTTGTGGCTGTTCGGGCGTGCGCGTCATAATACGCTCACAAAACATTGATCTTTAATTGTCTGGCGGACGATCCGTTAATGTGATGGATGAAGTCTTCCGCGTGCTGATTGCGCAAAACCAAACTCAAGCGCGGTCCCTGCTTGACCCACGATGCTTCAATAACGACAAGGAAATATCATGAGTAAGACCCTGAAAGCTGGTTCATCCCTGATCCTGGCCGGCGCCTTCGCCGCCGCCCTGACGAGCGCCACTGCCCTGACATCGACCAATGCCCAGGCGGAATCCCCTAAAGACATGGAAAAATGCTACGGCGTTTCTGCCAAGGGTGGAAATGACTGCGCCGCCGGCCCCGGCACGACCTGCAAGGGCACGTCTGTCGTCGATTTTCAGTCCAACGCCTGGAAATACGTCAAGACGGGCACCTGCGCGACCATGCAAGGCGCGGGCGATGCCAAAGGCTCTCTGACCTGCACGCCCTCGACCAATGAAGCCGTTCCGGCTGGTGCGCGCGGCTGTAAAGCTTAGTTCGCACAAACAGACAACGTGACTTTGTCGGACGTTATAACGACTGCTGTCGCTTCACCGATCCCGGCCAGAGCCGGGATCGGATTGAAGCCCGACCACTATCTTGAAATCATAGAGACGCAACCGGCCGTTGGCTGGTTTGAGGTCCACGCCGAGAACTATATGGGCGCCGGCGGCGCGCCACACCGCTATCTCACAAAAATCCGCGAAACTTATCCGCTCTCCGTCCACGGTGTCGGCCTCTCCATCGGCTCCGACGCCCCGCTCGACCAGATCCATCTGGCGCGACTAAAGAGCGTGTGCGATCGATACGAACCCGGTCTGGTCTCAGAACACTTGGCCTGGTCGACCCATGAGGGCACTTATCTCAATGATCTGCTGCCCGTCCCCTACACCAATGAAACGCTGGCGCGCGTCTGCGAACATATCAACGAGATTCAGACCGCGCTTGGCCGGCGCATATTGTTGGAAAATCCCTCCACCTATGTCCGCTTTGAATCCTCGGACATGAGCGAGATCGAGTTCTTGAGCGCGATCGCGACGCGTACCGGCTGCGGTCTGCTGCTCGACGTCAACAACGTCTACGTCTCCGGCACCAATCATGGCTACACGCCGGACAGCTATATCGACGCCTTCCCGGTCGAACATGTCGGCGAAATTCACTTGGGCGGGCACGACGAAGACAGCGATGAAACGGATGCGCGCATTTTAATCGACGCCCACGCGAGCGCCGTAGCCGATGACGTTTGGACGCTTTATGACCGCGCGATAGCCCGCAGCGGCGCGTTGCCAACGCTTATCGAATGGGATTCCCACATTCCCGCGTGGTCCGAGCTTTTCGCCGAAGCCCAACGAGCCGACGAAATCATCGCAAAGCAGCCCTCAGATGCCAGCGCTGCGTGATCTGCAAAGCGCCTTCGCGAGGTCGCTGCTCGATCCCGCCCGTCCCATACCCGCTGCCGTCACCAGCCACACCGCGCGCCAGCCAAAGAAGCGTTTTGACGTCTACCGCAACAATGTCTATTTCGGTCTGATCGAAGCGCTGGCGGCCCAATTTCCTGCCATTGCGCGCCTGCTTGGCCAAGAAATGTTCGTCGAGACGGCCAAGGCCTACATTGCCGAACATCCACCCACCTCGCCGTTATTGTTTCGCTACGGCGAGACCTTTGGCGACTTTCTTGCCCAGGCCAAGCCGCTTGAGGACTATCCCTATCTTGGCGATGTCGCCCGCCTCGAATGGCTGTGGATGCAGGCCTATCATGGCGCAGATCATACGCCGCTCAATCCTGAAGAGTTGGGCGCCATCCCAACCGACCGGCTCGATGGCGTGCGCTTCGACCTGCACCCCACCATGCGGCTGCTCTCTTCGCCCTATCCGATCGTTTCCATCTGGCACACCAACATCGTCGACGAAGAGGTAACGCCCGTTGATCTCACCCAAGGCGGCGATGATGCGCTCATCATGCGCCCCGCCTTGGATGTCGAAATCCAGCGTTTGCGGCCCGGCGCCATGACCATGCTGTCTCAATTGACCCAAGGCGAGACGCTAGGACGCGCCAGCGCTCTGGCGGCAGAAAACAGCGACGAGTTTGACATCGAACGCGTTCTCACCGACCTGTTGCAATCCTCGCTTATTACCGGATTTGCGATCGACTGACGGCATGCTCGGTTCGTGAGCACGCCCAACCTGGAGCAACTCGACAAATGGCAGCGCTTTACCGCCTTTATGACTATCTTCCTGAAGACATTTCCCAGCTGCTTGCCCGCATCCTTATGGGTTGGATTTTCTTCCGCTCGGGCCTTGGAAATATTGATGGTTTCGGGCTGAACGAAACCGCCTTCGTGCTGTTCGAAAACGAGTTCAAATTGCCTTTCATCGCGCCTGTTCCAGCCGCCTATATGGCGACGGCAGGTGAGCTCTTTCTGCCGCCTCTGCTGTGGCTTGGACTGTTTACGCGTTTTGCCGCCACCGGCCTTTTGATCATGACGCTGATCATCGAGATATTCGTCTATCCCGCCGCTTACGAGACCCACGGGCTGTGGTCTATCGGCCTGCTGCTGATCATGACCTTTGGTCCCGGCCGGTTGTCGCTCGATCATCTCCTCGGTTGGGAGAAGGCGCCGGTCAGATCGTAATTACAGAAAAAGGCGCCTGCTGCTTGCGCAGCGGTGAGGCGCTTTCATTAGGGAGTAAACCATGGGAATTCCAACCGAAGGCGTGGGCAGCGTACCGCGTCCAGACTATCTCCTAAAAGCCATGAGCGAAGGCGATGAGGCCGCGTTCGCCGAAGCCGCCGACCGCGCCGTGGCTGAGACGCTGACCGAAATGGAGGCAACCGGTTCGCCGATCATCACCGATGGCGAACAATCCAAGCCAAGTTTTGCCACCTACCCGCTGGCCGGCATCGAGGATCTATCGCCCGATGGCGTCGTGATTCCTTTCGAAGACGGCCACACCCGCCAGCTTCCCCGCCTCACCAAGGGCCCTTTCCGCTATGGCGCTTATACCGGCCAATACGTCACCCAAGCGCGCGCTCACACCGCCATGCCGCTGAAACAAGCGGTGATTGCCCCCTCGGCGATCAGCTTGATCTATCCCCAAGACGGCATCGACGGCTACAGCCACGAGGAGTTCATCGCCGACCTGGTGGACGAATGCACCAAGGATATCCGCTCGGCCTTCGACGCCGGCGCCCAATGCGTTCAGATCGACTTCACCGAAGGACGCCTGTCCTGCAAGCTCGATCCTTCCCGCGGTCTGCTGAAGCAATTCGTGGCACTCAACAATTTGGTGATCGACCGCTTCAGCGACGAGGAACGCGCCCGAATCGGCGTCCACACGTGCCCGGGCGGCGATCAGGATTCCACCCATTCTGCGGATGTCGATTACGCCGAACTGATCCCCGATCTCTTTGGCATGAATGCCGGGCGTTTCTATATGCAGATGGCCAGCGAGCCCGACCGCGCAAAAGTGCTCGACATCGTCGCGCGCGAGCGCCGGCCCGATCAAACGACCTTCGTCGGCGTCATCAACGTCATCGACGAGACGATCGAAACAGCGGAGCAAGTCTGCGACCGCGTGTTGGAGGCGGCCGAGCATCTTGGCACGGAGCGGCTGGGCACCACCGACGATTGCGGCTACTCGCCGTTCGGCGATGACACCGCAACGGCGCGCGCGACGGCATTCGCCAAGATCAAGGCGCGGGTCGATGGCACCGCGATGGCGAGCGAGCGGCTCGGCGTAAATTAGGACCCCGGTGCGTTCCAGCCGCAGCTGGGACGCACTAAGCAACCAGGATCGATAGAAAAATTCAATTTCCCTTGCCACGAATTTGACACGATGGAGTGGCTTGATTGCCACAGTCGCGCTGTAAAATGCTGCGCAAACGAGGGAATTGACTTGACAATCAATCGAACCGCTAAAGTCGTGGGGGCACGAGCGGACTGGGCGACACACAGCCTGATCCTATGCCTTTTCATCCTCCTATTCGCGTTCGCCACATCGCGCGCTGATGCGCGCGGCGGCGAATTCTCGAGCCCCGAGCGTCTGATGGCGTGGGTCGACGACTACCGCTCGTCGCCCGAGCCTGCCATGCTGCCCGAGGCGGTTCACGCGATGAAGTCGCTGGGACTGCTGCGCGACGCCGAAAAATCCGCATTTTTCACCGGTTTCATCGCCGGCGTGCTTGCCGACAATCCCCATCAGGCGCGCTCGCTTGCCGCCATGCTCTTCCCCATGCCGGCCAAAGAACAGGGCGTCATCATCAGGGCGATCGCCTATTCAGGGCTGCCTGATTGGGAAGATATGCTGACCAATTTTGCCCCGCGCATGCCCCATCGCCGGCTGCTGATCGATCAGTTTCTCTCCGGCGACGAAAAAACGCTGATGAACGCGCCGTTGGATTCGGGACCGGAGACGATTTACACGCTGTGGGGCTACTACGTCGCCACCGGTTATCACCCGCCCGTCGCCCGAATCATTCTGGCGCTGCGCTGGTCGACCGACCGAAGCGAAAAGAATTGGCTCGATCACGTCAAAGGCGCCATGCCTTGGAACAGCGTGAAAAAAGACATCGAACGGCTCGGCATTGGCGCTACGGCGAAGTGGACGCTTGCCTCCTATGCAGAGCGCCACCGCGACTTGCTTGATTTTTACCGCGGCCAGCTCGTTTACCAGCCGCCCATGATCGCCATTCAGCTCAACGACGTGATCGAGGCTGCTGAAACGTTCGAATCCGACCGCATCCGCAAACAAGAACTGGCAGCCATCGAGGACGCCAAAATGGAGGCGATGCGCAAGGAGCAGCAACCCTCAAGCACCGCATCAGCCGGCTCAATCGCCATCGCCACCGGTTGTGTGATCGCCACGGCAACGGGACATCCGGAAATCGGCATCCCTTGCGTCGTCACCGGTGCGCTCTATAACGGCGCAGTCAAGATGTTTCAGTCTGCCGACTGAGCGCGGAGCCTCGGCAGCGGAGTACCGCGTTCCGATGGCGACCGACAGCAACTCTTTCTATATCGAGCTCCCGCCGATCGGCGAGTTTCAGAGCCTGACAAAGGACACGTCCTTTCACGACGTGCCCGACGATTGGACCGTGATCGTCGGCGACATAGTCGGCTCCACCCAAGCAGTGGCCGATGGGCAGTATAAGACCGTCAATATGGTCGGTGCCTCGTGCATCGCCGCCGCCGTCAATGTCTATGACGAAACGGCGATTGCCTTCGTCTTTGGCGGTGATGGCGCAACACTGCTGATCCCGCCAGCCGCTGTCGAGCCCGTGCGTGAATCGCTCAAAGCATTGCAACGCCGCACGCGGCAATCCTTTGGCCTGGAACTGCGCATCGGCGCGGTGCCGGTGGCCGACATCCGCGGCCACGGCGCGCGCATCCGCGTCGCCAAACTTGAGCTGAGCCCGGGCAACCACATCGCGCTCTTTTCAGGTGGCGGCTGCGCGCTTGCTGATGCATTGGTCAAAGCGCCGCAGACATCTGCCCGCTATCTCGTGCAAGGCGGCGAAGAAGATGCCGAGCCGGATCTCTCGCGGCTCTCATGCCGCTGGAACAAACTGGCCTCGCAACGCGGAATGATCGGCGCGCTGTTGGTTCAGGCCTTGGGCCGAAGCGCCAAACAGCGCAACGACAATTTCACGCGCGCGCTCGACACAATCACCGCAACCTTGGGCGACCTCAATGAACGGGCGCCCGCCAATCCTCAAAGTTTGATCTTTCGCTGGCCGCCGCGCGGCGCCCGCATCGAGGCGTTGACGAAAGACGGCGCCGTCCGGTTGAAGCGCATCTGCGGCATCTGGCTGGAGTCTTTTTATCAGTGGCTTGCCCACACATTCTCCCTCACCATCGGTGGTTATGACGCCAACGCCTATGCGGCAGAGGTTGCGCAAAACACCGATTTTCTGCGCTTCGACGATATGATCCGCTTGGTGCTGGATTGCTCTAACGATGAGATCGCGGCATTGCGCCAGGCGCTTGATGTTTTGGAGGCCCAAAGCATGATCCGCTATGGCTTGCACACCGCGCCCAACGCCCTGATGACCTGCCTGGTGTTCGACATAACGAGCCACGCGCACGTCCATTTCATCGACGGCGACGAAGGCGGCTTTACCATGGCCTCACGCGAGCTCAAGGCCAAGCTGAAGGGCTAAGCGGCGCACGCCTGCTTAGCCACAGCCGGGAAAAGCAGGCCTGCGGCGTATCACGTTGCGCTTGAACGTCGTCTCGCCAAAGTTGACGAGCGTTTCCTCCCAGATATTCTCGGAGATCTTTGGCGACCACAGGCCAATCACCTGTTGGCAACTCTCGAGCGTCTCGGGCCGAGCGCCGTTCATGATGCGCTGCAGATCGGCCTGAAGCACATCGGCGAACTTGCTTGCCTCACGGCCCGGATAAGCGCGCTTGAAGGGTTCGCGCGCCCTCGTGTTGATGCCCTGCATCACGCTGCCGGGCTGTTGCAAGACTTGCTTGTTGGCGTTTTCGACTGCCCGGATCTGCTTGGGGTCAAGCCTGTCTGAGAAGGATGTCTTGCAGCGCTCCAAGATCGCGCCGACCGTGGCCAGCGAGAGCGTGGTTTGATAGGCCACAAGCTCATCGCTGCTCATGCAGACAGGCGCCTTCAGCTGCTTCAGCGACAGACCGTCTGCGTCTTGCGCCCAAATCGGTAAGACCCACGCCAACTGCAGAGCGGCCGCAGCCGCCACGGCCGTGGCAGTGCGCCACGAGCCCGCAGCAACGCTCATCAGCCAACAATCTCAGACGGCGCAAAGCACAGCGCGATTTCGTTTGCCGCGTTCTCGGCGCTGTCGGAGCCGTGCACCGAATTGCGCTCGATCGACTCGGCGAATTCCGCTCTGATGGTGCCCGGTGCGGCGTCATCCGGGTTCGTCGCTCCCATCACTTCGCGGTTCTTGGCCACGGCGTTCTCGCCCTCAAGCACCTGCATCACGATCGGCCCTGACGTCATGAAGGCGACAAGGTCGCCGTAAAACGGCCGCTCCTTATGGACCTCATAGAAGGTCTTGGCGTCCTCTTCGCTCCAGCGGGTACGTTTTTGCGCCACAACCCGCAAGCCAGCGCCTTCAAGTTTGGCGATAATCTGGCCCGTGACATTGCGCGCCGTCGCGTCGGGCTTGATGATGGAGAGCGTTCTCTCAGTCGTCATAATGGTATCCCTGCTTTGTTGGCCGGCCCGTTCCAGGCGTCAGCGGGCGCTTATAGCCGCGCGCATGTCTGCCCGCAAGCCGCCCGCCATTGCGCTTTCGGCCGACCCCCGTGCCATGGTAAGAGCGCAGAGACGCAAACCATGAACGCCCTTATCCATGCTCTACACCGCCATCAAGGTCGTGATCACCGCGCTTCTCGTGGTCGCAATATCCGAAATCGCCAAGCGCAGCTCGCTGATGGGCGCAATTCTGGCCTCCGTCCCGCTGATTTCGGTTTTGGCGATGATCTGGCTCTACGTCGATACCCGCGACGTTGAAAAGGTCGCAGACCTCGCATCGGGCGTCTTCTGGCTGGTGCTTCCCTCGCTCGTTCTCTTCATCGCTCTGCCGCTGTTGCTGCGGCATGGCATGAATTTCGCGCTTTCGATGGGCGTCTCGATAGGCCTCACCGTTGCGGCCTATGTCCTGATGCTGCTGATCCTGGGCAAGATGGGCATCAAGATTTAGCCAAGCAGCGCGCGACCCCGCAATTCACGTTATTGTCGAGCCCACGCAGCAAGGAGGGAGCGCGATATGTCTGTCTATGTTGAACGAAACGGCGCGGTTTGGACGGTTGTTCACGACCGTCCCGAGGCCCGCAATGCCATGGATCCCGAGAGCGCCGATGCGCTCACCCAGGCTTTCCTCGATTTCAACGCCGATGAAGAGGCCGCGGTTGCCGTTTTCTATGGCAAGGGCGGCGCGTTCTGCGCCGGATGGGATCTCAAATACGTCTCCAGCCTGGAGGCGAGCTACCCCCTTGGCGAGCTGGACATTCCGCCGGCGGGCCCGCGTGGCGACGGCGGCGAAATCCCGCGCGGTCCGCTTGGTCCCTCGCGGCTCGAACTCGACAAGCCCGTGATCGCGGCGATCGAAGGTCCGGCAGTGGCCGGCGGCATGGAATTGGCGCTGTGGTGTGATTTTCGGGTGATGGCGCGCGACGCCTATTTGGGCGTCTATTGCCGCCGCTGGGGTGTGCCGTTGATCGACGGCGGTACAGTTCGCCTGCCCCGCATCGTCGGCCAAGGTCGCGCCCTTGAGATCATTCTGACAGGCCGCAAGGTAGAGGCGGATGAATGTCTGTCTCTGGGCTTGTGCGAATACGTCACCGATCAGGGTGGTGCCCGAGAAAAGGCCGAAGCGCTGGCGCACGACATTGCGCGCTTTCCGCAAGTCTGCGTGCGCGCCGACCGGCGCTCGGCGATCCGCTCCCAAGGGTTACCCGTGCGCGATGCGCTAATCCAGGAGTGGTACAATGGCCGCGAAGCGCTGATCAAAGACGGCGTCGACGGCGCCGCCCGCTTTGCCGGTGGGCTCGGCCGGCACGGCGACTTCGAACAGATCTAGCCCAATTTGTGGTAGACCGCCCGAAAGTGGCGCACGTCGCGCCCGTTGCGGGTCACCATGAAGTCCTCGAAGCTCTCTTCCTCCAAGCCGCTCGCCTTAAGGCCGGCCAACTCGCTCACAAGCAGCGGCCAAGGCGGCGGATTTTCAGGCTCATCGTCGTGCCGCCCGCGGCCAAGAATAAAGAGCCGTCCGCCCGCGGCCACGCATCCAGCCAAGGCCTTCAATGCTTCGCTTCGAAAGGGTTCGCGCAAGCTTTGCAGCGTATATGTTTCGTTGACGAAGCCGAAGGCGCCTTGCCATTCAGACGGCAAGGCCATGAGATCGGCCGAACGCCATGTGATATCCAAATCGCCAAAACGCCCTGCCGCCCAGTTCACGGCTTCTTGCGAGATATCGAACGCCGTCACCTCAAATCCTGAAGCGGCGAGCAGTGCGGCGTTGTCGCCGAGTCCGCAGCCCACATCCAGTGCTTGACCCTTTTTTTGATCGGCGGATTGCCGCGCTAGCCACTCTCTAAGGTCCGCCCGCGGCTCACCATGTCCCCAAGGAATCATGGCCCGATCACCTTTGGCCGCGCGATAGAACGCATCGAACCAAGCAAGCGGCTGGCCCGCCTCCGCGGCATCGCTCCGCAGCCGGTCTGCGAGGCGTCTGCCCTCGGCGCGCCGGGCTTGAAATTCTTCACTCACGCCTTTTTCTCCCAACGTCCCTTATCGTCTTGTTGCCAATAGGTGACGTCGAATCCACTCGCCTGAGCCGCCTTCCAATGCTCACGTGCTTGGGAGACCGCCTCCTCGTCCAGGCCATCGAACAGATAGACCGCACGTTGATAGCCAGCGATTTCACCGCCCGCGGCGCCGTCGACAAAAAACCGAACATCCGCGCCATTCGGATTGTCGTCATCGGTTGTGAGATAGACCGGGTGCCGCTCTGCCGGTCCCTCGCCGCTGCGCCCATGCGGCAGGAAGGAGCCCTCACGAAAGGTCCAAAGCAGCGTATCGAGCGCCTCCAAGCGCTCGGTCGACGAGGCCTGGACCGCCGCCCGCCAGCCGCGCTCAAGCGTCCGCTCGAGAAGTTCGGGCAGCACACGCTCAAGCGGCACGCGCTCGAGGTGATAAAACAGCACTTCCGTTTGATTGGTCTCGGCCATGGAGCCGCAATCTTAAGCACCACAGCCGGCCAGGGAAAGCCGCTTCGGCCTGCTCAGGACTTGGCCGTGTAAGGATTTCGTCCCTGACGCGTATTGATCCGCAGCGGCACGCCCTTCAACCCGAAATCCTCGCGCAGTCCGTTCATCAGATAGCGCTTGTAAGCCTCGGTCAAAGCCTGCGGGCGTGAGCAAAACAGCACGAATGTCGGTGGTCGGGCATGGGGTTGGGTCATATAGCGCAGCTTGATGCGCCGGCCAGAGACCGCCGGCGGGGGATGACGCGCTTCAGCTTCCCGCAGCCAGTTATTGAGCGCACTGGTCGATATGCGCTTGTTCCACAACCGGTAAACCTCCAAGACCGCGTCCATGAGAGGTTCCAGTCCATTGCGCCTGATGGCCGAGACGGGAACGAGCGGTACGCCGCTGATCTGCGGCAACAGGCGCTCGACCTCGCGCGCAAGCTCCAGGCGGGTCGCGCGCTTGTCGGCGACCAAATCCCACTTATTGACGGCGATAACAATGCCCCGGCCCTCTTGGGCTGCCAGATCGGCGATCTGGAGATCTTGTTTTTCAAACGGGTGCTCCGCATCGACAATCAAGATCACCACTTCGGCAAAGCGGATCGCTTTCAGTGCGTCGTCGACGGAAAGCTGTTCGGAGCCCGCCTTGACGCGCGCCTTGCGGCGTAAACCTGCCGTATCGTAGAGCTCAATGGGATGATCGCGCCATTGCCAGTCGATGGCGATGGCGTCGCGCGTGATGCCAGCTTCGGGACCGGTGATGACGCGCTCTTCGCCGAGCAGCGCATTGACCAGCGTTGATTTGCCGGCGTTCGGCCGGCCGATGATCGCCACGCGCATGGGACGATCCTCGAGCTGGCGCTCGTCTTCGGATTTTCCTGGCGCCGCATCACTTGCGGCGGCGACTGCATCAAACAACTCGCCGATGCCCTGGCCATGCTCGGCCGAGATGGCGACGGGCTCGCCCAAACCAAGCCGGTAGGCGTCGTAGAACCCGGCTTCGCCCGCCCGGCTTTCGCATTTGTTGGCGACCAGCACCACGGGCTTGGACGAGACCCGCACCAGCTCGGCAAAGACTTCATCAGCCGGAACCACGCCGCTGCGTGCATCGATCACGAACAACACGATATCTGCGCCCGCGATCGCCGCCTCGCTTTGGGCGCGCATGCGCGCGGCAACCGAATCTTCGTCCGCCTCCTCAAGACCGGCCGTGTCAATCAAGCGCACCGAAAGATCACCGAACTCTGCCTCGGCCACGCGCCTGTCGCGCGTCAGGCCAGGCTCCTTGGCGACCAACGCCAAACGCCGGCCCGCGAGCCGGTTGAAGAGCGTTGATTTGCCGACATTCGGTCGGCCGACAATGGCGATGTCGAGCGTCATAGCGCTCACCTCGACGTCTCGCGCGGACGCGCTCTGGCGCGCATTTGCGTTAGTTGATGGCGTAAAGCCGTGCTTTGTCGGAGAGAATATACATGCGCCCGGATGCCACAACGGGCGAGATATAAACGGGAATATCAAGGTCGCGTTGATCGATGATCTTACCGCTCACTGGATTGACGCTGACAAGCAGCCCGGCCGCCGAGGCAAGCCACAGACGCCCGCCAGCCAATGTCGGCCCGTTCCAGCGCGAACTTTCGGGCAGGTCCGTGATCCAGCGCACCTTGCCCTCATCGCGGCTCAAGGCCATCAGCTTGCCGTTGATGTCGACGACGAAGACAGAATTTCCGGCAACCCACGGCGTTTGCGTTCCGCGCACATTGGCGGTCCACATGCGGGCGCCGGTTTTTGCCGAAATTGCGATCATCCGGCCCGAATGGCCGACCGCGAAGACAACGTCTTTTTCGATCACCGGGCGCGAGGGGTCGCTGAGCGCTGCGAGCGATGAGCCACCGCGGCGGCGCGACAAGGAATCGACCCAAACCGGCCGTCCTTCGCTGATCTTGTAGCCAATCAAATCACCGGACGTGAACGGCACGACAAGCGTATCACCGGAAACGGCCGGGCTCACGTTCGAGAGCAGCGACGTGGCGCCGGACAGGCCCCTGTAGGTCCAGACTTCGGAGCCGTTGTCAGTCGAGAGGCAATAGAGCCGGCTGTCGGTCGTGACGAAGAAAACCTTGCCCCGCGCCGCGGTTGGCGATGAGCGGATCGGCGCGCCGATGGACTTCCTCCAAAGAACTTCGCCATTGGCCGGGTTCAACGCCACCACCGTGCCAAAGCCCGTCGCGGCGATCAGCTTGCCGTTGTCGAAGGCCAACCCGCCGCCAAATCCCTCTTCGCTGTCTTCGTTCTCGGGCGTCAGATCGATGCGCCAGGCGCGATCGCCATTGGCGGTCGAAAAGGCCGAGACGGCGCCCTCGGCATCGAGCGTATAGATGCGGTCGCCATGAACGATCGGGCTCGCCGTCAGGCGTCCGTCGCTGCTCGAGCCCGTGCCGGCGCTGGCGCGCCAAACCGTTTTACCCGCGCCCTGCAGCGACAAATGTCCCGGCGCATTGCCCGGCGTGCCGCCCGGTTGGCTCCACGATGCATTCGCTTTGGGTGCGGGAATGGAGACCGGCCGCTTGGCGGCGGTCGAATCGACCGCCAACGTATCTTGCGGCTTCATGATGGAAATTCGGTCACCCGGAAGCGGGATTTCTTTTTCCTTGAATGGATTGAGGCCCGCCAATCCGCCACCGCAGCCCGCAAGCAGAATGCCGCAGCCCAAAAGCGCAGCGCACGATGCCATGCGTATGAACGAATTGAGCATGCCGGGTCTCTTATTGGCCGCTGGGCGCGGCGTCTGGCCTGACAAGCAACGCCAACATCATCTCAGCCCGCCGGCGCAAATTTATCGGTGCGGTTTGATCAGCCAGCAAACGGCCGAATTGATCCTCGGCCTCCTGCGGCTTGGCGTTGCGGTAAGCCGAGAGACCAATCAGCTCGCGCGCCGAATGCCGCCATGGGCTCTCACTGTTCGCAAGCGCGTTCAACCGCCCCGAAACCTCTTCGAAATTGGCTTCGTCAAGCCGCAGAGTGGCCGCCTGAATGACCGCGTAATCGCGCAGCAATACATCGCTTGAAATCTCATCGGCCAGCGCGTCGTATGCTTTGACGGCATTCGCCTTATCGCCCGATTTGGCCGCTGCAGCGGCGAGCTGGAGGCGGGCCAAAATCCTGTAACCCCACGGCCCATCTTCGGCCAATGGCTGCAAGGCCGCGTTAAGCTCGCCAGATTTTCCGGTTTCTTCGAGCTGCAGGGCAGCGGCAAAACGCCCGCCCGCATCCGCTGCTTGGCGCGCTTGCCAATAATTCCAACCGTTGAAGGCGGCGACACCGGCGACGAGCGTGAATGCGCCCAAAAGAACCCAGACGCCGTACTTGTCCCACAGCGCCTTGGCCTGGTCTGTTCGGACGGCCTCGTCGACTTCACGGAAAATGCTGTCGTCGTTCATAATTCGGCCCGCGCGGCCCCTTTCCGTTACAGGCTAACTGCCCGTCATTTTTGGCCGTTTCGTGGCTTGGCTCGTGCTGCGCTGCGCGCGCTCGGTGTCCTTGCCGGCCGATTTCTCGCCCTTCATGGCGTAGGTGTGCTGGGGCGCTGGGAAACTGCGAGCCCGCACCTCTTTGGCGTAAGTCTCGACGGCGCCTTCGATAGCCCCGGCCAGGTTCGCGAATTCCTTGACGAATTTCGGCACCCACGGCGAAAGACCGAGCATATCCTCCAGCACCAGAATTTGGCCATCGCATTCGGCCGAAGCGCCGATACCGATGGTGGGAATAGGAATCTGTTTGGTTATGCGAGCGGCCAACAATTCTGCCATGCCCTCGAGCACAACGGCAAAGGCGCCCGCCTCTGCTACCGCCTTGGCGTCGGCCTCGATCGCCTCCCATTCGGCGCGTTCACGTCCCTGTGTCTTGAAGCCGCCCATCGAGTTGATTGATTGCGGCGTCAGTCCAATGTGAGCCATGACCGGAATACCGCGCTCGCTCAAAAAGCGGATGGTCTCGGACATACGCACGCCACCTTCGAGCTTGATCGCGCCACAACCGGTTTCCTTCATCACCCGCGCGGCGTTGCGGAACGCCTGGGACGGGCTTTCTTCATAGCTGCCGAATGGCATGTCGACCACGACGAGCGCGCGCTTGGCGCCGCGCACGACCGCCTGGCCATGCATGATCATCAGCTCCAGCGGCACCGGCACGGTAGAATCATATCCATGCATCACCATGCCGAGGGAATCGCCCACCAGCAGGAAATCCATATGCTCATCGAGCAGCCGGGCGGTATGGGCGTGATAGGCAGTCAGCGAGACGATGGGCTCGCCGCCCTTGCGTGCTGCAATGTCGGGCGCCGTGATGCGTTTGGGCGGTCCAAGCGGCATAGGACTCTCCTTATTTCGCGCCTAAGCGGGCTTAGCCCGCCAGGGAGGCACCTTATAGACCATATGGTGCCTCTTTGTGCACTGCGAAATGAGAGTTTTGCTGAATGGCTTCGCGTTCTGCTAGCCTGTCCTGAGCGAAGGGAGATCACAGGTGGCGCCCGATCCGATCAAAGCAAAGGCCACGTTGACCGCGCGCCGCGAAGAAGTTCAGCGCCTGAGCGACAATTCGGCCGAGGCGCGGGATACGGTAACACTGGATCAGACGAGCGTCGGGCGGCTTTCGCGCATGGACGCGCTCCAGCAGCAGGCCATGGCAGAGGCCACCGAGCGCCAGCGCGCCGCCGAGCTCGCCCGGATCGATGCTGCGCTCAACCGGATCAAGGACGACGACTACGGCTACTGCCTGAATTGCGGCGAGGAAATTGCCGAAAAGCGAATGGAGATCGATCCCGCCGCGACCCACTGCATCAAGTGCGCGATGTGAGCGCCGCTCACTCCCACTCGATCGTTCCGGGCGGCTTTGAGGTCACGTCATAGACCACCCGGTTGATGCCCTTGACCTCATTGATGATGCGCGTCGCGGTCTTGCTCAGGAATTCGTGGGCAAAGGGATAGGAATCGGCCGTCATACCGTCGGTTGAAGTCACCGCGCGCAGGCCGCAGACATGGTCGTAAGTGCGCGCATCGCCCATCACGCCGACGGTGCGCACGGGAAGCAGTACGGCAAAGGCCTGCCAGATCTCGTCATAGAGGCCTGCATTGCGGATCTCTTCGAGATATACGGCGTCGGCCTGCCTCAGGATATCCAGTTTTTCGCGGCTCACGGCGCCTGGAATGCGGATCGCCAGTCCCGGCCCCGGAAAGGGATGGCGGCCAATGAAATGGTCCGGCAGACCAAGTTCATGGCCGAGCGCGCGCACCTCATCCTTGAAGAGTTCGCGCAACGGCTCGATCAGCTTCAAGTTCATCCGCTCGGGCAGCCCGCCCACATTGTGGTGCGATTTGATGGTAACCGACGGCCCGCCAGTGAATGAGACACTCTCGATGACGTCGGGATAAAGTGTGCCTTGGGCAAGGAAATCGACGCCGCCCAACCGTTCGGCCTCTTCTTCGAAGACATCGATGAACAGGCCGCCAATCGTCTTGCGCTTCTTTTCAGGATCGTCCACTCCCTCGAGCGCCGTGAGAAATCGGTCCTGCGCCTCCACATGATCGAGGGGAATATTGTAGTGGCCGCGGAACAGATCGACGACTTCGCGGGCCTCGTCCTGGCGCAGCAGTCCGTGGTCGACGAAAATGCAATTGAGTTGATCGCCGATCGCTTCGTGGATCAGGACCGCGGCCACGGCCGAATCGACACCGCCCGAGAGCCCACACACCACCCGTCCCTCGCCCACCGTCTCGCGAATGCGCGCGATCGCTGCCTCGCGGAAATGCTCCATGGTCCAATCGCCCGAGCAGCCGGCGATGCCGTGGATGAAGTTCTTTAGAATTTGCGCGCCGTTGGGCGTGTGCACCACTTCCGGGTGGAATTGCACGCCATAGAAGCCGCGCGCCTCGTCCGCGATGGCCGCAAACGGCGCGCTCTCCGATGATGCGATCACCTCGAATCCTTCCGGCAGCGCGATGACGCGGTCGCCATGGCTCATCCAGACGCGCTCCTTATGGCCTGCCGGCCCCAAGCCTTCGAAAAGCGCCGTTTTGCTCGTGATTTCGATATCGGCGCGGCCAAATTCGCGCGTCTTGCCCTCTTCAACTTCGCCGCCGAGCTGCGCCACCATGGTCTGTTCGCCATAGCAAATGCCGAGAATGGGTAGGCCCGCTTGGAAGAGGGGTTCAGGTGCGCGCGGCGTGTCGTTTTGGATGACGCTGGCCGGTCCGCCCGAGAGGATCACCGCCCTGGGGGCAAATGAATCAAGCGCTTCATCTGCACTTTGATAAGGCACGATCTCGCAATAGACGCCGGATTCGCGCACGCGGCGCGCGATGAGCTGGGTCACCTGCGATCCGAAGTCGATGATGAGAACCTTATCGCTCATAAAAACTCGTTACTGGATGACGCCGGTTTGAGCAATGGGGCGCCTCGGGTTCTCCCCAGCGATCACGTCTCCGCCCCCATTTGAAGCACCGCGACGAAGAAGCCGTCCGTGCCATGGCTGGCGGGCGTGAGCAACAAGGTATCCGCCCGCCCATCGGCGGAGATTGGGGGCTCGCTCTCGAACACGTCGTGCCAGATCTCACCAATGGGCACGATGCGAAACCCCGCGTGACGCTCTAGAAATGCATCGACTTGATCGCTGTTCTCTTCGGCCAGAACCGAGCACGTGATGTAAACAAGCCGTCCTCCCGGCTTGAGCAGCGGCACGCCCGCATCGAGCACGCTTACCTGTTCGGCTTTGCGCTCCTCCAGCGCCTGGGGTGAGAGCCGCCATTTGGCGTCCGGCCGGCGGCGCCAAACCCCTGTTCCCGAGCACGGCGCGTCGATGACGACGATATCCATCTTGCCGGCGAGCCCGCCAAGCGCCTCCTCGTCGCCCGCATCGAGCACCTGCACGTTGCGCGCGCCGGCGCGTTTCAAGCGCTCGAAGATCGGCCGCAGCCGCATCTTATTGGCGTCATAAGCGTGGATCTGGCCCTTGTTGCGCATGGCGGCCGCCAGCGCCAAGGTCTTGCCGCCAGAACCCGCACATAGATCGGCGACCTGCTGGCCGGCGCGCGCGCCCGACAACAGAGCCGCCAATTGCGAGCCCTCATCTTGGATCTCGAAGTGACCGCGGCCGTGGGCGCTTTCGGCTTCCACATGGGGGCTCTTGGCCGCGCCATCGCGGGGCGCAAGGCGCAATCCGACCGGCGAAAGCGGCGTCGCTTCCGGATTCAGTTTTCGAAGTGATTCTAGAAGCTTATCGCGGTTTGCTTTGAGTGTGTTGACGCGCAAATCGACTGGTGCGCGCTGTGACAGGCCCGCGCCTTCTTGCGATGCACGCGCACCAAAAAGACGTGCGAAGTGGGGCTCAAGCCATTCGGGATAATCGCCCTCCACCCAATCTGGCGCGCCACCCTTGGGAGAAGCGATCGCGCCAAGTTCAGCTTCGCTCAAGACGTCTGCGGTGTGCTCGCTGCCATCACACCAGCTTGCGATTTCTTCGCCCGTCATGCCCCAAGCCGACGCCAGCGCTCCCAGCACAAGCGCGCGTGGCGCATCATCTCCCATTGCCCAACCGATCGAGGCGCGGTGGCGCAACACATCGTACACAAGATTGCCTATGGCTGCCCTGTCGCCCGAACCCGCAAAGCGGTGCGCGCGTCCCCACTCTTTTAGCGTGTGGCCTGCCGGTTGATGAAAGCGCTCGACCGCCTCGATTATCTCGATTGCCGCCTGGACCCGTGCGCCGGGCTTCACGCCTGGCCCGGATAGTTGGGTGATTCTCGGGTGATGATCACGTCGTGCACATGGCTCTCGCGCAAGCTTGCGTGCGACACGCGAATAAATTGCGCTCTCTTCTGGAAGTCGGCGACGGTGGCGGCACCGGTATACCCCATCGCAGCGCGCAGACCGCCGACCAGCTGGTGCAGCACGCTGGCCATCGGTCCCTTGTAGGGCACCTGGCCTTCGATGCCTTCGGGCACGAGCTTAAGTTTGTCCTCGATTTCCTGCTGGAAATAGCGATCGGCAGAGCCCCGCGCCATTGCCCCGACCGAGCCCATGCCGCGATAAGCCTTGTAGGAGCGGCCTTGGTAGAGGAACACCTCACCCGGACTTTCGTCCGTACCGGCAAAGAGCGAGCCGATCATGGCGCAGTCCGCGCCGGCCGCGATGGCCTTGGCGAGGTCGCCGGAATATTTAATGCCACCATCGGCGATGACCGGAATGCCGGCCGCCTTGGCCGCTTCCGTCGCATCCATGATCGCGGTGAGCTGCGGCACACCGACGCCTGCCACGATGCGTGTGGTGCAAATCGAACCGGGGCCGATACCGACCTTGACCGCGTCGGCGCCCGCATCGATCAGCGCCTTTGCGCCATCAGCCGTCGCCACATTGCCCGCAATCACCTGAACTGCGTTGGAAGCCCGCTTGATTTGTTCCACCGCCGCCAGCACGCGCGATGAATGACCGTGCGCGGTATCGACGACGATCGCATCGGCGCC
>JAJFHN010000101.1 GCA_021775595.1 Hyphomicrobiales bacterium
TTTTGGGCCGCGCCGAAAGCGCATCTTCGACGAAGCGGCCACGCCCATCGAGGTGCTGCGCTCGCCGTTCGCCGCGCCCGAGGAGCGTCAGGCGGCCAAGGATGAGCTTCGCGGTAAAAAGCGCGCAAGTTTCGGGCGCACAATCGAGGGGCGGCATCAGTCGCCGTTCGACCAAGACGCCACGCCCATCGAGGTGCTGCACTCGCCGTTTGCGACGCCCGAAGAGCGCCAGGTGGCCAAGGATGAGCTTCGCGGCAAAAAACACACCGCATTCAAGCCCGGTTTTGGGCCGCGCCGAAAGCGCATCTTCGACGAAGCGGCCACGCCCATCGAGGTGCTGCGCTCGCCGTTCGCCGCGCCCGAGGAGCGTCAGGCGGCCAAGGATGAGCTTCGCGGTAAAAAGCGCGCAAGTTTCGGGCGCAAAATCGAGGGGCGGCATCATTCGCCGTTCGACCAAGACACCAAACCGATCGAGGTGCTGCGCTCGCCGTTCGCCACGCCCGAAGAGCGCCAGGCGGCCAAAGACGAGCTTCGCGGCAAGAAGCGCATTGGGCGAAAGCGCAAAATCGAGGGGCGGCGTCATTCGCCGTTCGACCAAGACACCAAGCCGATCGAGGTGCTGCGCTCACCGTTTGCCACGCCCCAAGAGCGCCGGGCGGCCAAGGCCGCATTGGTCGAGCGCAAGCCTGTCGTCATCAAGGGTGGGCGATCATTTGGCAACGTGACGGCCTTTGAGTTGCCCGAACAGACGCGTTTTCCGCGCTATTACCGCCTGGAGCGCCGTTGGGCCACGGGTGCGGCTTGCGACAGCCCGCGCCAACGCGACCGGCGGCCTGCGGTTCGCGTCACCTATGGCAGCATGACCGCGACACCGCGCCAGGCCTATTGCGGCAGTTTCGTCGGCGGTCTAACCGACGCTCAAGGTTCGCCCTATGCCAGCCGCATCCGCCCGGGCCTCACAGTCGAGCAAGGCTCGCCCTACCGCAGCCGCATCAGCCCGGGCCTCACGGTCGAGCAAGGCTCGCCCTGGGCCGGCACCATCAAGGGCGGGCGCACGGTCGAGCAAGGGTCGCGCTGGGCCAGCCATATGCCCAATTGGCGTTTCAGGGATTATGATCCCGCCCGCTTCCCGCAGCAGGTCGCGCCCCGCCGCAAAAAAGTCAGCGTCAGCTATGGCAGCGGGCCTCGCGCGCGGCGCACGGTCAAGACGCGCGCGCGCTGGAAAAGCCGACTCAAAGCGAGCCGCACGGTGCGAGGTTCGCGTTGGGTGTCGGGAACGACCTACTGATCCATCCCCTTGGCGAACATCGAAATCCAGGATGCGCGGAGTGATGATGGATCCCCGCCACCACCACAGATTTGGATTTTCATCTGCGCGCACGAGCGGCCTTGAAGGCCGCGGGGCCGGCGAGGCATTGATGGCCATTGATTTTCTTGGCGATGGAATTGCGGCCATCGCGGGCGCGCTGTATGAACCGGCAGTCTTCGAAGGACTTGAATGACACGCCGCAATAAGACATGCGTCTTTCATGCCCCGCTATAAGATCACGATTGAATATGACGGCACGCCCTTTGTCGGCTGGCAGGCCCAGGAAAACGGTCCCTCGGTACAGGCCGCGCTCGAACGCGCGCTGCTGGCTTTTGGCGGCGAGAACGCTCGGGTCAATGGCGCGGGGCGAACGGACGCCGGCGTTCATGCGCTCGGTCAAGTGGCGCACTTCGACCTCGATAAGGATTGGCCGGGCGATACGACGCGTGACGCGCTCAATGCTCATCTGCGGCCAGACCCGATCGCGGTGCTTGCGTGCGAGATCGTAGATGGCGGATTCGATGCCCGGTTCAGCGCCAAACAGCGCAGCTACCTTTACCGGATCGTCGACCGCCGGACACCGCTCGCCCTTGATCGCGAAAGGGCGTGGCAGGTGCCCCGGCGCCTCAGCACAAGAACGATGAACGTGGCCGCCAAGGTCTTGCTGGGCAATCACGATTTCACCACCTTCCGCTCCGCCCAGTGCCAAGCGAATTCGCCGCAAAAGACGCTCGATCGGCTTGATGTCAAACGCGTGAAGGGCATCGTTCACATCGAAGCGCAGGCGCGCTCGTTTCTGCACAACCAGGTGCGCTCGATGGTCGGCGCGCTCAAACTCGTCGGCGAAGGCAAATGGCAGGTGGATGACGTCACCCGCGCGCTAGCGGCGCGCGACCGCGCGGCCTGTGCGGCGGTCGCGCCGCCCCAGGGGCTCTATCTCCAACGCGTGGACTACTGAGGTCTGGCGCGGCCTGGTTATTTCGGCCCGAAGAACCACCAAATCACCGCGCCCAAGATCGGCAGCAGCAGCACGACGACGATCCAAAAGAACTTGGCGAGCGTATCGGCTTTGCTTTGCAGGATTCGGAAGATCACCAGCGCATCGACGGTGACGATGATGAGGCCCATCAGTGCTGAACTGACATCCATAGGTCGTATCCCTCCCGTGGGTGTGGCGGCTGCTGCTGCAGCGCGATGTGCGCGGTTCTAGCGCGCGCGGTTCGACGTAACATTTGGCGTCTTGCAATGGCCCGACGGCGACACATGGCCCTCTGCTCGATGCCATCGCATTGAGTTGAATCAATATCTTAAGAGATGAAGACCGGCCGGCTATCAGCGCTGTTTGTCGAACTTCGGTATCGCGGAGAGGTCCATCGTCCAGTCGAGCGCCGATTCCATCCAGAGCTGATATTTCGGAGTCAATTGATCGCGCTGACTGATAGTGCCGGCCCGTAGTCCGAAGAATTCGCTCTGCCCATCGGCTGGTTTGGCATAGATCCGCGTGCCGCACTCGGGGCAAAACGCCAGCTCGCGCTTGGCGCCGCTGTCGGCGGTTTTGATGAATGTCTTGAGTGTGCCGCTCAGCACTTCGAACTGGTCGTCGACGACGCCGGCCACCGTGCCAAAGGCGGCGCCCGAATTGATTTGGCAATCGGTGCAATGGCAGATGGCGACCTTGTCGGGATCGACTTCGGCCTCGTAGGTGATGTGGCCGCAAAAGCAGCCGCCGTCGATCTTCATTGCAGGCTCCTTGGCAGTGCTCAGTCGAAAAATGCGACCGTGCGGCATTCCACGCTCTCGCGCGGGCGCGCATTGGGCGGCGCTGTCGGGTCCTCGAAGGCCGAATGGGGCGCATAGCGCGCCCGCCCGTCGGTCGCCGAATCGTAGCATTTGAGCAGCAGCGCTTCGTCGGTGCGCATGCGCGAGAGATAAAACCATTCGTGCGCCGGATTGTGCTTCACCATCCAGGTCTCGCCGTCCCGGTCGGGCCAGTACATGGCGCATGTCACGTAGTCTTCGGGCGCGGTCGACTTTGAGGCGATGACGCCGAGCGGCAGGTCCTCGACCGTGTGATTGATCGGCCGCCACACATTGATGAAGGCGAAGCGCTTCTTCAGTAAGCGCTTGGCTTCGGCCTCGCCGAGCTCGATGGCGACGCGTTGGGGAGCCGAGGCCTCGGTGTAATCGTTGTGCACCAGATAAGCGGGCTTATCGGCGACCTCGTCGTATTCGGTTACGGCGCTTGAGCGGAAATTGTAATCGAAGGCATAGACCTCCGAGGCGCCGGTAGCCTTTTTAACCAGCTCGCAACAGGCTGGGTAATACTCGCTCTGGACGGTCGCCTTGTCGGTCTTGATATCGACCTCAAAGTCGATGCTGGTCACCTCGAAGCCGTGTTCCTCCATGGTGTAGTCGTGCTCGTGGCCGCGGATGTCGTGCACTTCGATATCGCGCGGCTCCCATTGGGGCTCCTTGGCATCGGCTGGCGGCAGGCGCCAATAAAGCGCCGGCGGGGGACCGTTTGGATCCAGATAATTCACGCTCGAGACGACGAATGGTTCGCTGGCCATATTCGATACTCCTCAATTGCGCGCCTGCGCCTGATGCCCATGCTCAATCGCCATCTTAGCCGAAGGCACCGCTGGGCTCACCCCCGGGCGGCTGCAAGTTTCCGTGAGTGCACCAGCAGCTCCGCCATGGCGTCGTCTTCGATGTCAACGATGTCGAGATGATCCATCAAATTTTCAAGGTACTCGAGCGTCGTGCCAAGTGGTCCGCCGCCTTGATTAATGGCAGCGGCGGTCTGCTCCAGATCCAGCGCGCCGGTATAGGCGTCGCTTGAACGGTCGACGACGAATGTGAGGGCTTCGAGCGGGCCCTGGGGTGTTTCGATCGTTACGAATTTGGGCAGATGGCCGTACATGAACATTTCGCGCTGCCAGATGATTTCGGCTTCTTGGGCGAGCTTGTCGGTCGATATACGGAAGGCGAGCCCGTCGGTTTGGCGGCCTTGATCGAGCAGCAGCATCAGACCTGGCGTCTCGGGTGAGCCGCGGCCCAGGGTGATCCAGACGCAGAACGAACGTTGAAAACCCGCTAGCCGCGCGTGGCGAACCTCGTCGAACAGAAAGGCCGGATCCCACATCAGCGATCCATAGGCAAACAGCCAGAGGTCTTTGTCCAAGCGACCGGCCATGGTCTGGGCCAGCGAAGCCGCGCGGTCTTCGGGGTCGACCATGCTGGCCGCAAAGACCTCCGGCGTGGCATCGAAGGTCTCCGGCGTCCAAAACGTATCGCTCGTCACCCGGTAGAACGACGTGGCTGGGTCGACGATCTTGCCCTTGAGGCTCGGTACGTGTTGGAAGGCGTCTTCAGGTATCGTCATAAGTCGCAATCGGCCCATTGCCAATGAGGCAGCGTCTCTTTCCAGGCGGCGGGTGCTGGTCTAATCTGAGAGACCCGAGAGTACAACCATGGAACGGCGGCGGGCGCAGATCATGCGCGACCCGTCAGCCGGTCCAAATCCAAGGAGCAAGCCCGTGGCCGCGTATCTGATTGCTGGAAACGACGTGACCGATCCCGAATCCATGCAGAAATATATCGAGGGCGTCGGTCCGACGCTTGAGCCGTATGGCGCCGAATTGTTGGCGCCTATGCCCGAGGATCTCGTCATGGGCGGCACAGTTGTCCACCGCGAAGGCGATTTCAAACCCTCCCGCGTCGTCATCGTCAAATTCCCCAGCATGGAAAAGGCGCAAGCTTGGTACGACTCAGCCGAATATCAGGCGGTCGTGGGCTATCGTCTCAATGGGTCCGAAGGCAGCCTGTTTATCGCCGAAGGCCCCTAGCCGACGCGCTCGAAATAGCGCGCGATAAAATCGCCATAGATCGCGGTCAGCGTCTCGAGATCGGCGAGCGCCACCCGCTCGTCGACCTGGTGAATGGTGGCATTGACCAGGCCGAACTCGATCACCGGACAGTGGTCTTTGATAAAGCGCGCATCCGACGTGCCGCCTGTGGTGGTGAGCGCGGGGGTGTGCCCCGTCACCATGGCGACCGCCTCGCTCATCATTTCGCTCAAAGGTCCAGGCTCGGTCAGAAAGCACGGGCTCGCCGGCTCGAAGGTGAAGGTGTGGTCGAGCTCACGGCCGGCGAGTGCTGCCGCGGCGCGTTCGAGCAACAACGCCTCCATTGATGCGGCATCGTGTGCGTCGTTGAAGCGGGCGTTGAAGCGCGCCTCGATCGAGGCCGGAATGACGTTGGTGGCCGGGTTGCCCGTATCGATGCTGGTGATCTGAAGGTTCGAGGGCTCGAAATGGGCGCTGCCCGCATCGAGCGGCGTCGCCAACATTGCGCCGAGTGCCGCAATCATTCCGGCTACGGGATTGCGGGCCCGATCGGGATATGCGGTGTGCCCCTGGTGGCCCTCGATGCGAACGCGCCCACTCAAGCTTCCCCTGCGGCCGATCTTGATCTCTTGGCCGATCTTGGTCGGATTGGTCGGTTCGCCAACCAGCGCGTGATCGGGCGCGTGGCCGTTGTCCGCCATCCAGCCAAGCACTTTGGCCGTGCCGTTGATAGCCACGCCTTCTTCGTCGCCGGTGATCAACAAGCTGATCGAACCCTTGGGCGCCGTCTTGGTCTCACCCAGATGAGCCAGCGCGGCGGCGACGAAAGCGGCAATGCCGCCCTTCATGTCGCTGGCGCCCCGGCCATAGAGCTCGCCGTCGGCGATCTCGGCGGCAAACGGCGGGTGACTCCAACGCGCCTCATCGCCTGGCGGCACCACGTCGGTGTGGCCGGCAAAGCAAAGGTGCGGCGGTCCGCTGCCGATGCGGGCGAACAGATTGTCGATGCGGTCTTCGTCCGGTTCGCCGAAGACCAAGCGCTGGCACGAAAAGCCCGCCTCCGAAAGCAGCGCCTCCAACAGGTCGAGCGCGCCGCCCTCCTTGGGCGTCACGCTGGGACAGCGGATCAGGGCTTGGGCGATGTCGCGCGCGATAGTCGCTCTGGCGTCGGTCATGGAACGGTCGTTCGGCGTTGCTCAAGGGTGCGGCGTCGGCCTCTTTAGCACTCAACAGCCGTCAATGGCGATAGGCCGGAGATAATTGGCGCGTGTCAAAGCCCCGCATCGGCGGCTTTGGCGCCCAAGGGATCGTCGCCGAAGCGGTTCGGGCCCTGGGTGCCTTTGAAGAAGCCGAGCTCGATGAAGAACCAGAGGCTGATCAAACCGCCGATCGCGATCAGCGCATTACCGAGTGTGGAGGGTTCGGCATCTGTACCGACAGTGGCAACGCCAAACAGCGTGGCGAACTCGAAGAGGCCACCGCCGACAACGATGAAGAGCAGCCACAAAGCCGACTTGTTGCGGTCGTGCAGGCGCTTAGCGTAGATCGTCGCAATAAAATAGGTCACGAAACCCGAGATCACCATCAGCAGGACCGCGCCGAAAAGCACCAAGGCTTGTGGCTCGTTCGCAGCACTATTTTGACTGATGATATGGCCTACTGACAGAAAAACGAACAACGCAGCTGCGTACCCGAGAGAGATGGTGATGGTCGCGATCCAATAGGGCTTGCGGTTGAGCCGGCCGCGAAAGCTGAAGAGGATATGCTTCCAAGTCATTGATTTGCCCCCATCACGTCTGCAACCTTTGCGCGAGGCAGAATAATACGTTTATGATTTGTTCCGCAAGGGGAGAATCCGCATATATCCCCTAGCCGTATGCTGTGATACACACTTATTTGGTGTGGGTAGTCGAGTTGGGGCATGGTTGGAGATATGGGCGACAGAATCGAAAACTTGGTTACGGACGAAACCAAACGGCAATTCGTCGGCGCTGCTCTTGCTGGCGGGGCGACTCTAATGTTGGGGGCATTTGAAGAGGTCCCCTGGACCCTACGCATCCCAATGGGATTGCTGGTCATTGCCGCTGCGTTGTGGCTGCAAGATAGATATAGGGTCCAGATCAATCGATTCGTATCTGCACTTGGGTACGCAACCAGGCCTGAGACTTTTTCCGCACAGCTTGCCCCAAGTTCCACAGTATCCAATGTCCACTGGTCGGACGGGGATAGGGACAACATCGCTGACGCATTCCATGAGTTGAGAACAATTATCAACGGTGATGTATCGGTGCTTCACGGCGAAGCCGAGCGAATAATTCACACATGGCCCCAGCGACCACGAAAAGCCCCAGACGTTCTAGATTTCAATGACACGCTCCAGCGATTGGATCGGGTTAGATCACTGGCGGGCGGACTTGAAAACGAAATATTCAACGTGTGGCTGAAAAAGAACAAAAGCTACGAAGCTGTTCTAAAGCCGATAATCAATTATCAGAGGCCGAACTGTTTTTCTAATCTCATGCACTTCTGCGATAGGGCGAAACTTCCCATCGAATCCGCTCAATCAGCTTGTGCAAAGGCTCCGAGCCAGGCGCATCAAATGGCGGTGATTATGGGCGCAATTCTGGAGCCCTTGGACGCCCTCCGCGCCCACCTTAATGGCTGGATGACTGACACTGACCGCAGAATTATTGAGCAGGAAAAAGCAATTCTTAATCGGAAGAATTAGATGGCACGCGGCAAATACCTTTCCCTCGAAGAAGCCCGCAAGAGCGGGAAGCTGGACCAGTTTGCCAAAGAGCATCCCGCCAAGGCGGTCAAGGCCCGCTTCAATCGGCTGTTCAAGGCTATGGCCGCTGGAAAGCCGCCAGCAGAAC
>JAJFHN010000102.1 GCA_021775595.1 Hyphomicrobiales bacterium
CTGCACATTGGTGATATCGGGCACGGCGTCGATGGGCAGACGCTGAAAATTGGATATGCCGAGACCAGCCAGCCCCAGCACCAGCGCCAGAACCATCCAGCGTTGACGGATAGAAAACAGAATTATCCGTTCGAGCATGACCTCGTTCCTCAGTGGTCGTGGGCTGCGCCGGACTTTTCGATGTCCGCTTTGATGAGAAAGCTGTTCTCGACGACGTATTCTTCTCCCGGCGCGATACCGCCCAGCACTTCGGTCCATTCCGGCGTCCGACGCCCAAGCTCAAGCATGCGGACCTCGTAAGTATTGCCGACCTTGGCGAAGACGACCGTGAAATCACGGAATCGTTGCAAGGCCTTGGTCTTGACGGCCAGCGGCACGTCTTTTTGAGCAACGACGATGGTGCCTTTGGCTGTCATGCCGGGAACCCATTTGCCATCCGGGTTGGCCAATGGCGCGCGCGCGATGATGGTTTGGGTGGCTGCCTCTCTGGTGGGGAGAATTGCAGCGACCTTTGTTTGCGCCTGCATCGATCCAGTGACGGCTTCGACGAGCACTTCTTGTCCGGGGCCGACGAGGTTCTGATCGCTGGCGAAAATATGAAAGTCGACGTGCAGGCGGCTAAGATCGCCCACAACCATCAGAGGCTTATCGGTGGCAAGGTCGCCTGGATTTGTCAGGCGCTCCAATACGACACCGTCAATCGGCGAAACGATGTCGTAGGACTGCATGCTCTCGTTGCTTTCTACGCGCACCAGCGTTTCGCCTTGCTTGACGGCATCGCCAACGGTCTTGAGCACTTCCATCACCGGGCCTGGGAAACGGGCTCGCAGCGTCACTTTGGCGCCCGGCGCGAACTTAATCCGCCCCAGCGCATCGATGGTCTCGCTAAGAGCAGCGCGGCCGGTGCACTCGGTCGCTACGCCGGCCGCGCTCGCGGCAGCCGCGCTTATCTCGGTGCGGCCCTCATAAGAGGGATACGACCAATCGTAAGCCTGTCCGCCCTGCTTGGCGTGCACGCTGACGTCGAAAGAATGCGGTTCGGTCACGACGCCGTCGCCCGCCAAATACGCGCCCTCGGGCTTGAATGTGAACCGGTCTGTCTTGCCGCCAAGGCGTCCAAGTTCGATCGAGAGGTCGACCGTGCTTGGATCAACCGGCTCTCCATCAAGATATGGATAGATGCGGAATTGCGGTGGCCGTCCAGCCTCGAAGATGGTGATTTCCAGCGACAGCGGACCGGCATCGCCCTTCAGCAAGCGGCCGTTGTTGGGGCCGCGCTCAAAGTCTTCTTCGCCATGACCGTGACCGCCATGGCCATGTGGGTCGTGCGTCTGCTCGCCAGCATGCTCCTCGTGGCCGTGATCGCCACCGGTTGCCGCCATCACCTGGTCGTGTCCGTGGTCGTGATCGTGTGCCTCGGCCACGCCGGTGTCCTTGCAGGCGCCAGCCAGCACTGTTTCGGCATGATCGTGGGCGGCGTGGCCGTCTGCCGGCGCGCCGTGATCATGGGCGTGCTCATCTTGGGCCGCACCACTTGCGTGATCGTGGCCGTCATGGGCTGCGGGTTCGGCCTGCTTTTCTGCCATCACGCGCTGGGGCTCTGCCCGTCGCACGACGCCCCCCTCGTCTGTCCCGCGCGTCAAGACCAACAGACCCGCGACCAGGATTATCAGACCGGCGGCTATGCCGCCCAACACCCAGGTGCGCGAGGAAAGCCCAGCGATGATGCGTTCGATTGTCTCTTTCATAGGCGGTATAGGCTCCCACCAATCAGCGCTTCAACGCGCGTGCGCGCTTTATGGAACGCTGCCTGGGTGTTGATGATGTCGATGCGGCTTTCGATCAGGCCGCGCTGGGCGTCGATCAAGCGCAACAGGTCGAATTTTCCGTCGTTGTAGCCCTTGGATGTCGCTTCGAAGGCCGCGGTTGCTGCCGGAATCACCTCGGTGCGCAATGACCGCAATTTCGCTTCGGCGGCCTTCAACTGCCCAAAGGCTTCGACGAACTGGACCGTCAGCTCATTGCGGGCTGCTTGGCGCTGATAAGCGCCCTGGGTGATGCGCCGTTCGGCAGCCTGGGCGTTGCCCCGATTGCGATTGAAAACCGGCAGGTCGATGCCGACCTTGGCGACGACGGCGGTGTCCTGGGTTTCTTCCAGTTGGCGCACGCCCGCGCCAAGGGTCAGATTGGGCAAGCCTTGGGCCAACGCCAGGCGATGGATGGCTTCGCGGCGGGCCATTTCTTCAGCCCATCTCGCCACCTCTGGATGGCGGGCCAGATGGCGCTGCAGGCGGTCGCCGTCGGGCAGACTGCCGCGCGCCTTCAGCGAGCCCGCCGCGCTGCCGAAATTGGGCGATTGCGAGCCCCATTGCAAAGCCAGCTTGCGCCGGGCGGTGTCGAGCCGGGCGCGCTCCTCGGCAAGGCGCACCTTGGCTCTGGCCAGCTCCACATCAGCCCGGCTCAATTCGACGGCGCTCACCTTACCCGCCTTGACACGCTCGGCGACCGAGGCTTGGAAACGTGTGCTGATCGATACGAATTCGCCAAGGATGGCGCGGCGCTCCTGGCTTGCCATGACGTTGATAAAAGAAAGCGCCGTTTGCGCCGCGACCTTCAGGCGCACGGCTTCGTAATCCCATCCGCTGAGCGCTACGTCCAATTGGGCGACCTCCAGGCGCTTTATGCGTTTGCCGCCGAGTTCGATGACCTGGGCCAGGCCGATCGTCGTTTCGGCGCTTTTGAAACCTTGCAAATCGCCGGTTCCGCCGAAATTCTCAATCTCACTCTCCAGTTGCGGATTGCGCCGAGAGCCGGCCTGCAACACTTCGGCATCCTTGGCGTCGAGCTCGGAGGCGGCCGCGCCCAATGCGGGGCTGTAGCGCATGGCGCGGCGAACGGCCTCGCGCATGGTGAGCGCTTCCTCGTAAGGCGCCGATGAGGGCGCCACGCGGTTTGCTGTCTCGTGCTCATAGATCTGTGTCGATGCCGCGAGGGT
>JAJFHN010000103.1 GCA_021775595.1 Hyphomicrobiales bacterium
TCTTTTTTGTCACATGATGCTTATATGATACACATACAATAGTTGTATGAATACATGCAATACTTGTCGGTAACAGGCTTTTGTTGGTTTTCGCTTGACACCTCCCGACGCCCTTCGCTCGACGTGGCGCGCTCGATGGAAGGACGCGGACCGCAGGGATGCGCCGCTAGCGCCTGAGAGTCCCGGTTGCATGGGCCGCGCCGCGTTTAACCTCGCGGCGCGGCCTTCGCCGTCCCTCGCCATGCAAGCGGGCTCATGCTCCATCCCTCGGCGCAAGCCGAGCATCCGCCCCGCTTTGGAGCTATCACATGTGTGATTCAAACCGAGCCCCTTCCTCCGCCTACGGCGGTAAAATCTTCGACCCACTCGACGCAAAGGCTGCGGAGCGAGTCGTTCGTTTTTGGTGTCGCCGCGCGGACGGTGACGACAACAAGGACGCCCCGAGCGGCGTCTACGCGCCCGACGTATCGCCAACCGTTCCCGTGATCAGCATGCGTCGAATTGGCGAGGCTCTCACTTCTCTTGAATTAACAGAAACAACTGTTAAATTCCACCGGCGACTTGGTCGCCGTCCCTTCCCGTCGCGTATGCTGCGCGCCGCGTCGGGTCTCACCCTCAGAGCCTACGAGAAGGAGCGCACGCGCTTCGTCCAAGCGATAGGCCGCCAGGGCTGGACAAGCCACGCCCGCCGCTTTATGGCCTGCTGCGGCGCGGGCATCATAACGAAAGACTGCGACGCCCAGGCGCCCAATAATCTCCGCGCCGTCCCGTTCCGTTGCAAGTCGCGCTTCTGCCCGTACTGTCAGCGCATCCGCGCCGCTCGCCTCTCACGCGGCCTCACGGAAGTAATCAGGGAACTTGACACACCGAAGTTCATCACGCTCACCGTCGTCCACGATGTCTCTCAGAGCCTCACTAATCGCATTAAGCACCTGCGCGATTCTTTCCGTCGGCTGCGTCGCCATCCCACCTGGTCACGCCGTGTCCGTGGCGGAGTTTCAGTTCTGGAAATCACCCACGGACGTAAGGGCTGGCATGCACACTTTCACATCATCGCGGACTCTAGATTCATCGACCAGTGCGACCTTGCGGATGCGTGGCTTGAATGCACAGGGGACAGCTGGATGGTGGACGTTCGAGCCGTCGTCAACGACGCCCTAAGCGGCTACCTCTGCAAATACCTCGCGAAGGCCGCCGCCAATCTAGCGGACGACAAGCTAGACGAATTCGTGGCCGCGACCAAGGGCGTGCGCCTTCTCAATCGATTCGGGACGCTCTACAACGATCCGCGTTTGAAGGAACGCATCGAAGACACGCCCGAGCTACCGCGACGCGCCGCGATATTCGGCGACTGGACGACAGAGCTGATAAAAGCGGCCGCAGGAGATGAAGCCGCGATCGACATCATCACGCGATCCGCAAAGCACTTCTGGGATGAGGCCGAGCAAGGGCGACGGCTCGAGATCGGCGCAGGAGCAGAAGGCGGAATTGAGGAAAAGATTCGCGAATGGGAAGACGCGACGGAGCGCGCGATGTTTGAAGACCGCAAGAAGAAGAAGCAGGAAGCGCGAGACGCAGTCACCACCAAGCCGCCGCCCGACGCGAAGCCACGCGAAGAGCATGGCGCGCAGACCACGCGAGCAGGCCAACAAGAACTCGCAGGCGTTTAAGGAACTTCAGCATCATATATCGATTAGGTAATAATCACCTAACAGGAAACCGGAGAAATCGAATGATGAACCACACAGGAGACCCGAACGGAACGAGCCGAGCAATCACGCCGCAGCCAGACGCGCAAGCAGCGAGCGCGGACGTAGGCGAGAACAGCGCGCACTTGCAAGCCGCGCTCGCGATGGAACAGGCGGAGTTCTCCGCGCAAGCCCAGCGCAGAGCGAGCGCCAACAGTAAAGCGCCCGACTCCTGGCCGATATCGCCCGAGACAATTCTCGCCGTCATGAACCGAGCCGAGAAGATTCGCCGCGATGATGGTCAACCGTCGACCATCGCCGCCGCGATCTATCGCGTCCAAGAAGCGCAGCGCGCATTCTCGCGCGAGATACTCGACAACGGCCCAGGAACCGAGAAGCTAGCACAGGAAGGCGTCGAGCTTGCCGCAACCGCGCTTGCGCTCGCGGAGATGACGCAGACGCCGTTCTGAGCGAGAACGAAGGCCGCGCGATCCGCGCGAGGAAGAAACCGCGCGCACGGATCCACGCGAGAAGAAACGCAGGAAGGACGCGCACGCACGCGAGAGGGTACGCGCTCCGGCCGCCGGGCGCTGCGCGCCTCGGCGTCCCTTCTGGTCGCGCTCGCGCAAGGAGCACCGGAAAGCACGTTGCGCACGACTAAACGCCCGAGAAGCTCGCGCGCCCTCGCCGCCGTAGGCGGCATCTTGGTGGTCCGCGCTGCGCGCGGCCTCTCTAGTTGCGGCTCGGTCGTGTATCCGCCGCCAGCGACAGGCGGGCGTTCGCGCGCCCCTGGAGGCGCTCTCGCCTCGCCTGCGCCGCGCCGCCCGCATTTCCTTGCGGGCGTCCGCTCGCCGTTGCAGCGCGTCCGCGCGGGGCGCGGAGCGCGCTGCATTCGGCTCTCGGTCCGCCTCCGCTGCTCGCTGTCGATCGCTAACCGAACGCGTGAAGCTCGCCCGCGCGCCCCATCGCGGCCTTGCGGCCGTTCTGTCCCGGGCGACGCGGGCTTGGTGCGCGCGTGACGGACCGTCCGTGAGCGCTCGGCGCTTCGGCGTCCGCGTGGCGGCCCCGCTCGCAAGCTCCGGCGCGGCAGCCGCGGCATGGAGCCTTGCCGCTGCCGCTCTCGCCTCGGTGGCGGCCGGTTCCGCGCTCCCGCGCGACGGAGCGCGCGCGAGACGCGGACCGTTGCCAGCTCGGCGCCTTCGCAGTTGTCGGCGGCGGTGCGCTCCGCCGCCGTCGCTCGCGTCGCTCGCTGCTTTCTTCTTGCCCGCTTCCCTCGCCGCTGCGCGGCTCGGCGTGACGGTCCGCCGGTCCTTCGCGGCGCGATGCGGGCTTCGCCCGGCGCCGCTCCGCCCGGCCCCGGCGGGCTTCCTCGCCCGAGTGGCTCGCCCCCGCCGCCGCGTTCCCACAGCCGCCCCGCCCCTCCCCTGTTCTGTTCGGCCGCCGCTTCGTCGCGCTTCCTCGGTCCGCCTCGCTGGTCGTTTGCGCCTCCCTCGCGGCCTCCGCCCCCCGTTCCGCCGTTGCCCGTCGGCGCTTTTAAGCCCCCGCATGCGCCGCCTCGGGCGGCGCTGCGCCGGTCGTGCGGGGCGCGCGCCGCGCTCTTCGCCGCGCTGCTCTGGCGCCGCGCCGGCTCTTCGTTCCCTGTCGGCGCCGCTGCTCGGCTCGGGCGCGCGTCGCTCGTCCGATGCCCGGCTTCGCTGGCCGCCCTCGGCGGCGCCGATCCGATACGTCCACCGTGAACGCCACGCGCCCGATGCAGTCGCCTCGCTGGTCGATTGCGGGCGCCCCCCACGCTGGCTGCCCTCTGAGCGTGTTTTGCCTGCGCCCGCTGTCTGAACGCCCTTCGCCGAAGCTCGGGCGCGACACACCCCGCCCAGCGCCCTCAATTGTCATCTTGACACAGTGTCTCTCCCAAGGGCGTGCATCGCGCGTGCATCGTCGTGCCTCGGTCTCCATGAAAGCCGCACCGGGCTTTTCTGACACACCACACCGGCGATCGCCGTTCTTCGCCCCCTGCGCCCCTCGAACGCCCAAGCAGGGCCCCAATCTACGCCCATAAGGGCGAAACCCACCTCCAACGAAAGCAGCAAAATCATGGCACTCGTCAAAATGCAGGCGCCTATCGAGAAAATCTCCGGCCAGGTCGGCGGCGCCAACGGCCCGGTTCTCTACTTCACGCGCGGCCGACAGTTCTCGCGCTCCTTCTTCAATCCCTTCAATCCGAAAACGTCATTCCAGACGCTAATTCGCGGCTTCCTAGCCGCCGCAGCCACCGCCTGGAGCGCCGTCACTGAGGCCCAAGCCGACGGCTGGAATGCCCTCATCGACGGCGGCGCGACCGACAACGACGTCTTCGGCGACGCGAAGAGGCTCGACCCGATGAACCTCTACACCCGCGTGAATATGCTCCGCCAGATCGACGGCCAGGCCATCATCGCCGCCGCGCCATCCCCCGACGGGAACAATGGCCCGATTCTCATCACGTCGGCGACGTGGAACAACATCACCGGCCAGCTACAGCTCTTCTACGACGCGATCGGCGGCTCGGGAAATCGACAGCTCTTCATTCGAACCTCGCTCGCGCTCCCTGGCCTACAACGTAAGGCGCGCTTCAACGAGATGCGCTTCCGCACCGCGACGCTGTCGGGCTCCGTCCAAACCGCCACCGCCGGCTCGACCACAGACAGCTCCCTGGCGCTCGACCCGACGCTCTTCCCGTCCTCCGGATCGTTCCGCATCGGCCTCACGATCCTATCGACCGGCGACGCTTACATTCCAGGCGCCCGCCTCGTACAGCGCAGCATCACCGTCACGCAGGTCTAACCAGACCGGCAAATATTTCACTCCTTAGGCGCACCCCGCCCGTGGCTCTCTCTTCAGGGTCGCGGGCGGCGTGCGCCTTCTTTTTTGTCACATGATGCTTATATGATACACATACAATAGTTGTATGAATACATGCAATACTTGTCGGTAACAGGCTTTTGTTGGTTTTCGCTTGACACCTCCCGACGCCCTTCGCTCGACGTGGCGCGCTCGATGGAA
>JAJFHN010000012.1 GCA_021775595.1 Hyphomicrobiales bacterium
GCTTTGGGTCAGAAGCGGACGTAGCGCGACGCCAACACTGGCGTCCGCATTCCGATCCCAAGCAGCCGTCAAATCGCGTGTTTGCCCGCGCCCGATGTGCCGACCATTAGGGCCGGACCGTAAACGCGCTTTGACCCAATAAATTCGGCAGCAGCGGTTGGATGCGGTCAACCCAGGCCACCAGCAGGGGACGCGTCTCGCGCGGATCGATCAGCTCGTGCACGCCAAAGCCTTCCGCCCGCGGAAACGGCGAATTGCGCGCCGCCATCTCCTCTTCGAGCTCGCGCCGCCGGGCATCGGGATCGGCGGCGGCCGCGATCTCGCGGCCATACGCCACCGCCACGCCGCCCTCGACCGGCAGCGGGCCCGATTCGGCCGAGGGCCAGGCCAGCACATAGGCGTCCGGCCCATAATGGGCGACCTGGGCCACGCCGAACGAGCGCCGCACCATGATGCAGGCCCACGGAACGGTGCTCATCGCCGAGGTCAACACCGCATTGGTGCCGTGCCGGATCGTCGCCTCGCGCTCGGATTTGCTGCCGATCATGAATCCCGGCTCGTCGATGAAGCTCAAGATCGGCAGATGGAAGGTCTGGCAGAGCTCGATGAAGCGGCGGGCCTTATGGGCGCCGTTCGCCGTCATCGCGCCGGCCAGATGGCGCCCGTCGTTTGCCCACACACCAACGGGCTGTCCGTTGAGCCGCGCCAGGCCGGTGATTTGGCTCCTGCCATATCCCGCGCCCATCTCAAAGAACGTGTCTTGATCGAGCACATGACCCAGCAGCGCGCGCATGTCGAAGGATTTGCGCCGGTCGCGCGGCACGATTTCGGCCAACTCCTCCGCCCGCCGGTCGGGTTTGTCGGTGCTCTGGTCGACCGGAGGCAGCTCCCACACATTGGCCGGCAAATAGCTCAAAAAGGCGCGAATTTGATCCAACGCCTCCAGTTCGGTTTGGGCGGCATTGTCGACCACGCCGTTTTTGGTGTGAACCTCGGCGCCGCCGAGTTCTTCCTTGCTCACGCGTTCGCCCAGCGCCCGCTGGACCACCGCTGGGCCGGCGATCATCACCTGCGCGTTCTCGCGCGCCATCACCGAAAAATGCGCTGCCACCAAGCGCGCGGCAGGCAGCCCAGCCACCGGGCCAAGCGCTGCCGTGGCGACGGGCACGCTCGCCATGGCGCGCGCGACGGACGCAAAGCGCGGCGCCGAATAGACCGGCCCAGGAATGCTGCTCCCCCCGGTCCCACTGACGCTTCCGCCCGCACCCTCATGCAGCCGGATCAGCGGCAGCCGGTATTGGCAGGCGAGCTCTTCCGTATAGACGCTCTTGCGCAAACCCGCTTGGCTCGGCGAGCCGCCCTTTAGCGTGAAGTCCTCGCCACCGACGATGCAGCGCCGCCCATCAATCTTGCCAAAGCCCAGCACGAAATTGGCCGGCGAGAAATCGTCTGGCTCGCCGTTCTCGCCCGCGGAACCCGCGCCTGCGCCAACTTCTTCGAAACTGCCGTCATCGAGCAGCGCGTCGATCCGCTCGCGGATGGTGAGCCGGCCCTTGTCGTGCTGCAGCTTGACCGCGTCCTTGCCGCCTTGCTGTTCGGCCAGACGGCGGCGTTTGGCGATCTCGTCGGTTTCAGGCTTCCAGCTCATCTGCGCCCCATGCGTTGCCCGCGCCCACCTTTAGCGCCTGCGTGGCCCGCGCGCAAAGTCGCCGTGCCGAATTGTGTGAGGTCTTGATTGAAGTGCATGCCGGCAAGAACAGCGCCGGTGGGCCTGTCATCGGCGGAGAGGGGAGGACGGTTCCGCCGACGACAGGGGTTCCTGCCCATTGCCAATGACGTTTGGTCAGTGGCGCCGGGCCGGGGGCATGGGTTCCGCATCTCTCTGCGGGTGCATGACGGCGGCTCTCACCAGAGCCGCCGTCGATGACGTGCTGCTTACTCGGCAGCTTCGGCGGCGGGCACGGACAATCCCATGCGCTGCGCCAAGCCTTCGCCGTAGGCCGGGTCCGCCCTGTGACAGTGGCCAATCCAGCGTTGCACGATCTCGCTCGGCACGCCGGCCATGGCTTCGGCGGTGTTGTCCATCAGGCGGCCCTGCTGTTCGGCGTTCAACAGCCGGAACAGATTGCCCGGCTGCTCGTAATAGTCTTCCTCCTCCCGGTGGTTAAACCGGTCGGCGGTGTCGGATTCGAGCGGCAGCGGCGGCTCCTTATATTGTGCGTCCTCAAGCGGTCCGTTGAACGAGTTTGGCTCGTAGATCACGCCGTCTTTGCCGTTGTCGTCGAAGCGCATCGCGCCGTCGCGGATGTAGTTGTTGACGGCCGATATCGGTTTGTTCACCGGCAGGAACTCGTAATTCGTCCCGACCCGGTAACGGTGGGCGTCTGCATATGAGAAAATGCGGGCCTGCAGCATCTTGTCCGGCGACCAGGAGATTCCCGGCACGACATTCGAGGGCGAGAACGAGGCTTGCTCGATCTGTGCGTGATAATTTTCAGCATTACGATTGAGCTCGAGTTGGCCGATATCGATGCAGGGAAAGTCCGCGTGCGGCCAAACCTTGGTGAGGTCGAAGGGGTTCCACTTGAAGGCGTGGGCCTGCTCGTCGGTCATCACTTGGATTTGGACATTCCATTTCGGGAAATCACCGCCTTCGATCGCCTCATAGAGGTCGCGCTGGGCGCTTTCGCGGTCCTTACCCACAATCTCAGTCGCCTCGGCGTTGGTGTAGTGCTGATGTCCCTGCTGGGTCTTGAAGTGGAATTTGCACCAGATCCGCTCACCCGCGTCGTTGATCAGCGAATAGGTGTGGCTGCCATAGCCGTTGACGTGGCGATAGCCGATCGGCAGGCCGCGGTCCGACATCAGGATCGTCACCTGATGCAGGCTTTCGGGGCTGAGCGACCAGAAATCCCACATGGCCGTCGCCGAACGCATGTTGGTCGAGGGCATGCGTTTTTGGGTGCGGATGAAATCGGGAAATTTGTAGGGATCGCGCACGAAGAACACCGGCGTGTTGTTGCCGACCATGTCCCAGTTGCCCTCTTCCGTATAGATTTTGAGCGCAAAGCCGCGTACGTCTCGTTCGGCGTCCGCCGCGCCCTTTTCGCCGGCAACGGTCGAAAACCGCAGCAGGCATTCGCTCTCAGCGCCCTTCTGCAGCGCCTTGGCCTTGGTGTATTGCGAAATGTCTTCGGTGATCTTCAGCGTGCCGAAAGCCGCCGATCCCTTGGCGTGCACCACGCGCTCTGGAATACGCTCGCGGTTCTGGTGCGCCAGCTTTTCGATCAACTGGTAGTCCTGCATCAACAGCGGGCCGCGCGGGCCGGCCGTTACCGAATTCTGATTGTCGGCGACCGGATTGCCGCCCGTCGTCGTCAAAGTGGGTCTCTTGGTCATAACGCCCATCCTCCTGAAAGCACGCCGCCTCACATACGGGACCCTTGCCCCGCATTTGACCTTGCAACGTGCCTGGTCCGCGACATAAGATCCAATCGTATAAATTGATTATCTTGATAAGTTAGTCTGATGAGCTTCTTGACCCTGCGCCAACTCCGATATTTTGACGCTGTGGCGCGCCTGCGCCATTTCGGCCGGGCGGCGGAGGCTTGTTCGGTGACCCAGCCGGCGCTCTCCATGCAGATCAAGGAGCTCGAGACCGAATTGGGCGTATCGCTCATCGAGCGCCTGTCCAAAGGCTTGCGCCTGACGCCTGAGGGTGAAGAGGTTGCCGCCAGAGCGCGCGAAATCCTGACCGCAGCACACGATCTGGCCGACCACGCGCGTGCTTCAGGCGGTGTGCTGACCGGCCGGTTACGGTTCGGCGTCATCCCGTCGATCGCGCCTTACGTGCTGCCGCAGATGCTGCCCGAGCTCGATGCCCGCTACCCCGACTTGCAGCTGCGCGTGCGCGAGACTCAGACCCACAATCTGATCGCCGAGCTCTCGGCCGGCGATCTCGACGTGCTGCTGCTGGCGTTGCCGGTCGATGCGCCCGATTTCGAAACGCTCGAGCTTGTCCGCGACCGGTTTTTGCTCGCCGTCTCCGCCGACGACGCCGCCCGCGCCGAACCCAACGCGACCGCCGACATGCTGGAGCCCGATCGTCTTCTGTTGCTTGAGGACGGTCATTGCCTGCGCGACCAGGCGCTCAATTACTGCCAGATGGTGCGCCCCGAGACCTTAAGCGGCTTCGGCGCATCCAGCCTTGCCACCATTATGCAGATGGTCGCCAACGGCCATGGCATCACCCTGTTGCCGGAAATCTGCGCCGCCGTCGAGGCCCGCGATGACCGCATCGCCTTATTGCGGTTCTCCGAGCCCCAGCCAGCCCGCGACATCGGTCTGGCCTGGCGCAAGACTGCCGCGCGCAAGCGCGACTTTGCGGCTCTTGGTGAGGTCATCAGCAACTGCTTGGCGCCGGCAACTCAGAGATAGCGCCACCACCAGCCGGGCTGGCTGGCCTTGAGGTGCGCAAACCAGGCGCACACCGGATAGAGCGTGACAACGACAAAGGCCCAGAGCAGATAAACGCCGGGCAATCCGACCGAGAATTTACCTCCCCCCCGCAGAGACGCGCCATCGAGGCTGCCCCCGGTCAGGGCCGTCAAGATGAGCGCCAAAAGCCCGATCCAGAGCAGATGGATCACATAGTAGAAGAACGGCACGCGGCCAAAGACGGTGATCCATTGCGCGAGCCGCCCGCGGGCACCCTCAAACAGCCCGAGCAGCACCAGCGCCGGGCCAAGCGTCATCAGCAGATAACCGAGCGATGGCGGATATTTCTCGCAATTGAGAACCGCCAGCGCGCTCGACCACCAAGTGGCTTGGCTGACCCAGGGCGCCGGATCGCCATAGATGTTCGAAACCCGCAAGGCCAGGAACAACGCGATCAGCGCACAGCCCAACCCGATCAGCGCACGCGCGCGTTCGTGCGCGCCAAGCCGATAGATCGGCCCCAGCGCATAGCCCGCCGCCATCACGCCGATCCAAGGGATCAGCGGATAGACCACGATCAGCCGCACATCGGGCAGTGGATAGACGCTGCCGCGCTCATGCAGCACGTGCCACACCCAGGCCCATTGGCCGAAATCGCTGGCCGAAATCGCATCCGTCAGATTGTGGCCCGCGATCATCGCAACCGCGATGGCGCCAATCAGCGGCAGCGGCAGATAGATCAGGCCGGCGAGCGCCACCATCGATGCGCCGATCGCCCAGATCACCTGCAGCGCGAACACCGTGTGCCCGGCGCTGAAGGCCCAGGCGAAATGAACGAGCGAGAGTTCGAGCAGCATCAAAAAGAGCCCGCGGCTCAGCAGGAATTTTGCCAGCCGTGTCCGATCGCCAATTTTTTGTCCGAACAGATTGGCCGAGAGCCCGGCCAGAAAAATGAATGTCGGCGCGCAAATGTGCGTCACCCATCGCGTCAAAAACAACGCCGGTTCGCCGACATCGCGCACGGAGAGATCGCTGGCATGAAAGACGGCGCGGGTGTGATCGAGCGCCATCAAGACCATCACCAAGCCGCGCAGCAGATCGATCGAGGCGATGCGGCCGGCGCCCTCGCTTGCGGCTGCGCTGCTCTGCGGGCCCCGCCGGGGCTTGGCATCCAATGTCACGTCGTTCATTCTGCGCACCGTCCAAACTGGCCCGATCGCTTCTCCCGCCCGCCGGGATCGCACCGGGCCCAAGCTGCCAGCAAGGATAAGCGCCCGTGGCCGGCAACGAAACCGCTTCCGAGACAACCGTGGAAATGGTCCTCACCGTGATCGCGCGGGATCGGCCGGGATTGGTCAAGCGTATCTCCGACGTCGTGGCAAGCCACAACGGCAATTGGATCGACAGCTCCATGGCGCGCCTTGGCGGCGAATTTGCCGGCATCGTGCGGATCGCCGTGCCGCACGAAAACGCCGACGTGCTGACCGCGGGCTTGACGAGCCTCGGCGCCGACGGCATCGACGTGACCTTGCGCCAGGACGCAAGACCGAGCCCGCCCGACGGACACCACGTCCGCCTCGAGCTCACCGGCGTCGATCATCCAGGTATCGTGCTAGAGGTGACCCGCGCGCTCGAGGCCCACGGCGTCAGCATCGATCAATTGCAAACGGGCGTGTTTCCGGCCTCGATGACGGGTGAAGCGATGTTCTCTGCCGAGGCCGATTTGGTGCTTCCCGCCGGACTGGAATTGTCCGCCCTGCGCCAGACGCTCGAACACATCGCCGGCGACATCATGGTCGATATCGAGCTGATGGCCTCGGGGTAGAGCGTGCCCAGTTGACCGTTATGCCCGCCAGACCAGTTGGGGCAGGCCGAATTTGCGGCTGGCGAGCTGGGGCGCGCGCGCCTCGCCGCCCAACCAGTCGCCGAGTGCTGAGAATTTGCTCAACAAGCGCTTCATCGGGTTCTTCTGCAACACCACGATACCCAGCGGCGTGATCAAAAAGATCGTCTGATAACGAATCACCAGGCCAAGATTGACCAGCCTGCGCGCAATGGCCGGATCGAGATCGCCAATCGGTGCCGGGCGTTTGGCGAGGCGCGAAAGCGCACAGAGCGCTTGGTTTTCCAGCTGGGGAAGATGCATGGCGTGCTCCTGTCCTTGGCGCGGGCACAAGCAACTTGGGGTCCCGTCGAGGCAATCTCAGTTGCTGCGAGGCTGCGGCGGGAATCGTTAATCAAGCATTAAAGCGGGCCCGATCGGCCGCCGTTCTGGGCCTCGTCCCAAATCCGGATTGGCGTTAAACGCTTGTTAACCTTCGTTAATGCAAATTGCGTTTCAACGATGCGCGAATCATCGCGGAACGGCGGAGACTGCAATGAGCCAGAAACGATCAAATACGTTGAGCTTGAGCGAAGAAGATATTCTGATGAGTGCCGAGGCGGGCCAAAACGGCGCGCTGACGGGCGCTGACGGCGAACCGATACCGTCGGTCATCGCCAAGGATGTGATTTTCACCGGCAACATCGTCGCCAAGGGCTGTGTGCAGATCGACGGCGAATTGGTCGGCGATGTCGAATGCGGAACACTGATCACCGGCGACGACGCCCGCATTGTCGGCGCCATCACGGCCGACAGCGTGTTGATCGCCGGCCGCGCCATTGGCCCCATCAAGGCCGAGCGGCTGATGATCCAGTCGGGCGGTCACGTCCAGGGCGATGTTCAATACACCACGCTGCGCATCGACAGTGACGCCTTTCTTGAGGGTCAGCTCAGCCGCATCAGCAATATCGAAACGGCGGCGAGCCAGTTGGATGATGCGGCGGCGCAGGAAGCCGCCAATGTGGTGAGCATCACCAAGGACACATCGAGCGGCGCCAAGACTCAACTCGCAGCACCGCCCGCCACGACCGCCGGCGCCCGATCGGCGGCCCAAGCGAGCGCATCAGATATCTCGGCCATCAGTCAGCTTGCTGACCGGACGGCAGACTCTGAAAAATGGAGCGCATAAGCGCCTGCGTCTTGTCCTGAATGCCGGGCGCGCCGCTTTCGCGCGGTCCGGCCACATTCAGCGTCCCGATTTCATTGGCCTCAAGCCACTCATGAATGCGCTTCAACGCCGCAGGCGAGCCATCGTCGACGCGCATCACCAGACACGGTTTGGCGTGCGCGCGGGCAAACCGCTTGGTCGCCGCCGTGCCGCCGGTCAGCGCGCTTGATTGCGCCAAGATCAGCGTGCCGTCGGAATCGCGGACATTGGCCTCCGTCCGCTCGAGATAATTGTTCGTCTCGGTTTCGCGCATGGGATAGGCGGGCGGGATCTCGCCGTCCTCGGCGCGTCGGCCCTTCGGACACCAGCCGCCAACCGGCAGACCTGCCTCAATTCCAGCATCCAGCGCACCGCGGTCAACACCCGTCTGGCCACCCGATACAAGCCGTTCGATCATCGCGTTGCCCGCCTGTCTATTTTTCCAACTTATAGCCGCCGTCGAACAGGCTCGTTTCATCCAACATTTTGAGGCCGCGCTTTAGGAATATCGGCCAATGCATCACCCGCGCAAAGGCATTGTAGAGCCACAGCCGCCAGAGGCTGGGCGGCACCATCGAGCGCGAAAAATCCTGAGCTTCTTTCTGCTTTTTCGCCACCAAGGGCATCAGCACGCGCTCATAGGCCGCAAAGGCCGTTGCGTAATCGCCCTGCGCGCGCCGCAGCTCGTTGGCCAGCACATATGCCTCCGTCATCGCCATACTTGAGCCTTGGCCGGCCATCAGCGTGAGACAAGCGCCCGCATCGCCCACGAGCGACACTCTGCCCAAGCTCCAGCGTGCCATGCTGATTTGGCTGACCGTGTCGAACAACACGTCGTCTGCCGCATCGAGACCCTCAAGCAAAGGCGCGACAAAACTGCCGCTGCCGCTGAATGCAGCCCGCAACATCTCTGCCCGTTTGTCCCGCGGCACATGGCCAAGGTCGTCGGACGCGAACACAAAGAAAGGCGCGGCCTGGCCTTCGCCGATCGGATAGACGGCGGCGGTACGATTGAGCTCCGTATAGCTCAAGACCCTGCGGCCGATGCCGGCGGGTTCGGGCATGATGTAAGTCGCAACGTAGTAACCCAGATATTGGCTGAACTTCGCTTCGGAGCCAAAGACCAGTCCCCTGACGTTGGAGTGGATGCCGTCGGCGCCGATCACCAGATCGAAATCTTCCTTTTTTCCGTCTTCAAACGTGACGGCGACGCTTGCGTCCGATTGGTCCAGAGTGCGAACGCTGCTGCCAAAGCGGACGGGCACCCGGCCCTCGATGGCGTCATACAGAAGCCCCTCAAGATCGCCGCGCATGACGCTGAGATAGCGCCCCGCCATTATCGATCTGAGCGCGTCAAAGCTGAAGCCGCCGAGCTTTTTGCCCTTTTTGTCGGTCGCGATCAGCTCGTCGAACCGATGCGCCTTGGCCTCAAGCACGTCCATCAGCCCCATCGCATCGACCACGTCCATGCCAGGGCCGAAGAAGTCCATCATATAGCCCTTGTTGCGCAGGCTCGGGCTCTCTTCGACGATGATCGGCTCCAAGCCAAACCGCTCAAGCCAATATCCCAGCGTCAGGCCGGCGATACCGGCACCGGAAATAAGTATTCTCATATCCCTGCACTCACCGTCGGCCACCACTCACGACGACGCAGTGGCGATCGCCGGAAAGGCGCCGCCTATACCTTCAATCACCATTTGCGTGCCGATCACCGCCAGGATCAATCCCATCAGGCGCGTGATGACCTGAATACCGTTTTCACCGATGAAACCGATCAAGCGCTCGCCCGAGGCAAATGACGCATAGTGGATCAGACACAGCAGCAGGAAGGCGGCGACGGTTACAATGAATTCGCTGACCCCTCCGGTGGAGCCGAAATTGATTGCCGTTGTGATCGTGCCGGGCCCCGCCAACATCGGCAGCGCTAGGGGCGAAATGGCCATGCCGAGCGCCGACTCGGACCCCTTCCGCACGCCGGACTTAACCGGTTGCTGCACGGCCGATGGCTCGCCATGCACCATTTGAAAACCCACCACGAAGACGAGCAATCCGCCGGCGATGCGGAACGCCGGCAGCGTGATGCCAAAGGCATCGAAGATCAGCGACCCGGCAGCCAGAAAGGAGATGACGACAAAGAATGCCATCATCAATCCGCGCCGGGCAATTTGCATGCGCACGCCGCGTTCCAAAGAGCCAGTTAGTCCGAGGAATTCGGGCGTGGTGATGAAAGGATTCATCATCGCAAAAAACCCGACAAAAATCGTCGCGGCGTGACCGTAATTGAAGTCCATTCCCAACCACCCTCTTGCCGATCGTCCCAGCCAAGCCGCTCCTCAAACTAGCGCGCGCCAATCATCGGGCGCAACAGGCGCGGCGCGCGCCAGCCCGGGTCGCTATCCCAGAGGCGCCAATCTCCTCGTTTCCGCGCAACCAGCCACCCTAAAACCGCCGCACGGGCCTTGCACTTGGTCTCCCGTCAACGGATATAGAAGTCGGTTAGCCAGTTCGCGAAAGCCGGGCAAACGAATATGACGCAACAAGTCACCGAACTGATTTCCAAGGCGCGCTCGGCGCTCGGCGGCAAGACAGCCATCGTCGCCGCCGCAGCGCTCGTTGTTGTGGCTGCGATCATCGGGTTGTTTTTGTGGACTCGCGGAGGCGATCTGCCCGAAGGCATCGTCACCAGCAACGGCCGCATCGAAGCCGATCAAGTCGACGTCTCCACCAAGATCGCCGGCCGGGTGAAGGAGATCACCGCCAGGGAGGGCGATCTGGTTAAGCCCGGCGACGTCTTGGCCCGGATGGACACCGCCGAGCTCAACGCCATGATCGAGAAGGCTCGGGCGGAGGCCTCGCGCTCCGAAAGCCGCGTCGTCGAAGCGGGCGCGACCGTAAAACAGCGCCAGGCGCAGCTTAGGCTTGCCCAACAGGAGCTCGAGCGCACCCTGATCCTGGTCGAAAAAGGGCATGTCTCGAAGGGATTTCGCGACGAGCGGCAAAGTCAGCACGACAGCGCGCAGGCGGCATTGTCGGCCGCCAGGGCTGGGTTGGTCACGGCGGAGCGAGCGGTTGATTCCGCCAAGGCCGAGGTCCGGCGGATCCAAACCGAAGTTGACGATGCCGTTTTGCGCGCACCCGTCATGGGTCGCGTGCTCTATCGTCTGGCCGAGCCCGGCGAAGTGCTCTCGGCGGGAGGCAAGGTCCTAACGCTGATCAATTTGAGCCAAGTTTATATGGAAGTTTTTCTGCCTTCGCGCGAGGCAGGTCGCATCGCGCTCGGCTCCGACGCGCGGATTGTTTTGGATCCCGTTCCCCATTTCGCCATTCCGGCCACCGTCACCTTTGTTTCACCGCAAGCCCAGTTCACGCCAAAACAGGTTGAGACGGCGAGCGAGCGCGAGAAATTGATGTTCCGCATCAAGGTCAAGGTCCCGTCTGAACTGGTTGAAAAGCACATCGAGAAAGTCAAAACCGGCGTGCGCGGCGTGGCCTATCTGCGCTTGGCGGGTATCGATCCTGCGCCATGGCCGGCCTTTTTGGAAAGGCGGCCGCCCGACGGGAACGAGGAACGGTGAAACCGAACCCGTCTGATCTGGTTGCCGAAATTTCTGGCGTCAGCCACCACTATCGCAAAACCCTTGCGCTCGATGACATCCACGCCGAGATTCCCCAAGGCGCCGTCACTGGGTTGATCGGGCCAGACGGCGTCGGCAAATCGACAATGCTTGGGCTGATCGCCGGTGCTCGCAAAATCGAAACCGGTACCGTCGATGTGTTGGGCGGCAGCATGGCCGATGCCGGTCACCGGCGAAAAGCGTGTCTCGACATCGCCTATATGCCCCAGGGCCTCGGCAAGAACCTCTATGCCGAGCTCAGTGTTTTTGAAAATTTGGACTTTTTCGGCCGGCTGTTCGGATTGGACCACACCGGCCGTCAGGCGCGCATCGCTATGCTGTTGCGGGCCACGGGTTTGGATCCATTTCCCGATCGTCTCGCCGGCAAGCTTTCCGGCGGTATGAAGCAAAAACTGGGCCTCTGCTGCGCCCTCATCAATGACCCGAAATTTCTCATTCTTGATGAACCCACTACCGGCGTCGATCCGCTATCCCGGCGGCAATTTTGGGAATTGATCGCAGCCATGCGCGCCGCCCATGCCGGCATGAGCGTCTTCGTCTCCACTGCCTATATGGAAGAGGCCGAGGATTTCGACTGGCTGCTCGCGATGAACGCCGGCAAGATTTTGGCCAGCGGCACACCGGCGGCGCTGAAAAAGCAGACCCGCCGGAAAACCCTCGAAGATGCCTTCGTGGCGCTGCTGCCCAAGGACGAGCGCTCGGGCGCGCGCAAGCTCTCAATTCCGCCCCGCCCAAAAGACCACGGCGAACCGGTGATCGTTGCCGAGGGCCTGACCCGCCGCTTTGGCGACTTCACGGCCGTCGATGACGTCAGCTTTTCCATCGAGCGCGGCGAGATCTTCGGATTTCTCGGCTCCAATGGCTGCGGCAAGACCACGACAATGAAAATGCTCACCGGCCTGCTTCCCGCATCCGATGGCCAGGCCTGGATTTTCGGCAATCCGGCCAAGGCCCACGACATCGAGACGCGCAGGCGTGTTGGTTACATGTCACAATCCTTTTCGCTCTATAGCGAATTGACCGTGAGCCAGAATCTGAAACTGCACGCGCGGCTGTTTCATTTGCCGGCCGACCGCGCCAAGACGCGGATCGCCGATCTTGTCGAGCGCTTCGGACTGGAAAACCATGTCGACGACCTGGCCGGCGATTTGCCGCTCGGCTTGCGCCAGCGGTTATCGCTGGCGGTGGCCATCATCCACGAACCGGAAATGCTCATACTCGACGAGCCCACCTCCGGCGTCGATCCGCTCGCCCGCGACCGCTTCTGGCAACTGCTGGTGGATCTATCGCGCAAGGAGCGCGTGACCATTTTCATCTCGACCCATTTCATGAACGAGGCCATGCGCTGCGACCGGATTTCGCTTATGCACGCTGGCCGCGTTTTGGCCTGCGACACGCCTAAGAAGTTGGTGAAAGCCAAACGCGCCGCCAACCTGGAGCAAGCGTTCATCGTCTATATGGAAGAGGCGGAGGGTATCGATTCCGACGCCGCACCGGCCGCCCAAAGCGCGGTGATCGAGCAATCGGACGCGGCCGAGGCCAATGCTCGCCGGGCCCGGCGCCCAGCCTGGTTGCCGATCGATCCCGGCCGCTTGCTCGCCTACAGCTATCGCGAAACCCTTGAGGTGATCCGCGATCCCGTGCGTCTGGTTTTCGCCTTTCTGGGCTCGGCGATATTGCTGCTGATTTTCGGCTTCGGCATCTCCATGGATACGGAGGATCTGCGGTTCACAGCCCTCGATCTCGACCAATCACCTGCCAGCCGGGCATATCTGTCGGAATACACCGGCTCGCGCTATTTCATCGAACAACCGCAGGTGACCAGCCAGGCCGAATTGGCTGCCGCCATGCAGGCCCACAAAGTCGATTTGGGTATCGAGATTCCACCCAATTTTGGCCGCCAGATCAAACGGGGCGAAACGCCGAGCGTGCGCGTTTCAATCGACGGCGCCAACCCGTTCCGCGCCGAGACCATCGAGGGCTACGTCAACGGCCTGCATGAGAGTTACTTGCAGAAACTGGCCCGGCAAGAGGGCCGTTCCGAAGGCGGTCGTCCACCCGCCGTCGTCGAAGCGCGCTTCCGTTACAACCCGAGCTTCGAGAGCATTTACGCCATGGCGCCGCGCATGCCGCCGCTTCTTCTTATCCTCATCCCCGCCATTTTGATGGCTGTGAGCGTGGTGCGCGAAAAGGAGCTGGGCTCGATCACCAACTTCTATGTCACGCCGACCAAGAAGCTCGAATTTTTGTTGGGCAAGCAGCTGCCCTACGTCGCCATCGCCATGCTGAATTTCGCGATGTTGACCGTCATGGTCCTAGCGATCTTCGGCGTGCCCTTGAAAGGCAGCCTGTTTGCCCTGGTCATGGGCGCGCTGTTCTATGTCTGGGCCACGACCGGAATTGGACTTCTGGTCTCGGCCTTCACCCGGAGCCAGGTCGCTGCCGTGTTTGCCACGACGATCATTGCCATGATGCCGACGATCCAATTTTCCGGCCTGCTTCAGCCAGTCTCAACCCTTGAGGGCGGCGCCAGGATCATGGGGCTCTTATGGCCCACAACCTATTACATGCAAGTCAGCGTCGGCGCTTTCACCAAGGCGCTCAGCGCCAAAGACCTCTGGATTGATGTCGTAGCCCTGGCCGCCTTCATTCCCGTCCTGACCGGTCTGGCCGCCTTCTCGCTGGCCAAACAGGAGCGTTAGGGTGGAGAGCCTCAAAAACATCTTTTGGCTTGGCACAAAGGAACTGCGCTCGCTCCAGCGCGACATCATTCTCGTGGTGTTCGTCGTCTACTCCTTCTCCTTCGCCATCTACATGCAGGCCACCGGCATCGCCAGCGAGGTCAACAACGCCTCGATCGCCATCGTCGATGAGGACCGCTCGATCCTCTCAACCCGGATCGTCAACGGCTTCTATCCGCCGCGCTTTCAAAAGGCGCAGCTGATTGAACCGGGCGAAGTCGATCGGGCCATGGATCGCGGCCACTTCATGTTCGTTCTGGTCATCCCGCCGAATTTCGAATCCGATATTCGCGCCAACCGCGGCACCGAACTTCAGCTCAACATCGACGCCACGGCGATGATGCAGGCGAGCATTGGCGCGAATTACATCCAGAATATCGCCAATGACGAGATCATGCGCTTCGTTGAACGATCGCAGGGGACCTCGGTACGCGCCGTCGAAAACGTCGTGCGCACCGCCTTCAATCCCAACCGCGACAATGTGCCGTTCAGCGCCTTCATCGCCATCATCGACAACGTGACTTTGCTCACCATCGTGCTCACTGGCGCGGCGCTGCTGCGCGAGCGCGAGCACGGCACCATTGAACATCTGCTCGTCATGCCGCTGGGGTCGTTCGAGATCGTAGCCGCCAAGATTTGGGCGAACGCGCTGGTGATCTTGGTCGCTGTGATGCTCTGTCTGATTTTCGTGGTGAGGATGGCACTCGATATTCCGATTGCAGGTTCGATGCCGCTGTTTCTGGCCGGCACCCTGCTCTATCTGTTTTTCGCCACCGCCGTCGGCGTGTTCCTCGGAACCGTGACACGCTCCATGGCCCAGTTCGCGCTTTTGACGATCCTGATCATGCTGCCGCTCAACATGCTCTCCGGCGGCCGCACACCAGCCGAGGGTCAGCCCGATTGGCTGCAGATGATCACGATCTTCCTGCCCTCGCGCCACTATGTGAGCTTCTCGCAAGGCATCTTGTTCCGCGGCGCGGGCCTCGATGTGGTGTGGCCCGAATTCGCCATCGTGCTGGCGTTGGGCTTGGTGTTTCTGCTGATATCCCTGGCGCTGTTCCGGGCCTCGATCGCCGGCTCCAAGTAAGCGCGCTTTGCTGCCCGCTCAGGCGGAAACGCGGACGTCCGAGCCCTCGGCCAGCGCGGCTTTGTACCACGCATAGGTATCGGCGATGCCGCGCTTCAATCCGATGCGCGGCCGCCAGCCCGAACGCTTCAGCTTGTCGACATCCAAGAGCTTGCGCGGCGTGCCGTCGGGCTTGGAGGTGTCGGTCACGATCTGGCCCTTGTAGCCCACCGTCTCCGCCACGAGCTGGGCAAGTTCCATGATGGTGACGTCTTCGCCCGTCCCGACATTGATCGGCTCGGCCTCCGACATGTGGGTCAGGATGTGGAGCAGCGCGTCGGCGCAGTCATCAACGTGCAGAAATTCACGCCGAACCTCGCCGCTGCCCCAGATCACCATGTGAGGCGCGTTCTCATGCTTAGCCTGGTGTGCCTTGGCGATCAGCGCTGGCAGCACATGGCTGGTCTCTAGATCAAAATTGTCGTGCCGGCCGTATAGGTTCGTCGGCATGGCGGTCAGAAAATCGGCGCCGTATTGTTTCCGGTAGGCCTGAACCAGTTTGAGGCCGGCGATCTTGGCGATCGCGTACCACTGATTGGTTGGCTCCAGCGGGCCCGTCAGCAGGGCGCTTTCGGGAATCGGTTGCGGCGCCAATTTGGGATAGATGCAGGAGGAGCCGAGCAACAGCAATTTCTCGACACCGGCCTCGAAGGCGGCCGCGATCACATTCGTCTCGATCAAAAGATTATCGCGCAGAAATTCCACCGGCCGCGTGTCGTTGGCCAGAATGCCGCCGACCTTGGCCGCGGCGACAACCACGACATCGGGTTGGGCGCGCTTGAGCCAAACCTCGACATCGCTTTGCCGTGTCAGGTCGAGCTCTTCACGTGCCGCCGTCACAAGCTCGCACGGCTCGCTTTCGAGCCGGCGGCAGAGCGCCGAACCCACCATGCCGCGATGGCCCGCAATCCAAATGCGCTTGCCCTTGAGGCGGTAGGGAAGCCGTTGGCGGCCGTGTCGCATCCAGCGCTCCTAATGCACTTCTTCGGCAGAGCGATTGTAGATGTCGTGCTCGCGCACGATGTCGTCTTCGCCCAGATACGAGCCCAGTTGAACTTCGATGATCTGCAGCGGCACCTTGCCCGGGTTCTCCAGCCGGTGCCATTGGGTCGCCTGGATGTAAAAGGACTCGTTTTCGCGCACCAGGCGGGTCTGGTCCTCGCAGCTCACCTTGGCCGTTCCCCGCACCACGACCCAGTGTTCGGAGCGGTGGTGATGCATCTGCAGCGAGAGCGTTGCGCCGGGCTTGACGTTGAGGAGCTTCACTTGGAAGCGGTCGCCGGCGTTCAGCATCTCGAAATATCCCCACGGCCGGTATGAGCGGACATGTCGGTCATGTTCGGAACGATTGCTCTCGCGAATCCGTTTCACGACCTTGGTGACGTCCTGGCTGCGTTTGACGTCGCTCACCAGAATGGCGTCGGGCGTCTCCACCACGATCAGGTCTTCGACACCGATGGTCGAGATGAGCGAGCGCTCGGCATGCACGAAACAGTTCTTGGTGTCCTCCAAGATCGCCTGGCCGGTGACCACATTGCCCTGATCATCGGGCGTGCCCACCTCCATCAGCGACGACCAGGCGCCAACATCACTCCAATCGACGTCAAGGGTGAGCATCACTGCCTTATGCGTGCGTTCCATCACCGCCACGTCGACCGCCATTGAGGGTGACTTGGCGAAGGCTTTTTCGTCCAATCGCAAAAATCCCATATCGGATTCGGCGTTGTAGAGCGCTGAGAGCGCGGCTTCGACAATCTCCGGCTCGTGGGCGGCGAGCTCATCCAAAAAGACGCGCGCCGGCAACACGAAGACGCCGCTGTTCCAATAGGCGTCGCCTTGGGCGATGTATTTTTCCGCCGTCGCCGCATCGGGCTTTTCGTAAAACTGCGCGACTTCGAATGCTTGAGTGTTTTCGGCCTCCAGCGCCGCACCGACCTTGATGTAGCCGTAGCCGGTTTCAGGCGCATTGGGCGTGATGCCAAACAGCACGAGCTTGCCCGTGGCCGCGATCGCGGCAGCGCGCCGCACCGCTTCCACAAAGGCCGGCTCATCGCCGATCACATGGTCAGAAGGCATCACCGCCAGCACCGCGTCTTCGTCTTCTTGCAGCACCGAGAGCGCGGCGACCGCGATGGCCGGCGCCGTGTTGCGGCCCGCAGGTTCGAGAATGATCGCACGCGGGATGACGCCCGCTGCCTCGAGCTGTTCGCTCACCAGAAAGCGATGGTCGTTGTTGGCGAGCAGCGTCGGTGCCTCGAAGCCTTCGGTGCCGCCGAGCCTGGTTGCGGTGGCTTGCAGAAAGCTGGCGCGCTGGTCGTCGAAGAACCGGATAAATTGCTTGGGATAGCGCGCGCGCGAAAGCGGCCACAGCCTGGTTCCCGAACCACCGGAGAGAATCACGGGGTAGATTTTGGGCATATGTGTTCTATCCACTTTCGAGGCGCCGCCCGCGCCCAGCATCGTCGCGGACCCGCCCACCCCAGCCGGTCCAAAATCAGTGCCAAAATTTGCTTTGGAGCCGCTGCCCAGTCAGCCCTCAAAGCCATTGATGTTCCAATTCCAATTCGCTCGCACCGTCGTTTTCGACCGATTGACCGGTTCGGCTGCGTGCCACGCGCGCCATATCGGCATCCATCATCTCGCTGACCAGATCTTCGAACGACGTTTCGTGCCGCCAGCCCAATGTCTTGCGCGCCTTGGCCGCATCGCCCAACAGCAGATCGACTTCGGTCGGGCGGAAATAGCGCGGATCGATCTTCACCAGCGTCTCGCCGCTCGCACGATCGCGCCCGATCTCCTTGACTCCCTTACCCGACCAGACGATCTCGCGGCCCACATGGCCGAAGGCGGCTTCTACGAATTCGCGCACCGAATGGGTCTCGCCGGTGGCGAGAACATAATCGTCCGGCTTCGGCTTCTGCAGCATCAGCCACATGCCGCGCACATAATCGCGCGCATGGCCCCAGTCGCGCTTGGCGTCGATGTTGCCCAGATGCAGGCAGTCCTGTTGGCCGGCCTCGATGGCCGCTACCGCGCGGGTGATCTTACGCGTCACGAAGGTCTCGCCCCGCACCGGGCTCTCGTGATTGAACAAGATGCCGTTGGAGGCGTGCAGGCCATAGGCCTCGCGGTAATTGACCGTGATCCAATAGGCGTAAAGTTTGGCGGCCGCATAAGGCGAGCGCGGCTGAAAGCGCGTGGTCTCCGACTGCGGCACTTCGGTTGCCTGACCATAGAGCTCGCTGGTCGAGGCCTGATAGAAGCGCGTCTTCTTCTCCAAGCCCAGTATCCGGATCGCTTCGAGAATGCGCAGATTGCCGAGGGCGTCCGCATTGGCGGTGTATTCGGGCGTCTCGAAGCTCACCTGCACGTGGCTCTGGGCGGCCAGATTGTAGATCTCATGCGGTTGGATCGCCTGCACCAGCCGAATGATGTTGGTGGAATCGACCAGATCGCCATAATGGAGATGAAAGCGCGTCGCGCCCTCGTGGGGATCGATATAGATCTCGTCGATGCGGCCGGTGTTGAACGACGACGAACGCCGCTTGATACCGTGCACCTCATAGCCCTTGGCGAGCAGCAGGCGCGCCAAATAAGAGCCGTCCTGACCGGTGATGCCGGTGATCAGTGCGCGTTTACCGCGTTTGCATTGTCGCTTAGACACGAGGCCATTCTCCAATGGGTAAGGCTCTGGCCCGCGGTCGGGCCGCAAAGCCGGTTTCACGCCGAAAACCAATTTGAAAAGCTTGGCCGCCGGCGACCATCCCCCATCAGTCCTAGCCAATCGCCACGCCCGCCACACACCAAAGCGCGCGTTAAGGTGAATCCGTGAACCCGGTTGAGGGCCCCGCGGCCACGGCGCTAGATGGGCCAAGGTCGGCTCAAGAGCCGTTGAGAAAAATCCGCCGAAACCCACGCCAAACGCAGGCAGTGCGCGGCGCGCGGGGCTCGGGCGGGCCGCGTTAGACGACAACAACCAGGCGAGATATGACGCAGGTCATACACAATTTGAGAGACACGCGGGCTGAGCGCACGTTCAAGCCCAAAACCGCGCGCGCGCTCAAACTGGGCCTCTGGTTTTCGTCGCTCGCGGGCCTTGCCGAAGGCTCCATCATCATCCTGTTGGCGCTGGCGGCGGGTGCCGCCTATCACCTGTTCGCCTATGACCAAGTCGGCGTGATCATCAATTACGCCCGGGTCGGCGCGCTCGTTGCGCTGGCCTATGTCATTCCCCAAGCGATGCAGGGCCAATACGCGGCCCGCGAGATCGCGGGCAAACGCTTTCCCGCCGCACGGATCTTTCTGCTTTGGAACGCCGCCTTTTTCGCCCTGCTGGCGATCGCCTTTCTGGCCAAGGCGAGCGGCGTTTATTCCCGCGGCGCCGTGTTGCTGTTTTACGGACTTGGGCTCGCCGGCGTCATGAGCTTTCGCGCCCTGCTCGCCAACGCCATCGCCAACGGCTTTGCGCAAGGCCGCTTGATTGCCCGCCGCGTGCTCCTCGTCGGCACCGAATCGGAGGTCTCCGCCTTCCGCAAACGCTATTCACCGCAAACCCACGGTCTCGAAGTCGCCGGCGTTTCGCTGCTGCCGCGCGCCAAGCCGGCTTGCGACAAGGAGCGCGGCCGCTTTGAATCAGCACTTGAGCGCGCCGTCGACCACGCGCGCAAACTGCAGGCCGACGACGTCTTTCTGCTGCTTCCCTGGAGCGAGACCGACGCCATTACGGAGGCGGCGGACGCTTTTCTGGCGACACCCGCTGCCATCAATCTGGGGCCCGCGCGCGTGCTCGAGCGCTATCGCGAGCTCCATGTCTGGCGCATCGGCGGCGCGGCGGGCCTGACGCTCGCGCGGCCGCCGCTCAGCGCCCTCGAACAGGCGGCCAAGCGCGCGCTCGATCTCGTTTGCGCCACCATCGGCCTCATCGTGCTCTCGCCCGTGTTGGCGGCGATTGCGCTTGCCATCAAGCTTGAGAGCAAGGGCCCGGTGCTCTTCCGCCAACGGCGCGCCGGCTTCAACCAGGAAACCTTTCGGATCCTCAAATTCCGCACCATGGCGTGTGCCGAAGACGGCAACACCGTCCGTCAAGCGCTCGCCAACGACCCGCGCTTCACGCGGCTTGGACGGCTCCTACGGCGCTCGAACCTCGACGAACTGCCGCAACTTTGGAACGTGATCCAGGGGCAGATGTCGATTGTCGGGCCGCGGCCGCACGCGCTGATTCACGATCATGAATTCGAGCAGCGCATCGCGCGCTATGCCTGGCGCCACAACGTCAAACCCGGCATCACCGGCTGGGCGCAGGTTCAAGGCCATCGCGGCCCGACCGAGACCGACGCCAAGATCCGCGCCCGGGTCGAGCACGATATCTATTACATCGACAATTGGTCGATTTGGTTCGACATCCAGATCATGGCGCTGACGCTGTTCACGGCGCGCGCGTTCCGCAACGCGCATTGAGGGCCCACCCCCTTCCGCGCAAATTTCTCGTATACTGCCCCGCGCGATGCCCGATACAACCGTCAAACCTCCGGTCAAGCCCAAGACCACGACGAGCCCGAAGACCAAGCGGCCGCGGCTGCACAAGGTGATTTTGCTGAATGACGACTACACGCCGCGCGAATTCGTCGTGATGGTGTTGAAGGGCATTTTCCGCATGACCGAGTCCGAGGCGCTCGGCGTCATGATGACCGCGCACAAGAAGGGCGCCTGTGTCGTCGCCGTCTTCAGCCGCGAGATCGCCGAGACCAAGGCGACGGAAGCAACCGAGGCCGGGCGGGCAAACGGCTTTCCGCTGATGTTCACCACCGAGCCCGAGGAATAGGGCTCACCGGTGGAATGCGTATCAAAAAATTGGGAGATCCCTATGACGCGACTTCGGCGCTCGGCGAGCCTCACGGTAGCTGCCTGTGCGATCCTGGCGATCGGCATGGCCCAACCAGCCATCGCCCAGGCCGAGACGGCCAGTTGTTTCGAACAGGCGAAGAATCAAGGCGAAACCAACCGATGCGCCTCCCAAGACGTTGGCGCGGCGGATGCCGAACTGAACGCGGTCTATCAGCGTCTGCAAAGCCTCTATGCCGGCGAACCGGAATTTCTGGAAAAACTGAAACTCGCCCAACGCGCTTGGATCGCCTTTCGCGACGCCGAACTGGAGGCGCGCTTTCCGGCCAAAGACAAAGCCGTCAGTTATGGCAGCATGTTTCCGACCTGCGCCGGTTCGGTGCTGGCCGAGCTGACCCGCAAACGCATCGCCCAATTGACCGTATGGATTGATGGCGTACCGGAGGGCGATGTCTGCGGCGGCTCGATCCGCCTGAAAGAGGTGGGCGGTGATTGATCCTACGCATTGAACCCAGGCCCCTTGGCAGCTACAAAGCGCCCGGAGGGCATGAGGGGTAAGGGAATGACTCGCAACTCTTTTCGACTGACCACATTGGGCGCACTGGCGTTTGGGGTTCTGGTCTTGGCGCCCGGCAGCGCGCACGCACAGAAGATACCCGGCCAGCCGCACGCCGAAACAGGCGCCGCACTCGCTCAAAAAATTTGCACCAACTGTCATTTGATCGGCGCGTCGGGTCAGCAAACGAGCGCCAGCGCCGACGTGCCGAGTTTCAAGGAAATCGCCAATCTCAAGGGGCAGTCGCGCGAGCGCATCACGATGTCGATCGCGCTTCCAACCCACGCGATGCCGATGATCGAGCTGACCCGTGAGGAAACGAGCGATCTCGCCGAATACATCCTATCGCTGAAGACGGCCGATTGATCGGCGGCGGGCTTAGGCGCCTGCTTGGCGCGCGGGCATCACCGCATCATCGTCCAGGTCCACCTTTTGCGCCCCGATATGGGCCAAGACGTCGACCAGCAATTGCTGAAGTCCCGCCAAGCGGCGCACCAGATCGTCCAATTTACCGGCTTTGGCGTCTTCCTCGAGTGCGCCGCAAGCCCGCGCCAAGCGCACCGCACCGATGTTGGCGCTCATTGATTTGAGTGCATGAGCCGCTTTGGCGATCTCGTCGCCGGCGTCATCGCGCGCGGCTTCAGCGAGCTTCAAGAGGGCCGGTGGTGCGTGGCTCTCAAACAGGCCCAAAACGCGGACGATGACTTTGGCGTTGGCCGCGGCGTCTCCCGTAAGCGCCTTGTTGAGCACGGAATCGTCGATCACCGGCTCCTCGCCCTGATCAGC
>JAJFHN010000013.1 GCA_021775595.1 Hyphomicrobiales bacterium
TATGTAGCGGATTTCGGCGGACGTTTCCAAAACGTTGGCACAAACGCGGGCACTGCCCGCTGATAGGCTCGATAGGATTCGCCACCGCTGCGCAGCAGGTCCCGTTCCTCGAAGTATGTGCCTATTATGATGTAGGTCGTGAATCCGACCGCGAACAACAGATGACCGACGGTCATAAAGGGCGCCGCCCAAACGACGATGATGACGCCGAGATAAAGCGGGTGACGAATTTGGCTGTATAGCCAACGCGTTTTAAAGGGAAGGGATTCGTGAGGCCGGTTCTGGAACCAGGCCCAAGCTTGCCGCAGGCCTAAAAGCTCGGCGGAATCGATTGCGGCGAGGGACAAAATCAAGACGACCCAGCCAAGCACGAAGATCGACCAGACGATGTCTTCGGCGATGCCATCGCCCGCGTCCCAAAGCACGAACGGAATTGGCTGCCAGAAAACCAGCAACAGAATGAAAGCGAGGTTTGCGGCAAGAACGTATGTGCTGCGCTCGAGATCAGGCGCAACGAACCGGGTTATCCAATCCTTGACGCTGCTGCGCGCCATCAGCGAGTGCTGTAGCCCGAACAGAAGCAACAGTCCGATATCGATGAAGAGCGCCGGGAACGTTGCCAATGCCGGACCCACGCTGACAGACGGTTCTATCCAGGGGATCGAGCGGGGTGGCAAATTGCCCAAAAACACCGCCCAATATGCCCAGATACCCAACGCCATGACGAAGGCCGCCAGGCCATAGGCGAGTCCTAGATAGCGCACAACATGCCGCCGCCGACCGTTTTGGATGGCGCTTTGAACCATCATGCTCTCTCTTGAATCGGATTGGCGTTCATAAATCATTCTCATCGGTCGTATTAGCCGCCCGCGCAGCCGCTTCCAATGATCGTGATCATTTCTGCCCAGGCAAATTCGAATCCGGCGAGAGCCAGCAACCATCTGCTTTGGATCAGAAGCGGGCATGCAGCAGAGGCCAATTCGACTTCCGCTTACCCCTCCGAAGCGGACGTGATGGGCATAGGCGTGCGGAGCCCACTTCTAGCCAGAAGCGGACGTTCCAGACTGTTTGGGTTTAAGTCCACTATAGGGTGCAAAGCGGACATCCAACCACTGCGCTCTCGATCCTCGAATTGCCGTCGAGCATGTAACCGCAATGTACCCGAGGCCGTTCCTGGCGCTCATACGCCTGTCGCAGCCTAGCGGGCTACGCGGTGGCTGAGGCTTCCAAAGCTTCCGACGCCTGGGTCCATTTTTCTTCCTGTTCGGTGATTTTATCGTCCAGCCTGGCGCGTTGGATCATCAATTCGGTCATCGTCGCCGTCGCAAGATCGCCTGTGGCATCTGCAGGTGCGAACATCGCATGGTCGATGGCGGAACGTTCTTTTTCGAGCTTCTGGATCTCGGCTTCAGCCTGCTTCGCAACCTTGCGGAGTTCTTGCGTTCGTTTTCGCGCTTCGGCGGCGTCCCTGCGCGCCAGCTTTGCATTTTTACGCGTGCCGGATCTCTCTTTGGTCGCCGGCTCATTCTTTCGAAGTACCAAATCAGTGTAGTCGTCGATAGATCCATCAAACTCTGTCGCGGTCCCATCTTCGATCAGGATCAACCGGTCAGCCGTCAGTTCGAGCATGTGGCGATCATGGCTGACGATTACGACAGCGCCTGAATAGTCGTTCAGCGCCTGAACCAGCGCTTCGCGAGCATCGACATCGAGATGGTTCGTAGGCTCATCGAGGATGAGAAGATGAGGCGCGTCACGCGTAATCAAAGCCAGCGCCAGCCGAGCCCGTTCGCCGCCTGATAATTTGCGCACCTCCATCATTGCCTTGTCACCCGAGAAACCAAAGCGGCCGAGCTGCGCGCGTACGGCGCCCGGCTTCGCATCAGGCATGACGCGCGTCATATGATCGAGTGGACTGTCCGAACCATCAAGCTCCTCGACCTGATACTGAGTGAAATAGCCAACCCGGGTCTTTCCCGAGATGGCCATATCACCAGCCATCGGTTTGAGCTGCCTCGCGAGGAGCCGCGCCAAGGTTGTCTTGCCATTACCATTGCGGCCGAGAAAGGCGATCCGATCTTCTGGATCAATTCGAAGCGAAAGCCGGGACAGGATCGGAACATCCTCTTCATAGCCGACAGAAATGTCATCCAGCAGGATCATCGGCGGTTTCATGTCGCCGGGACTGGGAAAACCGAAAACCAAAGTGGGATCTGCCATGGCGGCGGCAACCGGCGCCATCCGCGCCAGGGCTTTGACCCGGCTTTGGGCTTGGCGTGCAGTATGCGCCTTGGCGCCCCAGCGATTGACATAGGCTTGGAGCTTGTCTCGCTGGGCGATTTGCTTGGCGCGTGAAGCGGCATCCTGGGCAGCCTGCTCAGCGCTCTGCCGTTCAAAGGCATCATAGCCACCGGGATAGAGCTTGGTCTTGCCGCCCTTCAGATGGAGAATATGATCGACGACATTGTTCAACAGATCGCGCTCATGACTGATCACGAGCATTGTTCCACGATAATCGCGAAGGAAGTTTTCGAGCCACAAGGTCGCTTCGAGATCGAGGTGATTTGATGGCTCATCAAGCATCAGCATTTCCGGCTCGACGAACAGCAAGGCAGCCAAAGCAACACGCATCCGCCAACCGCCTGAAAAGCTTTCAAGCGATTGAGCCTGCATTTCTTCGTCAAACCCAAGACCACTCAAGATACGCGCCGCGCGGGCAGGCTCGGCATGGGCATCCATGGCATTCAGCCGCTCATGAATATCGCTGATTCGCTGAGGATCTGTCGCCACTTCGGCTTCGACAAGTAGCTTATCTCGCTCGTCATTGGCTGCGAGCACGGTTTCAAGAGGAGATTGCTGCCCCGCCGGCGCTTCCTGCGCCAAATAGCCGATCCGCGTGTCCTTCGGCATATCGACAGAGCCATCGTCACTTTCGAGTTGCGCGCTTAACGCGCGCATGAGCGTCGATTTTCCTGCGCCATTGCGCCCGATCAACCCGATCTTGGCACCGGGCGGTAGCGCGGCGGTTGCTCCGTCAAGGACCACGGTGCCGCCCAGGCGCACTTTGATGTTGCTGAAATTGATCATGAAGGGCGAGGGCGTTCCGGATACAGAGTTGGTATTGGGGGCAAGCGAGATCGCGTGCGTTCGGTCACCGCCTATACTGAAAATCGCTGCGACACCACAACCCAATGCCCCAAAACTCGATCTGGACAATGTAAATAGAGCTTGCTCCAGCGAGATAAGCGCTCAAGGGGGCGTCATGCCCTTTACAAAATTGCCCCCTTTGCTCGCTGAAGCCTTGGCTGCTCGCGACTATGTCACACCAACGCCGGTACAAGCTGCCGTGCTCGAAACCGAAGCAGAAGGCCGGGATCTGATCGTTTCTGCGCAGACCGGCTCAGGAAAAACCGTCGCTTTCGGACTCGCGATGGCGCCGCTGTTGCTCGACGAAGAGGGTCGAGCATCTCAAACGCGCACACCGCTTGACTTGGCGATCGCACCAACGCGTGAACTGGCCCTGCAAGTCAGTCGTGAGCTGATGTGGCTCTATGGCAAGGCGGGCGCACGGATTGCGACCTGCTTTGGCGGAATGTCCGCTTTGGGTCAAAACGGACATTGGGCATGGAGGCAGTTGATGTTTGCTTTTCACCCGAAAGCGGACGTTAGGCTAACAATCTTATTCAGCTTCAGTTATCAGTGGGATCAAACTTTTCCGAAATCGCCGATCCCGCTTGAGATGCCATTCTCGGCTCATCGCCTCATTCCGAGTAGCGTAACGCTCGGCATATAGAAGAACCCAACTACGACCTCGGGTCGAACGTGCGCCGGTGCCTGAATTATGTTCGCCAAGACGCCTATTCAAGTCGGTGGTCCAACCCACATATGTGCGGTATCCACCTTTGCCCTCACTTCCCAAGACATAAACAAAACACGGCATAGGTCTATCGCTGAACCATCGTGGGCAGAGCCACAAACAACGCCGGCGCCAGGTCAAAAGCATACCGTCTGAGCATCGGGGTATTAGACACACCTTAAAGTGGGGTGGCTAGGTGCGA
>JAJFHN010000014.1 GCA_021775595.1 Hyphomicrobiales bacterium
CGCCGGTTCGCTGGAGAAAAACGCAAACTCGATGGCGGCGACGGCCGAACAGACCAATCAGAAATCGGTCACGGTCGCGGTGGCGTCCGAGCAAGCCAGCAGCAGCGTGAATGTCGTTGCGTCGGCGACCGAAGAGATGAATTCGTCGATCAAGGAAATATCCGAACAGGTGATGAAGTCGGCCGAAATCGCCAAGGATGCGGTGAGCCAAGCCAAATCAACCAACGAGCAGGTCAGCGCGCTTGAGAAAGCCGCCGCCGACATCGGCGACGTCGTCCAGCTCATTTCCGAAATCGCCGAGCAGACCAACCTCTTGGCGCTGAACGCGACGATCGAGGCGGCGCGCGCCGGGACAGCCGGCAAGGGCTTTGCCGTTGTCGCTTCGGAAGTGAAAGACCTGGCGACCCAAACCGCGCAGGCGACCGAAAAGATCTCGGTTCAAATCCAATCGATCCAGAGCGACACGACAGGCGCGGTGACCGCCATCGAAAGTATCGGCACGACCATTAGCGAGTTGGATCAGATCTCTTCGACCATCGCGGCGGCGGTCGAAGAACAGGCCGCGACGACAACCGAAATCTCGCAAAGCGTGCAGCAGGCGGCCGAAGGCACCAAGGAAACGGTCAGCGCAATGGACGAGGTCAAGAGCGCCACGGAGGAGACGGGTAAAGTCGCTTCCAGCGTGCTTGGCGCGGCCAAAGACTTGATGAGCCGGTCCGAAGCGCTGCGCGAAAGCGTGCAGCAGTTCCTGAGCGAAATCAAAGCGGCTTAGGTTGAACCGGGCGCGCGCGCCCTACAACACCAAGATTCTGGGACAGGTGTCGCGGCCGACGAGCCCCGTCGGCTCGTCCACATAGGTGCGGGTGATGAGGCCCGTGCCGGTGAAAAAATGACACTCGAAGGTCTTGGCGCCGATCGGCGTTTCTTGCATCGGACCGGCCCCGACCAGCACGGCGCGCGAAGAGACCAGCAGTCCAAGCGACAGGGCGCCGAGGCACATCAAGAGAAATACGATTGATTTCATAAGGCTATTCCGCCGCTTTCTTCGGGTCGAAACCCAGTTGATTTGAGAGTTTTTCCAAGAGATCACGCGCGGCATCGGCGATGACCGTGCCGGGCCCAAAGATCGCCTTGGCGCCGGCCGATGTCAGCGCATCGTGGTCTTGGGGCGGAATGACGCCGCCCACGACGATCATGATGTCGCCGCGACCTTGATCCTCAAGCGCCTTTTTGAGTTCGGGCACCAGCGTCAGATGACCGGCTGCGAGCGAGGAGACGCCGACGATGTGGACGTCGTTTTCGACCGCCTGACGGGCGGCTTCATCGGGGGTTTGGAACAGCGCGCCGATATCGACGTCGAAGCCCAAATCGGCGAAGGCCGAGGCGATCACCTTCTGGCCCCGGTCATGGCCGTCCTGGCCCATCTTGGCGACCAAGATGCGGGGCCGGCGGCCCTCGTGTTTTTCGAAAGTCTCGACCAGTTCAGTCACTTTTTCGAGCGCTGCGTTGCCCAAACCGACCTCTCGTTTGTAGACGCCTGAAATGGCGCGGATCTCGGCCCGGTGGCGGCCGAAGACCTTCTCCATGGCGGCCGAAATCTCGCCAACGGTGGCCAGCGCGCGGGCAGCGGCGACGCTCGCCTCCAGCAGGTTGCCGTCACCTGTTTCGGCGGATTTGGTAAGCGCGTCAAGGGCGGCTTGGGTGGCGGCTTCGTCGCGCTCCTCGCGCAGCTTGGCAAGCTTGTCGAGCTGTTGCTGGCGCACGGCGGCGTTGTCGACCTTGCGGATATCAATGTCCGCTTCGTCGTCGCTTTGATAGCGGTTGACGCCAACAATGGTTTGGGTGCCGGAATCGATGCGGCCCTGGGCGCGCGCCGCGGCTTCCTCGATACGCAGCTTCGGCAGTCCGGCCTCGATCGCTCGTGTCATGCCGCCGAGCTTTTCGACCTCGCCGATGTGCTCGAGCGCGCGGGCGGCCAGATCGTGGGTGAGGCGCTCGACATAGTAGCTGCCTCCCCAGGGATCGATCACCCGGCAAGTGCCGGTCTCGGCCGCGATGAAGAGCTGGGTGTTCCGGGCGATGCGGGCAGAAAAATCGGTGGGCAGCGCCAGCGCCTCGTCAAGTGCATTGGTGTGCAGCGACTGGGTATGTCCCTGGGTGGCGGCCATGGCCTCGATGCAAGTGCGCGCCACGTTGTTGTAGACATCCTGCGCTGTCAGGCTCCAGCCGCTGGTCTGGCAGTGGGTGCGCAGCGAAAGCGAGCGGGGATCCTCGGGCGCAAACTCCTTCATCAGTTTGGCCCAGAGCAGCCGCGCCGCGCGCATCTTGGCGATCTCCATGAAGAAGTTCATGCCGATGGCCCAGAAGAAAGAAAGTCGGGGAGCAAACTTATCGATTGGCAGCCCAGCCGCCACACCGCAGCGGGCGTATTCAACGCCGTCGGCCAGCGTGTAGGCGAGTTCCAGATCAGCCGTCGCGCCAGCTTCCTGCATGTGATAGCCGGAGATCGAAATCGAGTTGAAGCGCGGCATGTGTTTTGAGGTGTAGGAGAAAATGTCCGAGACGATCCGCATCGAGGGACCGGGCGGATAGATATAGGTGTTGCGGACCATGAACTCCTTCAAAACGTCGTTTTGAATGGTGCCCGAGAGCTTCTCGGGCGACACGCCTTGCTCCTCACCGGCGACGATGAAGAGCGCCATGATCGGCAAGACGGCGCCGTTCATGGTCATCGAGACAGAGATGCGATCGAGCGGGATGCCATCAAACAGCGTGCGCATGTCGTAGATCGAGTCGATCGCCACGCCGGCCATGCCGACGTCGCCCTGGACGCGGGCATGATCGGAATCATAGCCGCGATGGGTGGCGAGGTCGAAGGCGACCGAGACGCCCTGTTGGCCGGCCGCCAGGTTCTTACGATAAAAGGCGTTGGAGTCTTCGGCCGTCGAGAAGCCGGCATATTGGCGCACCGTCCAGGGGCGCTGGGTGTACATGGTTGGGTAGGGTCCGCGCAGATAGGGCGCCAGGCCCGGCCAGGTCTCAAGAAAATCCAAGCCCTCGCGGTCGGCGGCCGTATAGATGGGCCGCACGGCGATGTTCTCGGGCGTCTCCCAAATCGGTTCGCCGGGGACGCTGGTCTTGGCCGGCTTGCCGCCATCGAAGGCGAGTGTGGTGAAGTCTGGAATCTGGCTCATTGGGGCGTCACACCGGTCGCGTCGTGAGCACGCATTAGCGCCTCGATCATATTGGCGCCCTTATGGATAAAGAGGGCGATGCCGGCCTCGCTGAGTGCCGTGCGCGTCTCGCCCGGCCGTCCAGCGAGCGCAATGAGGTCCGCGCCCGCATCCTTCAGCGCAATGGCTGCAGCTTCGGCGAGCGCCTCGTAGGTTTCGTCGGAGCCGCAGAGACAGGCGATCGGCGCGCCGCTTGCTTTGAAAGCCTTGGCCGCGGTCTGGGCTGTGTCAAAGCCGCCCTCATCCAACGCTTCGATCCCGCCAGACGCAAACAGGTTGCGGGCATAGTTGGCGCGCGCGGCAAAGCCTGAGCGCTCGCCAAGATTGGCCAGGAAGACTTGCGGGCGATGTCCGCGGGTCTTGGCATACGCCTCGGCGTCATCGCGCAGCCGCTCGAAGGCTTGCGCCAGCCGGCGCAGAGGCACCGGCTCGACGGTGACGGCGGGATCATCGAGAGAATCAGGCAGGGGGTTTGGTTTCAGCGCAGGAATTGATTCAGCCAAATGGGGAAAGGCATTGATACCAATGAGCTCGCTTTGAGATGTTGCGAGCGCGCCAGCGCGGCTCTCAGCGCTCTTGGCCAGCTCGGCCTGCACGACGCCTTGGGCCAAAGCAGCCGCCATGCCGCCCTTGGCTTCGATCTCTTGGAACATATCCCAGGCCTTGGCGGCGAGCTCGTAAGAGAGCGCCTCCACATACCAGCTGCCGCCCGGCGCATCGACCACGCGGCCCAGATGCGATTCCTCCTGCATGATGAGCTGGGTGTTTCGCGCGATCCGGCGCATGAGGGCGTCGGGCTGGCCCAACAGGGCGCCATAGGGCAATACGCTGATCGCGTCGGCACCGCCCAAGGCAGCGGCGGCGCAGGCGGCGGTCGTGCGCAGCATGTTCACGTCTGGATCGAGCTTGCTCATCATGCGGGCCGATGTCTGCGCCGTGATCCGCACGTCCATCAGAGCTTTTTGGGCGCCGCAGGCTTGAGCGATTCTCGCCAGCAACATGCGGGCAGCGCGCAATTTGGCGATCGAGAGAAACAGGTCGGCGTCGCATGCGAGCGCGACCGCGACTTGGCTCAGACCCTGTTCGGGGGTCAGTCCTCCCGCTTCCATGGCGCGCAAATAGGCGGCCAGAGTGGCGGCGAGGCAGGCGAGCTCCTGGGCTTCGCTTGCGCCGCCATCGTGATAGGGGCGCCCGTCGGCGAGCAATGCAGCGACACCGGGAAATTGCTCGTGCGTTAGGTGCGCGAGAGCGGCGGCGGCGGAGAGGCACTCTTCGAAGGATTGATCGAGACCGCCCGCGCGTGCGCACGCGCCCAGGGGATCGGCGCCAAACCCGCCCTTCAGCGCGTCGGCGGCCAACCCTCGCTCGGCCCAAAAGGCCTGCAGGATTTCGGCAGTGGCGGCGAAATGGATGCCGGGCTCGAGATCGAGCCGAATAAAATCAAGATGGACGCCCTCCAGCGCGCGGGCGAGATCTTGGACGCCGGCCACAGCCAGACCGGCTTGCTCGGGCGCGGCGATGCGCAGCGCGATGGCGCTCGCGCCACCTTCCAGATCAGCGAGAATTTGGCGATTGGTTTCAGGCGCATCTGCGCTCCAGTGGAGCTGGCAAATGTCCCAGGCGGGCGAGGCCGGCAGTGCTCCCAGGCCGCGCGCGAAAGGCGCCGCAGCCGAGCGGCTGGCGTCTTCGTCGCCCAGCCCGTAAAGCGGTTTGACGGAAATCCGGTCGAGCGTGTGCGCGGTCAGCGCCTCAAGCCCGCCGCCCTTAAGCGCCTTTTCGGCCAGGGCGCGCCAGGCGGCTTCGTCGTGCGCCTCAAATTCGGTGGCCAGCTTCACGGTGCTTACTCCTTTGCGGGCACACACTTAGGGCGAAAGCGACCATTTGCAAAGATATCATGTGCCGATAGAGTGCGCTGGCGTAGCGAGCTTAAGTGGGGATTTTTATGAGCGACGAGGGAACGGTCTTCATCGGCAAGAGCACCAAAAATGAGGTGCTCAATCTCAAGCTCGCCAATCGGCACGGCCTGATCACCGGCGCCACGGGCACCGGCAAGACGGTCTCGCTGCAAATTTTGGCCGAAGGATTCTCGGCCCATGGCGTGCCGGTTTTTTGCGCCGACGTGAAAGGCGATCTCGCCGGTCTCGCCATGGCGGGCAAGAAAAAGGATTTCCTCGAAGAACGCGCCAAGACGATCGGCTTAGAGGACTACGGCTACGAATCTTTTCCCGTCATATTCTGGGATCTGTTCGGCAAGCAAGGTCACCCGATCCGCACCACGGTCTCGGAAATGGGACCCTTGCTGCTCTCGCGTCTCATGGACCTCACCAGCGCACAAGAGGGTGTGCTCAACATCGCCTTCCGGCTGGCGGATGAAGAGGGGCTGTTGATCCTTGATCTCAAGGACTTGCGCGCCCTGATGTCCAACGTGGCCGAACGCGCCAAGGAGCTCAGCGCCGAATACGGCAATGTCTCACGCCAATCGGTCGGCGCCATCCAGCGGTCGCTGCTGGTGCTCGATGAGCAAGGCGGCGAACACTTCTTCGGCGAACCGGCGCTCGATATTTCGGATCTGATGCGGACCGAAGGCGGGCGCGGAATGGTCAATGTGCTGGCCGCCGACAAGCTGATGGAATCGCCGCGGCTTTATGCAACCTTTCTGCTGTGGCTTCTGGCCGAGCTTTTTGAGGAGTTGCCCGAAGTGGGCGACGCGGACAAGCCCAAGCTGGTCTTCTTCTTTGACGAGGCGCATCTGCTGTTCGACGAGGCGCCCAAGGCATTGCTCGAGAAGGTCGAGCAGGTGGTGCGGCTGATCCGCTCCAAGGGCGTGGGCGTCTATTTTGTCACGCAGAATCCGTTGGACGTTCCCGACAGCGTCTCGAGCCAGCTTGGCAATCGCATCCAGCATGCGCTCCGCGCCTATACGCCGCGCGAGCAGCGGGCCGTCAAGGCGGCTTCGGAGACCTTTAGGCCCAATCCCAAGTTCAAAACCCAGACCGCCATCATGGAACTCGGCGTGGGCGAAGCGTTGGTCTCGACGCTTGAAAAAAAGGGCCGCCCGTCGATGGTTCAGCGCACATTGGTGCGCCCGCCCTCGTCGCGGCTCGGGACGATCACCAAATCCGAGCGCAGGCAGATTATGGACGATAGCCCGGTGAGCGGTCTGTATGACGAGACCAATGACCGCGAGTCGGCGTATGAGATGCTGCAGCAGCGCGCCAAGCAAAAGGCGGTGCGGGAAGAAAGCCAGCGCGAACAGGAAAACGCGCGCCAAACCAAGAAGCGCGGCGAATACTCGGCGTCTACGGCGAAGAAGCCGACCACGCGCCGGCGCAGCTACAAGCGTCAAAGCGTCACCGAGACATTTGCCAAACAGGTGGCGCGCTCAGTCGGCTCTTCGCTGGGGCGCATGCTGGTGCGAGGTATCCTGGGAAGCCTGAAGAGCGGCTCGTAGTTTTGTCCGACCGCTGAAGGTCTTGAAAATCATCCGCTGGCCACAATCTTGGGGGAGACAGTCATGGGTTGCCGGCAGGCGGCAGCTCGACTTTGAGTCACTGTAATGTCCCTTGGGATAAAGGAAAATATTGATGGCCATTCTTTTGCGCGGACTTCGCGGGGAGCCCGTTAAGCGGCTTCAGGAAAAACTCGGTATCGACGCCGATGGAATATTTGGCGGTGGCACTGAGCGTGCTGTGCGCGACTTTCAAAAGGAACACGGGCTAAGCGCGGACGGCATCGCGGGACCCGACACTTTTGCAGCCATGGATCTCGATGAGCTGGTGCTGTTGCGCCGGGGCTCGCGCGGTGTGACTGTGCGCGCGATGCAAGAGAAGCTCAGCATCGATGCCGACGGTGTCTTCGGCGGCGGCACGGAGCGCGCGGTGCGCGCCTACCAGGAAGAAAACGGCTTGAAGGCCGACGGCCTTGCCGGTCCGGCCACGTTGAGCAAAATGGGCGTGCTGGACTCAGATGAAAAGACCATCGCCGCATCGGTCACCGAAGCGGGCGAAAGCATCTGGGAATCGATCGAAGAAGCGGCCGAGGGCGCGCTCGATCGGGTCAAGGGCATGTTCGGCGGCTAAGCCTGAGGGCTTGATTGCCACAGACAAAAAAGGCCGGGGTGTGAACCCCGGCCTTTTGCATTTCAGTCTGGCGGTCTTAAGCGAAGCCGCCGTTCTGGGCTGCGACCATGCAATAGAGCATGGGGATCGAAAGCAAGGTGTTGGTGCGCGAAAAAATCAGCGCGGTCTTGCCCGCGGCCGCTTTTTCATCGGCGCTTGCCTTGACCATGCCAAGAACCTTTCGCTGGTTCGGCCAAATCAGGAACCAGACGTTGAACCACATGATGATGCCGAGCCACATGCCGATGCCGATCGGTGTGCTGACGCCGCCGTCGAGAATGCCCAACGACAGGGCGGCCATTAGATAACCGCTCAAATGCGCCAAGATGAGACCAGTGGCGATCGTCGCCATGGCGCCCCAGCGAAACCACCACAATGCCGATGGCGCGATCACCTTGGTGATGGCTGGCTTCTGGTCGTCGGGGATCTTTGGCATACCGGGCACCTGCACGAAGTTGAAGTACCAAAGCAGGCCGATCCACATCACGCCGCTCAAGACATGCAGCCAGCGGAAGAGGAATGCCAACCAGGCCGTATCGGGCAGGAAGCCGCCGCCCATCAACGGGCGGACGACGAGAATCAGCAGCAGCGCCAGGATGAAGCCGCTGATCACCGTCAGTTTGAGATCAGTCAATATATTTTGCATCGCCGTCTCCTATTTCCCTTAGCTAGCCCCCGGCAGATCGGGAAATGTCTGCACGGTGTCGACTGGGGATGGGTGGGTCAGATGAGAAGCACACTATGCGCTAGGCGGGCATCAGGTAAAGCTCTGGATACCGGTCTGGGCGCGGCCCAGGATGAGGGCGTGCACGTCGTGGGTGCCCTCATAGGTGTTGACGGATTCCAAATTCAAGGCATGGCGGATCACGTGATACTCGTCTGACACGCCATTCGCCCCCAACATGTCGCGCGCCTCGCGGGCGATTGCCAGCGCCTTTCCGCAATTGTTGCGTTTGACCAGCGATATGGCTTCGGGGCTCGCCTGATCTGCGTCCATTAAGCGCCCCAGGCGCAATGCCGCGTGTAGGCCGAGCGTTATTTCGGTTTGCATGTCGGCGAGTTTTTTCTGAACGAGCTGATTGGCTGCGAGCGGCTTGCCGAACTGCTTTCGATCGAGCACATAGTCGCGGGCGGTGTGCCAGCAAAATTCGGCTGCACCCATCGCGCCCCAACAGATTCCGTAACGTCCTTGGTTGAGGCAGCGGAATGGCCCCGACAGTCCCTCGGCGCCGGGCAGCAGAGCGTCCTGATTGAGGCGCACATCTTCGAGCACGATGCCGCCGGTCTCATAAGCGCGGAGCGAAAACTTGCCCTCGATCTTGGGCGTCGAGAGACCTTTTGCATCGCGCTCGACCAAAAAGCCGCGGATCTTGCCGTCCTGCGTCTTGGCCCAAACGATCAGAAGATCGGCTATCGGCGCGTTGCTGATCCAGGTCTTGGCGCCATTCAGCACGTAGCCGGCGCCGTCTTTTTCGGCCCGGGTCGCCATGGCGCCGACGTCGGAGCCGTGATCGGGCTCGGTCAGGCCAAAGCAGCCGATGAACTTGCCGCTGGTGAGTTTGGGCAGGTATTTGTTTTTTTGCTCGTCCGTGCCGTAAGTGAAAATCGGGAACCCGACGAGCGAATTTTGCACGCTCAAAATCGATCTATAGGCAGAATCGACGCGCTCGATTTCGCGCGCGATCAGGCCATAGGCGACATAGCCCATCTGCGAGCCGCCAAAAGACTCGGGCAGCAGGATGCCCAGAAATCCAAGCTCGGCCATCTTGCCGTAGATCGACCGATCGAAGCGCTCATGACGGAAGGCTTCGACGATGCCCGGCATCAGCTCCTGCTGGGCGAAGCGCCGCGCGGTCTCGCCCGCACTTTTGTCTTCCGCGCTCAATTCGCCCGTAAGGTCGAGCGGGTCGGTCCAGTCAAAGGGTTGGCGTGTCAGTTTCGCCTGATCGTCGCGCGCGTCCGATGCCATGGAATGCCTCTAGCTGGCGGGTGTTTGGCTGATCATAAGCGCAAAGGCGTAAGCCAGTGCGACTTCCTTTAGACGGTCGAAGCGCCCCGATGCTCCGGCGTGTCCCGCTTCCATGTTGGTTCTGAGCAGCGTCAGGTTGGTGTCGGTCTTTAGAGCGCGCAGCTTGGCGGTCCATTTGGCGGGTTCCCAATAGGTGACCCGCGGGTCGGTGAGGCCGGCAAGACTCAGAATGTTGGGATAGGCCTGGGCCCGCACGTTGTCATAAGGCGAATAGGCGGCGATCCAGCCATACTCTTCTGCGCTCTCGATCGGATTTCCCCATTCGGGCCATTCGGGCGGTGTGAGCGGCAGCGTGTCATCGAGCATTGTGTTGAGCACATCGACGAACGGCACCTCGGCGATGATGCCGCGAAGGAGCTCCGGCGCCATGTTGGCGACGGCGCCCATCAGCATGCCGCCGGCGCTGCCGCCATGGGCGACGATGGCGCCCTTGGAGCTGTAACCGGCTTGGCAGAGATGCTCGGCCGCGGCGATGAAGTCGTCGAAGGTGTTGGTCTTTTCGGCCAACCGCCCCTGGCGGTACCAGCGGTAGCCCTTGTCTTTGCCGCCGCGAATATGGGCGATGGCGTAAACGAAACCGCGATCGACCAAACTCAGGCAATTGGTCGAGAAGCCGGCCGGGATCGATATGCCGTAGGCGCCGTAGCCGTAAAGCAGCAACGGGGCGCTGCCATCGAGCTTGGTGTCGGTGCGGTAGAGCAGCGTGATCGGCACGCTCTCGCCATCGCGCGCCGGCGCCATGATGCGGCGGGTGACATAGGCGCTGGGGTCGTGCCCGCTCGGCACCTCCTGGGTTTTGATCAATGTGCGCGCGCGGCTGGTCATGTCGTAATCGAAGACCTGGGAGGGCGTGGTCATGGACGAATAGCTGAAGCGAAGCGTTGCGGTGTCGAACTCATAACCGGCCGAGAGCCCGAGCGCGTAAGCTTCTTCGTCAAAGTCGATGGCGTGCTCGGAGCCGTCCGCCAGCGCGCGCACGACGATGCGCGGCAGGCCATCCTGGCGTTCCAACCGCACCAAATGGTTTTGATACGCCACGCAGTCGAGGATCAGGCGCCCGGCGTGGTGGGCTTCGACATCGCGCCAGTTTTCGCGCCCACACGCCGCCACGGGCGCCTCGACGATCTTAAAATCTTCGGCGCCGTCGCAATTGGTCAAGATAAAGAGGCGTTCGCCGTGGTGCTCGACGTCGTATTCATGGCCCTCGCTGCGGGCCTCGACCAGAACGGCGGGACCGGCGGGCGCATCGGCGTCGATCAGGCGGACCTCGCTGGTCTGGTGGTCGTGGGCGGTGATGGCGATGTATTTGCGGCTCTGGGTCGCGCCGACGCCGACGAAAAAACCCGTCTCGGTCTCCTCGTAGACCAACACATCGTCCTTTGCGTCCGTGCCCAAGGTGTGCCGGAAAACCTGCAGCGGGCGGTGGTTGTCATCAAGCCGGGCGTAAAACAGCGTTTGTCCGTCATTGGCCCAGACCGCACCGCCATTGGTGTCGGGAATTGGCGCACCGAGCGCCTCGCCGCTGGCGGCGTCCAAAATGTGCAGCTCGTAATACTCAGAACCCTTGATGTCGCGGGAATAGGCAATGCGCGTGTGGTCGCGGGAATGGGAGACGCCGCCGATGCGGAAATAGGCATGGGGCTCGGCAAGGGCGTTGCCGTCGATCAAAACCTGTTCGCCGCCGCCATGCGGCTTGCGGCAAAACAGCGGTTGCTCGCCGCCGGTCACAAAGCGCGTGTAATAGGCAAACGCGCCATCGTTGGCGGGCGGACTGGAGTCGTCCTCCTTGATGCGGCCCTTCATTTCGCTGAAGAGCGTTTTCTGCAGTGCTTCTGTACCGGCGAGCACGGTGGCGGTATGGGCGTTTTCGGCTTCAAGATAGGCGCGGATGTCGGCATCAAGCACGCCTGGATCGCGCATCACGTCGCGCCAGTTGTCCGCCCGCAGCCAGGCATAGTCGTCGGTGCGGGTGATGCCGTGCCTTGTGTCGCTCGCCGGACGCTTTTCAGCGGCTGGCGGGGAGGGCGGATCGGCGGTCTCAATCGATGTCATATTGAGCGCCCCGCCGGCGTCCTCAAGCGGCATCGGGCGATTGGATGCCGCCGTCGCTCTCGTCGTCCTCGGTTTTCAACTCCAACGACGTGCCATTGATGCAATAGCGCAGGCCCGTGGGTTCGGGGCCGTCGGGAAAAACGTGGCCGAGATGAGCATCGCAGCGGGCGCAATTGACCTCGGTGCGCCGCATAAAGAGCGAGCTGTCTTCCTTCTCAGACACCGCGTCTTCGTCCGCTGACGCCCAAAAACTTGGCCAGCCGGTTCCTGAATCGTATTTGGTCGTCGAGTGAAACAGCGGCTCACCGCAACAAACGCAATGGTAGGTGCCGGCACGCTTATCGGCCGCGAGGGCGTGCGAAAAGGCGCGCTCGGTCCCAGCCTCGCGAGTGATGCGGTACTCTTCGGGCGAGAGGTTCTCCCGCCACTCTGCGTCTGATTTTTCGATTTTTTCTCGCCTGCTTTCAGCCATCGCAATCTCGCAACGCCTCCATAAATTCCTATCTTACAGAGATGGTGGAAAATTCGGATCATCGCAAGACGCAATGTATTGCCATGCGTCAACAAGACGTCGCAGCGAGCGATGCGTGCGGTGCGGATGAGGCCGGGTCGCACAACCTTTGATAGTGCGCGCGAATCGGCGATACATCGACACTTAGTATTTACGCGCGTGATCGTCCGGGCCTGGTTTTGCTTCGTCCGGGCACCATTCGACTCAAGATCAATTGCAGGGCGGCGGCATGTTGATTGTGAGCCTGAGTTTGGTTCTGTTCGGCTTCTGGCTCGTCCTGTCGGGACACTACACCGTGCTCACGGTGACGGCCGGGCTGGTTTCGACGCTTGCGGTGGTCGCGTTGGCCCAGCGCATGGGCATGATCGATCGTGAAGGGCATCCGATACATCTGATACCGCGCGGCCTGACCTATTACCCGTGGCTTGCCAAGGAAATCGTTTTTTCGGCCTTTGGCGTCAGCAAGCTGATCCTAGATCCCAAGATGCCAATATCGCCCACCCTGGTGCAAGTACATGGCAACCAGCGCACAGCCACGGGCACGGCCACGTTTGCAAATTCGATCACACTGACGCCCGGCACCATCACGGCGCGGCTGCGTGGGCACGAACTGCTGGTGCACGCGATCACGCGGGAGGACGCCGAAGAGCTGATGAAGGGCGCGATCAACGCCCGGGTCGTCGAGTTCGAGGGCACTGAGTGATGTTCGAGATCGCCACATTCGCCGTGCTCGCCGCATTGGCGCTTGCGGTATACCGCGCGCTTTCAGGGCCGACCGTCTTCGATCGCGTATTGGCGGCGAATTTCATCGGAACGGGTGCGATTTTGCTGCTTGCGCTCGTTGGCTTCATCACTGGCCGGCCAGAGTTTCTCGACATCGGAATTCTGTACGCCCTGCTCAACATCATCGGCACGCTCGCGGTGCTGAAATTCTGGCGCTATGGCGATTTGAGCCACTCCGGCGAAGAGGAGGGCTGAGCCGATGATGGATACCATCTTCATGCTGCTGAGCGGGGCCCTCTTGATCGTCGGCGCCTTCTTCTATTTGACCGGCGCCATTGGATTGGTGCGCATGCCCGACGTGTTCACGCGCATGCAGGCGAGTGGCATTTCGGACACCGTTGGCGTCGGCTTTCTGATAGCCGGTATGATCGTTGCGGCAGGACCGACGCTGATCGCGGCCAAGCTCGCGATCATCCTGGCGGTTGTCGTGTTCATCACACCCGTCGCAACGCACGCGCTGGCCCAAGCCGCGATGCACGCCGGCATCGAGCCGGTGCTCGCGAGCCCGCGGGTGCTGGGTCTGGGGGCGGGGCTGAAACCGCTGGAGACCAAACCCGCACAGGCGCCAGCCAAAAAACGCGCGATTAAGAAAAAGGCGGGCAAGGCAGCCGCGCGCCCGGTCAAGCGGGCATCGAGAACCAAGGCAAAAACACGAGCGGTCGCGAAAGGAAAACGGTCATAGAAGCCCTCATCAACATGGTGCTGCTCACGCTCATGGCGATCATCACGATCGGCATTGTGCGTCTGCGCAACCTGTTTGCCGTCGTGATTCTTGGCGGCATCTACAGTTTTCTGATGGCCAGCGTGATGATCGTGCTGGACGCAGTCGACGTGGCCATGACCGAAGCTTCGGTCGGCGCAGGCATCTCGACCGTGCTGATGCTGGGAACGCTCTACCTTACCAAGACGGAGGAATCAGATCCCGGGCATTCGCCACTTTTGCCGCTGTTTGTGGCGGTGGTGATGGCGGGCGTGCTCGTTTACGCGACGATTGACCTGCCGCCATTCGGGCTGGCCGACAATCCCGTCCACGTTCATGTGGCGCCGCGTTATCTCGACTACTCGATCGAGGAAACCAACGTGCCCAATGTGGTGACCTCGGTGCTGGCGAGCTATCGCGGCTACGACACGCTTGGGGAGACGGCGGTCATTTTCACAGCCGGTATCGCCGTGCTTTTGCTGCTCAAGGGCCGCCGGAAGTTGAAGCCCGGACCCAAGCGCAAGAGGATCAAACGATGAGGCTCGACGTCATCTTCCGCGCGACGATGAAGATCATGATGCCGTTCATTCTGGTCTTCGCGCTCTATGTGCAGTTTCACGGCGACTTTGGACCTGGCGGCGGCTTTCAAGCGGGGGTCATCGCGGCCGCCATGGTTATCCTTTACGCGATCATCTTCGGATTGGACGCGGCCAAACGCCTGGCGCCGCCTCGGCTTTTGGAGATCATGATTCCGCTGGGCGTGCTGATCTTCGCCGGCGTCGGCGCGATCAACATGATGCTGGGGGGCAATTTTCTCGATTACTCGGTCCTGGCGCACGACAGCGTGCACGGCCAGGAATACGGCATCCTGCTGGTCGAGGGGGGCGTGCTGATCACCGTGGCCGGCACCATGACGGCAATCTTCTATCTGATCGCGGGGCGGGGCCGCTAGATGATCGGATTCGAAGACATCGTCGCCCATTACAATCACTGGATCACCGTTTTCTTGATGGTCTCGGGCCTCTACATCGTGGTGGCCCGCGGCAATATGGTGAAAAAACTGATCGGACTGTCGATATTCCAGACGTCCGTCTATTTGCTGTTCATTTCTGCCGGAAAGATCCTGGGCGGCACGGCGCCGATCATCAGCGAAGACTATCAGGTCTACTCCAACCCCTTGCCTCATGTGCTGATCCTGACGGCGATCGTGGTCGGCGTGGCGACGCTGTCGCTCGGCTTGGCGCTGGTGGTCCGTATCAACGAGGCCTACGGCACGATCGAGGAAGATGAGATTTTCGCAGAGGACGAGCAATGATCGCGGCGCAATTGCCCGCTCTGCAGATTGTTATTCCGCTGCTTGGCGCGGTGCTGACGGCCATGATGCGGCGGGGCAGCTGGGCGTGGGCGGTGGCGCTCGCGGTCAGCTGGACGATGCCGCTTATCGCCGGCTCGCTGCTGATGCAGGTGTTGAGCACGGGTCCGATCTCTTATGCGCTGGGGGGATGGAATCCGCCATGGGGTATTGAATACCGCATCGATGCGCTCAACGGCTTCGTGCTGGTGCTGGTTTCGCTGATCGGCGCGGTCATCATGCCCTATGCGCGGGTCAGCGTGGAAAAAGAGATCGCGCCCAAAAAACAGGCATGGTTCTACACGATGTATCTGCTCTGCCTGTGCGGATTGCTTGGCATCACCATCACGAATGACGCCTTCAATGCCTTTGTCTTTTTGGAAGTCTCATCGCTCTCAACCTACGCGCTGATCGCGCTGGGGCGCGATAGGCGGGCGCTGCTGGCGGCCTATCAGTATCTGATCCTCGGCACCATCGGTGCGACGCTCTATGTGATTGGTGTCGGACTGCTCTATACGATGACTGGAACGCTCAATCTCAGTGACATTGCGGGCCGGCTCGACGGGGTGGAAAACATCCGTCCAATTCTCGCGGCCCTCGCCTTCTTGACCGTCGGCATCAGTCTAAAGCTCGCGCTGTTTCCCCTGCATGTCTGGCTGCCCAACGCCTATGCCTATGCGCCATCGGTGGCGACCGCCTTCCTGGCGGCGACCGCAACCAAGGTCGCGGTCTATCTGCTGCTGCGATATTACTTCTCCGTTTTTGGCGTGACTTTCGTCTTCGAGACGTTGCCGGTCTCGACGATCTTGCTCACCCTTTCGCTGGCGGCAATGTTCGGCGCATCGATCGTCGCCGTATTCCAGGACGACGTGAAGCGCATGCTGGCTTATTCGTCGGTGGCGCAAATCGGCTACATCACGCTTGGCATTGCGCTAGCCAATCAGACCGGGCTCACCGGCGGCATCGTCCATCTTTTCAATCACGCGCTGATGAAGGGCGCCTTGTTCCTGGTTATCGGCGCGGTCTTCTTCCGCATCGGCTCGGTCAAGCTCGACGATTTGGCGGGCCTGGGCAGGCGCATGCCGATCACCATGGGCGCATTCGTGATTGCGGGCTTGAGCATCATCGGTACGCCGGGCACGGCCGGTTTCATATCCAAGTGGTATCTGGCATTGGGCGCGCTTGAGCAGGGCTCGTGGTGGCTGGTGCTGCTACTGGTGGCAAGCTCCTTCATTTCGATCGTCTATATCGGGCGGGTCGTCGAGGTCACTTGGTTCCGCCCCGTCGGCAAGATGGTGGCGGGCGCGCGCGAACCACCCACGTCAATGCTGATTCCCTCGCTGATCTTGGTGGCGGCGACGATCTATTTCGGCTTCGACACGACCATGACTGCAGGCGTTGCGGAGAAGGCGGCAGAGGCCTTGTTGGGGGCGAACCGATGAGCGGTGAAGCTCTCGTTATCCTCGCGGTCGCCTTGCCCTTCGCCGGCGCGGTGCTGATTTGGCTCACCGATTGGAACGCAAATCTGCGCGAGGCGATGACACTCGCGACAGCCGGTGCGCTGATTTGGGTTGTGCTGAAGGTCCTAGATCTGGTTTTGACCGGAGCGGCGCCAGCGACGGGCGCATTAGAGATCGTGCCAGGCTTGTCGCTTGCGCTGGCGGTCGAACCGCTCGGCATGCTGTTTGCCTGCATCGCCTCGGCGCTGTGGATCGTCAATTCGATCTACTCGATCGGTTATATGCGCGGCAACAAGGAGCCGCGCCAAACAATCTTCTATGTCTGTTTTGCTCTCGCCATCGCCAGCACGATCGGCATCGCGTTCTCGGCCAATCTCTTCACGCTGTTCTTGTTTTATGAGATTCTGACGCTCACCACCTATCCGCTCGTCACCCATAAGGCGAACCCCGAGGCGGTTGCCGGCGGGCGCACCTATCTGATTATGTTGCTCGGCACCTCGACGGTGCTGTTCCTGCCGGCAATCGTGCTGACCGCCTTTATCGCAGGAACGCTCGATTTCACACCGGGAGGAATTTTGGAGGGCAAGGCAGACGGCCCGGTCATCGCCGTGCTGTTGGCGCTCTTTATGTTTGGCATCGGCAAGGCGGCGCTGATGCCGTTTCATCGTTGGCTGCCGGCAGCGATGGTGGCTCCGACGCCGGTAAGCGCGCTGTTGCATGCGGTGGCAGTGGTCAAGGCCGGTGTGTTCTCGGTGGTGAAGGTGATTGTCTATATTTTCGGGGTCGACGCATTGGCCAGCTCAGGCAACGGCGATTGGCTGGTTTGGGTCGCCGGTTTCACGATCATCGCGGCTTCGGTTGTGGCCCTGCGCCAGGACAATCTGAAGGCAAGGCTTGCCTATTCCACCGTGAGCCAGCTCGCCTACGTTGTGCTTGGAGTGGCTATCCTGACACCGCTTTCCGTCATCGGCGCGGCCATGCATATCGCTGCCCATGCGGTGAGTAAGATCACATTGTTTTTCGCCGCCGGCTCAATCTACACAGCGACCAATCTCACAGAGATAAGCCAGCTCAACGGGATTGGGAGGCGGATGCCCTGGACAATGGCGGCCTTCGCCATTGGGGCTCTGTCGATGATCGGCCTGCCGCCAACGGCAGGCTTTCTTGGCAAGTGGTTCATGCTGTCGGGAGCGATGGAAACCGGGCAATGGCTTCCCGTCGCCGTGATCATCACAAGCACTCTTTTAAACGCCGGGTATTTTCTGCCGATCCTCGTCCAAGCGTTCTTTTGCGAGCCGGGGGAGGAGGTCAAGGCGCACGCCAAGGGGGAGGCGCCGTTCCCTATCCTATTTGCCCTGACCGCGACGGCGGCTGCGACAATCGCGCTGTTTCTCTTTCCGCAGGTGCCACTGGCTCTCTCACGAATGCTTGCAGGACTCTAGATCATGAGCAAGACACGAAAAAAAGCGAACGACGATCATTGGCTGGTGCGGCCGAAGACGATCCAGCTGTTGTGGCGCATAGGCATTGGCATTCTCGCCGCCACATTGCTGGGCGACTTGTTCGTGACCCATCATCCCCATTTCGGCATCGACGGCACCTTCGGGTTTGCGGCCTGGTTCGGTTTTGTAAGCTGCGTCGTGCTCGTCGCTTTTGCCCAGGTTCTCGGCGCCTTCCTGAAGCGTCCCGACACTTATTACGATAATCAATGATGACAGACAGCATTTCGATACCGCCTGGTCTGATCCTGATCGCCGCCGGATTGCTTATCCCGCTGTTGCGCGCCCGCGCCCGCACTATGGTGCTCCTTCTGGCTCCCGTGCTGGTGCTCAGCATGGTCTGGCAAGTGCCCGATGGCGTTGTGCTGAGCACGGACTTCATGAGTTACAGGGTCGTCTTGGTGGAGGGCAGCGCACTAGCCCGGCTGTTTGGGACGATCTTCGCCATAATGGCCTTTGGCGGCGGTCTTTTCGCGATCAATCGGGACAATCCGGCCGAACTGGCGGCGGCGTTCGTCTACGGCGGCGCGGCGATAGGCGTGGCCTTTGCCGGCGACCTGATCACGCTCTTCATTTTCTGGGAAGTGATGGCCATCGGCTCCACGATCGTCTTGTTGTGTGGCAGGGATAACGCGCGCAGCGCGGGCATACGCTACGCCGCGATCCACTTGCTTGGCGGGGTGGTGTTGATGGCAGGTATCGCTGGCGAGATCACTGCGACGGGCTCGACCGTATTCAATGCAATGCAACCCGATACGATGGCACGTTGGTTGATCCTCGCCGGTTTTCTTATCAACGCCGGAGCACCGCCTCTTTCCGCCTGGTTGCCCGACGCTTATCCGGAAGCGTCGTGGAGCGGCATGGTGTTTCTCTCCGCGTTCACCACGAAAACGGCTGTTTATGTGCTGTTGCGCGGTTTTCCAGGCGCCGACATTCTCATCTATGTCGGGCTGTTCATGGTGTTTTACGGCATCATCTACGCGATTCTCGAAAACGACATGCGGCGCATTCTGGCCTATTCGATCGTCAATCAGGTCGGTTTTATGGTGACCGGCATAGGCATCGGCACAACGATAGCGCTCAATGGCGCGGCCGCCCACGCCTTTACCCATATCATCTACAAGGCGCTGTTGCTGATGTCTGCCGGTTCGGTGCTCTATATGACCGACAAGCGAAAATGCACGGATCTGGGCGGGTTGTTCAGGACGATGCCGCTGACGTGTATTTGCGGGATCATCGGTGCGCTTTCGATCTCGTCCTTCCCGCTCACCTCGGGTTTCATTTCAAAGTCCATGATTTCACAAGGTGCGGCAGATGAGCATCTGATGACCGTATGGATGCTGCTAACGGCGGCGTCCGCTGGCGTTTTCCTGCACGCCGGCATCAAGTTTCCATGGTTCGTTTTTTTCCAGAAGGACTCCGGACTGCGGCCGGCGGAGCCTCCATGGAACATGAGGGCAGCGATGGTGTTGTTCTCGATTATGTGCATCTGGATCGGCGTGTTTCCGGAGCAGCTTTATGCAATTCTGCCGCATCAGGTGGACTATGTGCCCTACACCGGCGCTCATGTCGTGTTCCAGCTGCAGTTGCTGTTGTTTTCGGGCTTGGCTTTTTTCCTCATGCTCGAGTGGCTAAAGCGGAGCCTGACGATCACGCTCGACTTCGACTGGTTCTACCGCAAGGCTTTGCCGGAGCTGGCACAATGGGCGATGACATTTGGAGGCGCGGCGCGGCGCGGCGTTCTGGTGCGGCTGCAGCGCAGGCTGGAGCGCTTTCTGAATGAAATCTACCGCCATCATGGTCCGCAGGGCATTTTGGCGCGCACCTGGCCGACGGGCAGTATGGCGTTTTGGACGACGGTGTTGCTCGGCGTCTATCTGATCGCCTATTTCCTCTGATCACTGATCGCAAGCGGTTCTCTGCGTCGCGGTTTTGCTGGCAAATCCGAGCGTTTGCCACAGCTGCACGGCGCCGCAAGCACACGGTTGTATGCCCAGGAGAGTGACGTATACGTCACAGGCGCAATGACCTGAGCTGCAAGGTGTAGCCTGTTACAATTACTAGACTTTGTATATATAATCGGAGATAGGCTGCGCTTTGATGAGTATATCTGTGGCAGACGACAGAGCGAAGCGTGTCTCCGAGGCTGTTATCGGCTAAATTTTGGGCTTTACATCTTCGATAAACGTGTTGTATTGAGATCGGAGACGTAGAATTGGCCTGGAATTCAGTGTATTTTAGAGTACAACCTTTGACTGATCCAGGCGCGTATGGTTTCCACCTTAGATTGCAGGAATTAGGTCTTGTCTGGTGCAAGAGGGAGTTTGACCTTTGGAAGAATTGACGGAAAAGAGTGAACTCGTTGAGCTTACGGCTGACATCGTATCGGCCTATGTAAGCAACAACTCCGTGCAAGTCGGCGACCTGTCGGTGCTTATCGGGGACGTTTACGAAGCCCTGAGCAAAGCAGCCGTGCGAGCCTCGCAGCCAGCCAAGGAAGAGCTCAAGCCGGCAATTTCGATAAAGAAGTCGGTGATGCCCGATTACATCATTTGCTTGGAAGACGGCAAGAAGTTCAAGTCGCTAAAACGTCATTTGCGCACGCACTACAGTTTGACGCCCGAGGAATACAGGGAAAAATGGGGTCTGCCCCACGATTACCCGATGGTGGCGCCAAATTACGCGGCCGCGCGTTCGGAGCTTGCAAAGAAGATGGGGCTCGGCCAACGCCGCCGCTCCTGACAAGCGACCGCTCAAGACACTTCCGCATTTCGTAGGGTTTCGGGGCAGGCGAGGGTTCGCCTTTGCACGCCCCGGCTTACGTCATTCCCGCTACGTCAAGACAGGCTGGGCGCGCCTGCAAGCGCGCTTTGGGCGTCGCTGCGAATGCGCAAGACCATGGCCATCAGACCGTTCGATCGCTGAGGCGTGAGGTGGTCCTTGAGGCCCAAGCTTGCAAAGACCTGCTCGGCGTCAATCGATAAAATGGTCTCGGCGCTCTGATTGGAAAACATCGCCAGTAAAATGGCGATGAGCCCTCGCACGATGTGGGCATCGCTGTCGCCCTGGAAAGTAAGCATCGGGGCGGCATCGCCGTCGCCGCGGTCAGTTCTGTGGGTCGCAAGCCAGACCTGGCTGACGCATCCCTGGACCTTATTGGCCGGCGTACGCGCACTCTCTGACAGCGGCTCGAGCCCGCGGCCCAATTCGATGACATAACGGTAACGGTCTTCCCAGTCTTCGAGCAGTTCGAAGTCGGCAAGGATGTCGCCCAATGACCTTGCGGGTGCGCTGTCGCTCATGCCCTATCACTTAGACGATTGCGCATGTTTTGCAATGGGGATGGGGAGGCTGGAGGCGGCTTGGCAGCCGCCGGATTGGAAGCGAGCAGGCACAGCCAGACAGAAAAAGGGCAGGGAAACTGTCTGGCCGTGCTCGCTCTGGCAGGCGGTGGCTGCCGAAATCGAATCTCTTAATTCACGCGGCCGTTTTGATTGGCCGCACATGCCCTCTTGGTGCGTCAAGCGGGTGCGATGACCACCGTGGCCTGAGCCTGTGACCGGTTGTCTTGCTATCTGGAGCCGACCGCTTGGCCGGCTCCAGATTGTGTACTAGCGCTTAGCTTGCGGGGCCGGACCAAGCCGGATCCGCATCGTTCTGGTTCAGCGTGTTCTGCGACTTGTTACCGAACAGCGAGAACCGGCGTGTGGGTTGCGCGTCGGCGTTTGCCGTTTCGCTGCCGTCAAAGTCCTTGACGAAGTCCATCACCATGTTGGCGCCGAACTGAGCCTTCTGGGTGAACGTGTCGAAGGCGGTCTTGGTTTGAAGACAGACGACCGGATTGCGGTAACAAAAGTTCGAGAGATCCTTTACCGCCGCTTCTGCGGTGCCATAGACCTCCTTCTGCTGCTCCTGGGTCGCAGGAAGAAGGAGAATGAGAATGGTTAGCCAAAAGGCTGTCCTGATCAAAAACATGTGCCTACCCTTTCAAAATTGCGCCCTATTCATTGGACGATGAGCAGACACTAGCATCGGCGGAATAACACCAGGATAATCACCAGAGATATATTGTTTTATTACTCTAGTAAAACTTGAATTTAATTAGAGTAAAATTGGATTATTCTTAGTTTTATTTAAAATTAATTACAGTTTTTGGCAACTTTGATCTGAGATTGATTAAAATTTGAATCATTCTGCCGGGCGAGGATTGTAGGGGAAATAACGCGGTTTTCTGCTGTTTTCGAGCCGCATAGAGGTGCGATTGCAGTCTGGTAGGCGCCGGCAAATGCTGCTGGCTGAGTGACGGCGTAGCGAGAGGCGGGCCAAGAACCGATGGCTGAATGGGCGCGGGAGCGGGAGGTCTCAAAGGATACAACATCCTGTTAACCATGGCGCGCGATGGGCCCGTTTGTGGGCCCGTGGCGGCAAACTCAAGCCAAGCAATCCCAGTAATTTTAGGGTTCATTAAAGCGCAGCCAACATAATCATGGCCGGTTAGATGGGACGGCGCCGCGTGTTCTGGCGCCGAGTAGTTGTGACAGTATCCAGTGGTCTAAAGGGGCTTGGCGCCTTCTTCGGCTCCCTCGTTCATGAATCGGCGCGCGCGGACAAGATTTCGCGAGCGCGGCATAGGTCATTCATCGCGTCACATCTGATGGGTGGCTTGCTGGCGCTGTGTGTTTTTCCACTCTATTTGGGATTTATGGGCCGACCCTCGGCGCTGCCGGCGATCGCCTTTGTTTGGCTGATGTCGCCAATCGCCATTGCTTGGTTCTTGTCGAAAACAGGCCGTCTCGGCGCCGCGCACCTGATGTCTGCCGGAAATCTCGGCGCCCTGGTGACTTTCGCAGCGGCAATCACGGGCGGCGTTAGCTCGTTCCTGTTGCCCTGGATGATCGTCGTGCCGCTCGAAGGCGCGCTTTCATCCAACAGAAAGGTTGTGCTGTGCGCGATCGCCATCGCGGCGCTTGGCGTTTTGGCGCTGATCGTGGGCGCGGTGTTCAATCTGCTGCCCCAACCGCTGGCCTTTTCGACCGATCCTGCGATTTTGGCGTTGGTGGGATCGCTCTCGGCCATCCTCTATGCGGGCGGTTTGGCGATTTCGGTGCAGATCGTGCACGAGCAGGCCGAAGACGCGATCCGCGAAGGCGAGACGCGCTATCGGTTGCTGGCAGAGAACGCCACCGATCTGATCACACGCCATGCCCCCGGCGGCGACGTTGTGTTGGCGTCGCCAGCGGCCCAGCATCTGGCGGGTGTGGAGCCGGATGATTTGCTCGGCAAGGGGCTGTTCGATCGCATTCACACCGGTGACCGCCCTGCTTATATGAGCGCGCTCAGCGATTCGATCGCCCAAGACCGCCAGGCAGCGGTCGAATTCAGGTTGCGCAGTGAAGCTGGCGAAGGCCTTGAAGCTGGCTACAAATGGGTCGAGATGCGCTGTCGTCCGGTCGCCGATGACCAATCAGATGAGCGCGAACTCGTCGCCATCACGCGTGATATCTCAGAGCAGAAAGCCCAGCAGGTGGAACTGCTCAAGGCACGCGACGAGGCCGAAAGCGCGAGCCGCGCCAAAACGCAATTTCTGGCCAATATGAGCCACGAACTGCGCACGCCGCTGAACGCCATTATCGGCTTTTCCGATATTCTGGACCGCGAGCTCTTCGGCCCAATCGGCGAGGCGCGCTACCGCGATTACTCCAGGCTGATCAACGAAAGCGGCGAGCATTTGCTCAGCGTCGTCAACGGCATTCTCGACATGTCGAAAATCGAAGCCGGCAAGTTCGATATCGTCGCCGAACCGTTCGATGTCGCGGAACTGGTGCATTCGTGCAAAGAGCTGATGCACAATGTGGCCGAGCGGAAATCGATCGAGATCATCACGCAATCGGCGCTCAATCTGCCCGAAGTCGTCGCCGACAAACGCGCCTGCAAGCAGATTTTGATCAACCTGTTGTCGAACGCGGTGAAATTCACCGACGAGGGCGGCTGGGTGAAAATAGACGCACGGCAAGAAGGCGACATGCTCGAGCTCGCCGTTTCCGATAACGGCATTGGCATCGCGCGCGAAGATCTATCGAAACTCGGAAATCCCTTCGTACAGGCGGAAAGCTCTTATGCGCGCAACTATGAGGGCACGGGCTTGGGGCTGTCGCTGGTCAAGGGGCTGGCGCAACTGCACGGTGGCGAAACCGATATCGAAAGCGAGCAGGGCGTCGGCACCGTGGTCACCATCAGATTGCCGCTTGAATGCGCTTCCAGCCGGCAGCCCGAACCAGAGGGCGCCGAAAAGCCCAAGAAATTGCGCCTGGTGGCAGGCGCCTGAAAGGCTGCCGTGGACTTAGGAAACTGTTCACGATCGCAATTCAATAATGGAACGCGATAAGGCGGGCCTGAGATTCGGTCCCTTGCAGCAACCCATTGGGTCGAGCCGGATATGGACGCACGGAACGCAAAATTGGTTTTCGGAGGCTTTGTCGGCCTCGCTGCCGCTATTACGTTCAATGCCTTGGCTCTGCAGACGGGAAGGCACCCGGCGCCGATGAAAACAGCCAGCGCCTCGCACGAGGCGGCGGCGCCCGTACCGAAATCGAGCGATCAGCAGGCAAGCGAGCGGGCGCGGGTCAAGGCCATTCAGCGCGAACTCACCACCAAGGGTTACGATCCAGGGCCCGTCGATGCGACCATGGGCCTGTTCACCCGCGCCGCCATCATGGCCTATGAGACCGACCAGGGGCTGCCGCTCATCGGCGAGCCGTCGCCCGAGCTGCTGGAACACATCGTATTGGGCGAATCGGTCATGCCGGTGGTAAATCCGTCAGCCCCGCCGGCGGAGACGGTCGCGCTTGTAAAGGCGGTTCAACAGATCCTCACCGATCAGGGCTATGACCCGGGCACCGTCGATGGCGTTATCGGCGCTGGAACAATCGCGGCGATCAAAGCCTTTGAACGCGACCGCAGTCTTGATGAGACCGGACGCATATCGGGCAAATTGCTGCGAAAGATCATCGGCGCGACGGGCGCCAAGATCACCACGTCCTCCTTCGACTAAGAACGATCTGACGGCGATAGGCGATGGCACTGTTGCGCCCGCGCGCCCGGCCTTTGCGCCCGCATTCCCAAAATCGATCAAACATTAGCGGTTTGTTAACCATAGTCGCTGCCAAATAGGAGCGTTCCGGTAGGTGCCGGATAACGCGACTCAAACGGTCCTCGAAGCGGGCAATCCCGCCAGTCAGGACCAAGGAAGGCAGCATGGCCAAGATCATTCAATTTCCCTTGCCAGCCGAGCATTCGATTGACCGCAGCACCAAGGGCAGGGCGCCGCTGGCGCACACCGAAAGCGCTGAGATCATCATCTTCCCGGGCGTGCGAATCGAGCGGTTCGCCGCGATAAGCAACACGTCGCCCGCGGTTTCGTCGATCAAGACCAGGCGGTGAGGCACAAGGCCCCCAAGCCCGTGTGAGTTCCAGTAGGAGTTAGCGAGTTCCAGTATGATGCGTTTGTTCTTTGGCGGTAACGCAGCCGATCGCCAGCCCTGGCGATCAGGCTCACTCAAGCGGCGGTTGTCCCACTGCCGCGTGTCCCAATCTCGCCCGGTCGTCCTCAAGTTGGCGCTTGTCGCTTCGCTCGCCGTGTTTGCTCAAGGCTGCGCACTCAACGGCGATTTCGGCCGGCCCAAGCCCAGCACGTTCAAGCTCGCGCAAGTCTATCAAGACGTCACCGATTACGTCATGGACGGCGGCGAACCCTCGTATTTCAGACTGACCAGCGACGAGACCCGAATGCGCGAAACGGCCTACCGGTTGCGCACCAAGGTGCACTCGCCGCTGCCGGCCAATATGATTCCCTACAATGAGAGCGGTTACGCCAATCACCTGACCGCCACCGGCCGGGTTTACGGCCCCTCCAGGTTGGCGACCATCGACGACGAGATCACTGGTGATCAGGAAGCGCTGACGGTATTCAGCCAATCGACGCGTCTGGTGGTTGTCGCAGACCGCCGCCGGTTGATGGCGCTGGCCAAAGGTGCGCCCAGCTACTCGCAGGGCGATTTCGACAACGCGATCAACCGGGTCGAAGAGAACTACGCCTTCATCGAGGGCACGTTCGAAGACTTAAACAATCGGGTCGTGGCTTATCGTATCGCCGTCGACCGGGCCAAGATCGAAACCCCGGCGATCAACGCTGTCTCGCTGGAAAGCGCGCTCAATCACCTGCATGAACGCTCGCTGGCCTTGCGTTACGAGCTTGCCGAATACCACCGCGTGTCGATGCAACAATTCGGTCCCGTGGCGGTCCTGCCGCCGCCGCCCGAAGGCCCGCCGCCGCCGATGATGCCCTATCCCAGCATGAAACCGGCCGCGACACAGCCTCCGCCTCCAGGGCCAGGTATGCTCTCAAAGTCGATGCGCTTGAAGCCGCCATGGACGGAGAAGACGGCCGCGGTGACGACGCGCTGAGGCGCGGTCTAAATCGGCTGAGTGGTTCTGATCAACGAGCGACTTGGGCGCCGGGCAAAATGCGCCCGCAGGAAGCCCGGTGCAGGGCGCGCTCGGTGCGATCGGCATAGCTGGACCCAGCCAACGGCGCCCGAATCATCACCAGACCGAGATCATTGGGCGAGTTGACTACGAGGGAATCTTCGCTGTCGATGAGAGCGCTTGTCTCATCATCCAGCAGGGCGTTGCTCTGGGTCGAGACGATGATCTCGATTTTTTCGCGTTTAATATCGCCGCCGCTGATTGTGTAAAAATTGGTGCCGCTGGAATCGTAAAAGGCGATTGTCCACAATTCGTCGGGAATGCGGGTCGAAATGCGCACGGGCCCGCGCGTGAGGTCGAAGCGGCAAATGGCATAGCGCATGTCGGGCGCCATCATGTGCAATATCAATTGGGCCGGGCTTGGTTGGGGCAGCACAACCAGGGTGTTGACGTCAGCCAGCGTGGTCAGCCGCGTCCAGGCGTTGCGCGGCGCGATCTGGGGAATGCCCAATACGGCGATGATGTGGATGATGCCCGCAACGAGCAGCGCCAAGGTGACGGCATACCAAGAAATCTTCATGAGCAGCTGATCCGCTTGATGCTCGGCAGTTGCGCGTCGGTCCGGCGCTCACCGGAGGCGTCGCGCGAAGACCGCGGGCCGTAAATCCGCAACATGATCTGAAACTGGTCGCTGTCGATGGTGGGCAGCCAATTGCCCGGACTGGGCTCCGCCGACAAGACGATGCTGAATCTGCCGTCGGCGCCCCTGGCGACGTCACGGTTGGAAAAGGCGTAACGGCTGGCTTTATTGGGGATGAGACGGCCCGAGCTACGATAGGCGGCGATGCTCCACCAGGCGGCATCCAGCGGTTTGCCCTCGATCGAATAATCGCATTCGGATGTCAGACGGTCGCCCTCATCGTCGCGATTGGCCGTGTAGTAGAGGGCGCTTGTGGTGGTGACGGGCAGGCGGCCTTGACGAGCGAAATGGGCCCGCGTGTAGGGGTCGGCGTCCGGATTGCCGGCGCGATACCACACCGACCAGGGGCCGCTGCGCGCGGTCGTAAGCCGCGAGCCCCTATCGACCATGTACCAAGCCGAAGAGAGGCCAACGACCACAGCCAGACCGCTATAGGCGGTGAGCTGGACAATTTTGGGCATGGTCCGGAACATACGAGTGTCTGGCGCCTAAGGGCGGACCGCGGGTCCGCCTGCTGATCTAGGGTGAACGGACGCGCTCGGCGGCGAACCGCCGGCCGTCGCGATCCATATCGCTGCGCCGGCCATCGCCAGCAGGCGCATCTGGCGCCGGCGGCGCACCATCGCCAGCGCTATCGTCTGGAACCGCGGCGCGACGGTCTTGGGGGCCCGTTGCGCCAGCGCGCGCGTCTTCAAACAATTCGCGCATCTCGCGCAGCACCTTGCGTGTGCGCGGCGATATGCTCCGGACGCTCGAGCCAATGGTGCCGAGGCTGGGATCGGCTTGCTTCAACCGGGAAATCTGGTTTTGTGCTTGGAGCTGATTTGGATGAATGGCCAGGCCCGGAATGGGCGGAATGTTCTTGGTGGCATGGGCATAGACCATGAAGTCCTTCCAGGTCTGGGCCGGCAGGCTGCCGCCGGTCACCCTGGCCATCGGTGTGAAATTGTCGTTGCCGAACCAAACACCCGTCACATATTGGCCCGTAAAGCCCATAAACCAAGCATCCTTGAAGCCCGAGCTCGTCCCGGTTTTGCCGGCTGACGCGGTGAAGTCGAGCTGCGAGCGGCGGCCTGTTCCGCTGGTCACCACCAGGCCGAGCATGGAGTTGAGCTGCTCGATTTTTTTGCGCTCGAAGATCTGCTTGGGCTTGGGCTCATCGCGCTCATGGAGATAAATCAGCTCGTCTTTCGTGTTGCGGATTTCTTCGATCACATAGGGCGGCGTGCGCTTGCCGCCAGCGGCGAAAACCGCATAGCCGCCGGTGTGCTGCAGCGGTGTGATGCCCGTATCGCCCAACGCCATGGAGCAGCTCTTGCGCACATCCATGCCGAGCTTCTTGACGTTGGCGACGACCTTTTCGCGACCGACGCGCAAGGACAGTTTGACGGCCACGGTGTTGATCGAACGCATCAGGGCGTGGGCCATGATCATCCGGCCGCGATAACCGCCTGAATAGTTGCGTGGCGACCAGCGTCCGCAACTCACATAACCGTCGACAACGGCCGAGTTCGGCGTGTAGCCGTTTTCGAGTGCGGTCAAATACACATAAGGTTTGAAAGACGAACCCGGCTGGCGGCGCGCATGGGTGGCGCGGTTGAACTGGCTTTCGCCATAGTCGCGGCCGCCGACGATGACCCGCACCGCGCCATCTGGCTCCATCGAAACCAGCGCGGCCTGACGCGCGCGCTTTCCGCGGCCGAATTTGCGCAAGGTGTTCTCTACCGCTTCCTGGGCGTTGCGCTGGAGGCTCAAGTCCACGGTCGTTTGGGCGGTCAGAACGTACTGTTCCTTGTCCTTCATCAAGCGCCGGACTTCCTCGAAGGCGTAATCGAGGAACCAGTCGGGGCTGTAGAAGTCGCTTCGATCGACAATCGTAGCTGGATTGAGACGGGCACCGTGTACTTGACCTTCGGTCATATAACCGGCCTCGACCAGATTGCTCAAAACGATGTTTGCCCGTGCCCGCGAAGCCGGCAGATCGAGGTGCGGGGCATAGCGAGTCGGCGCCTTGAACAGGCCTGCCAGCATGGCGGCTTCGGCAAGAGTTATGTCGCGCACGCTCTTGTTGAAATAGAGCTGGGACGCGGCTTCGACGCCGAAGGCGCCGCCGCCCATATAGGAGCGGTCGAGATAGTATTTCAGAATTTCTTTCTTGGTCAGGCGCGCTTCGAGCCACAGCGCCAGAAAAGCTTCCTTGATCTTGCGTTGCAGTGAGCGTTCGGGTGACAGGAAGAAGTTCTTGGCAAGCTGCTGGGTGAGCGAGCTGCCGCCTTGGACGACATCGTTGGCGCGCACGTTTTCGACCATGGCGCGCGCCGTGCCGATGATGTCGATGCCAAAGTGATCGAAGAACCGCCGATCCTCGGTGGCCAGTGCCGATTGGATCATGTGGTCTGGAATGTCGGCGAGCGGTACGGCGTCGGAGTGGAGAATGCCCCGCTTGCCAATCTCATTGCCGTAGCGGTCGAGGAAGGTGACGCTGAACTGGCCAGCCGTTCGCCACGAATCGTTGGTTTCCTCGAAAGCCGGCAGCGCCAGCGCGAGCATCACCACAAGCCCACCGGCACCCAGGGTGAGGGATTCGGAGGCGGTCTCGGCGAAGACGCGTCTTAGGCCGGAGACATGAAAGCGGGAGAAAAAACTCGAATAGCTGCTCCAGACATTGCGCAGCCGCTCCCAGGCGCCATAAAGCGACGAATCGATCCATGAATCGAGCGCCAGCCAATCGACCCGCCCTTTTCTGATCCGGCCTTTCAAATTCCAGTTGGACACGTGACCGATTACCTCGAAAGGTTGCAGCGGAGCGCGCTTTGACGCGTCCTCGCGCATCGCCATAATCTAGGCGCGCGATGCGAATTTGCCAGTATATACCGATGTAGACATGCAATTCGGGCAATTCCACGAACGAGAGATAACTGATGGCCGGACAAGATCAAGCCTTTTGGCGGCGCAAGACGCTGGCGGAAATGTCGGCCCAGGAATGGGAATCGTTGTGCGATGGCTGCGCCCAGTGCTGTTTGATCAAATTGGAAGACGACGACACGGGCGAGCTGTTTCACACAAAGCTTTCCTGCCACCTGCTCGATATCGGCTCATGCCGGTGCAGCGATTATGACAACCGGCACGCCCGCGTGCCCGATTGCATCCATCTGACAGCCGAAAACGCCGGCACGCTCGAGTGGCTTCCACAGAGCTGCGCCTACCGGTTGGTGGCGGAGGGTAAGGATCTCTACTGGTGGCATCCGTTGATCTCGGGCGACGCCGATACGGTGCGCCAAGCCGGCATTTCGGTGAGCGGATTTGCCCGCAGCGAAGGTGGGATCGCAGTGGAAAAGATGGACAGATTCGTAATCCAAGATCCCTCCAGAGGGCGGCGATAATTGCTAAAAATCCAGCGTGAAATGGCCTGAAATCCGGGACATAGGGCATTCATCTTCGGTTCAGGGAAGCCCAGTTATGGTACGGGTACTGAGCAATAGGGTTATGAGGCAACACTTGCACACCAAGTCACCGATACTTGCTGGAATTGCAGCGATCTGCATGCTGTTGCCGGCGCCGAGCATGGCGCGCGCCGCCGATTGCATTGCTTGGTCCGAAGCCCGCCCCATCATCGCACAACGCGGCTTGATCGGCTCCGAGGAGGCGAGCGCGCTGGCGCAAGGCCGCTTTGGGGGCGAAACGCTGGTCAATGTGAAGTTCTGCCAGACGGGCGATCGCTACGTCTATTTCGTGTTTCTGCTGCGGCCCGACAACAACAAGCTGCGCCGCGTGGTGGTTGATGCCTCGAGCGGACAGCTCTAACTGGTGTGATGGCAAGGCGCCCATGACACAATGGCGCGCTTGAAGGAAGGCGGTCAGTCCTGTGCGGCTCCTGGTGGTAGAAGACGATCCCGATCTCAATCGGCAGCTGGTGGCAGCGTTGAACGACGCGGGCTATGCGGTCGACAGCGCGCTCGATGGCGAAGAGGGACACTTTCTCGGCGACACCGAGCCTTATGATGCGGTGATCTTGGATATCGGCCTGCCCACCATGGACGGCATCTCCGTGCTTGAGCAGTGGCGGCGCGATCAGCGCATCATGCCGGTCTTGATCCTCACCGCGCGCGACCGTTGGAGCGATAAGGTGGCGGGCATGGACGCCGGCGCCGACGACTATGTCTCCAAGCCGTTTCATATGGAGGAGATATTGGCGCGCGTGCGAGCGCTGCTGCGCCGTTCGGCCGGTCACGCCACCAGCGAAATCGAATGCGGCCCCATTCGACTGGACACAAAGACGGCGCGCGTCACCATCGACGGCTCGGCGGTCAAGCTCGCATCGCACGAGTTTCGGTTGCTCTCCTATTTGATGCATCACCGCGACAGGGTGGTCTCGCGCACCGAACTGGTGGAACACCTCTACGAGCAGGACTTCGATCGCGATTCAAACACGATCGAGGTTTTCATTGGCCGACTGCGCAAGAAGATCCCGGCCGATTACATCAAGACTGTGCGGGGGCTTGGTTACAGTCTCGCAGACCCGCAGAATGAAGCTTAATTCACTCTCATTCCGGTTGTTCGCTTCGGCGGCGGGTTGGACGCTGATCGTTCTCCCCATCATGGCCGTGATTCTGATTTCGTTGTTTCGCGAAGCCGTCGAGCGCAGCTTTGATGCGCGGCTCAACACCTATTTGACCGACCTGTTGGCCGAAAGCGTCGACACGGCATCGGGCAATCTGATTCCACCGCCGGATCTGGGTATTTCCGAATTCAATCTGCCCCTGTCTGGCTGGTACTGGCAGATCAGCCCGATCAAGGGCGGCTTGCCGACGGCCAGGCCGCTCTATGCCTCGACATCTTTGCTGGCGGAGATTCTGCAGCTTCCCTCGCGGCGTTTGATTCCAGACCCGAGCGGTTTGAAACGCGCCTATGTCGCCGGGCCCAAGGGCCAGCGTCTGCGCATCATCGAACGCGCCGTGACGGTGGGTCCAACGGTTTATGCCTTCATGGTCGCGGGTGCGGACTCTGAAATCGAACAAGAGATTTCCGATTTTCAGTTCATGGTGATCGTCGCACTTTCGGTCTTCGGCGCCGGGTTGGTCCTGGCGACAGTATTCCAGGTCCGCTTTGGCTTGCGGCCGTTGCGCGCAATCCGCGAAGGATTGCTGGCGATCCGTTCGGGCAAAGCAAGCGCGCTCGAAGGCGATTACCCGCTCGAAATTGAGCCTCTGCAAGACGAACTGAACGCGCTGATCCGCTCAAACAACGACGTGGTGGAGCGCGCGCGCACCCATGTTGGCAATCTGGCGCATGCCCTCAAAACACCGCTGAGCGTCATCACCAACGAGGCGCGCGGCAAGAAGACGGCCTTGGCCGCAACCGTGGTGACGCAATCGGACTTGATGCGGACGCAGATTTCACACCATCTCGACCGCGCGCGCGTTGCCGCGCGAGCCGGGGTGATCGGCGGACTGACGGACGTCAAACCCATCCTCGATGGATTGGGCCGGGCGCTCGGGCGCATTCATGACGACAAACGAATCGCGCTTGATATCGCGTGCCCGGACGAACTCAAATTTCAGGGCGAGAAACAAGACTTCGAGGAAATGGTCGGCAATCTGCTGGACAACGCATGCAAATGGGCCAAGAGCCGCGTCGGCGTCACGGTCGGGCGGGCCAGCGGCGAAGCGGGCGTAATTGTCATCGATGTGGATGACGATGGCCCAGGCCTTTCCAAAGCTCAACGCATAGCTGCCGTCAAACGCGGCCGGAGGCTTGATGAGACAAAGCCCGGATCGGGTTTGGGGCTTTCAATCGTTGCCGATCTCGCGCATCTTTACAAAGGCAGTTTCGAGCTGGACGTCTCGCCCTTGGGAGGGCTGCGCGCCAGACTTCGATTGCCGGCGGCATAGATCAGACCCTGCACAGTCGAAATTTTGCCGGATTTTTGGCGCTAAACCGCAAGGGTCTCATGAACGACTCGCGATCGAGTTGTTTGGTAATGCCATAAGAACATTGTGTTATGTTTCGCATAGACTGCATGGGCGAAAAGCAATGAGATCGATAACAATCATAGCCATCGTGCTCGTCTTGGCTGTGCTTGGCGGTTGCAGGCGCGGAGAAAACGCAGCCAGCGGGACTTCGGCAAGTACGAGCGGCAATCCGGTGAGCAGCGGTCAGAACCGGGCGATCGCCACGGCCGTGGGCTCGGTGGTTGGTGGAATTTCCGGCCATCAAATCGGCCGGAGTTTGGACGAAGCCGACCGACGGGCTGCTATGGCGGCTGAATATCGCGCGCTTGAATACGGCAAGGCTGGTGCGGCGACACCCTGGCGCAACCCAAGCAACGGCAATCACGGCTCCGTAATGGTGCAGAGCCCTTATGTATCGGGCAATCAGCATTGCCGCGGCTACACGCACACCGTCTATATCGGCGGACAGCCCCAGACCATGAACGGCAAGGCGTGCCGCAGGCCCGACGGCACTTGGAGCAACGTCGGCTAATCATTCTCCGGCAAACGTGCAGCGGATGCTCGGCCGATTTTGCCGATCAACGTCATCATCCAACTTTCGGCCCAGGCGCATGTTAGGCATTTGCCGGGTCTCATTGGGCAGGCTATTGGGTCGCCATGGTTTTGTGGTTTGTTTTCGCTCTGTTGACGTGTCTCGCGCTCGGCGCCGTTTTGTGGCCGTTGCTGCGTGAGACGGGCTCGGCCGCGGACGATGAAATGAGCGACGCTGATGTCTACCGGGATCAGTTAAGGGAAATCGAAGCGGATTTGGCCGAAGGCCTGCTGGCGCCGCGCGAAGCCGAAGCGGCGCGGCTTGAAGTCTCGCGCCGGCTGCTGGCAGCCGGCCGGGCAGGCAAATCGGCGACCGGAAGCGGCTCAAAAAAAAGGACCCGCCGGACGAAGGGCTCGGCAAAGCCCGATGCGGCGATCCTCACGGGCGTCGCGCTGGCACTGCCGCTCTTGAGCGTCGGTCTCTACTTGTTGAGTGGTTCACCAAGTCTTCCGGGCGCGCCATACCAGGCAAGATTGGAGGCCGCGCCAGAGGGACGAAACATCGCCAGGCTGATCGCGCAGGTCGAGGAGCGCTTGCGTGAGCACCCACAAGACGGCGAGGGATGGAACGTGATTGCGCCCGTTTACGTGCGGCTTGGCCGATATGCCGATGGGGCCGACGCCTATCGGCGGGCCGCCGCACTGCTCGGCGAAACCGCAAAGCGGCTTGAGGGTTACGGTGAAGCCCGCACATTGGCAGACAATGGCATTGTGAACGAAGCCGCCCGCAAATCCTTCGAGCGAGCTTTGGTGCTCGATGGCGCGCGACCGAAAGCGCGCTATTGGCTCGGCGTCGCGCTCGAGCAAGACGGCCGTGCCGGTGAGGCCATCGCGACTTGGAAAAAACTGCTGGAAGGCGCCGCGCCCGAGGCGCCTTGGCGGCCTTTGGTCGAACAGCGCATCGCCAACGCAGCACCAGGGAACGCCGATCAAAGCGCGCCTAGGGGACCTGGTGCGGCGGAAATTGCGGCGGCGGCAGAAATGAGCCAAGCCGACCGGGCGGCGATGATCAATCAAATGGTTGCAGGCTTGGCGCAGCGGCTGAACGAGGACGGCAGCGATTTGCAGGGTTGGCTGCGCCTTACCCGTGCCTACATGGTATTGCAGAAGCCCGATGAGGCTCGCGATGCGCTGACGCGCGCGCGCAAGTCGATGGCGGGCGATACCGCAGCGCTGGCACAGCTCGATGCATTGGCGCGGGAGCTCAAGCTATGACATCGCCAAACAGCATGCCGGAGGACCATCGATGACGCGCAAGAAGCGACGGGGTGTGCTGATCGCCGCCGCGCTCGGCGTGCTGGGACTTGCGGCGGCACTTGTGTTGATCGCTATGGAGGAGAGCATCGTGTTCTTCCAGAGCCCGAGCGACGTGGCCTCGAAGGCATTGGAGCCGGGCAAACGCTTTCGTTTGGGCGGCTTGGTGGCCGAGGGCAGCCTGCGGCGCGGCGAGGGCACAACTGTTCGATTTGAGGTCACCGACAACGCGAAATCGGTGGCCGTCAGCTACACGGGCATTTTGCCCGATCTCTTTCGCGAAGGCCAAGGCGTGGTGAGCGAAGGGGCGCTCGATGGCTCCGGCATCTTCATCGCCGATACCGTGCTCGCCAAACACGATGAAACCTATATGCCGCCTGAAGTCGCGGCCTCGCTGAAGAAGCAGGGCGTGTGGCGTGGTCCAGCCGGCGCGGCGGCTGAGAAAGCGCCATAGCATGATAGCCGAGACCGGACATTTCGCTTTGATACTGGCGCTGGTTGTCGCGCTTGCCCAAACAGCCTTGCCGTTGTGGGGCGCTTGGAGGCATTCGCCACTCTTGTTGCGCGTGGCCGCGCCGGCGGCTCAAGCCCAGCTGGGCTTGGTGGCGATCGCTTTCGCTTGCTTGACGGCCGCCTATGTCACGTCTGATTTCTCGCTGCAGAATGTGGTCAACAATTCGCACTCGGCCAAGCCGCTGATTTACAAAATCTCCGGCGTATGGGGCAATCACGAGGGCTCGATGCTGCTGTGGGTTTTGATCCTCGCGCTGTTCGGCTCGACGGTGGCCACCTTCGGCAGCAAGTTGCCCGAACGCTTGCAGGCGCTGGTTTTGGCCAGCCAAGGCGCCATCGGATTTGCTTTCCTCACCTTCATCGTAGCCACGTCGAACCCGTTTGCGCGCATTTCACCCGCGCCCTTCGAGGGCCAGGGGCTCAACCCGATCCTGCAAGATCCTGGGCTCGCCTTCCATCCACCGCTGCTCTATGCGGGTTATGTCGGTTTCTCGATGGCCTTCTCCTTCGCCGTGGCGGCGCTGATCGACGGCAAGGCCGATGCCGCTTGGGCGCGCTGGGTGCGGCCTTGGACGTTGGCGGCCTGGATGTGCCTCACGCTCGGCGTCGCCATGGGCTCGTGGTGGGCCTATTACGAGCTAGGCTGGGGCGGTTGGTGGTTTTGGGATCCGGTCGAGAATGCGTCCTTCATGCCGTGGCTCTCGGGCACCGCCTTGCTGCACTCCGCTCTTGTGATGGAGAAGCGCGAAGGCCTCAAGATCTGGACGATCCTGCTGGCCATCCTGACATTTTCGCTCAGCTTGATGGGCACTTTCTTGGTGCGCTCTGGCGTCTTGACGTCGGTGCATACATTCGCCGTGGATCCGGCGCGCGGCGTTTTCATCCTGGCGATCATGGGCGTCTTTGTCGGCGGTGCGCTGGCGCTTTATGCCTTGCGGGCGCCGCTGTTGCGCCAAGGTGATCTGTTCGCGCCGATCAGCAGGGAAGGCAGCTTGGTGCTGAACAATCTGCTGCTGACGACCGCCTGCGCCACGGTCTTTATCGGCACGCTTTATCCGCTTGCGCTTGAAGCGCTGACGGGCGCCAAGATCTCGGTCGGCGCACCCTATTTCAACGCCACGTTCGTGCCGCTGATGATCCCGCTGCTGATCGCCGTGCCGTTTGGTCCGATGCTGCCCTGGAAGCGCGGCGATTTGGCAGGCGCCGCCCAGCGCCTGATGTTGGCTGCTGGGCTTGCGGCGGGCGCCATGATTGTGGTGGCGAGCCTGCAGGGGCGTGGCCCCTGGCTTGCACCGATCGGTGTGGCAATCGCGGTTTGGCTGATGGCCGGCTCGGCGAGCGAGATCGGATACCGCGTCAAGGCGTTTCAGGCTCCCTGGGCCGAAGTGGCGCGCCGGATGCGCAACCTGCCGCGAGCTGCTTATGGGACGTTCTTGGCCCATTTCGGTTTGGGGGTAATGGTGCTTGGTATCGTTGCGACCACCGCCTGGCGGTCGGAATCGATCCTCGCGATGAAACCAGGTGACAAAACGGAGCTCGCCGGCTTCAGCCTCGTCTTCAAGGGCGTGGCGCCGGCGCAAGGCCCCAATTACAGCGAGCTCGTCGGCTTGTTCGATGTATCGCAAGACGCTTCGCACGTGATCCGGCTGTCGCCCTCAAAACGGCAGTATCAAGCACGCGAAATGACGACAAGTGAAGCCGGCATCTACGCCTCCTGGACGGGTGATCTCTATACCGTTCTGGGTGACGCTCTGGATGGCGGCGGCTATTCGGTTCGGATTTACTTCAATCCGCTGGTGCGGCTGATTTGGATCGGCGCGGTGATCATGTTTTTGGGCGGTCTCGCATCGCTCAGCGACCGGCGGTTGCGCATTGGTGCGCCCCGGCGGGCAGCGCGCGCCGCCAGCGCGCCGGCGGCAGCGGAATGAAAACCGCGCGCGGGCTAGGTGCGATGCTGGTTGCGCTGATCGCCTTCGTGGCGCTTTCGGGCGGCGCACAGGCTGTCGAACCCAATGAGATCCTGCCCGATAGCGCGCTCGAGACGCGGGCGCGATCGATCTCGACCAATTTGCGATGTTTGGTGTGCCAGAACCAATCGATAGACGATTCCGATGCGCCGCTCGCCCGCGATCTTCGCATCTTGGTGCGCGACCGGCTCAAGGCGGGAGACAGCGATGCCGAGGTGATCGACTTTGTCGTCTCGCGCTACGGCGAATTCGTTTTGCTGAAGCCCCGGCTCAACCGGGCGACGGCGCTGTTATGGGCGGGACCGTTCCTTGTTTTGCTGCTTGCCAGCGCGGCGCTTTGGCGAGCGGTTAGCCGGCGGCGTAAAGAGGTCCAACCCGCCGCCCAGGCGCTGACGGCGGCTGAAAAACGCGACCTAAAGAAGCTGATGGACGAAGATTGAAGCCAGCCGATCACGCGATTGCGATCTGGCCGCATCTTGTCCGATCCTCCGTATCCACCCATTTTTCTGTCTGCGGAACATCCCGCCCAATTCGACGCCGTCCCACGGAGCTGCGCCATGGCTAAAAACTCACAAAAACTCACCTTTATCGGCGCCCAGGGAGATGAACTCGCCGCCCGGCTCGACCTGCCGCCGGGCAAGCCGCGCGCTTACGCGCTGTTTGCCCATTGCTTCACCTGCTCAAAGGACATCTTCGCCGCCGCGCGTATCGCGGACGAGTTGGCTGCCCATGGTTTCGCGGTGCTGCGCTTTGATTTTACCGGGCTTGGCATGAGCGAGGGCGAATTCGCCAACACGAATTTCTCGTCTAATGTCGAGGATCTGATCAAGGCAGCCGACTATATGCGCGAGCATCACGGCGCGCCCGAAATCCTAATCGGACACAGTCTGGGCGGCGCAGCGGTGCTGGCGGCGGCAGGCGATATCGCGGAAGTCAAAGCCGTCGCAACCATCGGCGCGCCGGCGGATGCCGCCCATGTGGTGGCGAATTTCGGCGCAAAACTTGAGGAAATAGAGGAAGAAGGCGTGGCGGAGGTCTCGTTGGCGGGGCGCAGTTTCACGATCAAGAAACAGTTCATCGACGATCTCAAGGCGCAAACGGTACAAGCCCGAATTGCCGCCATGAAGAAGCCGCTGCTGGTGTTTCATGCCCCGCGCGATGCGGTGGTCGGTATCGAGAACGCGTCGGCGATCTTCATGGCTGCCAAACATCCAAAGAGCTTTATTTCACTGGACGACGCCGATCATCTGCTCTCGCGACGCTCGGACGCGATCTATGTGGCCGATATCCTGAGCGCCTGGGCGGCGCGTTTCATCGCAGACGCTCAGGAGGAGCACGTGCTGGCCTTCCCAGGAGCCGATGGTGAAGTCGCCGTGGCTGAAACGAGGGCCGGCAAGTTCCAGCAGGAGGTCGTATCCGGCAACCATCGCCTGATCGCCGACGAGCCGGCCAGCTATGGCGGCGACGACACCGGGCCATCTCCCTATGATTTCTTGTCGGTCGCGCTCGGCAGCTGCACGACCATGACGCTGAGAATGTACGCCGACCACAAAAAGCTGCCGTTGGAGCGGGTATCGGTTCGGGTCACCCACGGCAAGGTGCACGCAAAAGATTGCGCCGATTGCGGTGAAGGCCGCGAAGGCCGAATCGACCGATTCGAGCGGCATCTTACGATTGAAGGCGATTTGGACGAGGCTCAGCGCGAGCGGTTGAAAGAAATTGCCGACCGCTGCCCGGTGCACAAAACCCTAGAGCAATCCTCGGTTGTCGTGACCACTTTGGCACCCGAAGCGGCGGCTTGATCGGAGCGGCGGCCTAAAATGGCCTGTTTTGACTGTAAGGATTGGTGAAACGGCGTTGCGAACGGCGTACGCGTCAGTCTTACCAAAATTTAATGCCGAAGATAGGGCCAGGTAAGGTCTGACACCCTATATAGGCTGAAGAGATAGGGTGAACCGCGCCTGCAGCGGCCCCGCGATGATGAAAGGACGACCTTCATGACGAATTCCAACGAGCCAACTCACTCGTCTTCGCGGGCCAGGGCCCTCGTAAAGCCATCGGCATTGGTGCTGGCGGGTCTGCTGGCGGCAGGCCTGACGGGCGCATATATGGCGTCCGAAGGACCGGCGCCTGCCGCACTGGCCGAAACGACCGCCCAAACGGTCATGACGCCTTATGGCGCCGCGCCGCTGAGTTTTGCCGAACTTGCAGCAAAGGTGCGGCCGGCGGTTGTCAGCGTTCATGTCAGGAACGGCGGCGGCCAGAAAATGGGCCAGAATTTCGAGTTTCGCGGCATGCCCGACCTGCCCGATGATCATCCGCTCAACGAGTTCTTCAAGCGCTTCCGCAAGGGCTCGCCTGAAGGGCCCCGTGGTGGCGGAGGCGGCAGCGTGCGCCCGTCGCTGGCTCAAGGCTCGGGCTTCATCATTTCGAGCGACGGATACGCGGTCACAAACCACCACGTGATCGATGAAGCGAGCGAGATCAACGTCACCTTGGACGATGGCACCAAATACAAGGCAACAATGGTGGGATCCGATCCCCGCACCGACATTGCGCTCATCAAGATCGAGGGCAAAAGCGCCTTTCCGTTCGTGAAATTCGCCCAGAGCCCTGCGCGCGTCGGCGACTGGGTGCTCGCGGTCGGCAATCCGTTCGGCCTCGGCGGTACGGTGACGGCGGGAATCATTTCCGCTCACAACCGCGATATCGGCTCGAGCCCCTATGACTTCCTGCAGATCGATGCGGCCGTCAATCGCGGCAACTCGGGTGGACCCACCTTCAACCTTCAGGGCGAAGTGATCGGCGTCAACACGGCTATTGTCTCGCCCACGGGCGGCAATGTTGGTATCGCGTTTGCCATCCCGGCAACATTGACTGAAGAGGTTATCGCCCAGCTCAAATCCAGCGGCTCTGTCGCGCGTGGTTGGCTCGGCGTCACCATTCAGAACGTTAGCGACGACATCGCCGCGAGCGTCGGTCTGGATGAGCCCAAGGGCGCGATGATCACGACGTTCTCCGAAAATGCGCCAGCAAGCGGCTCGGGCGTTGCAGTGGGCGACGTGATCCTGAAGATCGACGGCGAGGAGATCGAGGACTCCCGCGATCTGGCACGGACGATTGCCGGCAAGGCGCCCGACGCCAAGGTGAAAGTCACGGTGCTGCGCGACGGCACCACCAAGGATTACACTGTCTCGCTCGGTCGCTTCCCCGGCGCCAAGCAATTGGCAGCAATCCAATCGGGCAAGCCCGTTGGTGAAGAGCTCGAAGACTTGGGCCTAAGCCTGGCTCCCGCGGCCTCGTATGAGGGCGCTGGCAAGGAAGGCGTGGTGATTACCAGCATCAAGTCCAACAGCAAGGCAGCGGAAAAAGGTCTCAAGACCGGCGACGTTATCGTTGCTGTCGCTGGAACGCCTGTTTCCAAACCACAGGACGTGATCACCAGTGTTCGCAAGGCCAAGGACAAAGGCCGCAAGGCTGTGTTGCTGCAGGTGCGTTCGGGCGAACAGAACCGCTTTGTGGCGATTCCACTGAATAAGGCATGACCCTCCTCCCAATGGGGCGGCGCCATTGCGCCGCCCCGCCCTGCGATTATATTGACCGCTCTGCATAGTCTCGCAAACAGCGGTGGCGACCATGGCCAATTTCCTATCGACTCGACGCCTATGCACATCCTGGTGATCGAAGACGAGCCGGAAACGGCGGCCTATCTGCAAAAGGCACTCGGTGAATCCGGCCACACGGCAGACCACGCCGGCGATGGCGAAACGGGCTTTGCGATGGCGCGAGATGGCGCCTATGACGCGCTGATCGTCGACCGCATGCTGCCCGAGCGCGATGGCCTGAGCGTCATCTCCGGATTGCGCGAACAAGACGTCACCACACCCGTCCTTATCCTTAGCGCGCTCGGCGATGTTGACGACCGGGTGAAAGGTTTGCGGGCGGGTGGTGACGACTATCTTCCCAAACCCTATGCGTTCAGCGAGCTATTGGCGCGGATCGAAGCGCTGGCGCGCCGGACAAATCCGGATGACACGCAAACCCGCTATGTGGTGGGCGATTTGTCGCTCGACCGACTGAAGCGCGAAGTGACCCGTGCCGGTCAGGTCATTCCGCTGCAACCGCGCGAATTTCGCTTGTTGGAATATTTGATGCGGCATGCCGGTCAGGTGGTGACGCGCACCATGTTGCTAGAGCGCGTCTGGGACTATCATTTCGATCCCCAGACCAATGTGATCGATGTGCATATTTCGAGGCTGCGCGGCAAAATCGACAAAAATTTCGACACGCCGCTGCTGCACACCGTGCGGGGTGCGGGTTACGCAATCCGCGACGATCGCGGCTAGATTGGAAACTCTCATATGAGTTTCCTGCCGAAACTCTTCCGCACCACGACCTTCCGTCTCTCGGTCCTGAACCTTGTGCTTTTCGCAACCGCCGCTGCGGTCGCCATCGCCTATATCTATTGGAACACGAGCGGTCTGATCGCCCGTCAACTCGACGGCGTCATTCAGGCGGAAATCCAGGGCTTGGCCGAGCAATACCGTGCTGGCGGCATGGCGCGCCTCACCAAAACCGTTGCCGAACGCAGCCAAACGCCGGGCGAGAGCCTCTATCTCGTCACCGACCGCAATGGCCGCTATATCGCGGGCAATCTGACGTCGATCACGCCGGGCCTGTGGAATGCGGTGGGCCAGATCGAATTTGTCTATCAGCGCAGAAATGGGGCCGAGTCGCAAAACCGGCTGGCGCTCGCCAACGTGTTCCGTCTGCGTGGCGGCTATCGTCTGATTGTCGGGCGCGATATCGAAGAGCGCCGCGCCTTCGAGCGGGTCATACTCTCGGCCGTGCTTTGGGGGCTTGGATTGATGGGCCTCATCGGTCTTGGTGGCGGCCTGCTGGTCAGCCGCAATTTGCTGGCGCGCATCGACAAAGTCACCGCCACCAGCCAGACGATCATGGCTGGCGATCTTTCGGAGCGCATTTCCGTAACGGGCGCCGATGACGAGCTGGACAGGCTTTCGGAAAGCTTGAACGCCATGCTCGACCGCATCGAGCAGCTGATGACGGGGCTGCGCGAGGTGTCCGACAACATCGCTCATGATCTCAAGACGCCGCTCAATCGGCTGCGCAACCGGGTCGAGGACGCACTGCGCGCCAAGAGCGGCGCGGCGGACTACCGCGATGTGCTGGAGCGCACGATCGAAGAGGCAGACGATTTGATCAAGACCTTCAACGCGCTTTTAAGCATAGCGCGCCTTGAAGCCGGAACGACGGAGGCGGCGCGCGGCCAAATCGACCTGGCCGAACTGGTGAGTGACACGGTCGAGCTCTATGAGCCGTTGGCCGAGGAAAGCGGCATGAAGCTCGAGACGCGGCTTTTGCAGAAGGCGCACATTTCCGGCGACCGGCAACTGCTCGGTCAGGCGCTTTCCAATTTGATCGACAACGCCATCAAGTATGGCCGGGGCCAGGGAAAGGCGCAGGCCGATCCGATCGTGATTGACCTGAAAAAACGCGGTGATCAATTCGAGATCGCGGTGGCGGACCGGGGCCCTGGAATCGAAACGCGTGATCGCAAGCGCGTCCTGGAGCGTTTTGTCCGCTTGGAGACAAGCCGCTCGCGGCCGGGCAGCGGTCTCGGCCTGTCGCTGGCGGCCGCGGTGGCGCGGTTGCATGGTGGCGACATCAAGCTCGCAAACAACAAGCCCGGCCTGCGTGTCGTGATAACCTTGCCCGCTTCGGGAGCAGCCGACGCAGCCGAAACGTGATTGGAACGGTGGGGCAAAACGAGGGGCGCGGGCCTTGACTGGTTTTATCGAACGCATCGTGACGATGCCGCCGGTCCATGACGCGGTGCGCGCCGATCAAGCTCTCGATGACCTCGAGACGTTGATCGCGACCAACGGCGAGCTTGAGCAATTGGTCGCGATGCTGGCGGCAGACAACGAATGCCGTGCGTTGCTGCGCAGCGTATTCAGTGCGTCTCCATTCCTGACGCGTACGGCATTGCGCGATCCCGAGGGACTCCAGATCGTGCTGCGATCCGATCCCCGCGACGTGATCCAAGAGCTTGGAATCAAAGCCAAAACCGAAATGTCGAACGGTCCCTCGATGGACCAAGCGATGGCGCTGTTGCGAAGCTATAAGCGGCGTGTGGCGTTGACTGTGGCGTTGGCTGACGTTGCCGGCGTGTGGTCCACGATGGAGGCAGCGGCGGCTTTGAGCGGTGCAGCCGATCTGACCATCGAGCTCTCTGTGGCCTATCTCATCGGCCGCGCGCATGACGCCGGCGACATCGTCGGTGTGGCTGCCGGCGAGCCCGCTGCAGAGAGCGGTTACTTCGTGCTCGCCATGGGCAAGCTCGGCGCAAACGAACTCAATTATTCAAGCGATGTGGATCTGATGGTTTTTTACGATCCATCGCGCCCGTCGTTCGGCAAAGACGTCGAGGCCGGTCCGCTGTTTGTGCGCCTGACGCGAGATCTCATTCGCATGCTGCAAGAGCGCACAAGCGACGACTATGTCTTCCGCACGGATTTGCGCCTGCGGCCTGATCCAGGTGCGACACAGATTGCGATTTCGACCGAGGCCGGGCTCACATACTATGAGAGCTTCGGGCAGAATTGGGAGCGCGCGGCGCTGATCAAGGCACGCATCGTTGCCGGCGATTACGAGGCGGGCGGACGCTTTCTGGAACAGCTGGCGCCCTTTGTCTGGCGCAAATATCTCGACTACGCGGCGATCGCCGATATTCACGCCATGAAGCGGCGCGTGCACGCCTTCAAGGGTCATGGCGAAGTCGCGGTGGCCGGCCATGACGTCAAGCTCGGGCGTGGCGGCATTCGCGAGATCGAATTTTTCGTGCAGAGCCAGCAGCTGATTGCCGGCGGACGGCAGGTAGATTTGCGGACGAGGCAAACGCTTGAGACGCTCAAGCGCCTGGCCCAGCACGACTGGATTTCAGATGATGCGGCAGACCAGCTGACCCAAGCCTATTGCTTCTTGCGCAAGGTCGAGCACCGCATTCAAATGATTGCCGACGAGCAGACGCATCACTTGCCCAAGGACGAGGAGGGCTTGTCGCGGGTCGCTCACTTTACGGGCTTTGCGGGCGCGCAAGAGTTCGGCGAGGCGTTGGTCAAGACGTTCAATACGGTACAAGAGCATTACGACGCGCTGTTTGAGGATTTGCCCGAGCCGCCGCAACAGGTCAGCACGCTCAGCTTCCAGGGCGACGAGGACGATCCCCAGTCGCTTGCCGTGCTCGAGCGCCTGGGATACGGCAATCCCCAAGCCGTGAGCGCAGCGGTGCGGGGTTGGCGCTTTGGGCGTTATGCGGCAACTCACAGCGAGGCGGCGCGCGAACAGCTCGACGCATTTCTTCCCCATTTGCTGGAGGCGCTGGCCGAGACCGCACAGCCCGATCTGGCGTTTTCCGCCTTTGACCGCTTTCTGGCCGACTTGCCGACGGGCATTCAACTCTTTTCGCTGCTGCGTTCAAATCCAAGCCTGCTGCGGCTGATCGCCGATATCATGGGAACGGCGCCCCGGCTCTCCAGCGTCTTGAGCCGGCGCGCGCGCGTGCTCGACGCGGTGCTCGATCCAGGCTTTTTCGGCGATCTGCCGACGCAAGAGGAGCTCGAGAGCTTGGTGCGCGACGGGTTGGGCGAAGCCGGCGACTATCAAGGCAAACTCGACCGCGCGCGTGTCCTGGGGCGCGAACAAGCCTTTCTAATTGGCGTTCGCGTGCTTTCGGGAACGATCACGGCCGATGACGCCGGCGGCGCCTATGCGCGGCTGGCCGAAACCCTGGTCCAGGCGCTGAAAGATGTCGTTGAAGCCGAACTTGAAAGCGCGCACGGACGCATCAAGGGAGGGGCCGCGGCGGTCGTCGCCTTGGGTAAGTTGGGCGGGCGCGAAATTACCGCGGCCTCAGATCTCGACCTCATCGTGATCTATGACTTCGACGAGGACGCAGCCTCCTCCGATGGCGCCAAACCGCTTGCGGCCAGCCAATATTATGCCCGCCTGACCCAACGCTTGATCAGCGCGCTGGCTGCGCCCACGGCCGAGGGGACGCTCTATGAGGTCGACATGCGCTTGCGTCCTTCGGGCAATGCCGGGCCGGTTGCTACGAGCTTGAAGAGTTTTACGGACTATCAGCAAAAAGAGGCCTGGACCTGGGAGCATTTGGCGCTGACGCGTGCAAGGGTGATTGCCGGCCCCGAACCCCTGAGACGCGCCATAGAGTGGGCAATCGGCGATGTCATCGCGCGTCCTCGCGAAACGGCGAAGATTGCCGCCGACGTGCGCGAGATGCGCGCAAAGATCGAGAAGGAAAAGGGCACGCAAGACCCCTGGGCGCTCAAGCAGGTGCGCGGTGGCTTGGTCGATCTCGAGTTCATCACGCAATTTCTGCAGATCACTTCGGCGAGCGTTCATCCCCAAGTGATCGAACAGAACACGGCCGCCTGCCTCGCCAAGCTGAGTGAGGCCGGCGTATTGGGGGCGGGCGAGGCCGAAACCCTGCTACCCGCCGCCAAGCTCTACAACAATCTGACCCAGGTGCTTCGCCTCTGTCTTGAGGGCTCCTTCAAGCCCGAGGAGGCGCCCCAAGGATTGAAAGATTTGCTGGACCGGGCGACCGGATTGCCCGATTTCAGTACGCTGGAGCGGCACCTGAAAGAGACGCAAATGGCAGTCAAAGAGCTGTTTGACAAGTTGATCGACTGAGCCGCAGCGATCGGGTGCCAGCGGACGGTCACATCGATTCTGGACAAACATTTCGCATGACAGAGATTGTTCAATTCGAAGAGGTCCGTTGGCCGAATGTGTGGCGGGTCATGCAGCCCGTTTTCAAGGCGGGCGAGACATATCCCTACGCGCCGGAGATCAGCGAGGCGGAGGCACATACAGCGTGGATTGAAATTCCTGCGGCGACCTATGTCGCAGTTGGTTCGGATGGGGCTGTGTTGGGCACCTATTACATCAAGGCCAACCAACCCGGTCTTGGCGGTCATGTTTGCAATTGCGGATACATCGTTTCGGAGGCCGCAAGAGGAGGAGGGGTCGCATCACAGATGTGCGAACACTCCCAGCGAGAGGCATTGCGTCTTGGATTTTTGGCGATGCAATACAATTTTGTCGTTGCCACAAACGAACAAGCTGTCCGCCTTTGGCAGAAACACAACTTTGAAATAATTGGAACTTTGCCCGATGCCTTTCGCCACGCGCGTTTCGGCCTGGTCGATGCTCACATCATGCACAAAAACCTAAAAGGTTGAATTTGGCGCGACGGATTTGATCCGCTCGATGCGTACAAGCTCCCAGAATGGCCGCGCACCCGACTGTGACCCCCATCGCGGCGGCTAAACGCAAGGAGCGACAACAATGACGAATCGAGGAACTATGCTGGCCGCGATAACGATGGCCGGATTTATGGCAGCGGCCGGCAGCTCGGTCATAGCGTTCGCCGACGACGGCGTCCGCGCAGGCCAACCGAACGCCACGCACGTTAAATGGCGCGGCGGTCATGGCGGCCATGGCAAGGGCTGGATGAAACGCGCTGATGCCAACAAGGACGGCACGATAACTCTGGAAGAGACGCTGAGCGTCCGCGATGAAAAATTCGAACGTTTCGATACGGACAAGAATGGCGTGGTGACCGACGAAGAAGTTCAGGCGGTCGTGCAAGAGCGTGTTGATCGCATGTCGACGCGGATCGTTCGCAAATACGATCAAGACCGCGACGGCAAGATCACGCGGGACGAATTCGACCGGTTCGCTAAGGAGCGGTTCGGGTGGATGGATTTGGACGATAACGGCAAGCTCGAAAAAGACGAATTGCCGAAGTCCATGAAGCACAAAACGAAGAAGTGACTGCAGACCCCAGTAACGGGAATGTATGGCGTGGAGCCAGCAACACGGGCGCCGGATCGCGAGCTTGCCTCGCGGCCCGGCCGCCACAATCAGCACCAGGCGTTGCGTGACGGTCGGCTCATGGCGGCCGTCGCGCGGGGCGACCAGCATGCCTATGGCGAGCTCGTCGAAACAGAATTGCCGCGCGTCGTCGCCGTGGCTCGCAGGGTACTGGGCAACGACAGCGAGGCGGACGATGTCGCGCAGGAGGCGTTGCTTCGATTGTGGCGACAGGCCGCCGACTGGCGGGCGGGCGAGGCCCGGGTCCGGACCTGGCTTTACCGGGTGGCGGTGAACCTGGCGATAGATCGATTGCGGCGCCGGCGCGAGGAAACGGGCACCGAGGCGCCCGAGATCGCGGAACCGGCAAGCCAGCAGCGTCAGTTGGAGGATCAGGATCTGGCTGCCGTCGTGAACGACGCGCTGCAGAAGCTGCCCGAGCGCCAACGCATCGCGCTCACGCTGTTTCACTATGAGGGCGAGACAATGGCCGATGTGGCCGAGGTCATGGATACGAGCCCGGATGCGGTCGAATCGCTGCTCGGGCGGGGGCGACGAGCACTGAAGAAGCAACTCGCGCATCATTGGCAAAACATCATGCCGGACGCGCAAAACTAACGGGGCTGGAGAGCAATGACGACGAGAGACGACATAAATCGCCTTGCGGAGGTGCTGGAGATCTTCGGTCCTGAAGCCGAACGCTGGCCGGCGGCAGAGCGCGATCGGCTTGAGGCGCTTGTCGGACGCGAAGAGGCGGCGGGCAAGCTCGTTGTCGAGGCACGAGCGCTTGCCGCCGTCATGGCCCATGCGCCAGCTGGTGCGGCGAGTGCCGAGCTCAAGGCGCGCATTCTGGCAGCCGCTTCACCCGAGGCGCAGGGCGCGCCAATCATCGTCCGGGCGCCGGAAAGTCCGCTGCGCCGGTTATTCGGATCGGGCTGGAGCTTCGGTCCGGCGTGGCCTTCGGCGGCGGTGATGGCCGCCTCGTTGGCGTGCGGTATTTATCTCGGCGCGAGCGGGCTCGCTCAGCCCGTGTTCGACGACGCCTTTACGATGGCATCGCTCGACAGCGGTGTGGAGGATGCGGAGGATCTGTTCAAGGAAGACGATGAGAGCAACTTGGGCGAGGAGAGCATGCTGTGAGCGAGATCAAGCAGAAATTGCCCGTGACGGCCCCGCGACATTGGCGCTGGGCCCGGTTTGCTCTCGTTGCCTTGCCGACGCTCGGCTTGTTCTCTATCGGCGCTGCCGTGGGTTCGATTTGGGCAACGGCCGTGTTGGCGTCGGCACTGGCGCTGGGACTCTATCTCAGCACGCAGGGCATGACGCGGTCCGCACTTGACGGCGACACACAGGCCAGCGCGGCAGAGGATGGCGGCGAGGAAGCCAACACCCGGTATGCAGCCGACGGTAAGACCGTGTTCGGCAAGGAGAGTATGTTGTGAGCACTGACACGCAGAAGACGCCGGGCCGCTGGCGTTGGGGCCGGATTGCGCTGATCGCGTCGCTGGCTCTGAACCTGCTCTTTGTGGGCGCCATAGGCGGTTCGATTTGGGCCATGTGGGCAGGGTATTGGAGCGGACCGCGCCACCATGCATTCGCCGGCGCGGTGCACCATCTGATGCGCACGCTGCCCGATGAGAGGCGCAAGACCGTACGCCAAGTGCTGCGAAGCCACCGCGGGGAAATCAAACCGTTGCGGCGTGAGGTGCGTCAGGCGCGCAGAGCAGCAGCGCGCGCGATGCGACGCGAGCCACTCGATGAGGCGGCCCTGCGGAGCGCATTGGGTGGGTTGCGCGCGGCCGAAACGAAAATCAGCGCAGCCGTGGCCGAAATGGCCATTGAGCTCGCCAAGACGCTCGATCTGGAAGAGCGGCGCGAATTGCTGCACGGCTTAGCGCGTCATGGCCGCTTCGGCCGAAAGCGCGGCAAGCGGGGCGGTGAGCGCCGCGGCGACATCGAGCGCGAACAGAGTGCCGACAAAGCATCGGAAGGCGCCCCCGCCGACAAAGCCAAGGACGCAACAGTTCAACCGGTCCAGCCGGTCCAACCTAAACCCTAATCGTCTGCGGTCGCGTCACTTGCCGTCAGAATCGGCTGGGTGGGCAGGATGCAGGTCACCGCGGTGCCTTGGCCCTCTTTGGAGGTGATCTCGATCAAGCCGCCATGCATCTCGATCAGCGACCGCGAGATTGAGAGCCCCAAACCGCTGCCCTTGTGGCTCTTGGTGAACTGATTTTCGATCTGCTCGAAGGGCTTGCCCAATTTATCGAGTTCACGCGCGGGGATGCCGACGCCGGTGTCCTTGATGATAATTTTGACCCGCCCTTTGGCGCCGCGCGCCAGCCTGATCCTGACTTCGCCACCCTCGGGCGTGAATTTGACGGCGTTGGAAAGCAGATTGAGCAGGGTTTGCTTCAAAGCCCGCCTGTCGGCCTCGATCTTGAGGCTGTCGGCGCCGGTGCGCTTGAGTTTCACTTTCCGCTTCTTGGCGCTTTCGGCCACCACGCGCAGGCTGTCCTCAATGATCTCGCCCAAGTCGAGCTGTTCGATTTCGAGTTGAATGCGGCCCGCCTCGATCTTGGACATGTCCAAAATATCGTTGATCACTTCGAGCAGATAGGTGCCGCTCTCATGGATATCGCGGGCGTACTCTTCGTATTTTTCGTTGCCGAGCGGGCCGAACAACGCTTGCTGCATGACGTCTGAAAAGCCCAGCACGGCGTTGAGCGGTGTGCGGAGCTCGTGGCTGAAGTTCGCCAAGAACTGAGACTTGCTGCGATTGGCGGCCTCGGCGCGATTTTTCTCCAGCGCGTATTTCTCGGTCAGATCGACGAGTTGCTGTTTCTGCAGTTCGAGCTCCTGCCTGGAATTGCGCAAATCCGACACGGTCGTCTGCAGCTCCTGATCGTGCTCGAACAGTTTCTGTTCGTTCTGTTTGAGGCCGGTGATGTCCACGCTGACGCAGACATAGCCGCCGTCCTTGGTTCGGCGCTCATCGACATGGAGCCAACGATTGTCCTCCAGCTGAGCCTCATAGGTCCGGGCATGGGAGTCGCCATCGCCCGATACATCAACGCGCTTGAGCACCGGGGGCTCGCTGGCGGCAGAGAGCACTTGCTCATAAGGCGTGCCGGGGATGACGCTTGAATCGGGCAGATTGTGGAACTGTTGATATTTTGAGTTACACAGCACCAGCCTGTTGTCGCTGTCCCACAGCACGAAAGCCTCGGAAATGGATTCAATCGCATCGCGCAGACGGGCGTCGGCCGCCGCGCTCCAATCACCGGCTGTCCCGGTTTTATCTTTTTGGCTGACCGCGGCAATGAGATGAGGTTCCCCGCTGGCCTCGTCGCGGATCAGGCGGCCGGCCAGACGCACGTCGACCCAATCACCGGCGGCGTTGCGGATGCGGAAATTCTCGTCTAGCGCGTCGGCGTCGTCGGCCATGGCGCGTTGAGCGATGGCATAAAGATCGGTGTCACCTTGAACAGCTTTGGCGATGTCGTGAAAGGCGATGGGGTCGTCGCTTGGCTCGAGCCCGAGAAGCGTGAACATCGATTGGGACCAGCGCATATTGCCGCGCGCAATGTTCCAATCCCATAGACCGCATCCGGTTGCGCCCAAGACCTGGTCGAAGGGACCCATCGACGCGGCCAGACCGGGCGCGGCGGCACTTGCTGGGCGCGACAGGAAGGCGGCGATGATCAGTATCAGCAAAAGACCCGTGGTCGCGAAGATCGTGATGTCGAACACGGCCTCGCGCCACCAGCCTTCAAGCGCGCGGGCTTGGGGTTGGAACATGGCGAGCTGCATGGCCGAGCCTTCGATGTTGCGAACGGTGACAATGGCCTCGTGCCCGTTGCGCAGAACGACCGGCAACACGCCGGCCTCAGCGGCGAAGGCCATCAGCGGTTGCTCCGATCCGATGACCTCCTCCATCGGGCGATCGACGCGCGAGAGGTCATAGGGGGCCGTGGCCCGTATGCGCCCTTCCGTATCGGCAATCAGGACGATGCGGCCCTCAAGGGTGGCGCGCGGCGGCAGGTTTGCGGCAAGCGTGTTTTGCCAATCATCGCCCGCGCTAGCGCCAGAAAGCTGATAGCGGGCGGCCACCGAATCGGCGATCAGGCCCAGATCGTCGCGCGCTTTGGCAAGCGCGACGGTCTTGCCATAGAGGATGTGGCTGGCGGTGCCGGCGACGGTGAGCGCGAAAAAGACCGATATCAGAACGAGGACGGTGCGGCGCAGCGCCGTTTCCGACGGCAAAAGCCGTGCGCCAAGATTCGCACGAGGAGTCCCTCGTACTCCACCTGCGGGGAACGAATCCACGCCCCCGCGGACGGATGACGTCCGCGCCATTGCTGGCCCCCTCTGTGTGTTTTTCCTGAAGGCATCCAGGAAAAACTGCCGCATCGCCGCATCAGCGAATCACTTGGTCATTTGATTCGATTGGGCGGCCTTTTGTCCAGAGAGAACATGTGGAGAACCTGTGTGTGGATAATCGAGAATCTGTTGGATTTCCGCCGCTTAGGCCAATGTCTTGCTGACTATCTCGAAGCAATCGCGCGACAGATCGGGGCTGCCTGAGATGCGCCCAAGCTCACTCTCGACCAGTGCGCGGCGGCGCGATTCGAGCTGGCGCCAGGTCTTGAAAGCGCCCGCCAAACGAGCCGCCATTTGGGGATTGAAGCGGTCCAATTCGAGCACAGCGTCGGCGATGAAGGCATAGCCCGTCCCGTCGGGGCGGTTGAAGCCGGTTGGGTTGGCGGCCGCGAAAGTGCCGATCAGGGCGCGCACCTTGTTGGGCGTCTTGTATGAAAATTGGGCGTGTTTGACGAGGCTTCGGACGTGATCGAGGGTGCCGGGCAGGGTGGAGAGTGCTTGCAACGCGTACCATTTGTCGACGACCAGATGATCGTCCTTCCATGTTCGATAAAAGTCGTCGAAGGCTGCTTGCCGGGCGGCGTCTTCGCTGTGGGTCAAGATCGATAGGGCGGCGATCTTGTCGGTCATATTGGCGGCTGCGTCATAGTGCTGTTTGGCGCGCGTGATTTCGCCGGGCCGGGCGCTGGCGCACAACAGGGAAAGGGCGGCGTTGCGCAGAGAGCGTCCGCCCGCGCTCGCAGCATCTGGCGAGTAGGCCTCGCTGCCGGCCATCTCCACATAAAGCGCTTCAAGGTGTTGATAGAGATCGGCGCCGACCCGCTGGCGCAGGCGTTGGCGGGCCTGGTGGATTGCGTCTGGGTCGACGTCTTGGCCTATTTCGCGCGCGATATCGGTTTCGCTGGGTAGTTGCAGAAACTCGGCGCGATAGGCTGCCTCAAGCGCATCATCGCTCAAGGTCGCGGCGAGCGCTTCGGCAAAGGCCGCGCCAGCGCGCGGTTCGGCGCCGGCGCGGATCGCGGCCACCATGTCGATCATGACGGCGCTGGCATAGGCTTGGCCGGCCTGCCAGCGGTTGAACGGATCGCTGTCATTGGCCATCAGAAACGCCAGCTCGCGTTCATCGCGGGGCGTGACAATTTTGACCGGCGCAGAAAAGCCACGCAGCAGCGAGAGGACGGGCGCGGATGGAACCGAGCTGAAAGAAAATGTCTGTTTGTCAGCGGTGAGCTCTATTTGGTCGCTGGCCAGGGGCGTGCCGGAGCCGTCGATCAACGGCAGATCGTCGCCGTTTGGGCCGAGCAAGCCGATTCTGACGGGCATGGGCAGCGGCGCCTTAACACTCTGGCCAGGGGTTGCGGGTGTGCTCTGTTCAAGCTCGAGCGCGACCGTTTTGGCGCCTGCGTCATAGGTCATCGACCAGGCGAGCTCCGGTGTGCCGGCTTGGCCGTACCAAGCCATAAACGGCGTCAAGTCGAGCGCGTTGGCCTCACCCATGGCGGTGATGAAATCTTCGACCGTTGCCGCTTCGCCATCGTGGCGGGCGAAATAGAGATCGAGGCCCTTGCGAAAGCCGTTGCGGCCGAAGCGTGTCTGCAACATGCGGCAGAGCTCGGCGCCTTTCTCGTATACGGTCGCGGTATAGAAATTGTTGATTTCAATATAGGAAGACGGCCGCACGGGATGGGCGAGAGGTCCGGCGTCTTCGCTGAATTGGTGGGCTCTTAGAGCACGCGCATCGGAGATGCGTTTGACGCTGGCTGCGCGCACGTCGGATGTGAATTCCTGATCGCGAAAAACCGTCAAACCTTCCTTCAGGCAGAGCTGAAACCAATCGCGGCAGGTCACGCGGTTGCCGGTCCAATTGTGGAAATACTCGTGCGCGATTACGGCTTCGATTGCCGCATAGTCGGCGTCGGTCGCCGTATCGGGTCGGGCCAGGATCAGCTTGTCGTTGAAGACATTCAGGCCCTTGTTCTCCATCGCGCCCATATTGAAGTCGCTTACGGCGACGATCATGAAGACGTCGAGGTCGTATTCGAGGCCGTAGCGCTCTTCATCCCAGGCCATGCAACGCTTGAGCGATTCCATTGCCCAGGCGCAGCGATCCTCCTTGCCGGGCTCCACATAAATGCGCAATTCGACCGAGCGTCCCGAGCGCGTTGTGAAACGGTCGGCGACGAGCGCCAGGTCGCCGCCAACGAGCGCGAAGAGATAACTCGGTTTGGGGTGAGGGTCGTGCCAGCGAGCAAAGTGACGCGTCGTGCCGGCGATCAAGCCGCTCTCGCCCGGATTGCCGTTGGCGAGAAGAACGGGCACCTCGGCCTGCTCTGCCTCCACGCGCACCGTGTAGACCGACAAGACGTCGGGGCGGTCGGGAAAATAGGTGATGCGCCGGAAGCCCTCAGGTTCGCACTGCGTGCAATAGATGCCGCGCGAGCGATAGAGGCCCGAGAGCGCTTTGTTGGCTTCGGGATCGCAGTGGCTGACGATCTCGAGCAGAAATGCGCCATCGAACGGGCCCGCAAGCTTAAGGCCGCTTTCGGTTGTCTCGAAGTCCGCTGGCTCCAGCATGCGGCCGTCGAGCGCGATGGATTCCAATGCGAGACCGACGCCATCTAGCAGCAATGGTTTGCCGCCTGCAGCGTCGGGGTTGGGGCGGAGCGACAGGCGGGAGGCGACGCGGGTTTTGCTCGGCGCCAGCGCAACATCGAGCTCGACGCGCTCGACCAGAAAGTCGGGCGGGCGGTAATCGGCGAGAAAGATGGGTTCCGGCTTGGCGTGACTCATACGAGGGGATCTGTTGCTGGGATCCCGCTGTTTAGTCTCTGACGCGCGCAAAGCCAAGACTTGGAGCGTAAGCTCAAACTTGCCTTGCGATCAATACGCAGGAGCCTCAGCCCGCTGATGCATCAGATGGGCCGCCGGCGGCAATTGATTTGGAAGGGCCGCTAGGCTCGTGCCGGCGCCGGTTCCGGGGCCTGAAAAGCGGCCTGGACTTGACTTGGCTGGCTCGCCTGGCGGGGCTCGTCGGCGGACTGTACTGCCTCCGCCTCTTCTGGCGTCTCAGACCGCGCCGTTTGATCGATCTGCTCGATTACGCGCCCTGAGAGCTGGGCCAGGTCCAGCAGCGCGCTGGAGAAATTTTCCGGATCAGTCTTGGCTTGCTCGACGAATTTGGAGAGCAGGGCAAACAGCACGGGCGCGCGAACAAGCAATTGGGCCTGCTGTTCGATGCGATGGGGGTCGAGGTCGTATTCAGCACCTGGAACGCGCCAGCCGCCCCAGTCACGCTCGGTCGTGGCGATGACAGGATGGGTGCCGGGGTATGGATGATGACCGCACTGCTCGGCCGATTTCCAACGGTTCTGGCCGCGCAACAAATGCCATTCCGTGCCCATGCCATTGACGGCAGTGGTTTGCTGGAGCGCGGTGGTCTCTTCTTCGAGTTCCTCTTGCGCGAATTCGCGGCCCATGCCGCAGTCGTACATGACCTTGATGGGCTCTTCGCAGCCACGGACCCATTTGGGAACGATTTGCTCGATATGGGCCCATGTTCCCACGGGCTTTACGAATACGCGCTGTGACTTGTGGTACTTGGCCTTCGCCATAGCCCGTTCTTTACCCCCGAAACAAGAATGTGTCCTAATGCATCGGCGATATTAGCGAAAAACACTTATGAATTCTTTAAGTCAATAGCTTCAATTCTAACTAATCCTAAGTGTGAAGCCCCATAAATTCAGTATTATTTTAGTGTATTACGAAGAGTCCTACGAAGTAATCCAAGATAATGATGGTTAATACTTCTTTTTATTGCGCAGCGCGCGGCGATAAGTCCAACCAACAGGACAACGAAGTCTGGTCTCTGAGGATCGGACGCGGTATTTGGGTTAGGTATGAGCCAAGCGAATAAAGCACGGGTCGAACATCATGGCGCCGGCATCGAGCGGCGATTTGCCGTAGCGCCGATGATGGAGTGGACCGACAGGCATTGCCGCAGATTTTTGCGGCTGATATCCGCGCGCGCCTTGCTCTATACGGAAATGATCACGGCGAATGCGCTGATTTTTGGCGATGCCGAACGTTTGCTGGCATTCGACCGGGCCGAACATCCGGTTGCCTTGCAGCTGGGCGGTTCGGAGCCGGAGGCTTTGGCACAGGCCGCCCGTCTTGGTGAGGCGGCGGGCTATGATGAGATCAATCTCAATGTGGGCTGCCCATCCGACAGGGTGCGCTCTGGACGGTTCGGCGCCTGTTTGATGGCAGAGCCCGAGCGCGTTGGCGCGAGCATCGCCGCGATGATCGACGCGGTTGGCGTTCCCGTCACGGTCAAATGCCGCATTGGGATTGACGAGCAGGATGTCGAGCAAGACCTGAACCGGTTCATCGACGTCGTCGCGGCAGCCGGCTGCGGCACATTCGTCGTGCACGCCCGCAAAGCGTGGCTCAAGGGGTTGAGCCCGAAGGCCAATCGCGACGTGCCGCCGCTCGATTATGAGCGCGTATACCGCTTGAAGGAGAGCCACCCCGAGCTCGAGATCATCATCAATGGCGGAATCGAAACGCTCGAACAATGCAAAGACCATTTGAATCATGTCGATGGCGTCATGCTGGGGCGTGCGGCCTATCACGATTCCTACCTGTTGGCGGGCGTCGATGAGCAGATCTTTGGCGATGGGCGGCCGGGACCAAGCCGCGCTCAGATTTTGCAGAACTTCTTGGTCTATGCCGAGAGCGAGCTCGCCAAGGGCGAACCGCTGCATCATTTGACGCGGCACATATTGGGTTTGTTCAAGGGACAACCAGGCGCTCGGGCCTATCGGCGGCTGCTCAGCCAAGGCGCGTGCGGCCCGAGCGATATCGAGCCGTTGGCGCGCGCGTTCGAAGCGATGAGTGCGGACGCACCACAGATCGCCGCCGCCGAATAGGGCGTCAAATTTTCTGGTTATATTCGCCGACCTCGGGGTAGTCCGAGAGGTGGGAATCGATCTCTTCGAAGATCGCCCGCATGTTGGCTTCCGATGTCGGACTTTCGACAACCACCACCAATTCAGGCTTATTGGATGAGGCGCGCACCAGACCCCAAGTGCCGTCCTCTAAGACGATGCGGATGCCGTTTACGGTGATCAGCTCGCGGATCGCCTGACCGGCAAGCGAGCCGCCTTCGGCTGCAATTGCGCTGAAATGGTCGATAGCGCCCGCCACCACGTCATATTTCACCTCGTCGCCGCACGCTGGAGACATCGTCGGCGATTGCCAGGTCTGCGGCAGGGCCTTTTTGAGATCTTCGAGCGTTTTGTCCGGGTTGCGGTCGAGCATATCGAGGACGGCAAGAGCGGAGACCAAGCCGTCGTCATAACCACGGCCCAGGGGTGGATTGAAAAAGAAATGCCCAGACTTCTCAAAGCCCACAAGGGCGCCTGTCTCATGGCTGTAACGCTTGATGTAGGAGTGGCCCGTCTTCCAATAGGTGCAGGTCGCTCCGTTGGCCTTGAGGACCGGGTCGGTCATGAAAAGGCCAGTCGATTTGACGTCGGCGACGAAGTGGGCCTCGGCATGCTGGCTTGAGATGTCGCGGGCCAGCATCACGCCGACCTTGTCGGCGAAAATCTCATGGCCGGTATTGTCGACGATGCCGCAGCGGTCGCCGTCGCCATCGAATGCCAGTCCGAGATCCGCGCCGGAGGCGAGTACCGCTTGGCGCAAATCGGCCAGCATGGCCATGTCTTCTGGATTGGGATTGTAATGGGGGAAATTGTGATCAAGCTCGCAATGGAGCGGCACCACGTCGCATCCCACCGCCGAGATCACCTGCGGCGCGAACGCGCCAGCCGTGCCGTTGCCGCAGGCCACGACCGCTTTCAGCGGTCGGGAGAGTAACGGGCGGTCGATGAGGTCGGCGATGTAGCGCTCGGCGAAGCCGGCGACCTCGATCCGTTCACCGCCAGGGCGCGTGGCGCAGCGGCCGCCAAGAACAAGACTTTTGAGCTCGTCCATGTCGTCGGGTCCGAATGTGAGCGGGCGCTCGAGACCCATTTTGATGCCCGTCCAGCCATTGTCGTTGTGGCTTGCCGTCACCATAGCGACGCCTTCGACCTCAAGGGCGAACTGGGCGTAATAGGCGGTGGGCGAGAGCGCCAGACCGATGTCGTGAACCTGAGCGCCGCCAGCGACCAAACCGGAGATGAGCGCCTCTTTGATATCGACCGAATAGGAGCGGTAGTCGTGGCCTACGACAAGGCGAGGCGGCACGTTGCGCGCGTGGAACAGTTCGGCCAAGCCTAAGCCGATCGCCTCGATGCCTTTCAGGTTGATTTCTTCAGGATAGCGCCAGCGGGCGTCATATTCGCGGAAGCCCGTCGTCTTGATAAAGGGATGGTGCTCGAACTCCGGCGAATCCGGGGTCAGGTCGCTGCGAGGTTTCTGAAGCATGGCCGCTGGGTTCGCATCCGCTGCTGTTTTGGGCGCGGGCGAACCATCGGGCGCGCATTGGCCCGCGTCAACAGGCGTTTGATCGTTCACTGAACGAGGATCAGTTCGTTGCCCTGCATCTCAAAACGCGAGAGCTTGGAAATGAAACTCATGCCAAGCAGGTTGACGTTCAGTTTACCGGGCTCGGCCACCATGGCGCGCACATTGCGTACGATGATGTCATCGACTTCGATGCGGTTGATCATGACCGGCGCCACGCGGGCGGTGCCGTTGGCCGTTTTGGTCACGGCCGTGAATTGCAGGCCGCCAGTCAGTCCCAACCTGCCGGCCTCCTCATAACTCAGCGCGACAACCGTCGCGCCCGTATCAGCCATGAAATCGACCGGACGGCCATCGACATACGCCTTGACGGCAAAATGACCGCGGCGGTCGGCCCGCACGCGTACGCTGCGCTCGTAGCCATTTGAGCTGTTGCTGTCATGCACGACCGCGGCATGTTCGATAACGCCGCGCGTCTTGGCGGCAGCTTCCTCGAGCGTCATGTCGAGATTGTTGACGTAATAGAGGCCGATGCCGATGGCACAGGCGGCGAGCGACCAAGTGATCGCCTCGCGTAAGACGTGATGAAGACCAGTTCCCATTAGATAAAATCCCTGAATGAGCGACCTGAGCGGCCCATTGGAAGGATTTGGGGGTCAGCCGCGCAGGGTCAGGAAATCGCCGGAAAACTCATAAGAACGCAAACGGCTTAAAAAACTCATACCGAGCAGACTTTGGTGCAGCGAGCCGGGTGGCGCGACCAGCGCATCGACGTTGGAGACCGCGAGCGGCCCGATCGAAATCATGTTCAAGCGGATGCGCGCTGCCCGGCTGGTGCCGTTGGCGGTCAGAACCGGTACGGAATAGCTCAATCGGCTGGTGTCGATGCCCATGCGCTGGGCATCGCTCGAATTGAGCACAACGGAGGCGGCGCCGGTATCTACCATCATGGTGATGGCGGCGCCGTTCACGAGGGTGCGGGCGACGAATTGACCGTCGCCATGGCGGCGGATGCGCACCGAGGGCGCCGTTCCAGGTTCGGTTTGGACGGCAATTGGCGCGCCAGGCACAAGTTCGCCAGTGATGCGGGCAACGAGCGGTTCGAACTCATCGCGCAGGGAATAAAGCGATATCAGAAGCAGGCCCATACCGGCCCAGGTGACGGCGTCGCGAAAGGCGCGGGCGCCCCGCCCGCGGTAACCGGCAAACAACGAGCCGCTCAAATAGATCAACAGAGCCGCCATCGCCGCGACGGCGGCGAAGTTGTCGGTCTGGAGACCCGCAATGGTGCCCGCATCGTGCTGCAGCACAAGAATCAATCCAGCGACAATCAAGAGTGATAGGGCCAGCCAGGCACCCATGACGAGGCCTCCGGTGGTGGTTACTCGTTAAGTAAGGGACCAAATTAAGATGGGGATGTGACGGCAGCGAAACAATTGTTGCCGCTCAAGCCTCGCGCCGGCTGCGATGCTTCCAAATGCTCAAGGGACGCTCGCTGGCTTCCGAATCGCCAGGTTCGGACAAGCGCGGCAACGCCTTCATCACCCTTTGACGCGGGAAAACAGCGGTTGCTTCGGTGCCGTGGCGCAGCTTGCTCTTGAGCTCGAAAGTGCCGCCATGGAGCTGCATCAGGCTCTTGACGATCGGCAGGCCGAGCCCGGTTCCGCCCTCGGCGGTTTGGTGGGCCAGCGAGCCTTGGCCGAAGGTGCTCAAGACTTTCGGGATTTCGTCTTCGGGAATTCCCGGCCCCGTATCGCGCACGCTCAGGTATTGGCCGCCTTCAGGGTTCATGCCGATCGACAGCGTGATCTCGCCGCCGCTTGGCGTGAATTTGATCGCGTTGGAAAGCAGATTGATACAAATCTGGCGCAGGGCGCGCTCGTCGGCCCATAAATGGGACAAGCTGCCTTCAAAATTCTCTATAATTTTCAGACCTTTATTCTGAGAGCGCAGATTGAGCAGGCGATGGCAGTCTTGCGCCACGTCGCTCAGCAGGATCGGCTCTTCGTGCAGCTCATAGCGGCCGGCTTCGATGCGTGAGAGGTCGAGAATTTCGTTGATCAGGTTCAGAAGATGCTCGCCGCTTTCGTGAATGTTGCTGGCGTATTCCTTGTAGGTGGAGACCTTGTGGGGGCCCATGATCTCCTCTTTCATGACCTCCGAAAATCCGAGTATAGCGTTGAGCGGCGTGCGCAGTTCATGGCTCATCGTGGCGAGAAAACGCGACTTGGCGACATTGGCGGCTTCTGCTCGGTGACGGGCTTCGTCCGAGATGGATTTGGCCTCGGCCAGCTCGGCGATTAGCGCGTCCTTCTCGGCCCGAAACTCGAGCATCGCCAGCACGTTGGAATTGAGGCCGCGCATCAGCGAGATGAAATAAATGTGCAAACCCACCGCCAGCGCGGCCATGGCCCAGTAAAAAGCGTTGTCGAGCAACAGGAAACGCAACACCAGGGCCGCCGTCATGGGCAGGGTACCGGCATAGATAATCGGCATCGCGGTCGAGGCGAACATCATGCGGATCGAGATGACAACCGTTATGGCCGCAAAGACGAAGATATGGGCCGAGGGGTAGGGGCTGTCGATGTCGATGAAAGCGATGCCGGCCCAGGTCACGCCATAGAGGAATTCGCCGGCGGTCAATTTGGCCTGCCAGGTCTTCACGTTGACGTCGGCTTCCGCCCTTTTCTGGAATTGGCGGCACAGACTGAGCAGGATGCCTTTGGACATCAGCACCGTGGCCAGCCAGAAAATGAGCTCGTTGGAAGGCGCCCAGAACATCGAGGCGAGCGCCACGATGACGGCGAACAGCGGTACGGTAAGGGACGCATTGAGCTCGTTCTTGACGAACATCAACAACAGCTCGTAATCGAATTCGGGGCGTGAGGTGCGGCCGTAGGTCAGGCGCTCGCGTACCTCTTGGATTCGGTCGGCGCTCTGGCGGCGCAACCGCGACGAGGCGGCATCATTGGTGTCTGCTTGGCTGCTCATACTTCAACGCGACCGACTGCTCTAACGCCACCAAATGTGATCCGCGCCGGCCGGGTCTGCCAGAGGGCTGGAACGGATCGGGATTCCGACCGCTCCAGTCTCGGGCCAATTACTTAACTTGGCGTTTACTTTGTCTGCTGTTTTTGGCGCGCGAGGCCGCTTTTTTGGCCGGTTTTGGGCGTTCGGGCAGGGTACGCAAAAACGCGCGCACATAGGCATCGGCAGGTTTGGAGACGATGCCCGAGGGCGTGCCTTGTTGGATGATGGCGCCGTCCTTCATGATGGCGATGCGCTCGCCCAGACGAAGCGCTTCGTTCAAATCATGCGTGATGAACAGAATTGTCTTTTTCAGGGTTTTTTGCAGAGCGAGCAACTCGTCCTGCATATCGCGGCGGATTAGCGGGTCCAGGGCGCTGAAGGGCTCGTCCATCAGCAAGATTTCGGGATCGGTGGCGAGCGCGCGCGCCAAGCCGACGCGCTGTTTCATGCCGCCCGAGAGCTCGTCGGGAAGCGCCGCGTCATAGCCGCTCAGGCCCACCGTTTCGATCCAGCGCCGCGCGCTGGCGTGGCGCGTCTCCCGATCAAGCCCGCGCACGCTCAAACCATAGGCCACGTTGTCGAGGACCGAGCGGTGGGGAAACAGGGCGAAATCTTGAAAGACCATCGACACTTTGTGGCGGCGAAAATCGCGCAGAGCGCGCTGTGTTAGGACGCCAAGCGGCTCGCCGTCGACGATGACGTCGCCGCTGGTTGGCGAGATCAACCGGTTCACCAGGCGCACCAGCGTCGACTTGCCCGAACCCGACAGGCCCATGACCACTTGGCAGCGGCCCTTGGCGACATCGAGCGAGACGCGATCGAGCGCCAGGGTGGCGCCCGTTTCGGCCCTGATCTCATCCTTGGAGCGACCGGCCTCGCGCATGGCGAGCGCGCGTGCGGCTTGCGCGCCATAGATCTTGGAGACTTCGCGGAAGGAGATTTTCGCCACGTCAACCCGCCGGCCGGCGCCCGTAGCGGTCGCTTGAGGCCACGGCCTGGGTGATGCGGTCAAACACGATGGCCAGCGCCACGATGGCAATGCCCGCCTCGGCGCCGCGTCCAAAATCGAGCCGCTGGATACCGAGCAGAACCTCTTGGCCCAGGCCACGCGCGCCGATCATCGAGGCGATCACCACCATGGCGAGCGCCATCATGGTCGTCTGGTTGACGCCTTGCATAATGGTGGGAAGCGCCAGGGGCAGCTGAACGCCGGTGAGCTTCTGCCAACGGCTGGCGCCGAAGGCATCGGCCGCTTCGACGATGTCCTTATCGACCAGGCGAATGCCAAGATCGGTGAGCCGGATGAGCGGCGGCGCGGCGTAAATGACCGTCGCCAGGATTGCAGGAACTTTTCCAAGCCCAAACAGCATGAGAGCCGGGATCAGATAGACGAAACTCGGCATGGTTTGCATCACATCGAGCAGCGGCAGAATGAGCGTTCGAGCGCGCTTGGAGAACGACATCAAGATTCCCGCCGGCACCCCGATGGCGATGCATATGCCGATAGAGACCAGCATGATAGCGAGGGTCTGCATTGCCAGATCCCACAGGCCGAAGAGGCCGATGACCAACATGGCGGACATCAGCAGGACCGACTTCAGCGGCTTTCGGGTGGCGGCGAGCGCGAGCAAACCAACGGCGCCGACCACGACCCACCAGGGGAGCCCGCGCAAGGATTGCTCGATGGCCAGCAGAATGAAAAGCAAGCCTTCCGCGAAGGCTTCAAAACGGGCGCCGTGGGTTGCGACGAGCCACTCGATGGCCCGATTGATCCAGTCGCCGAGCGGTATGCGGTATTTTTCAGGAAACATCGGCGCTTGCGCTTTCTCCCCGGCGCGGAGTTAGAGCTTTGCCTTGCGGGCCTGGCGTTCAAGGGCTTGGTGCACGCGCTCGGCGTGTTCTGGCGGGAGCCAGGCCGTCCAGACGTCGGCCCGCCGCCGCAGAAAATCGGCCGCCGCCCCCTCGACGTCCGCGCTCTTGTTGTTCTGCATGTAAAGAAGCGCCTTGCCCACCATGTCGTTGGAGGTGCGGTAGGCGGTGAGGAATTTTGCAATTTCCGGCGCCTTGTCGGCGAAGGCGGAATTGGCGCCAGTATAGACGGTCACCAGCGGATAGGCGCAGGCGGTTTGGGGCCGATCGTTCGCTTTCAGTGCTTTCCAGACCTCGGGATCGTGATCAGGCTCTTTGAGCATCACGCTATCGTATTTGGTCATGATCCAGCTCGGTCCCCAATGGTAGTAGAGAACCGGCTTTTTGCGCTCGTGGGCGGCCGAGATGGCGGCGGCCAGCGCGGCGTCGCTGCCGGGTCTGAAATTGCTGATGTGTGGCGTCAGGCCATAGACCTCGAGTTTCTTCGTGTTGATGGTCTCGCAGTCCCAGCCGAGTTTACAATTATAGAAGCGGCCCTTGCTGGGTTCTTCGGGATCGCGGAACAGCGCCTTGTAGCGCGGTAGGTCGGCGACGCTGACCAGGCCCTTAGCCGGCGCGTCTTCGCCCTCCACCAGGTAACGCGGCACAAACCAGCCCTGGATGGCGTCGGGAAAATTGACGCCCAACAGCTTGACCTTGCCGGCGCGCTCGGCCTTGTCCCAAACTTCGGTGAGCTGGCCCTTCCAGACCTCCATGACGATATCGAGATCGCCGCGGGCCAGCCCGGTCAGCAGGGGGATCGTGGAACCGGGCAGCGCTTCGCTCTCGCAGCCGAAACCGTGTTTGAGAATGAAGCTGGCGACGGCGACGTGAAAGCGATTGCTGTCCCAGTCGAGGCCGGCCATGCGGATCGGACGATCGAGCTCGCAGTCCGGGGCAGCGGCTTGGAGCGGACCGGCCCATGCACAAAGCACGAAAAGGGCGGCGATCACTGTGCGATAAAACATTGCGGCATTCCGATAGCAGGCGGCAGGTGAGATGTCACATGTCATGAGGCTGGGCCAGGGGCCGCGGCCGGGTCTATAAACATAGCACCGTTGAGGGGTAAGCCTATGACAGGTCTCTTCGAGGCCGCACGCCGTTCGCGCATCACCGACATCGTGCTGTTCGGGCTGGTGGTTCTGGCGCTGCTTGGAGTGGTGTTGCTGTTGCCAGCCAGCGAGAGCCTGACGCCAGAGGGGCGGGCACGTGTGATTGACGGCGATAGCATATCGGTCGAAGGCGTCGAGATTCGTTTGCAAGGTATCGACGCGCCAGAGGCCGAGCAGACGTGCAGCAAGGGCGGCCGCGACTGGTCTTGCGGACGGGAATCGAGCCGCCGCCTGGCACGCTTGGTGCGGGGTGGTACGGTTCGCTGCCAGGGCGATGGCGAGGACCAGCACGGCCGGCTTCTGGCCCGCTGCAAATTGGGCGAAATCGACATAAACCGCTGGCTCGTGGAACAGGGCTGGGCGGTATCTTTCGGCGGCTATCACGGCGCCGAACGACAAGCCCGGGTGGCCAAGCGCGGCATCTGGGCAGGCGACTTCGAACAGCCCAGCGACTGGCGGGCGGACAACCGCATGTTCTGATCACGGCGCCCCCAATGGCTGTCTTGCGCGGGGCTGGGCGCTGTTCTACGACTAAATTGTGAAGACCACGGTTTGCCGGAGTAATTTTATGAAAATCATCGAGACGCGTCAGGCGCCCAATCCTCGGCGGGTGCGGATTTTTCTTGCCGAAAAAGGCATCGAGATCGAATACGAGGAAATCAGCATCATGACCGGCGAGCAGCGCTCAGATGCCTTCACCGCGATCAATCCGATGCAGCGCGTGCCTGTTTTGGTGCTCGATGACGGCACGGCAATCGCCGAGACGGTCGCCATCTGCCGCTATTTCGAAGAGCAACAGCCAAAGCCGGCATTGATGGGCGAGGGGGCACTCGGGAGGGCGACGGTCGAGATGTGGCAAAGGCGCATGGAAAGCGACCTGTTGTGGACGGTCGGTAACAAATTCCGCCACACCAATCCCCGCGCGATTGTTCTGGAAGACCCTCAGATCGCCCAGTGGGGCGAGGTCAATGAGGGCCGGGCCATGGACTTTCTAAAGGTCTTGGACGCGCACTTGGCTGACCGGCCGTTCGTTGCCGGAGACAACTATTCGATTGCCGATATCACCGGGCTGTGCGCCGTCGACTTCATGAAGCCGGCGCAACTTGAGCTGCCCTCCGAGCACACCAATGTGGCGCGCTGGTATGGTGAGCTGGCGGCGCGGCCGAGCGCGCAAGCCTAATTCCGCTTTCATGAGGGCAAATGGTGGCCGAAACCCTCGATGATGTGGTGCGCGCGATCCGCGCATGCCGCCATTGCCTCGAGACGCCAGATGGCGCGCCGTTGCCGCATGAGCCAAACCCAGTTCTTCGGGTGAGTAAGACCGCCCGGCTGTGCATCGCCGGTCAAGCGCCAGGCACACGGGTGCATGCTTCCAGCGTGCCCTTTGCCGATCCATCCGGCGTGCGTCTGCGCGACTGGCTTCAGGTCAGCGAAGAAGAATTTTACGACGAGAGCCGCATCGCCATCGTGCCTATGGGATTTTGCTTTCCGGGCCTCGACGCCAATGGGGGCGATTTGCCGCCGCGGCGCGAATGCACGAAGCTGTGGCACGAGCGATTGTTTGCCCACCTGCCGCAAATCGAACTGTTCGTGCTGGTCGGTCAATACGCCCATCGCTGGCGCTTGGGCAAAGACGCAAAAGCCCGCGTCAGCGAGACGGTCGGTGACTGGCGGCGGTATGGGGCCGCAGAGCCCGTGCCCTCGATCCCGCTGCCCCATCCCTCCTGGCGCAACAATGGCTGGCTCAAAAAGAACCCCTGGTTTGAACTTGAGGTGCTACCGCATCTGCGGCAAGAGGTTCGCCGGTTGCTCGGATAAGCGTGTACCAAGCGCTAATTCCGACTTTTTTAGTTGGGATTAACAGCGCGACGTGTTAGCAAAATCATCTCAATTCACCCCGTCTTTCTGCATTTCGAGAAAATAATGTCGGAAAAATCGAACGATACCGGAAAGAAAATTTTTAAGGATCAGCCGCGCTTGGATGAGATGGATCGTAAGATCCTGGCTATCTTGCAGCGCGATTGCACATTGCCGGTGGCCGAAGTCGGCCGTGCGGTCGGCTTGTCGACCACGCCATGCTGGCGGCGTATCCAAAAGCTCGAAGAAAGCGGCGTCATCGCCCGCAGAGTGGCACTGCTCGATCCCAAGAAGGTGAACGCCGGCGTTACGGTGTTCGTGACCATATCGACCAGTCAGCACAGCCAAGATTGGCTCGACAGATTCCACGAGGCGATTCAAGAGTTTCCGGAGGTCGTCGAGTTTTACCGCATGAGCGGACAGGTCGACTATCTGCTGCGTGTCGTCGTGCCCGACATCGAAAGCTACGATGCCTTCTATAAGAGGCTGATCGCTAGAATTGAGCTGACGGACGTGAGCTCAAGTTTTGCGATGGAGCAGATCAAGTTCACGACCGAATTGCCGCTCGAATACAGCGGCGCCGAGGCGGCCGAGCGCGCAGCTTGATGGCTGCCCGCCGTTAGCTGATCGGTGCTTCGGGGAAGGTCAACTGCTCGCGGGCGCGCCACTCGTCGGTCACGTAATTGATGATGATCGACTTGCGAATGCCTTCGATCGGTCGTGATTCGAATCCGTGAAACGAAATGCCCGACGGGATGAACACCAGCGCGCTGTTTGAGGCGAAGGGCGAGCGGGCGACCGGTTTCAAATTCTGGTCATAGATGTCCGTGCCGAGATCGGCGTGACTCTCGTCCTTCGACATATAGAGCAGCATGGTGAAGAGCTTGACGCCGAGGTCCGAGTGGGGCTCGAGCCAGAAACCGTTGGTGTCCTGTGCGAATTCGATGCGCAGATACGCGCCTTCGATATCGGTATTGAATTCGCTCGATACCCGGTTGGTGACGCGCTTGTCCTGAAAGGCCTGAGCCACGGCCTCGACGACGGGATAGCGCTTGCGGTTGTCGATGTCGAAATAGGTCCGCGTCGCATTGTGCAATTCGCGTTTGCCGGAGACGCCTTCGAGATCGGGCGTCTCGAAGGGCAATCCAAGAATGTCATCGACCGCATCCTGAGGCAGGCATCCGTGCAAATTCCAATGGTCGTAGGGCGTGGTCTCATGCTCGCCGGCATCGATGCTGGAGAGAAATGACTGGACGATCGGTTCGGCTGAAACTGACATGGGTCGGCTTTCTTACGCTTGGCGCCGGTTCGACGCAATTCTGGCGGATTGAGGCGTGCCTTGGGCCAGCGTTACGATCTCACTCTAGCGACTGTCGCGGCTGACACCAAGTTGAGCCTGCTGGCGGAGACCGACAAGGAAAAGGCCGCGGCGCTCCTTAGCACTCGCGGCCTTGTAGGGCAATTCATTCGGCAAGAACAGACGCGCCGGTTACGCCCATCATACGCCGGGCGGACTCCTCAATTGAAATTGACCCAGCGAATGTGGTCTTGAGTGATACGCTTTGCGATATCGCCGCTCTCGTCATCCGCGTTTTTTGGCGATTCAAGCACACCCAATTCGCTTCTCAGACACGAGGCTAATAGCTCGAGAAGCGAGGCGTGCATCGCCCGTTCGGACTCAAATTGCGGCGGGTTTTTCGCAAGAAACGCTAAAATCTTCCCATATTCCGGCATGGGTATTCCCCCGTCGGTAATGCCCCAGCCACCGGATGAGGCTGCATGACAAGGGCATGTGTCGAAACTTGGGCCCTGGGGGGGAAATAGAGGGGCAATCATGGCGGCGGCGTACTCAGTCGCTGTCCCCGGCGGCGAGCTGAAAGCGGCGAATCGGCTGGAATTGCTCGCCGTTGCCGGGATCGCCAACGAGGCACAATGTATCGAGCGCGAACGGTTCGGCGTTGAGGGCTTCGACCTCGCTCGCCAGTGCCCCGTTGAAGCGCGCGGCGGCCTGGTCGTCCAGGCGTCCGGTCAGTGTGACGTGAAAACGAAAGAGATGCATGACATGGGCATAACCCCACTGGGCGAGCAGCAGTTTTTGCGTGGATTTGCCGGCGCCGGTCTCGCGGCGGCGTTGCTCGTCGGAGTTGGCCGGACCGCGAAAGCTATCGAGTGCGAACATGCATTGGATGTGCAGCGAGCGGATGCTGGCCTCGCGCGCGGTGGTCACCAGCGCCAGAAATGACCCAAGACGCTCAAGCTGCAGGGGACACAGCGGCACTGGTGCGCGCGTAGCGGTAAAGCGCTCCAACTGTTCAAGCAGCGCCTGAACGCCTTTGCCAGGCTGCAGCCGAAACGGCGCCAGCATCGTGGCGTGCAGGCCATAACGCTTGGGCTCAACGATCGCGGCCTCGACGTCGTCGGCGTTAAGGCCGAGCGCAGCTGCACTCTCAGCCGGAGCGCCGAACCAACGCGTACCGAATTCCGCTAGAGGCGAGCCCGGCTGCGGCATCCAAAAAACGGCGTATCTCTCGAAGTCGCCGATTTGGACTTGAGAGGGCTTTTGAGTCGTTGGAGACATGGGCCCATTGGATGGGTGAGAAGCCGCCCAACGTCAATCTTGACGACAGCGTTGTCGCGTGCGCCCTGCACACTTATGGTGCCGGCCAGCGCAAGACACCTGGAGATCATATGATCGACCTTTATACATTCGGCACCCCGAACGGACGCAAGATCACGATCATGCTCGAAGAGGTGGGGCTCGAATACACGCCGCACATCATCGATATCCAAGAAGATGATCAGTTCAAACCGGACTTCGTCAAAATTTCACCGAACGCAAAGATTCCGGCGATCGTCGACCATGAAACCGGCATGAGCTTGATGGAGTCGGGAGCCATATTGATGTATCTGGCGACCAAGACCGGAATGCTGTGGCCGCAAGAGGGCGAGGCCAAATGGCGGGTTGTCGAGTGGCTCATGTGGCAAATGGGTGGACCGGGGCCGTTTCTGGGCCAAGCGCATCATTTTCTGGCCTTCAATCCGGGTAAGTCGGCGTACGCGGAAGAGCGCTATCGTGAGGAAGCAAAGCGGCTTTACACGGTGCTCGACACCCGGCTTGGCGAGGTCGAATACGTGGCCGGAGACTATTCGATCGCCGACATCGCGATCTGGCCGTGGATTTCACGTTTCGAATGGCAGCAGCAGGATTTGCATGACTTTCCCAATGTGCTGCGCTGGTATTTGGCGATCGCCGATCGCGAGGCGGTGAAGCGGGGCCACGCGGTCGCGACCAAATATCCCGATATTCCTATGCCATAGGGCTGGCCTGTCCATTGAAATGGGGCCATCGGTCCGCCACATTGGTTGGGTCAAATGGCGCAGTTTTGGGATTTGACCCATGCAAAGCATCCGCTCTGTCCGGTTAAGGGCGTTGGTCGCGACGTATTGCCTAAGTGCGATGTTCGCCATAGAATCGGGCTTGAATCGAAGGCTTTGACCTTCTCGGCCCATTAGGGGCTACAGCTTCGAGCACGGCGCTCGAGGATCAATTGGGGAAGACACTGATGACGCATTCATATGGTTCACCTCTGAGGTTATTGGCCGGATTCGCCGCGATTGCGCTGTTGAGTGCGGCAGTCATGCTTGTCACCGTGACGAGCGCGTCGGCCCAGGTCGTCGAACGCGGCGTGCAGGGCGCGCTGATCGGCGCTGGCATTGGCGCCATAACAGGTGGCGGCAAAGGCGCTGGCAAGGGCGCGCTGATTGGTGGCGCGGCAGGGGCCGTGGTCGGCGGCATTGAGAAGAACAAGCGGCGCCAATATCAACCGCCGCCGGAACCGGTTTACCACTCGGCTCCGCCACCCCGGCGCTATCAGCGCTCGAATTATTCGCCACTGGTTCATGACGTGCAGCGCGAGCTGGTGCGGCTCGGTTACGATCCAGGACCGATCGACGGTCAATATGGACGCGCCACGGCGAACGCGATCGATGCCTATCAGGAAGACTACAATCTGTTGGTCGATGGCCAAGCATCGCAGCCATTGTTGAAACACATGGTCCAACAGGGCGCGCGCGGCTGACGAACAGCGCGCGAGAGACGTTTAACCAAGGCCCGGGCGGGATTCCCCCCGGGCCTTCCTTTACCCGCTGTGTTGGCGTTGTCGCGGGGCGCATAATTTCCAGGGAGAGCAGTATGAGATCAGTCGTGAAAATGACCCTGTTGGCCGCCGCTCTGGCGATGTCTGCACCCGCCGTCATGGCCCAAGACGCCCTGAAAGAGCGGCAAACGATGATGAAGGAGATCGTGGGCAAGAATGCCAAGCTCGGCAATCAGCTGGCCAAGGGTGAAGTGCCTTACGATGGGACCCAGGCGGCGAACGCGATGACCGCGATCAATGGTGTGCCGGACAAATTCGTCAAACTGTTTCCTGCCGGAACGGATTCCGATTCCGTAGCCAAATCGGAAGCCTCGCCCAAGATTTGGACGGACATGGCCGGCTTTGTCGCCGCTGCCGATAAGCTCAAGGTGGCCAGTGCCGCGGCCGCCGAAGCGGCCAAACAGGGGCAAGCAGAGTTTGCGACCGCCTTCGGCAATGTGTTCAAGGCCTGCAAGGGATGTCACGACGCATACCGCGTCGAAAAGGATTGATCATCGCTGCCACCGGGCGCCCGCCTGAATCGGGCGACAGTGTCATGAAGCAGCGGCTTTGGGCGTTCTTCGGCGTGGCGATGATTGGCGCGGGCATCCTGCTGCTGTTGGCCAGTCCGGCAACGATCCCGGCCTCGGCGCTGGTGCCCTACAACCACGATTTGGCGAACGGCGAAAAAATCTTCAACGCGGGCGGCTGTTCGTCTTGCCATGCTGCGCCGGCTAAGGGCAAAGCATGCGATGATCCCAAGAGCGGCAACCGCCTCGATCTCGCCGGCGGGCGCTGCTTGCGCACGGACTTTGGTACGTTTTACGCGCCCAACATTTCTCCCGACCGCAAGAGCGGCATTGGTGCTTGGAGCGAGCTCGAATTCGTCAATGCCATGCTGCGCGGCGTTTCGCCCTCGGGCGAGCACTATTATCCGGCCTTTCCATATGCGTCTTACGAGCACATGACGCTGAGTGACGTTCGCGACCTGAAGGCTTATCTCGACACGCTGCCCGCGGTTCAATCGAAGAACATCCCCCATGAGCTGAGCTTTCCCTATTCCATCCGCTGGGGCCTCGGTTTTTGGAAGCTGCTTTATCTCGACGGTAAAACCTTCAAACCCGATCCCACAAAGAGCGACGAAATCAATCGCGGCGCTTATCTGGTCCAGGGCCCGGGACATTGTGGCGAATGCCACACGCCGCGCGATAGCTTTGGCGGCATGATTGCCGACAAGGCGCTCTCCGGCGCGCCGGCGCCCGAGGGCAAGGGCCGCGTTCCCAACATCACGCCGCGTGAGGGCCGCTTTGGCGACTGGAGCCTGTTGGACATCGCCTACGCACTCAAGTCAGGATTCACGCCCGATTTCGACGTGCTGGGCGGCACCATGACAAAGGTCCAAGAGAACATGGCGCGACTTGGCGATGAAGACCGCCGGGCGATAGCCGCCTACCTGAAATCGATTCCGGCGATAGAAAGCACACAAGTGAAAACGCCCGCGGAGAAATGACATCCGCTCCAAGTCGGACGCATCGAGGCCTGCGCCGGTTCGCGCATTGCCATTGTCTGCGGTGTTGGATACATCAACGGCGGCAGCGCGTGATCAATTGTCCGACGTCCAATCCTATCGGCATAGAATCGCTGGTGCCGGACCGCACGATGTAAGGTGGCCAGTTTGAGCAACGCGCCCAGCGCGATTTGGGGGATCTGATGCAGCAATCAAATGACCGTCCTGACCTTTTGGACCTTGGCGACAAGCCGGAGCTCGGCGTTGTGCCTAAAAACATGCACGCCTTCCTGGTTCGCCAGGACCGCTTCGGCGAGCCCGAGACGGCATGGCAACGCGAGGTCATTCCGGTGCCTGAGATCGGCCCCTTGGACGTGCTGGTCTACGTGATGGCCACGGGCATCAACTACAACAATGTCTGGGCAGCGCTCGGCATTCCCGTCGATGTGATCGCCGATCGCCAGAAAAAAGGCGAGCCGGAAGACTTCCACGCCGGCGGCTCCGACTGTTCCGGCATCGTCTGGGCCGTGGGCTCAGAGGTGAGCAACGTCAAAATCGGCGATGAGGTCGTGATTCATTCAGGTTGGTGGGAGCCCGACGATCAGTGGGTACTCTCAGGCCGCGACCCGATGCTGGCGCCCACCGTGCGCATTTGGGGTTATCAGACCAATTACGGCTCCTATTGCCAATTCGCCAAGGCGCAGTCGCACCAGTGCCAGCCCAAACCCAAGCATCTCACCTGGGAGCAGGCAGGCTGTTATCTGCTCTGTGCATCAACGGCATACCGCATGCTGATGGGCTGGGCGCCCAATATCGTCGAGGCCGACGATGTCGTGCTGGTCTGGGGCGCGGCTGGCGGGCTTGGCTCAATGGCGCTGCAGATCGTCGCCGCCCAGGGCGGCAAGCCCGTCGCGATTATCTCGGAAGAAGACAAGCGCCAGTTTTGTCTGGATCACGGTGCGGTCGGCGTCATCAATCGCAAGGACTTCGATCACTGGGGCAAGATGCCCGACACCAATTCCCAGGAATGGGGCACCTGGATGAAGGGTGCGCGCGCCTTCGGCAAAGCGATCTGGGAGGCCGTGGGTGACCGCAAGAGCCCGAAACTCGTCTTTGAGCACCCGGGCGAGGCGACGCTGCCCACCTCGGGATTCGTCTGTGACATTGGCGGCATGATCGTCATTTGTGCCGGCACCACCGGGTACAACGTCACGATGGATTTGCGTTATCACTGGATGATGCAGAAACGCTTCCAGGGCTCTCACTTGGCCAACGACGACCAGGCGGAAGCGGTCAACAAGCTGGTGATCGCGGGCAAGGTCGATCCCTGTCTTTCGGGCGTCTATGGGTTCGACAAGATCGGCCACGCGCATCAGTTGATGCATGAAAACAAGCACCCGTCGGGCAACATGGCCTGCCTGGTGAACGCGACGGAAAAAGGCCAGGGCGCCAGTTAGATAGACGGCGCGTCAGCGGTTCAGCCCGCCAACTTGACGGCGTCGTTGGGCGCGATGGTGACCGATTTGTGGTTCGCCAGATGATCCTCGACCACATCCCAGATGGGCGGGCCCTCGGTTCCCTCATTGACGCTTGCCCAGCCGGCGACACTATAAGTGCGGCTGGCCTCGATCGGCGTGTCGTTCGGCAGCAGAGTCATTGCGGAGATGCGCCGGCCCATCGGCGCGGAAGGGTCGATGCGATAGCCCAGTCCACCCACCCGGACCATGTCGCCGCCTTGCTGATAATAGGGATCGGAATTGAACAAATTATCGGCGACGTCTTCCAGGATCTCCTTGAGCCGAGCGCCCGTCATGTCGGTTCGGTAAGCCTGGGGATAGGTGATGGCCGTCATGTTGAAAATTGCTTCGCGTGTGATCGGCGTGTCGGGCAGCAATGAAGGCCCCCAGCGGAATCCAGGCGAGAGGGCGATTTGGGCGTCGCGCTGCTCCAGCAGCGCTTGGCAAATCAAGTCGTCGAATGTGCCGTTGAGATTGCCGCGCCGGTAGAGCAGACTTTCGGTGTGACCTGCCACGTGCGCGAGATCGCGGGCAAACGGCGCCCGTTGTTTGGCGACGAGGGCGACCATGCCGGCATCGGCGGCGATGACGTCGGAAAAGACCGGGATCAGGCGGTAGCGAAACGCCTTTACGCCGCTCGAATCCACGTCGAGATCAAGGCGCGAAACGAATTTGCCATTGGAGCCCGAGGCGATCAGCAGCGTTTTGCCGATCTTGACCGGCTGGGGCAATGCGTCGTGGGTGTGACCGCTCAAAATGACGTCGATGCCGGAAACGCGGGAGGCCAGCTTGTGGTCGATGTCAAAGCCGTTGTGGGACAGCAGCACCACCAGAGCGGCGCCGTTTGCGCGCGCGGCATTGACATTCTTTTGCAGTTCCGCCTCGCGGATACCGAATGACCATTCCGGTATCATCCAGCGGGGATTGGAAATGGGCGTGTAAGGATAGGCCTGCCCGATGACGGCAATCTTGACGCCGCCTTTTTCGAAAAAGGCCGTGGAGGGGAAGGCCGGTTCCTGCCACTCGTCGTCGAATATGTTTCCGCCGAGAAACGGATAGGGCAGTTCGGAAATCGTTTTCTTGACCCGTTCTGCGCCATAGGTGAATTCCCAGTGGCCGGTCATGGCGTCGGGCGCCAACGCGTTCATGATCTCCACCATGTCGCCGCCGCTGGTCTTGTGCGACGTGTAGCTGCCTTGCCAGGTGTCTCCGCCATCAAGCAGCAATGTGTTTGTGTCCCGCTCGCCTCGGATCGAATTGACGATGGTTGCGATCCGGTCGATCCCACCCATTTTTCCGTAAGCTCGGGCCAGGGCCGTGAAATCCTCTGAGCACAGCGCGTAGGCTTGGGGCGAGCCCGCGGCGATCTGGTAGAGCTTGAGGAATTCGGCGCCCGTGACATGTGGCGGCCGGCCGGCGGCTTTGCCCACACCGATATTGAGCGACGGCTCGCGGAAGTAGATGGGCATCAACTGAGCGTGCATGTCGGTGAGGTGAATGAGCGTCACATTGCCAAGGGCGTCGAAATCCAACAACTGCGATTGGGTCAATGCCTGAGCAGCGGCAAGTTGAGACCAGTTACCGGCCCCCCCAATCGTGCTGAGCGCGGCGCTGGCGGCGGCGGCCTGCAAAAATTCTCGTCTTGAAATCACGTTGTGGTGTCCAATGCGCGGCTTTGGGACGATCCGATAGGGCATCCCGGGCCGAATGCGTCATTTACGGGTATATTCATATATTCATTGCGCTTCATGTGTGGATTATGTTGCTATAGTTTGAATTCGAACGGTGCTATGGGGCAGGCAACGAGCGAGCAAGACAACGAAGCCAGATGGACCAAATGATGACTGTTTCGACGGACAATAGCGCCAGCGAAAATATGGGCGAAATGAGCGAGCACGCGCGTGCCGCGCGCGACCTCTTGAAAGCGTTGGGCCACGAAACGCGTTTGATGATCCTTTGCCTTTTGGTCGACGGAGAGAAATCCGTTGGCGAGCTTGAGGTTTTGATGGATTTGCGCCAACCCAGCGTGTCCCAGCAACTGGCGCGTCTGCGCGCTGATGGGCTGGTCGATACCAGGCGCGATGGACGCACCATCTACTACTCGATGGGCAGCAGCGAAGCCGCCCAAGTGGTTCGGCTGCTGTACGATCTCTACTGCAAGCACCGAAACGTAACAGAGCAGTAGCAAAGAGACGCTCTGATTGAGCACCCGATTCGCACGCAACTTTAAATTGCCTTGCAGTACGGCCAATCCGCCCTGATAATGGCGTGGGTTGGGTGTGTTGCGTGTTTGGAATTCTCCACAGAGCTCGAGTAAAAAACCACGTTGCGGGGGTGTTGAAACCGCACGTCCAAGCCAGTCTCGACCAGTGTCAAACGCCCAACGCCGTCGACTGGCTGGCGCCCAATGTCTTGGGCGTTCTGTATGGATTGATTGTCCGCCACGTCTGGACCTTCAACGAAACGCTGAGCGCGGCCGACTGCGAGGTTGTGGCAATCCGCGTCTATGGCGAGCTGAGCGGCACGGCCGACGTCTTCATTACGGCCGCACTCAAAGTGCACCGCAACGGATCCAATTCCCATTACAAACAGGCAGCCGCCCAGGCCGAACGCTTGTTTGCCGTTATGCACGGCAAACTGGACACGTCCGATGCGGAACTGAAGCAAATGCACGAAGAGGCGAAGGCGTTGCTGTCGAGTCCGCTCGAAGAGACCCTGCGCCATGCCGTACAGGCTTGGCCGCGGCGGACCGGTTGGCATGTCGCGTTTCTGCTGTGGCAACGCACTGTAACCGACGCGTTGGCAAATGCGCGCCACAGCTATGGCGAGCCGCCGAGCGGCCATCCCAGTTTGGCCGTTTTGCGACAGATTGGGCGTGCCATGCAGCATGTCGGAGTACGGGTGGACGAGACGGTGCCGGTGGTGTTCGCTGCACAGGCCGCATCCGACGTGGCGGCGGCGATCTTGCTGCAGGCTGGCGTGTTCATCGAATTGTCGGGGGCAACCTGGTCGCCCCAAGACGGGACGCGGCCAGCTCAACACGATGACAGGCTGATCGCCGGCTTGTTGGCATTTCACGCACAGCGCGAGTTCGCCCGCCGCCTCGATATCGACGTGCCGCAGCGTTTCAGCCGCGCGCACGAGCAGCTGTTTGATGATTTGTCACAGACCGAAAGCCTGGTGCTGCTGAGGGAAGTCGAGCAGGTGATTGCCAAACTGGCCGACAAAGGCGCCGGGGAGGTTATCGAAAGCACCATCGGCGATTGGATCGACGAGCCATCTTCAGGTGCCTTCGAAAAACTGTTGCGGCTGCATGGCGTGTTAGCGGCACACGCGCCCGCTCTGAAGGCGGCCTGAG
>JAJFHN010000015.1 GCA_021775595.1 Hyphomicrobiales bacterium
ATTGCGAGCGCGCAAATGATCGCATAGCGAGGGATTAACACATGTTGTTGAGAGCACTGTTTGCGGCCGGCTTAGCGCTGCTGCTGGCTGGCCCAGCTATGGCCGATGACTGCGCCCAAGACCTCGACAAGGTCAATGAAGTGCTGGCAAAGCCGAAGGCGATTAAATTCGTCAAAGCCGACATGGGCCCTGACGCCATTATCAAGGCGGTGGGCTCATTCGTCGAGCAAGCGGAGGCCGACCAAAAAGCTGGTAAGGAAAAGGCCTGCGTCACGCGACTGGTCGCCGCCAAAAAGATCCTCAATATCGACTGATCCGCCGACTGCCGATTCATCACGGCATGATTTGCTGCTGATAGGGCGTAATTGCCCTAAGCGGGTGCATCCAAAAGTACCCGTATTTGCTTGTATAGTTCAAACGCAATTCCCAATTCTCTCAGCATCAGGCGTGCATCACTGATCGGCGCTGATACTCGTTCGCGGCCGGCGTAAATTGGTGCCTCATTTTTACTCCGCTGATCGGCATCCGCCTCTTGGTCAAGATGTCGGCTGAGCAAGAACCAGACAATGATTCACACAATTGCGGTCCCGAACCGCTCAGCCATAGCGGCTCGTGCTAGAATTTCAAGCATGGTCGATAAAGCCACTTTCCTCCTTCTGACTGTTGTTTTCGCGCTGTTTTTCCTGCTCGGGCCGGCAGAAACGTTCGCGCAAACAGTGGCTGAGCCGACGAAGCCTTCCGGCGGCGCTCAATCCCAATCAGGATCCGCAGCGCTGAAAGAGGCGGTTATAGAACACGACTCCACAATTGACGTCTGGACCATACAGGTGCGCGCCCTGGGACAAATGGTTGCCGACGAGACATCGAGAGATGTCGAGCTCAAAGAGCTGCCAGGCATCCTCGAGGAGTTGCGCGTGGAAGTTCGAGATTTCACATCAGAGCTGGCGCCAAAACTCAAGGAAGCGCAATTGCGGTTGAATCAACTCGGTCCGGCGCCGAAAGACGGCGAACCCGCGGAGGCCGTCGAAATCGCCGAACAACGCGCCGAGTTGGGTACCGAAGTTGCAGCCTATGACAGCTTGATCAAGCAGGCGGATGTCTTGTTGGTGCAGGTCGGTCAGCTGATCGATGCGGCCAACCAGGCGCGGCGCGAGCGTTTTACGCGCACGCTGCTGGAGCCTGCCAGCAATTATTATACGTCAGAATTCTGGCAACGCGCCTTTGCCAGTGTTCCCAATCAAATCCGCGGACTGACTGGTGTCGCCGGCGTTTGGTTTGCGGGCGTCATGAGCTATGGACCCTGGCGCATTTTGGCCGTGCTTGCCGCAACGCTCATAGGTGGCGTGCTGACACGGATCGCAGCACGCAGTGCCGCGACAGGCCTCGCGAAGAAGCCCTCCAAGGATGAAGAGCCCACGCGCTCCCGTTTAGGTGCTGCTGCATTGATCGGCGGCGTCTTCGCATGCGCGCCCGCCTTGGCTGCAATTGCTGTTTTCTATCTCACGATGATTGCGGTCGACCTCGTGCCCGCAAAAATCGACAGTCCGGTGGTCGAAATCCTGTTGGTGCTGGCGAGCGCTGTCCTTCTCATCACCGTGATTTGGTACGCACTCTTGCCCGCCAAGCGCGACATGCGTCTCATTGCCATTGAACATGTGGCAAGCAGACGATTGGCGCTTCTGTTGTCGGCATTGGTCGCAGTTTGGGCCATCGATTACATCTTCGTCCAGAGCGAAAGCGGCCTTTTCGCGCCCTATCCGCTGATTGTATTGCGGTCGTTCGCAGTCGCGGCCACCATTGCCATTCTGCTCGTCGGTCTGCTGTCGGTGCCCGTCGGTCGGGGCCGGCGCGCCGGCCGTCTGCAATACCGCGGCTGGCCAGCTTGGCTGTTCTCTCTCCTTGGCTTGGCTGCGGGTTTCATCGCCTTTTCATTGCTGTTCGGTTATGTGGCGCTTGCCCGGTTCGCAGCGACCCAATTGGTCATAACCGGCGGCGTATTGCTGCTGATGTATTTGTTGCATTTGCTGGGTGAGCACGTCTTCGTGGCGAGCGACCCACACGACACAGCCGACGTATCGGCCGGCGACGAGAGCGAGGGCGCTGGACCTTCGCTGCTCGGCACACTGCGCTTCACACTGTCACTGCTGTTTGACGTCGCAATTCTCATGGTTGGCGGCACGATTTTGCTTCTGCTCTGGCGGTTCGACTGGGTCGAGATGAAGAGCTGGATCGGCACGGCCTTCTTCGGCATTCAGATCGGCGGGTTGACCATATCTCTGCAGGCGATCCTCATCGCGATCGGCGTGTTCGCCACCGGATTGGTGCTCACACGCGTCATACAGCGGTGGTTGATCAAGCGGACCGCGATCAGCGGGCAGATGGAATCCGGCGTGCGCCAATCGCTCAACACCGGCATCGGTTATCTGGGCTTTGCGCTCGCCACAATCGCTGCCATCTCCGCCATGGGCATCGATTTTTCAAATCTTGCGATCGTTGCAGGCGCTCTCTCTGTCGGCATCGGGTTTGGTTTGCAGAGCATTTTTAACAATTTCGCGTCCGGTCTGATCCTTCTTGTCGAGCGGCCCATCAAGGTCGGCGACTGGATTACCGTTGGCGCCGATGAAGGCTATGTGAGGAAGATCAGCGTGCGCTCGACTGAGATCGAGACGATGCAGCGCCAGTCCGTCATCATTCCGAATGCAAACCTGATCACCGAGACGGTGACCAATTGGATGCACACAGACAAGATTGGCCGCGTTGAGATCCCGCTTGGCGTCTCCTATGGCACGGACGTCGATCTGCTGCGCACCACCCTGCTTGCGGTCGCCGATGCCAATCCCTCGGTTGTGAAGAAGCCTGCCCCGTCCGTGTTTTTCGCAGGCTATGGCGACAGCTCGCTCGATTTTGAGTTGCGGGCCTTTCTGCGCGATATCGGGGGGCGCATGTCGATCATGAGTGACTTGCGCTTTGCGATTTGGTTTGCGCTGAAGGAGGCTGAGATTCAGATACCATTTCCCCAGCGCGATCTGCACATCAAGGATTTCGACGATATCGAAAAAATGCGCGGCAGCGCCGTCAAACGGCGGCGGCAGAACGGTCCGCGACCAGGGCGGGGGCGTACTTCGTGAACAGGCCGGCGCGCGCGAAACCCAAACTGTCTTCGCTGGTTGATACGCCGGAAGATGACGGACTACTGTTCGCTTGTGCGCTGGACGGCAAGGGGGGCGCCAAATCGATCGGTTGGGGCGATCTCAATCGCCTTCCGGCGGCAAACGCGCGCCATTGGATTCACCTGAACCGGTCTTCGCCACGTGCGCAAACATGGTTGCGCGAAGAAAGCGGCATCACGCCCATCACCGCAGATGCCCTGTTGGCCGAGGAGACGCGGCCGCGCGTATTTCGAGGCAAGCGCGGCTATGTGGTTATCCTTCGTGGCGTCAACACCAACCCCGCCGAAGATCCCGAAAATATGGTGGCGATCCGCATATGGTGCGATGGAAAACGCCTTATCTCCCTACGCCAACGCAAACTCCTGACGCCTCGTGAAATCTTAGCTCAGTTCGATCAGAGCATCGGCCCGCGCGCGGTCGCCGATCTCTTCGAAAGCATCATCGCCCGTTTGGCGGAACGGATGGGCGCGGTTATCACTGACTACGATGATACGCTCGATCAAATCGAAGAACAGATCGAATCCATTCAGCCATCCAATGTCCGAAGCAAGCTCGGCGAGATACGCCGCCAGATTGTTGCGTTGCGGCGTTATATGACGCCTCAGCGCGATGCCTTGAATCAAATTCTCGCCGATACTCCCGATTGGCTCGACCAACGCCTTCGCTTGAGGCTTCGGGAAACCGCTGACCGCTGGCAGCGCTATATCGAGGACCTGGATACTGCCCGCGAGCGCGCGGTTGTGATGATCGACGAGATCGCCACGCGACTGGCGGAAGCGATGAACCGCAACATGCTCATCTTTTCACTGGTCGCCGTGCTGTTTCTGCCGCTTGGATTTCTCACCGGCTTGCTCGGTATCAATGTCGGTGGGATGCCGGGTGTCGACAGTCCTTCGGCGTTCTGGATCACTTGCGGCCTGATTACAGTTGTGCTCGCGGTCGAATTGGTTTTGTTGCGAAAGCTCAAAATGATCTGATTGGACAATACCGGTTGTCCTCGAGAACTTGAGCCTCATTGAAATTAGATGATCTCGTCCTCGTCGAATATGACGTTGGCGCCGGCTTCTTCGGCCACGTCGCCGGCAATTTGCTCCGCGTCATCCTCACGTCTGACCTCGGCGATGTGAAACAAGGCGTCGCCCTGATTGACGACCGGCATGGTCGTGCGCCCGATGATCAGGCCAGCGATGGGGGCTAGCACTTCAATATCGACCGGTTCATAGGGATTTGAGATAATTCCCATGAGCTCGTCTTTCTGGACACTATCGCCCGTGCTGCGAAAGCCACGCAGTAGTCCACCCTCTGGTGCGCGTAGCCAAGTGCTGGAACCGGAGCGCGCCGGCGTAAACTTACTGTCCGCCACGCTGCTCTTGGGAATCATACCGAGCGCCTTCATGACCCGTAGTACGCCCTGTACGCCAACCCTGATGCCGACCTCATCAAAGCGCAGCGCCTCGCCCGCCTCATAAACCAGGATTTCGACGCCAGCGTCCTGGGCAGCTTTTCGCAGCGAACCGTCGCGGCTGACTGATGTCAGCATGATCGGTGCGCCAAAATGCTCGGCAAGCTCGCGCGCTTGCGGCGTCGCGAAACCGGAGCGTATTTGCGGTAGATTCGTGCGGTTGACGGCTGCCGAATGAAGATCGATGCCAAAATCCGAGCGCTGCACGATCTCGCGCATCAAGAGGTGCGCGATCTGGGCAGCCAGCGAGCCATTGGCGCTGCCGGGAAATGAACGGTTGGGGTCGCGGCGATCTGGTAAATACCGGCTATGATTTAAAAAACCAAAGGCATTGACGATCGGCAGGCAGAGCAGGGTTCCACGTAACCGTTTCAGCGCGCGAGAGCGCAGCACCCGGCGAATGATTTCAACTCCGATGATCTCATCGCCGTGTAGCGCGCCAGTGACAAACAACGTGGGTCCGTCTCGGCGGCCGTGAATGACGTGAACGGGTAGATCTATCGGCGTATGGATCGAGAGCTTGGCCACGGGCAGATCGACGAGGCGGTGCTCACCCGGGGCGATCTGTTCTCCTCCAAGACTGAATGCGGCCCGCGCCACCTCAGCCCTTGCCCTTTGTCTTGGTTTTGCCCGGCATCGCGTTCTTTTCGAGAAGCGTAATTATCTGGCCCGCAACATCGATGCCGGTGGCTTTCTCCACGCCTTCCAGGCCCGGCGACGAGTTAACCTCCATCACCACGGGTCCGTGATTGGAGCGCAGCATGTCAACGCCGCAAACGTTAAGGCCCATCCTCTTGGCGGCGCGCACCGCCGTTGATCGTTCCTCCGGCGTTATCTTGATTTGGTGGGCCGATCCACCTTGATGCAGGTTCGAGCGAAATTCACCTTCGGCCCCTTTGCGCTGCATGGCCGCGATAACACGTTCACCCACAACGAGCGCCCGGATGTCGCTGCCACCTGCCTCTTTGATGAACTCTTGGACAAGGATGTTGACGTTGGCGCCACGAAAGGCCTCGACCACCGATTTGGCAGATTGTTGCGTCTCGCCGAGCACAACTCCGATGCCCTGGGTACCCTCCAGAAGCTTGATCACCACTGGTGCCCCGCCTGCCATTTCGATCACCTCGCTGGCGCGCTTAGGATCATGGGCGAAGGCGGTGACGGGCAAGCCAATGCCCTCGCGCGCCAGCAACTGCATCGAACGCAATTTATCGCGTGAGCGGCCGATGGCGACAGATTCGTTCAGTGGGTAGACGCCCATCATCTCGAACTGGCGCAAAACAGCGAGCCCGTAAAATGTGATAGATGCGCCGATACGCGGAATGACCGCGTCAAAGCCCTCTAGTTTGGCCCCTTCGTGATAGAGCGATGGGCGGTGCGAAGCGATATTGATGGTAACGCGCAGCGTCTTGACGTGTTCAATCTCGTGGCCGCGCTCTCTTGCCACTTCCATGAGACGCTGGTGCGAATAGAGTTTTGGGTTTTGCGCAAGCAAGGCGATTTTCATCAATCTCTCCCTTTGATCCTTCTCCGCGCGGACGGTTGCACGTCATTTTTGCTGACCAAAAACGAGCGGCCAGGATCGACCATTGCCCGGCGGCGAATGGCTGCGCGCCCCAAAAGCATGCGAAATCCCATTGCATCTCTATTGGTTAGGCTGAGATCGATGGGCCAAATTTTGCTACCCAGTTGCAGCTTGGTGCGAATGACATATCGCCGCTCCACATGACCGCCTGAGTTTCTAATTTCCCGAACACCCAACAGCAGCGCTCTACAGGACACAATTTCCTTGTTGTTGCGTTGGATCGGATGGAGATCGAAAGCGACCCAGCTGCCGCCCCTACGCTCATCGAGCACAATATTCCAGGCATGAATCACCGAAGTGCGCGCGCCGGTGTCAATCTTCGCCTTGATGGCCGCAATGCCCAGTTCGGGCAAGCCGACCCATTCGCGCCAGCCTATAACTCGGCGCTGTGCCCTTTTCAAAACGGGCCGTGTTTCATG
>JAJFHN010000016.1 GCA_021775595.1 Hyphomicrobiales bacterium
GCTGCCAAGGCGGCCTATCAGGCCAAGCAAACCGGTGACGATGAGAGTCAATTCGAGATGCTCAAGCGTCTTGAACTCTCACAGCAAGACCATGTGGCGTTGAAGGCCCGTTGTGATGAGCTTGGTATCGCATTTCTCTCCACGCCGTTCGATGCTGCGGCGGCCGACTTTCTCGCGCGTGAGATCGGCGTGGCGCGCATCAAGGTCCCATCGGGCGAAATAACCAATGCACCCTTTTTGCTTCATATCGCGCGCCTCGGGCTGCCGGTCATACTCTCGACCGGCATGAGTACATTTGATGAGGTGGCTGCGGCGCTCAACGTATTGGCGCACGGATTTGGCGGCGCCGAAGAGCCGCCCGACATGGACGCACCAATTGAACAAAGTTCCTTTGAGGACTTGCAGGCCAAGGTCACGCTGCTCCATTGCACCAGTGAATATCCGGCGCCCTTTGAGGACGTGAACCTCAATGTCTTGCCCGCCATGGCCGCGCGCTTCAGTTTGCCGGTTGGGCTCTCCGACCACACGCCGGGTCATGCCGCGGCGCTTGGCGCGGTGGCTCTGGGCGCCACGGTCATCGAAAAACACATCACGCTCGATAAAACCATGCCGGGCCCCGATCACAGCGCCTCGCTGGAGCGCCAAGAATTTGCCGATCTCGTTGCCAACCTGCGCGCCCTTGAAGCGGCATTGGGGTCGAGCGACAAACAGCCGCAAACATCGGAGCTTGCCAATCGTGAGATCGCGCGCCGCTCGCTGGTGGCGCTTCGGCCCATCAGGGCGGGCGAGACGTTGGATGCGAGCAATGTCGGCGCCAAGCGTCCGGGCACGGGTCTCTCACCGATGCACTATTGGCAAGTGCTGGGACGGCGCGCGGCGCGCGACTTCGATACGGACGAGTTGATCGCTCTCGAAACCGAAAGTTCATGAGCACTACATGCGCGACTTGAAAACAAATCTGCTTGAGCCTTCCGCGACGATCGGACAGGCCATAGCGGCGATCGAGGCCAGCGACGTCAAGATCGCGCTTGTGATCGACAACGAGCACCGCTTGCTCGGCACGATCACCGATGGCGACGTTCGCCGAGGATTTTTGAAGGGCCTCGGTCTCGATTCAGCCGCAAGGGATGTGATGAACGCGTCACCCATAACCGCGCAGGCCGGCGACAGCCTCGAGAGGTTCCGTGCGCTCATGGCGCGAACCTATCGCCGTCAGTTGCCGCTGCTGGATGGTGAAAACCGCGTTGTTGGGATCGTCGATGAAAGCGATTTCACGGAACCGGCCACGCGTGAGAATCTCGTGTTCGTATTGGCGGGAGGACTGGGCACGCGGCTGCGACCCTTGACCGAGTCCCACCCCAAACCGATGCTCGCCGTTGCGGGCAAGCCGATCCTAGAGCGCATTCTTGAGGGCTTTATCGCTGCCGGGTTCCACCATTTCTGTTTTTCGCTGGGGTATCGGGGAAATCAAATTCGCAAACACTTTGGTGACGGGAGCCGCTGGAATGTCTCGATCGATTATGTCGAAGAAACCGAGCCGCTCGGGACGGCGGGACCGCTCGGGCTCATTGCGCGGCGTCCCAATCATCCGGTGCTCGTAATCAACGGCGATGTGTTGACGGAGATGAATTTCCAGCATCTGCTTGATTTTCATATGGAAAGTGGCGCCGATGCAACGATCTGCACCCGCTCTTATCATTTTGAAATTCCGTTCGGCGTGATGGAGCTTGACGGCCAAGACGTCGTGGCGATCTCGGAAAAACCGACTATGGATGTTCTGGTCAACGCCGGGATTTATTGTTTGGGTCCAGAGGTGGTGGACAGGATTCGCGCCAAGGGCGCGCGCTGCGACATGCCCGACGTGCTGCGCGAAGCCATCGAGACAAAGCACAGCATTTCAGCCTTTCCCGTCCACGAATACTGGATTGACGTGGGGCGCCTGAACGACCTCGAACGGGCCGAGCTCGATCTCGATGGCTGATCTCAACTGATGGAGCGCTTCCTTGGAGTCATCGTGGCGCGGCGCAATTCACGGCGTCTGCCAGATAAGAACGTCAAACCCCTGCGCGGCAAGCCGCTCGTCTTATGGACCGTCGAGCAGGCGCTCGCCGCAAAGTCTCTTGCGCGTGTTGTGCTCTCCAGCGACGATGAACGTGTGTTGGCGTTGGCGGGCGACATGGATGGGCTTGAGGTCAAACCGCGTCCCGACCATCTTGCCCGCGATGATACGCCGAGCGTCGATGTATTGCGGCATGTGATCGAGAATGAAGCAGACGAATTCAGCCACGTGGTGCTGCTGCAACCAACCAGTCCTTTGCGGTTAAGCGCAGATATCGACGAGACGGTCGCAACGGCGCTGCGCACGGGCGCCAAATCCTGCATCAGCGTGTGTCGGCTCGATAAGCCCGCCCAATGGCTGATGAGCGACCGCGGCGAGGACCGACTCGAGCCCGCGTTTCCCGGAGATGGAAACGGTACGCCGGTGGAGCTTTACGTCCCCAATGGAGCCGTTTTCGTCATAGAGACCGAATGGCTGATGGCGGGAAAGGATTTCTATTCGGCGCCGCCCGCCTACCATGTGATGCCGCCTGAGCGATCCATCGATATTGACGATGCCAGAGATTTCGCGCTCGCTGAAGCCTCGGGTGCGGTGCTCCACTCTCATTGACCGATAAGACGCAAAGCCGCTCAAGACACACGCAAAAGGCAGCGGTGAAGGCCGATCCATTGCGTGTGATGACGGTTGTCCGATTGGCAAACGGCTTCATCTCGAGTGTCGCAGGCGGCGAGTGGGCGCCATCGGGTTC
>JAJFHN010000017.1 GCA_021775595.1 Hyphomicrobiales bacterium
TTTGCTCGTCGTTTTCCACCGAGCCCTGGAACCAGTCGTCAAAAAAAGTGTGAAAATCCTCGATTTCGGCTTTGGCCGCAGCGAGCAAAACGTCATGCGAATGTGTCGTCACGCCATCGCCCCTTAGAAGTTTTCGACCCAAGGCCGCAATTCGATCTCCCAAGACCAAGCGCTGCGATGCTGTTTGAGCACGTTCAAGTAGGTCTGTGCGATGGCGTCGGGCTCGAGCCAGACGTCAGGCTGCTCATCCGTATTGGCGCGGCCCTCGACCGGGCGGCCCGACGCCACGCCGGCAACGCCGCCGTCGATCACAAAATGGGCGATATGGATGTTTTTGGGGTGCAGCTCCCGCGCCATGCTTTGGGCCAATCCGCGCAACGCGAATTTGCCCATCGCGAAGGTTGCCGACTGCGGATAGCCCTTCACGCCAGCCGAGGCGCCAGTGAAAAAGATCGCGCCGGAACCCTGGGCCTCCATGCGTTTGGCGGCTTGCTGGGCCACCAGAAACGCGCCATAGGCGGTCACCATCAGGGCCTTTTTTACATCTTTGGGGTCGAGCTCGACGAACGGCGCACGCACCCGCCATGACGGGTTGTAAAGCACCACGTCGAGGCCGCCGAAAGCTTCGTCCACCTGAGCGAAAAGCGTTTCAACGGCGTCCGGGTCAACGGCATCGCAGGCAAATGCTTGGCCGTTGATCTCCTGGCACAAATCAGCAAGCTTGTCGGTATCGCGGGCGACAAGGCCCACCTGCATTCCGTCGGCTGCAAGCGCGCGTGCGAACGATGCGCTTATACCACTTCCGGCTCCAACAATAAGCGCGTGTCCGGCCATCGGCTCCCTCCCTCAAAAACGGTTGTCGCTGGCGCCCATCGTGCACATAGGGCGGGCACCGCGCAACGCTAGCGCGCTCGGGGGTGGGCGTCGTCGTAGATTTTGAGCAGATGGTCGGCGTTGACCTCCGTATAGACCTGGGTAGTCGAGAGGCTCGCGTGGCCGAGCAGTTCTTGGATTTCGCGCAAGTCGGCGCCGCTGCCAAGCAGGTGCGTGGCGAATGAATGGCGCAGCGCGTGGGGCGTCGCCGTGTTCGGCAAGCCGAGCGCACCGCGCAAGCGCTGCATCACCAACTGAATGATGCGCGGGCTAAGCCGCTTGCCCCGCTGACCGATGAAGAGCGGACCATCCGGCGCGAGCTCGTGCGGGCAAAGTTCGAGATAGCGCCCGACCGCGTCCTGCGCGACGGGCAAGACCGGTACGGCGCGCGTCTTGCCGCCCTTGCCGGTGATCCGCAGAATATCGACCCGCCCCACAGGCGCCTCGGCGCGGTTCAGGCCCAGCGCCTCGGAGATGCGCAGGCCCGAGCCATAAAGCAATGTGATGACGGCCGTATCGCGCGCAATGGTCCATTCGGGCGCGTTCGCCACCGCACCGGCGCGTGTCTGGCTGACAATGCCCTTTGCTTGGTCCAGGCCGACCGGTTTTGGCACCGAGTGGGCCGCCTTGGGTACCGAAACCGAGGCCAGCGCGTCGTTGCTCGCCAGGCCCCGGCGTTCCAGAAATCCGAAAAACATGCGCAGCGCCGAGAGCGTGCGCGCGAGCGACCGGCTCGAAACCCCCTGGCGCCGGCGCTCGGCCAGAAAGGCGCGAAAATCGCGCGGGCCCAGCCCACTTAATGCTTTGAGGTCGCTCAAGCCCCCGCTGTGACCTGCGAGAAAGGCGAGAAATTGGTTGAGGTCGCGGCTGTAGGCCTCGCGGGTCTTCTCCGCCAAATGCCGCTCTAACTTGAGATGTTCAAGCCAGTCGAGCGCCGCCGCCGTAACGTCGCTTGCTGCGTGTATCTCGGATGTGCTCTCGGCCAAGTGCTGCTCCAAGGCGGGCCCGCCCGCGCCTTTTATGTGCGATCACGCTACAAGATCGATTGTCCCGTCTTCGCCCAATCGGCCAGAAAGGCATCGAGGCCTTTGTCGGTCAGCGCATGGTTGGCGAGATTGCGCAGGACCTTAGGCGGAACGGTGGCGACATCGGCGCCCGCCATCGCCGAGCGCCTGACATGATCATCGCTGCGAATCGATGCCGCCAGGATCTCGGTCCCGAGCGCATCGTAATTGTCGTAAATCACCCGGATGTCGCGGATCAGCTCCATACCGTCCTCACCGATGTCGTCGAGCCGGCCGATAAAGGGCGAGATGAATGTAGCGCCCGCCTTGGCCGCCAGCAGAGCCTGATTGGCGCTAAAACACAGCGTAACGTTCACCATGGTGCCGCCTTGAGAAAGCGTCCGGCAGGCCTTGAGCCCGTCCCAGGTGAGCGGCACCTTGACCGCCACATTGTTGGCGATCTCGGCAAGTGCGCGCCCCTCTTCGACCATGGCATCGGCCTCGAGCGCGGTCACTTCGGCGCTTACTGGGCCTTCGACGGTCGAACAAATTTCTGCAATCACATCTTTGAATGCGCGGCCCGACTTGGCGACCAAGGAGGGATTCGTGGTCACGCCATCCACCAGGCCGCTATCGGCCAATTCGCGAATTTCGTCGATATCTGCGCTGTCGATAAAAAATTTCATGTGCGCATCATTCTCCTGATCAAGCGCTTCACAAACTAGTATTAGACGCTGATTCTTCAGCTTGTCTTAATTCACTTTTGGCGCAGGCGACACACCCTTGTCCCATCCCCCCACCATAGCAGTCCTTCTGCCTTTGCCGCTCGATGCGCCATATGACTATCTGGTGCCCGATGACATGGCCGTGGCGCCGGGCGATTTTGTCCGGGTGCCGCTTGGTCCGCGTGAAGTGCTGGGCGTCGTTTGGCAGGGTGCGCTGACCGATGACCGCCCGCCGGTGGAGGCCGCCAAACTGAGGCCGATTATCGAACGTCTGGATGTGCCGGGTCTGCCGCTCAGGTCGTTGGAATTCGCCGAATGGGTCGCCAACTACACGCTCTCTCCCGCCGGCATGGTGCTGCGGATGATGATGAGCGCGCGTGAAGCGTTCGCGCCACCCAAACCCTCCTATGGCTATCGCCTGGTAGGCGCACCGCCCGAACGCCTGACCAAGGCCCGGGACCGTGTGCTGGAGGTGGCCGACAATAGGTTGGCCTGGCGCAAATCAGCCCTTGCTGAAACGGCTGGCGTCAGCGCTGGCGTGATCGACGGTCTGGTCGCGGCAGGAACGCTCATCAAGGAAATTATTCCGCCAACGCCATGGCCCGTGCCCGACCCAGACCACGCCACGCTCGAACTCACGCCAGCCCAAAGAGAGGCGGCGGATACGCTCGCCCACACGCTCGCCGAGCGTGCCTATTCCGTCACCCTGCTCGACGGGGTGACCGGTTCGGGCAAAACGGAAGTCTATTTCGAGGCCGTTGCCGAGGCGCTGAAACAGAACGCGCAGGCGCTCATTCTGCTGCCTGAAATCGCGCTGACAGGGCAATTCATCGCGCGTTTCGAAGCGCGCTTTGGCACGTCACCCTGCGCTTGGCATTCGGAGTTGACGCCCAATCAACGCGGCCGGGCCTGGCGCGCGGTGGCCAGCGGTGAAGCCAGGGTCGTCGTCGGCGCGCGATCTGCACTCTTTCTTCCCTTCCACTCCCTCGGCCTGATCATCGTCGACGAGGAGCACGATTCGGCATTCAAACAGGAAGACCGCGTCAACTACCATGCCCGCGACATGGCGGTCGTGCGCGGTTCACTGGGCGGTTTTCCAGTTGTGTTGAGTTCCGCAACGCCTTCGATCGAAAGCCAGGTCAACGCCGATCAAGGACGCTATCGCCGCATTATTTTGCCTGCCCGTTTTTCCGGCGCGGCACTTCCCGACATCACAGCCATCGACATGCGGGCGGATCCGCCAGAGCGCGGGCACTGGCTGAGCCCGGTCTTGGTTGAGCGGATTGCGCAAGCCTTGAGCGACAAGGAGCAGTCGCTGCTTTTCTTGAACCGGCGCGGTTACGCGCCGCTCACGCTGTGCCGAAAGTGCGGCTACCGGTTCGCCTGCCCCAATTGTTCGGCCTGGCTTGTTGAGCATCGCTTTCGCAGACAGCTGCAATGTCATCATTGCGGCGCCTCGGTGCCCGCGCCAAACACCTGTCCGCAATGCGCCGCAGAAGATGCCCTGATACCGTGTGGGCCCGGCGTCGAGCGCATTGCGGAGGAGGTTGCCGAACTGTTTCCCGATGCGCGTACTGCAATTCTCTCAAGCGATCTCATGCCCAATGTTGGCGCGCTGCGCCGGGTGCTGGAGCAGATCGCCGAGGGACACGCCGATATCGTCATCGGGACCCAGCTCGTCGCCAAGGGCCATCACTTTCCGGGTCTCGCGGTCGTTGGTGTTGTCGATGGCGATCTGGGGCTTGCTCAAGGCGATCCGCGCGCGGCCGAGCGAACATATCAGCTGCTGCATCAAGTGACGGGACGCGCCGGCCGCGAAGACGTGGTTGGCTTCGGCTATATCCAGACTTACCGCCCAGACCATCCCGTTATCGCCGCGCTCGTCTCCGGCGACCGCGACCAGTTTCTGGCCCAAGAAATTGCTGCCCGCGAAGAGGCAGGCTATCCGCCGTTTGGCCGTCTGGCGGCGCTGATCGTAACAGCACGATCACAAGACCAGGCGGCGGGCTACGCGCGTGCTCTGGTGCGCGCCGCGCCAACCGCCGAACGCATAACCGTGTTGGGACCCGCCGAGGCGCCTTTGGCCGTAATTGCCGGACGCCATCGCATGCGAATTTTGCTGAAAGCCCCCCGCGAAAGCGACCTGCAGGCCTATTTGCGCACATGGTTGGCGGGCGCTCCGCCGCCCCGGGCGGGCGTGCGCCTTACCGTTGATATCGATCCCTATAATTTTCTGTGACCGAGACCCAAAATCGAGGGTCTGGGCGTGTTGCATGCCCCCTGCCCCTATGCTAGAGCAGGCGCGGCTTTCAAGCGGGGCGAGCACTTTCTATTGCCCACTCCATTTGCAGCCAATTCATCAATGGCAGAGTCCCGCCGATTTGGCGCGGGATCCAATTCCGGCAAAGAGCTAAAGCACGGTGTCTGGCCAAGATCCAATCACTGCGGGCATGGCGGGCCGCTATGCGACAGCACTGTTCGAGCTGGCGCTTGATGCTCGGAAGCTCAAGCAGGTGGAGAAGGAATTGAGCTCCTTCATCGCCATGCTCGACGGCAGCGCCGATTTGAGGCGCTTGGTCCGCAGCCCTGTCTATTCTTCAGAAGCCCAGGCGCGCGCGCTGGCCACCATTCTCGCTAAAGCTAAAATCAAAGGCCTGACGGCGAATTTCTTGGGGCTCATCACAAACAATCGGCGGCTGTTCGCGGTGCGTGACATCGCCCGCGCCTTTCAGGCGTTGACCGCGCTCCATCGCGGCGAAACGTCCGCCGAGGTGGCCTCGGCCAGTAAACTCAGCGCCGCCCAATTGAAACGGCTCAAGACGACACTGAAAAGTATGCTTGGTCAGGATGTGGCGGTCACCACCAGCGTGGATCCCGCGCTTCTGGGCGGCCTGATCGTCAAAATGGGCTCACGTATGATCGACAATTCGCTCAAGACCAAGTTGGACAATTTGAAAGTTGCCATGAAAGAGGTTGGCTGATGGATATCCGCGCCGCAGAAATCTCCTCGATACTCAAGGAGCAAATCAAGAATTTCGGCAAGGAGGCACAAGTCTCCGAGATCGGTCAGGTTCTCTCCGTCGGCGACGGCATCGCCCGCGTCTATGGCTTGGATAATGTCCAAGCCGGTGAAATGGTTGAGTTTCCCGGCGGTATTCGCGGCATGGCGCTCAATCTCGAGGTCGACAATGTCGGCATCGTGATTTTTGGCGACGACCGTGACATCAAGGAAGGCGACACGGTCAAGCGTACTGGCGACATCGTCGAGGTGCCGGTCGGTAAGGCGCTGCTGGGGCGCGTGGTTGACGGTCTGGGCAATCCGATCGACGGCAAGGGCCCTATCAAGACCAAGGAGACGCGCCGGGTCGACGTCAAGGCGCCCGGCATCCTGCCGCGCAAATCGGTGCACGAGCCGATGCAAACAGGCCTGAAGGCGATCGACGCGCTGATCCCCGTCGGCCGCGGTCAGCGTGAGCTGATCATCGGCGACCGGCAAACCGGTAAGACCGCAATCATCCTCGATACCATTCTCAATCAGAAGAGCGTGAACGAGGGCGATGACGAAAACGCCAAGCTCTACTGCGTTTACGTGGCGATCGGTCAAAAGCGCTCGACCGTGGCTCAATTCGTCAAGACGCTGGAAGAAAACGGGGCGCTGGACTATTCGATCGTCGTCGCCGCGACGGCGTCGGAACCTGCGCCGTTGCAATTCCTCGCGCCGTATTCGGGCTGTGCCATGGGTGAATATTTCCGCGACAACGGCATGCACGCGCTGATCGCCTACGACGATCTTTCCAAGCAGGCCGTCGCCTATCGCCAGATGTCATTGCTGTTGCGCCGCCCGCCAGGCCGCGAGGCGTTTCCCGGCGACGTCTTTTACTTGCATTCGCGTTTGCTTGAGCGCTCTGCCAAGCTGAACGAGGACCATGGCGGTGGCTCGTTGACCGCGCTCCCGGTGGTCGAGACCCAGGCCAACGACGTTTCGGCCTATATTCCGACCAATGTGATTTCGATCACCGACGGACAAATTTTTCTTGAAACGGATCTGTTCTATCAGGGTGTTAGACCGGCGGTGAACGTTGGACTGTCGGTTTCGCGCGTTGGCTCGGCCGCCCAGGTCAAGGCCATGAAACAGGTTGCCGGCGCGATCAAGGGCGAACTTGCCCAGTACCGCGAAATGGCCGCCTTCGCCCAGTTCGGCTCCGATCTCGACGCCGCCACCCAGCGCTTACTGAACCGCGGGGCGCGATTGACTGAACTTCTCAAACAGGCGCAATTTTCACCCTTAAAGATCGAAGAACAGGTCGTCGCCATCTATGCCGGCACCCGCGGCTATCTCGATGAGTTGCCGATCGATGCCATCGGCCGATTCGAGGATGAATTGCTGCGCACGATGCGCGACAAACAGGCCAAGCTGCTGGCGACCATTCGTACGGAAGGCGAGCTGTCGGAGAAGTCGGAGACGCAGTTGAAGTCCGCGATTGACGCATTCGCCAAGGCGTTTGCCGTCTAGCGCCGCCCAAACCAGCACACGCCCATGTCGAACCTCAAAGACCTCCGCAACCGCATCGCCAGCGTGACAGCCACGCAGAAAATCACGCGCGCCATGCAAATGGTGGCGGCTGCCAAGCTGCGCCGCGCCCAGGAAGCGGCCGAGGCGGCGCGACCCTACGCTGAGCGCATGAGCGAAGTCTTGGCAAATCTGAACGCGCGGGTGGGTTCGAACGGTTCCGGCCCGCCGATGCTTGTCGGCACCGGGCGCGACGACACCCACCTTTTGGTGGTGGCCACCGCCGAGCGCGGTCTTTGCGGCGGCTTCAACGCCAATATTGCGCGCATCGCGCGCGTGCATGCGATGCGCCTGATCGACCAAGGTAAGACAGTCAAAATCATCTGCGTCGGCCGCAAGGGACACGATTCGCTGATCCGCACATTCGGCACCCGCGTCATCGATTTGGTGGACTTGCGCGCCGTTCGCCACGTCGGCTACGACAACGCCGATGCCATCGCCAAGCGCGTTTTCGCGCTGTTTGACGAAGGCGAGTTCGATGTCGCAACGCTGTTCTTCTCGGAATTTCGCTCGGTCCTCAATCAAGTGCCCCAGGCGCTGCAATTAATTCCCGCAGCCTTGCCCGAAGAGACGGACGAAAAGCCCGTGGCCGATGGCCCGCAGGCAGCTTACGAATACGAGCCCGACGAGGAAGAGATACTGGCCAACCTGTTACCGCTCAATGTGGGCACTCAGATCTTTCGCGCGCTGTTGGAAAATGCTGCCAGCGAGCAGGGTGCGCGCATGACCGCAATGGACAGCGCAACACGCAACGCCGGTGATATGATCGACAAGCTGACGCTGCACTACAACCGTACGCGCCAAGCGCAGATCACCAAGGAATTGATTGAAATCGTATCGGGCGCCGAGGCGCTCTGAACCACTACGCCCAAGGGGTAGCTGTTATGGCGAGAGCAAAAAAAGCAACAGGACGCGTGGCTCAAGTGATGGGCGCCGTCGTCGACGTGCAGTTCGAGGACGTCTTGCCGGCGATCATGAACGCGCTTGAGACAGACAATCAGGGCAATCGGTTGGTGTTGGAAGTCGCCCAGCATTTGGGCGAGAACACCGTTCGCACGATCGCCATGGATTCGACGGAAGGCCTGGTGAGGGGTTCGCCCGTATCTGATACCGGCGACTCGATCACCGTGCCCGTTGGCGACGAGACGCTCGGGCGTATCATCAATGTGATCGGCGAGCCCGTCGACGAGGCAGGACCCGTCAAGACAAAGACGAGGCGCGGAATCCATCAACCGGCGCCGGCGTTTATCGACCAGTCGACAGAAAACGAAATCCTCGTCACCGGCATCAAGGTGGTTGATCTGCTGGCGCCGTATTCAAAGGGCGGCAAGGTGGGGCTCTTCGGCGGTGCAGGCGTCGGCAAGACCGTTCTGATCATGGAGCTGATCAACAACATCGCAAAGGCCCATGGCGGCTATTCGGTGTTTGCCGGTGTCGGTGAGCGCACGCGTGAGGGCAACGACCTTTACTGGGAGATGATTGAATCGGGTGTCAATGTAGAGGGCGGTGGCGGCAGCTCGAAATGCGCCCTGATCTACGGCCAAATGAACGAACCACCGGGCGCGCGTGCGCGGGTCGGTCTCTCCGGTTTGACCGTGGCCGAACATTTCCGCGACCAGGGCCAGGACGTCCTGTTCTTCGTCGATAATATTTTTCGCTTCACTCAGGCAGGTTCGGAGGTCTCGGCGTTGCTTGGCCGGATTCCATCCGCTGTCGGTTACCAGCCAACGCTTGCCACCGACATGGGCGCGCTGCAGGAACGCATCACCTCGACCGACAAGGGGTCGATCACGTCAGTTCAGGCGATTTATGTGCCCGCTGACGATCTGACCGACCCGGCGCCGGCGGCCTCATTCGCTCATCTGGATGCGACCACGGTGCTGTCGCGCTCTATTGCGGAAAAGGGCATCTACCCGGCTGTCGATCCTCTCGATTCGACGAGCCGTGTGCTGGAGCCCCGCGTGGTCGGCGAAGAACACTATGATATCGCCCGCCGCGTGCAGGTGATTTTGCAACGCTACAAGACGCTGCAGGACATCATCGCCATTTTGGGCATGGACGAACTTTCCGAAGAGGACAGGCTCATCGTCGCGCGCGCCCGCAAGATCGAGCGCTTTCTGTCGCAGCCCTTCCACGTCGCCGAAGTTTTCACCGGCTCGCCGGGTGTCCTCGTCGATCTAGCCGATACGATTCGCGGTTTCACCGGACTGTGCAATGGCGATTACGACCACCTGCCCGAGCAGGCCTTTTATATGGTTGGCACAATCGAAGAGGCGATCAAACGGGCCGAACGCCTTGCGGCGGAAGCTGCTTGAGGATCTGATCTGTGGCTGAGAGCTTTAAATTTGAACTCGTCTCGCCCGAGCGCCTACTGCTCTCCGAAGACGTCGACCAAGTCTTGGTGCCGGGCTCGGAAGGCGACTTCACGATGCTTGCCAATCATGCCCCTGTGCTCGCCGTCTTGCGGCCAGGTCTGCTCGATGTGACGCTGCAAGATGGCAAGGAGCAGCGCTATTATGTAAGGGGCGGCTTCGCCGAGGCCGGACCCGATGGCCTCACGGTCCTGGCGCGGTTGGCCATCAACATCGATGATCTCGATCGGGCCAAGCTCAATCAAGAGATCAAGAACGCGGAAGAGGACGTTGCTGACGCCGATGACGACGAGCGCCGTCACGCCGCCCAAGACACGCTCGATCGGCTTCGGTCGATCCAGCAGACCCTGCAGCTGGGTTGATCTCAGCGCGCCGCAAGGTGCGCGAATTCAGCGACAATCGCTTCATAGATACCGCGTTTGAACGGAATGACGAGACTTGGCAGCTCAGCGAGCTTGGCCCAGCGCCAGTCGTCGAACTCCGCGCGGTGTCCGTGCTGTTCTGAAATGTCGACATCGCCATCCCCGCCAAGGAACCTCATGGCGAACCATTTGAGCCGTTGACCTCTATATTTGCCCTTGAGGGCGATGCCGACGAGTTCCGGCGGCAGGTCGTAAGTCAACCACTCGCTGCTTTCGGCAATGATCTCGACTTGATCGACGCCGGTCTCTTCCTTGAGCTCGCGCAAGGCGGCCTCTCGCGGACTCTCACCCTCATCAATGCCGCCTTGCGGCAACTGCCACAAATAGCCGGAAGCGTCTTCCGTTGCTTTGGGAATCCGGTGGCCAATCCAAACCCGCCCCCCATGATCTAGGAGGACGATGCCGGCGCACGGCCGATAGGGAAGTTCAGCGGCGGGGCGGTCTGCCATTTCTCGGGGCGCGAAGCCTCAGCTCTGCGGGCGCGCGCGAATGGCGGCGCTGATCGGCACCAGCACCATGCCCTTTTGCGACAGCGAGCGCGACCATTCGGATATGCGCTGTATGGTGATTGGATAGCTTGAGGCGACACCGATCGCGAGCCCGTTTTCGCGGGCTGTGGTCTCTAGATTTTTGAGGGCCTCGTCGATGCTTTCGGGCGTCTGGGCCGCGTCGATCACGATCTGCGCTGCAGAAAAGCCAAGCCCCAGATCCTTGGCGATTTCACCGGCGGTCGAACGCGCCGCGGTGCCGTCGTCGAGGAAAATGAGCCCGCGCGACTTGATCTCTTCGAGCACCGGCAAGAAAGCCGACTGGGCGGAAGCGAATTTCGCGCCCATATGATTGGTGACGCCGACATAGCCGGTGAAGCGGGCCATCAACCATTGCAGCCGCTTAAGATTTTCATCAGGCGGTAGATTTGTCAGCAGTGTGTGGGGGCCGGGATCGTTGTCGGGGTAGTCAAAAGGCTCCAGCGGTATCTGCAGCATCACCTCGTGGCCCGCTTCGCGCGACAGCCGGATCCAGCTTTGCAAATTGCGTCCATAGGGCGAGAAGGCGAGAGACACGTTGCCGGGTAACATATTGATGGCCTGGTTCGTCGCCAGCTCAGAGAGGCCCAGGCCATTCATTAAAATTGCGATGCGAACGGGTTCGCCAGCCTGCGGCATGGCGGTGTGCTGGGTCGCGCGGGCGTAAATGTCGCTTGGCCGCCGGCCGTCATCGGCGATCTTGGGCAGCGGTCCATAGCGCGATTCTTCCACCAGCGCGGCGACAGGTACGGCTGGCATGCCAGCCCCGCCACCGGGCCTGCCCGCCGCGTCGTTGAGGGAACCATTTGAACTGGGTCTGTTGAGCGCCGCGAGTGCGCCGGGCGCTTGTTTCGAGCCCTGCTCGATCTGGCCGTTGGCTTGCGAGCGATCTTTGGGAACCGACGATTCAATCACCGCCGACGGTCTGTCCTGCGGATCGACTTCGATCATCGCAAAGGGTTCACCGCCCAGCGGATCGCCGCCGATCGCCACCCAGGTGACAATCAGTGCGAGCAAGCCCATCACGCCCGCAAAACTGAACGCCAGCGTTTTCACGTCGCCTCTAACTCCTGGCCCGCCGAAACCTCAAGCGGTGTCCCGCAGACCCGGTTGCAAAATCACGCCGCCTCAGTTGGCGACTGATTCCTTCGTGTTCGTCACCGCTTCTACCTTTTTCGGCTCGGGTTGGGTTTTCTTGCCCCTGATGAAATCCAACGCGAACTGAAGTTGAGTATCCTTTTCTTTCTCCTCGGGAACGTAGCTGGAGCTGCCTGTTTTCTCCTCGCCGTCGCTGCCCTTCAGGTGACCGCGCAGATTGGCTTCGCCGCGCGGTTGAATTCTTTTTTTCTTCTCTTCGTCTTCGATCACCTGTTCGACCAGTATCTCTGGCACGATGCCCTTGGCCTGGATTGAGCGTCCAGACGGCGTGAAGTAGCGCGCCGTGGTGAGCTTGATCGCCCCATTGGAGCCCAGCGGAATGATCGTCTGCACCGAACCCTTTCCGAATGACCGCGTGCCGATCACGGTTGCGCGACGCTGGTCTTGCAGCGCGCCGGCAACGATTTCCGAAGCCGATGCCGAGCCGCCGTTGATCAACACTGCGATTTTTTTGCCCTTGGTGATGTCGCCAGGCCGCGCGTTGACGCGTTGCGTTTCAACCGCATGGCGCCCGCGCGTCATCACAATCGCGCCCTTCTCGAGGAAGGAATCGGAGACCGAAGAGGCCTGATCGAGAATGCCGCCCGGATTGTTGCGCAAGTCAATGACATAGCCTTTCAGTTTCGGACCGATTTCCTTCTCAAGGCTCTCGACTGCCTTTTTCAGGCTTGAAGTCGTCTTTTCATTGAAGGTGGTGATGCGGATGTATCCAACATCGTCCTCGGCCACCGACTTGATCGGAATGATGCGAATGAGATCGCGCACGATCTTGATGTCCATCGGCTCGTCGGCACCTTCGCGCACGATCGTCAGCGTGATAGGCGAATTGACAGGACCGCGCATTTTGTCGACGGCCTCTTGCAGCGACAGGCCGAATATCTGTTCGCCATCCAAATGAGTGATGAGATCGCCCGATAGAATGCCGGCCCGCGTCGCCGGTGTCTCAAGCATTGGCGTCATCACTTTGACGACGCCCTTTTCCATTGTCACCTCGATGCCGATTCCGCCGAATTCGCCGCGGGTTTGCACGCGTACGTCGTCGAAGTTTTTGGGCGGCAGATAAGATGAGTGCGGATCCAAACCGCTCAACATTCCGTTGATGGCGCTTTCGATCAATTTGCGGTCGTCGGGTTCTTCAATGTATTGCGCTCGCACCTGCTCCAGAACATCTCCGAACAGATCGAGTTGCCGGTAAATCTGAGCGTTGGCGGCGCTGGCCTCGTTGCTGCGCGTGACCGTAACAAAGGCCGCGCCGGCAGCAATGCCTGCGACGATTAAAGTCGCCCATATAACAAATTCGGATTTCCGCATTATCCTTGCACCTTTTCAGAACTCTCCGCCCACCATGGACCGGGATCAATGGGTTGCCCATCCTTCCTGAATTCGACGTAGAGGACGGGGCGAGCCTTTCTGGCCTCTCTTCCTGCTGGTGCCGCAGCACCCATAGCGGCGACAGGCTCGCCAGCCAGGACGAATTGTCCGGGGCTGACGTCGATCTGTCTCATCCCCGCAAGTAATATATGATATCCCCCGCCACTATTTAAGATCAATAGTTGGCCATAGCTGCGAAAGTCTCCAGCATAGACCACCCAGCCGTCGGCCGGTGATGTGACTTGCGCTTGGGCGCGGGTTTCGATCGAAATGCCTTTGGTGTTACTGCCGAATTCGTCGCTCGCGGCGAAATTGCGCACCTGGCGCCCACGAACGGGCAATGGCACGGTGCCCTTGGTGCGTGAGAATGGCACGGCGGGCTTGATGCGGCCTGGGCTTAAGAACGCGACCTTTTTCGATTCCGGCTTAATCTCGACCGTCTTCTTCTTGGCGGCAAGCTGTTCTTTCTTTGCAGCGAGCTGTGCGGCGGCCAGCTCTTTGTCCATCGTAATCAGCAGATCCTCGAGCCGCGTGATGGTTTTTGCGTGAATTACCGCCGCATCGCGCACGGATTTTAGTTCAACTTGGTGCTGGTCGAGTTTGGCTTTCTTCTCTGCCAGCAGCCACGTGATATTGCCGCGCTCTTCGCTCAGCTGCTTGATCTCGGTGGTTTGCGAACTTTGTTCGGCCCGAATGCCGGTCTCAACAGCAACCAATTCATCGAGCTCCTTGGCCAAATTGTCGGCCTGGTATTTGAACTCAGGATAGATCGAAGCCAACAGCATGGCGCTGCGCACCATCTTGAGCGCATCATCCCGGCGGGTGACAAATGCCGGCGGAGGCTGGCGGCCGATGCGCTGCATGGCGGCCAAAAGCTTCGCAATTGACGCATGGCGCTCAGCCATGGAGTCGCGGATCACATCTTCTTGAGAAAGCAATTCGTTCAGGCGCGCCTCGATCGCGCTTAGTTTGGCCTCGCTGTCTTGGACCTTGCGCGCCGCATCGATCAGCCGTGTGTTGAGCTCGGCCCGCTGCTTGCCCAGCACCGTCATGTCTTGCTTCAGAAATTTTTCGCGCTCTCGCGAGGCGTCGAGTTGGCGCTTGATCTCATCGAGCTCTTGCGATGTTTTCTCGCGCGGCGCCTTGGCGCCTTGAGCCCACACCGCGCCGCCCGCCGCGATGAAGCCCAAGAGCATCGCAAGACGAAAACCGCCGAAAGCAGCCCGCTTCATTTCGTCACCATTGCGACATCCGATGCGCGATTTCTCACGGTTCGACACGGGAAGCCTCGCCCGGTTTGCTGCGAGAATCGCCCTTGCCATAATAGCCTCGATCACGCCCCAAGCCCACACGCCCCAATCTGCTGCGGCCGGCCGCTAAGCGCGGTGATACGGGTGGCCTGAAAGGATCGTCAGGGCCCGATAAATCTGCTCGGCCAGTACGATGCGCGCCAAACCATGTGGCAGCGTCATCGGGCTCAATGCAAGCCGCATCTGAGCGCGCTGGCCTATCTCGGTATCGAGCCCGTCTGGGCCGCCCACCGCGAATGCAACTTCGGCAACGCCGTTATCGCGCCATTTGCCGATCGATGCCGCCAAATCCTTGCTTTTCAGCCCCGTGCCGTCTTCCTCCAGCGCCACGAGTTGGGTGCCTTGGTCGAGTTTGGCCAACAGAAGCGACGCTTCCTGCCGGCATCTCTCCCCCGCGCTGCCCTTGCGCGATTGTGCCACCTCTACAATCTTGAACGGTCCAACGCTTAGAGGTTGTCCAGCACCCCTGGCGCGCTGCACGTAATGCTCAAACAAATCGTGTTCCGCGCCCTTCTTGAGGCGTCCGACGCTCAAGATGGTCAGGCGCATAGTTTGACGCCGCAAATGAAACCAGAATTGGGCGGGATTGCCGACGCGGCAGCGCCGAGGCGCTTAGACGGCAAGCAATTCATCGGGCCGGTCGGCCGACCACATCTTCTCAAGATTGTAGAAATCGCGCACCTCAGGTCGGAACACGTGCACGATCACGTCTCCAGCGTCGATCAAGACCCAGTCGCAGCCCGGCATGCCTTCGACACGTCCGCGGCCATGGCCGTCCTCCTTGAGGCGTTTGAGCACCCTATCGGCGATCGCGCCAACGTGACGGTGCGACCGCCCCGATGCGATCACCATATGATCGGCGATGGATGATTTGCCCGCCAGATCGATGGTGACAACACCTTCGGCCTTGGCATCGGCCAGTGTGTCGAGCACGGCATCGAGGATGGTCGAACGCTTGCGCCGCGCCGCGGTTTTGACCGCAGGGCCGCTCTTATCGGCGCCCCCGTTGGATCGTCGTTTTGTCAGGAGAGGTTCCTTTTAATCATGCAGCTCGTTGATCACACAGCTTGCTGGCCGCGGCATCTACATTGTCCACGAGAGCCAACCATAATACGGGGCGGAGTGCATGATCAACACCTGCAATGGTATGAACACAGTGAAGTGACGAGGGCGCCGCCGCCTTAAAGTTTGCAATAAGGCCATTGTGCTGCCGTGAGTCAGCGATGATCAGGATTACCGATAAACTGTCTCTGGATCCGCGCGAAATCGAGGAAAGCTTCGTTCGCGCGTCGGGTCCGGGCGGTCAAAACGTCAACAAGCTCTCAACCGCCGTTCAGCTGCGGTTTGATCTGCGCCGTTCACCGTCGCTGCCTGCTGATGTGCGCTCCCGCGCTGCGGCTCTGGCCGGCGCGCGCCTGACCAAGGATGGCGTAATTGTCATTTCCGCATCGCGTTATCGAACTCAGCAGCAAAATCGCGCCGATGCGCTTGCCCGCCTGGTCGAATTGTTGGCCGAGGCGGCGACCCCGCCCAGACCGCGCAAACCGACGCGCCCGACCAAGGCCTCAAAGACGCGCCGCCTGGACTCAAAGGCGCGGCGCGGCAGCGTCAAAAAATTGCGCCGCAAGGCGGCGCCCGAAGACTGACGCGCGGTTAAATTGGATAATCGTCAGGTGAAATTCCGCAGTTTTCCAGGAAATGGCGCATCTGCACGACTTCTTCCTTGGGCAAGCTGTGCTGGGCGTGGTGGAACACCGCCGTGTGGCCGTTCAGTTTGACGCCGACCCGCGCGCCATGGCGATTGTCGATCGTCGCGCCAAGCTCGCCGAGCACAGATTGAACGGCGTTGAAATCGATGTTGCCGCTGAGCGGGTGGGCGAAGATCGCGTGCAGCACCTTGCGGTGGCGATGGTTCATGAGGCTGTCTCCTGATCGCAGCGGGTGTATCGCCAAGATAGGACCCAACGGGGTGGAGTTTATTGCGCTGGATCAAGGGAGGTCGCTTAGAGCGCTGCGATAACACCGCCGCCTGCAGCGCACAAAAGAACCACCAGCCAAGTGGGTGCCCGCCAAGAGTGGAGCAACAGCAAGGCCATGGCGGCGAGCGCCGCATCTGCAATGCTGCCGATTCCAGCCCCCCAGATAGGGTCATAAAGGGCAGCCAACAGCAGGCCGACGACGCTCGCATTGACGCCCTTGAGCGCGGCTTGCGCGCCTGCATTGCGCCGCAGCTGGTCCCAATAGGGAAGTGTGCCGGCGACCAAAAGAAATGAGGGCAGAAAGATCGCGATGAGACAAAGCAGCCCGCCCGTCAGGCCGTTGGGCGCGGCCCCCATCACGGCGCCGAGATAGGCTGCGAAGGTGAAAAGCGGACCAGGAACCGCTTGAGCGGCGCCATAGCCCGCAATGAATGTTTGCTCGCTGACCCAGCCGGGAGCAACGACCTCGCTTTGGAGCAATGGCAGCACCACATGGCCGCCGCCGAAAACCAGCGCGCCGGCTCGATAGAAGGCGTCGAACTGTGCCAGGGCCTGACTTGGCATCATGTGAGACGCGAGCGGCAAAGTCCCAAGCAGGACAAAGAAGACAATCAAGCAGCCGGTTGCGATCCGCCGGTCAGATGGCAGCACGAGGGCGTCTGCGCCCTCATGCGCTTCATTGCGATAGAGCGCATATCCTACCAATCCGCCGAGCAAAATGGCGGCGATCTGTCCCAAAATCGAGGGCAGCGCGATCGCCACAAGTGCACCGGCGGCGGCCAATCCGAGCCGCGGCGCATCGGGCGCTAAGGTGCGCGCCATGCCGACAACAGCGAGCACGACAACGGCGACCGCCGCCGTCATCAGGCCGTGCAGCCAACCGGAGCCAAGCGCACCCTGCAGGACTTCCAAATTGGCCGCAAAGACGATGAGCGCAATGGCCGATGGCAATGTGAACCCAAGCCAAGCTGCGAGCGCGCCGAGATAACCGGCTCGCGAGAGTCCGATCGCGAGACCGGCCTGGCTGCTTGCCGGGCCGGGCAAAAACTGACACAGCGCTATGAGATCGGCATAGGTGCGGTCATCGAGCCATTTGCGCCGAACCACGAACTCGTCGCGAAAAAATCCGAGATGCGCAACCGGTCCGCCGAACGACGTCAAGCCAAGCTTCAGAAAAACCTGAAAGACCTGCCAAGCCGAAGCGTCGGTATCGCGGTCCATCAGACGGCGGGCGGGTGGCGGAGCAATGTCAGACGTCGCCGCCTTCTGGCGTGACGTACATTTGCGTGAAGCCGACTTCGCCCATGCGTTTGAGCAAGTCGAGCTGGCCCTCGAGCCAATCGATATGGCCTTCCTCGTCCAGCACGATGGCGGCGAACAAGTCGCGCGACCCGATATCGCCGGCCTCGTGGGCAACGCTCGAGGCCTTGGTGTAATAGGCGCGTGCCTCGAACTCATCCTTCAGGTCGGCTTCGAACAACTCTTTAAGAGTTTTGGCGCGCGCCACGGGTTCGGCACTGGTGAGATCCGGCTCGCCGCTTAGAAACATCATGCGCTCGATGAATTGGTCGGCATGACCCAATTCTTCGTGCATTTCCGCCTTCATTTTCGCTGCGAGCTTATCCATTCCCCAATCCGCCAGCACGTGCGAATGCAGCAAGTATTGGCGCACGGCGCCGAGCTCCATTGTCAGCGCCTTTTGCAGATGCTCGAGGACTTTCTTATCGCCCTTCATGGTTGGTGCTCTCCTTATGACTGATCAAAATTGACGCCCGCGGTTGCCGCCAACCTGTGGAGCGATTGTGTAGCACACCAGGCCTCAGGCGGACCATTTGCGAAATGCAATGGGCTGTCGCGTCATCTGCTTTGGACGTTGCGGCTGGGCCCGGCGAAACGGGATTGGGCTGAGCCAACCCGGCCGTCATCAGATACCGGGCAGGTCCGGGCAACAGTTGGCCGCATCTGTGTTTGAGATCAGCGGCGGCGGTTGAAATTGCGCCGTGCTTGGCCGCGCGTCGCGGGCGCCCGCTCATCCTTGTGGCGGTAGACAATACGACCCTTGTCCAGGTCGTAAGGCGTCATTTCGACGCTTACCCGATCGCCAACCAGCGTGCGGATGCGAAAGCGCTTCATGCGTCCTGCGGTGTAGGCGATGATCTCGTGGCCATTGTCCAGTTTCACGCGAAACCGGGCGTCAGGCAAAACGTCCGTCACGACGCCTTCGAATTCAAGAAGCTCTTCTTTGGTCATGTCGCCCTTTTCGTAAGATTCGCTTTTTGAAGTGTCAAGCGCTCCCGGTACTCTGCTGATGATATTCGATTGTCAGTTGGAAGGCGATTGGCGCCGTCGAACTGATATCCGGTGGCGACTAAGTTCACTATCCAAGACGGATTTAGCCGAGTTGGATTTCCGTAGCTTGCTTACCGCGTCCGCGGGGGTCGTCTTCGATCACGAAGCTTATTTTGTCGCCTTCGTCGATTGGGCCAACGCCCGACTTTTCGAGTGCGGATGCGTGCACGAAGACGTCTTTGCTGCCGTCTTCCGGCGCAACGAATCCAAAGCCTCGCGCGTGGTTGAAAAATTTGACTGTGCCGTTAACGCGCATCGGAATCTCCTGTTCCGCTTCTACGTTGGAATAAGCCGTTTCGAACGGCGCAAATGCTGTCTGCATGTGCTGTTCGATGGCCACTCAGATTGTCGGGAAAAGTCATCCTGCCCCGTTGGGGCTTGGCGTCTTAGCCGGTCGTCCGAGGGTGCGCCTTATCCAATGCCACGACGCACCATGGCGAGCATATAGGCGGCTTGGGCATGAACCGCAAGCCAAATCCAGGCTGGCGGGGCGCTATCGGCTTCAAGGGTAAACGCTGTCCTAATCCGTGCCTAAATCCGTCAGCCTTGGCTTTTTTGCCGGATCGCGCTGGAGGATTGCGGCGAAAGCGGTAGTGTCAAAAATGACCAAGCTGGGGGCTCGAGCCAGGCTAGTCCGGCTGCGTCGCTCTCATCGATACGGGCCCGCCCGAAACTGCGTGCCGCGAGGCTCGATAATGCCTTGTAACGGAAGCCGGGCCGGTCGAGCACGGCAATGGGCATGGCTTGAAAGATGCCGCGCCAATCATGCCAGTTGTGAAAGCCCGCCAAATTGTCGGCCCCCATCAGCCAGACAAAGCGGGTCGCGCGAAAACGCTGCTGCAAACTCACAAGCGTGTGGCGCGAATAAGCGTCGGGCAAGCCTGCTTCAAAGCCCGTGACATCGATATTGGGCACATTGGCCATAGCGCGGGCTTGCGCGATGCGCGCCTCAAGCGGCTTGAGTGCCTTATGATCCTTGAGCGGGTTGCCCGGGCTGACCAGCCACCAGACGCGATCGAGCCGCAGGCGGGCGAGTGCGTGCAGACTGATCGCCAGATGGCCCGCGTGTGCCGGATTGAACGACCCGCCCAGCAGGCCGACCGTCATATCCGCGAAGACGGCGGGCGGACGCGTCCAAGGCGCATGGCGTGGCGCGGTCACCGGCAAAATCAAGCGGGACGGGTCTGGCCCGATCCCCGCACCATATATTTGAAGCTGGTCAATTGCTCGACACCGACGGGACCGCGGGCGTGCATTTTGCCCGTTGCGATGCCCATTTCGGCGCCCATACCGAATTCGCCGCCATCGGCGAATTGCGTCGAGGCGTTGTGCAGCACGATGGCGCTGTCGACCCGCGCCAGGAAGGCGTCGGCAGCTGCCTGGTCGCCCGTTACGATCGCTTCGGTGTGTTGAGATCCATAGCGCGCGATATGGCTGATCGCGCCCTCGACACCCTCGACAAGTTTCACCGAAATGATCGCGTCGAGATATTCGTGCGACCAATCGGCCTCGGTCGCGGCCACAACGCGGGCGTCCGCCGCCTGGATGGTTTCCTCGCCGCGCACCTCGCAACCCGCATCGATCAGCGTTTCAATCAGGGGCTTGAGATGCGTCGACGCGCAGGCCCTATCGACGAGCAGCGTTTCGGCCGCCCCGCAAATGCCCGTGCGCCGCATTTTGGCGTTGAGCGCGATCGATTTGGCCATCTCAAGATCTGCGGCGCCGTCCACATAGACATGGCACAGGCCTTCGAGATGACCGAAGACCGGCACGCGAGCGTCCTGTTGAACGCGTTCGATCAGGCTCTTGCCGCCGCGCGGCACGATCACATCGATCGCGCCATCCAGCCCCTTGAGCATTTCCCCCACCGCAGACCTGTCGCTGGTAGGAACGATCTGGATGGAAGTTTCGGGAAGGCCAGCCTGGCTCAGGCCATACGCCAAACAGGCATGAATGGCCTGGGCGGACTGCTGGCTTTCTGAGCCGCCGCGCAAGATAACGGCGTTACCGGACTTGAGCGACAGGCCGCCGGCGTCTGCCGTGACGTTGGGACGGCTCTCATAAATGATGCCGATGACGCCGAGCGGCACACGCACACGGGCGATCTTTAGGCCATTTGGCCGCTCCCATTGGGCAATCACGTCGCCGACGGGATCATCGAGCCGGGCGATCTCTTCTAGACCCTGGGCCATCGCTTCGATCCGGTCTTCGTCGAGTTTGAGCCGATCGAGGAAGGGGCCTTGGCGGCCGGTGCTTTCGGCCGCTGCCACGTCCACCGCATTGGCCGCCAGGATTGTCGTTGTTTCTTGGCGCAGGCGATCGGCCATCGCCGTCAATGCGGCGTTCTTGGCCTCACTCGAGGCGCGCGCCAGCTCGGACGCCGCCGCCTTGGCGCGTCGGCCGATGTCGCTCATCAGCGCTTTGACGTCTGCGCCCGTTTGGTCAATTTTCAGTGCTGCGTCCATCTTCCAATGCTCGTTGCCAACGCTACAACCGCAACGCCATATCGTCGCGATGAATTAGCTCGGCCCGGCCACGGTAGCCGAGGATCTTCTCTATTTCACTGCTTTTGTGTCCGACGATGAGCTCGGCATCCGCCTTGGCGTAGGCAATCAAACCCTGCCCCAAGACGCCACCGTCACCGTCGCGGATCACCACCGCATCGCCGCGGTCAAAGGTTCCCTCGACGCCAACCACGCCTGCGGGAAGCAAGCTCTTTCCCGCCGCCAAAGCTTGCGCCGCGCCGCCATCGACGGTGACGACACCGCGCGGTTCCAGCGCGCCGGAAATCCAGCGCTTGCGCGCGGTCATCGGGTCGGATGCGGCGGGAAACCAAGTGCAGCGCACGCCGTCCGACAGCGCTTTCAGGGGGTTCATGATGCGCCCGCTCGTAATCACCAGATGCGTCCCCGCCGAGACGGCGATTTTGGCCGCTTCGATCTTGGTCACCATGCCGCCGCGCGAGAGTTCGTCGCCCGTATCACCCGCCATCGCCTCGATCTCGGGCGTGATGGCGCCGACTTCCTCGATCGGTTGGGCGGCCGTATCGCCTTGGGGCGGTGCGCTGTAGAGACCGTCGACGTCTGAGAGCAGAACGACGCAGTCGGCGCTGATCATGGTCGCAACCCGGGCGGCCAGACGGTCATTGTCGCCATAACGGATCTCCGAGGTGGCAACGGTGTCGTTTTCGTTGACGACCGGCAATGCGCCAAGCTTGAGCAGCGTTTCGATGGTGTTGCGCGCGTTGAGGTAACGGCGCCGCTCCTCCGTATCGCCCAGCGTCAGCAGCACCTGGGCGGCAATAACGCCATGGGCCTTGAAGGCCTCCTCATAGGCATGGGCCAGATCGATTTGGCCAACGGCGGCGGCTGCCTGCCCCTCCTCGAGCTTGAGCGGGCCGGTGCTCAGTCCCAGCACGCGCCGGCCAAGCGCGATGGCGCCAGAGGAAACGATGATCACTTCGCGGCCAGCCTCCTTAAGCTCTGCCACATCGGTCGCGAGCGAGCCCAACCAATCGGTCTTGAGCGCGCCTGTTTTCGCATCCGCCAGCAGCGACGAGCCGATTTTGACCACCAGCCGTTTGGCCTCGCGCCATTCCAACCTCATGGCCGCCATCCCCCAACCGGTTCGTCCAACGCGGGCGCTGGCGCGCGTTCGCGCCCCCGCGCCGCCGCGACGGCGGCTGCGAGTTCATGCAGCGCTTCGTCCAGGCCCATGCCCGATTGCGCCGAAATGGCCAAAGGCGCAAAGCCGAGCACGGCCTCCAGTTCGGCTACACGCGCCGCCAGAGCGGCCGGGTCCAAGGCGTCGCATTTGCTCAAAGCGACAATCTCCGGCTTGTCTTCGAGGGCTCCGCCATAGGCCGCGAGCTCGTTGCGCACCGTCCGATAGGCGGCGACGGGATCCTCGAGAGTCACGTCGATCAAATGCAGCAACATCGCGCAACGCTCGACATGGCCGAGAAATCGATCGCCCAGCCCGGCGCCGTCATGGGCCCCCTCGATCAATCCTGGAATGTCAGCCAGGACGAAATCGATTTCGCCGGCTCGGACAACCCCTAAATTTGGGTGGAGCGTGGTGAAGGGATAATCGGCGATCTTGGGTTTGGCGGCGCTCACGCGCGACAACAGCGTCGATTTTCCGGCATTCGGCAGCCCGACAAGACCTGCGTCGGCGATCAGCTTGAGCCGCAGCCAAATCGTCGCCTCGATACCCTGCTCGCCGGGATTTGCGTTGCGCGGCGCCTGATTGGTGGACGACTTGAAGTGGGTGTTGCCGAAGCCGCCATTGCCGCCCTTGGCCAGGCGCGCCCTCTGACCCGGGCTCGTGAGGTCGGCGATAAGCGTTTCGTTGTCCTCATCGAGTATTTGAGTTCCAGGCGGCACGCGCAGCGCCTTGTCCTGTCCCCGTTTGCCCGAGCGGTTTTTGCCCATGCCATTACCGCCGCGCTCGGCCTTGTAGTGCTGCTGGAAGCGAAAATCGATCAACGTATTCAGATTGTCGACGCACTCAGCCCAGACGTCCCCGCCGCGCCCGCCATCGCCGCCATCGGGTCCGCCGAATTCGATGTATTTTTCGCGCCGAAAGCTGACGCAGCCGTTGCCGCCATTGCCGGAGCGGATATAGACCTTGGCCTGATCGAGAAACTTCATTGCGCTGCCTGCGGCTGGTTTGCGTCGTGGTCCGATTTCAACAGCCGAAATTCCCGGCTGAGAACGCTACCACCGCGCGCCCGGCAGGGCCGCATTTCATCGTGAATGTACTTAAACCCAAGCTTCTCCAGCACGCGTCCCGATGCGGCGTTATCGGAAAAATGACCGGTGTCGATTTGTTCGAAGCCGCCAGTCTCAAAGACGTCTTGGACAAGCGCGCCCGCAGCTTCCGTGGCCAGGCCACGTCCCCACCAGGGTTTGCCGAGCCAATAGCCGATTTCCGCCCGGATGCCATCAAGCGGTACGTAACCGGCACAACCTATCAATTCGCTATCGCGTGTAATTGCGAAAACCGTCTCACCGCTCCCGGCGATCTGGCCGATCCAGGCGCGCGCGTCGTCAAGCGCGTAAGGGTGGGGCATGCGGGCGGTCATGCGCGCAACATCGAACTCGCAAGCAAGCGCCGCGATCGCTGCCGCATCGGCCATTTGCAAGGGCCGCAGCACCAATCTGTCAGTTTTGAGCACTTGATCGTTCATCTGCTTGCGCCAACAAAAAAGGGAGATGGCTGGCCATCTCCCTCGGGGTAATTCTCTCGCCCGCCGGGATTTGGCCGGCGGTTACGTGTGCGCCGCCAGTTACTCGTCGCCCGGCGTCACCGAAATGTAAACCCGTCCGCCGCGCTTGGTCGCAAAGGCCACATGGCCGTCGCGAACCGCGAAAATCGTGTGGTCCTTGCCCATGCCCACGCCGTCACCTGGGTGCCACTTCGTGCCCCGTTGACGCGCGATGATGTTGCCGGAGATCACTTGCTCGCCACCGTATTTCTTGATGCCGAGACGTCGGCCAGCCGAATCGCGTCCGTTGCGCGATGAGCCGCCTGCTTTTTTATGGGCCATAGTCGATCCTGTCGTCTGCGCTATTTATCTTTGGCTTTGGCCGCGGGCTTTTTGGCCTTTGCAGCCGGTTTCGCTGCCGGCTTCTTGGTCGCTGCGGCTTTGGCGGTCGGCTTCTTGGCCGCTGCGGTCTTGGCGGCGGGCTTCTTGGCTTCAGCCTTCGCCGCCGGCTTTTTCTCTTCTTTCTTGGCGGCCGGCTTCGCTGCCGCCTTGGCTTTGGACAGCGACTTACCGTCCAGCATAATCTCGGTAATGCGCACTTGCGTCAGGTTTTGCCGGTGACCGTGCGTGCGCCTGTAGTTCTTGCGGCGCTTTTTCTTGAACACCAATATTTTCGGCGCCCGCTTTTGAGCGACCACTTGGCCGGCCACGCTGGCGCCAGTTAGCGTCGGCGCGCCCACCTTCGGCTCACCCTCGCCGCCGACGATCAACACGTCCGAAAATTGCACGATGGCGCCTTCGTCGCCCGAGATCTTTTCGACCTCGATCACGTCTTCAGGCGCGACACGGTACTGCTTGCCGCCGGTGCGGATCACCGCATACATGAGTTTGCTTCCAATTCTGGTATTCAGATATCAAATCCGGCCGACTTTTCGCGATTGACGCAGCGACCGAACAATTCGCGGCGCACTATACGATTGCCGGGCGTGAAGTCAATTTCAAGCAAGCGCCGGATTTTGTGAATTGACGTGTTGGTCATGCCGCCCCCAACTGGCGCAGGTCACCCGCGCGATTTCGCAAACGGTGAAAACCAGCGTGAGAAAGTGCGCGCGACGGAAATGGAGATGGTTGGGATGTTGAATTCGGTCACCTTGCAGGCATTGAATTTTCTGGCAACCGCCTTTGTCGTGGTGGTCGGCCTGGCGGTTCTGTTGGTCGTCATTCTGTTCATTTTGGACATCAGCCAGTCGCGCGATGCGGTGCGGCGCAACTATCCGGTCGTCGGCCGGTTTCGCTATCTGTTTTCCAAGCTCGGTGAGTTTTTCCGGCAATATTTCTTCGCCATGGACCGCGAAGAGATGCCCTTCAACCGGGCCGAGCGGGAGTGGGTCTACAAGTCCAGCCAGGGCCACGACAACATGACCGCCTTTGGCTCGACCAAAAACCTGACGCCGGTGGGGACGGTGATCTTCGTCAATTGCCCGTTCCCGACGCTCGATGAGGACGCAGCCCCCCCGAGCTCCATTCTGTTTGGCCCCACGGCCCGAGAACCCTATGAGACGAGCGCGATCGTCAACATTTCCGGCATGAGCTACGGCGCGCTGTCGCGCCCGGCCGTGCGCGCCCTCTCCAACGGCGCGGCTATGGCGGGCTGCTGGATGAACACCGGCGAAGGCGGGCTGGCGCCGGCCCATCTGGAGGGCGGCTGCGATATCGTCTTTCAGATCGGCACGGCCAAATACGGCGTGCGCAAAGCCGATGGTACCCTCGACGATGACAAGCTCGCCAAACTCGCCGCCCGGCCTGAGGTCAAGATGATCGAGCTCAAAATGAGCCAAGGCGCCAAGCCCGGCAAAGGCGGCATTCTGCCGGCGGTCAAGGTGAGCGAGGAAATTGCCGAAATCCGCGGTATTCCGGCCCATCAAGCCTCGATCTCACCCAACCGCCATCCCGAGATCGACAATGTTGGCGATCTGCTGGACATGATCGGCCACCTGCGCGCGGTCTCCGGCAAGCCGGTGGGCTTCAAAAGCGTGATCGGCGCCTATGGCTGGCTCGAGGAAATTTGCCAACAGGTGCACAAGCGCAAGGATGACTGCGCGCCAGATTTCATCACCGTCGATTCCGGCGACGGCGGTACGGGCGCGGCGCCCATGCCGCTGATGGACAATGTCGGCCTGACAATCAAGGAATCGCTTCCCATGGTGGTGGACATCATCACCCGTTATGGCCTGCGCGGACGCATCCGGATCGTTGCTTCAGGCAAATTGGTCACCCCGGCCGAAGTCGCCTGGGCCTATTGCGCCGGCGCCGACATGGTTGTCTCGGCGCGCGGCTTCATGTTTTCGCTGGGCTGCATCCAGGCCCTGCGCTGCAACAAGAACACCTGCCCGACCGGCATCACGACCCACGACAAGCGCCTGCAGCTGGGCCTCGATCCCAAGAACAAGGCCGTGCGCGTCAAGACCTATGCCGAGAAGCTGGCTTACGGCGTCGGCGTGATTGCTCATTCGTGCGGCGTGGCCCATCCCCGCGCGCTCCACCGCATGCATTGCCGCATCGTGCGGCCCGACGGACGCTCGCAGCCGTTGGACGAACTCTATCCGCCCGAAGAGATCATCAAGCAGTATCGCAAGGCTGCTTGAGCGGCTTGCTTGAAGGCACGCGAGACGCGCGCTACAAGGACGAATCGAGCCCATGCATCTCGAGCGGAGGGGTGCCGGAGTGGTTGAACGGGGCGGTCTCGAAAACCGCTGTGCGTGCAAGCGTACCGGGGGTTCGAATCCCTCCCCCTCCGCCAGCTAGTCTGTTGTTTTTACTCACTAATATGTGTGATCTCGAACTCTCGCTAAATTTCCCGGAGTTCCCGGGACTTTGGCCGCGAGCTCTTCAAAAGAGTGGTACCAAGAGACCGAACGAACAGAGAAATAGGCGCCAAATTGAGCCGCCGGTCTCTGTTGCCCGATTGTTTGGTACCACATTGCCGAAAAGAGCCGGTCGTTTGGGGCAGCTTTCGGGTGCAAAGCAGACATAAACTGACTGTCAGCGCAGAGTCCGCTTTTGACCCAAAGCGGACTCATGTTCCGCAAGTATCGAAACGCGCGTCGATCCCAGATAGTTCAGTTGCTAGAGCAAGCGCCTGTTAACCGCAGCGTCGCTGGTTCGAGCCCGGCACCGGGGAGCCACTTCATTTCAGGGGCTTAGGTGGAAAAACCTAAGCCCTTTTTCAATTATCGGTTTCTGATAGGCCTTAAGTCAGGCCTTAATGGGAATCAGTTTCCCATATGCCCCAAAAGGCGTCCGCGCTTTCCCGATACGCATCAATCTGGTTATCCAGTTCGATCATCACGGTGCCAGCGCCAAACGACAGTTGCTCCCAGATAGCGCACGTGTCTCGCGTAAAGCCAATCAGGTCATTGTACCGAGGAAGAACATCGCTCGTGGGCTGTGCCCAGTGTGCGAGTTGCTTGTCGCGCATGTTTTTCAGAGGCGCTAGACGCGCATCCTCTGCGGCCAAGTCGAACAGCCTGATGACTTCGGCCAGGGGGTAGTTGCGTTCTGGATTGGTTTCTTCGTCAATGTGCTCCCGAAGAAAATTTACTGCGGCGCGGAGGTGAAGATCTCCGTTGCGTCTGACGGGGGCATACGCCCTGACAACCATCAAATGAAAACGAAAGAATGCGCTGTCCCTCAGCAACAACGCAGCCCTACCGGCGTCGCTGTCATTTAGTGGACCAATAACTGAGTCGCGGTTCGACCTCTCGACGATCTCAATCGCCGCAAGACATGAGATGCCATCGGAGTAGCCGTCCGCAGCAACTTGTCGAAGCGTATTCCAGTCGCGAACACCACCGATTGAAACTGTAGATGTCAT
>JAJFHN010000018.1 GCA_021775595.1 Hyphomicrobiales bacterium
CACCATGTCGCCAACTTCGATCTCCGGTGAGATCACGACATCGATGGGCATGTGTTCGCGCGAAAACAGATCGGCCCAATGGCTCTCGAGATAGCTTTGGTCACGGATGCGGGCGATTTTGGTCGGAATATTGAACAGTGAATGGGCGACTTGGCAGGCCACCATATTGACCTCATCGTGCAAGGTCACGGCGATGATCATGTCGGTCTCGCGCGCGCCCGCCTCATCGAGAACTTCCGGATGGGAGCCATGGCCGACGAAGCCCTGCACGTCGAGCATGTCGCTGATGCGCTGAATGAGTTCCGCGGAATTATCGATGACCGTGACGTCGTTGTCCTCGGCCGCCAATCGTTCTGCGATGCCAAAACCGACTTGGCCCGCGCCGCAAATGAGAACTTTCATGGTGGATCGTGTGGCCTGATGAGCGCGCGCGAATTGCGCCGGCACAGTAATAGCGCAGGATTGGCTTCAAGTTGAGCGTATTTTATCGCGTATTGGTTCGCGAGCCGACCATTATCAGCCCGCCATAACGCCCCGTTCGCCTGAATTCACGCCCAGCATACGCAATTTGCGGTGTAAAGCCGAGCGCTCCATGCCGACAAATTCGGCGGTGCGAGAGATGTTTCCGCCGAATCTGTTGATTTGCGCCATCAGATAATCGCGCTCGAAAATCTCGCGCGCATCGCGCAAAGGCAGCGACATCAGATGCTCCCCCCCGCCATTGGGCGACAGAGGCACGCCGGTGCCGATTTCGTCGGGCAGCATGTCGGCCGTGATGATCGTGTCCGGCTCGCCGCCACTAAGGATGAGCAGGCGCTCGACATTGTTGCGCAGCTGGCGAACGTTGCCGGGCCAGTCGTGCGACTGTAACACCGCGATGGCGTCGTCGCCGATCCGCCGGGGCTGAAGTCCAGAAGCGACCGAGAGCTGCTTGACGAAATAGCGTACGAGTTCGGGGATGTCTTCTCGGCGTTCTGAGAGCGCCGGCACGTGGACGGGCACAACGCTCAGGCGATGAAACAAATCCTCGCGGAAGACCCCAGCCGACATTTCGCGCTGCAGATCACGGCTGGTGGAGGATATGATGCGGACATCGACATGCACCTTGGGGCCGCCGCCGACGCGTTGAAATTTCTGTTCGACGAGAACGCGCAGCACCTTGCCCTGCGTTTCAACCGGCATATCGGCCACTTCGTCGATGTAGAGCGTGCCACCGTGGGCTTCCTCGAGGGCGCCGACCTTTTTTGGACCGCTGCTGTCTTCGGTGCCAAACAGTTCGGTCTCGACGCGGTCGGGCGCCATGGCCGCGGCGTTGAGCACCACAAAGGGTCCGCTGGCGCGCGCCGAACTGTCGTGAATGACCCGCGCCGCCAACTCCTTACCTGTGCCCGATGATCCAGAGATCATCACCCTGCTGTTGGTTGGAGAGACCTTTTCGATTGATTGGCGCAATTGAGTCATCGCAGCCGATCTGCCAATCATTTCAGAGCTTTGCGTGCTGCGCTCCTTGAGCTGCTTGTTTTCTCGGCGCAGCTGCGAGGTCTCGAGCGCGCGAGCTGTGATCAAGATCAGCCGGTCGGCCTTGAAGGGCTTTTCGATATAATCGTAGGCGCCTCGCTTGATGGCCGCCACCGCCGTTTCGATATTGCCGTGACCCGAAATGATGACGACCGGCATGTCGGGATGAGACTTCTTGATAGCGTCGAGCACCTCAAGGCCATCGAGCTTGCTGCCTTGAAGCCAAATGTCGAGGATGACAAGGGACGGTCGGCGCTCTTCGATCGCGGTGATTGCCGCATCGCTGTCGCTGGCTACCCGGGTGTTGTGGCCCTCATCCTCGAGGATGCCGGCTACGAGATCGCGGATATCGGCTTCGTCGTCGACAATCAATATGTCAGACGCCATGGGTCACTCCCTGTTTCTCAGCCCTGACGGCGGTCCGCTTTTTCTTCGGCGTACCGCCATCGCTATTGTCGGATGAGGCCCCGGTCCGGGGCGCTTCTACGATGGGCAGATCGAGCCTGATACAGGCGCCCTGCCCGGTTCCATTGCGCTTTGGCGCGTCCCTCAATTGAATGATTCCGCCGTGCTGTTCCGTCACCTTTTGAACGATTGCCAGCCCCAGGCCCGTACCTTTTTCCCGTGTCGTCATATAGGGCTCGACCAGCCGGTTGCGGTTTTCCGCCGGCAAACCGACGCCATTGTCGACGACCTCGATGATCAGGCGCTTGTTCTTGACATCGACGCTTGCATCGATGCGTCCCTTATAGTCGCCGTTCTTTTCGGCCACCGCGGCGGCTTCGATGGCCTCGGTCGCGTTCTTGACGAGATTGGTGAGCGCTTGAGAGATCAGGCGACGGTCGCAAAGGCTGATGACGGGCTCGTCGGGTACATTGACGTTGAACTCAATGTCCGGGTTGCTCACCTGGAACAAAACAACGGCCTCGCGCACCAATTCGCGCACGTCGCAGGTCTCCATGACGGGCTTGGGCATCCGCGCAAAGGATGAGAATTCGTCCACCATGCGGCCGATATCGCCGACCTGACGAATGATCGTGTCGGTGCATTGGTCGAAGATGTCGCGGTCTTTGTTGATCTGAGAGCCGTATTTGCGGCGGATCCGTTCAGCCGAGAGCTGAATCGGGGTCAGCGGATTCTTAATTTCGTGCGCGATGCGCCGCGCCACGTCGGCCCAGGCCGAAGTGCGCTGGGCGGTAACGAGTTCGGTTATGTCGTCGAAGGTGACGACATAGCCATAGTCCCTGTTTTCGGCACGCTCGCTGGTGACCCGCACGGCGAAATTGCGCTCATGAGCATTTCGGAAAATGCTGATCTGGTCATGCAAGGGCTGCGAATCGTGCTTCAAGGCGCGTTCGATCAGAGGCCCGAATTCGGGGACTGCCTCCTTCAAGGGTTTGCCGACAAATTTGTCCCGATCGGTGACCAGCAGCGTCTCCGCCGACGGATTGGCAAGGGTCACGATGCCCTTGGCATCGACACCGATAACGCCTGCCGTCACGCCCGACAGCACGGCCTCGGTGAAGCGGCGGCGCCCGTCGAGCATGGTGTTGGCGTCCATCAATTCATCGCGCTGGCTGCGCAACTCGGATGTCATGGTGTTGAATGTGGCGCCGAGCTGACCCAAATCGCCTTCCTTCGAGTTGACGGCGACCTGAACGTCGAGATTGCCTTCAGAAATCTTGTTCGCGGCGGCGATCAGCTGGCGTATCGGCGCGACAAGGCGTGTGGCGAACCACAAGCCAATCCAGATGGCAGCCAACAGAAGCGTCAAAGCGATAGCGACATACATTAGGCCAAAGGCCACCTGCACACCGGCGCGACGCTGTTCAAGACGCTGATATTCAACGATTCTCGCCTGTGTTGCGCGCAGATGCTGCAACACGCGCGGATTCACCTGGCGTACGATATAGAGGTAGGTATCGGGCAAATTATCGAGCTTCTTGATGGCTGCGACCCGGTTGGTCTTGCCGGGGCTGATGACGACCGCCTTGCCGTCCTTGGCAAGAGCCAGGGCACGATCCGGCGGCGCCAAATAGGGCGTCTCTGCGTCCACCGGTCGCGCGGCCGTCTCCAGCTCGCCTTTTGAGTTCACCAAATAGGCCAACCCGAGAGACCGGATTTGCGCTTGGGCGACCAGGAACTTGCCGAGTGACTCCGGGCCGGTTTGCACCAGGGCGAGTGATTCATCGATGTCCTTGGCCATGGAAACGGCATCCGAGCGGATCACCTGGCCGTGCTCGTTGAGATAGGCCCTGGCCACGCTGATGGAATTTTGCAGGATCGATTTGGTGCGGCTCGAGAACCACTGATCAAGTCCTCGGTCGAGCGAAATGCTGGCAAAGATCGCCAGAAGAATCGCAGGAAGAACGGCAATAAAGCTGAACAGCGAGACGATGCGCACATGCAGCCTGGCACCAGCAGCCTGGCGCCGGCGCGCGCTCCAAAGGCCCATCACCTGCCAAGCAATCATGCCGATCATCGCCAGTACGAGCAGCGCATTGACCAGAAGCACGGAGACGACGACCGAATGGGTCGGCACGATTGGCGTCAATCCGGTGAGAATGAGATAGGTGGCAAAGCCCGAGAACAGCGACAGCACGACGACGACCAATCCGGCGATGAACATCGGCGAATTGGCTGTCTGCAACTCTTGCTTTGGGGCCTTGGAAGTGCCCTTCATGTCCGTATCGGCGACTGCCGTTACCATGCACGAACTCTCATGATGTCGTAACCGGTGGCGGCGCCATAACTGCGCTCACACCACCCCACATAGTCAGCACAATGGTGCCGAATAACCACATTGTGGCACTTTCGCGACAAATTGTTGCAAAAATAGGACGGTGGCCACAAGAGCCCGCGCGGATTGTCTTTAATACAGGCCGGAAAACCGGCTAATCGCGGAGCATTTTGGCCACATGCGTTGCTTTCCTGCGGCAATTTCGCATCGCGTCAGCCCGGTGATTTTATCACCTGTATGTCGAGTTCGCGTATTTTTTTTCGCAGCGTATTGCGGTTGAGGCCAAGCAATTCGGCGGCGCGGATCTGGTTGCCGCGGGTTGCGGCCAAGGCGCTGTTGATTAGCGGATTTTCGACTTCGCGCAAGATCCTCTGATAGAGACCCGCCGGTGGTAACTGGTCTCCGAAGCTGGCGAAATAATCAACCAGATAGCGCTCGACCGACTGGCCGATGTCGATTTCCTGGCCCTGGCCGTCGTCAAAGGCTGGACGCGCGTTGGAGGCCAACTCTTGTTCCACCAGATCGCCAGTGATCGAGTCTTGCGCGTAAAGCGCGGCAAAACGGCGAACCAGATTTTCCAACTCGCGCACATTGCCGGGCCAGTTGTGGCGCTTGAGATGCTCCACCGCTTCGGGTTCGATGGTCTTTGCGGGCAAACCCTCATTGGCGGCCTGTTGCAGGAAATGGCGCACCAGGTCGGGTAAATCTTCCAACCGCTCGCGCAAGGGAGGCAGACGCAACGGTACGACGTTGAGCCGATAGAACAGATCCTCGCGAAACAGCCCCTGCTCGATATGCTGCTGCAGATCGCGGTTGGTTGCCGCGATGATGCGCACATCGGTTTTGATCGGAGTTCGGCCGCCGACGGTGGTGTACTCGCCCTCTTGCAGCACGCGCAGCAGGCGGGTCTGCGCTTCCATCGGCATGTCGCCAATTTCATCAAGAAAGAGAGTGCCGCCTTCGGCTTGCTCGAAGCGGCCCGTGCTGCGGCTCTGAGCGCCGGTGAAAGCGCCCTTCTCGTGGCCAAACAGCTCAGATTCGACGAGCTCGCGCGGAATGGCCGCCATGTTGATGGCGACGAAGGGGCCGTTTCTGCGTTTGCCGTAATCGTGCAGCGCGCGGGCGACAAGCTCCTTGCCGGTGCCGGATTCGCCGCTGACCATCACGGTCAGGTCGGTTTGGGTGAGCCGCGCCAGAACGCGGTAAATCTCCTGCATGGCGGCTGAACGGCCGATGAGCGGAAGTTCTTCACTCGCGCTTTCCTGCCGTGGCCTCGATGCAGTCTTGCGCGGTTCGGCGAGCGCTCGACCGACGACCGAGATCAATTCGTTCAAGTCAAATGGCTTGGGCAGGTACTCATAGGCACCGCGTTCGGCGGCCGTAATCGCCGTCATCAGAGTGTTTTGCGCGCTCATCACGATGATCGGCAGCTCTGGCCGCATTTTCCGGACGCGGGGAATCAGGTCGAACGCATTTTCATCGGGCAGAATGACATCCGTGATGACCAGATTTCCTTCCCCTTGCGAGATCCAACGCCAAAGCGTCGCGGCGTTGCCGGTCGCGCGCGGCGAATAACCAGCCCGAGCCAGAGCCTGATTGAGAACGGTGCGAATAGCGGCATCGTCATCAGCGATGAGAATATTGCCCTTGACCATGGTCTATGCATCGCCTCCGCGTGCTGTGGCAACTTCGTCCGACATCGGCATCAATGCCCTGAAGATGGAACCGCCGCGGGGATCGGATTCGCACTCGATTATACCGCCATGATCGCCAACGATTTTGGCGACCAAGGCCAATCCCAACCCGGTGCCGTTCTGTTTGGTGGTGATGAAAGGGTCGAACAAATGGGGCCGCAAATCGGCAGGGATGCCCGAGCCATTGTCCTCAATCGAAATTTCAAGCGGCAGGCTTACGCGGGCACGCGAACCTGGAACCGACAGCCGAACGCCCGGGCGAAACGACGTGGCAAGCACGATTTGACCATCGGAGCGTTCGGTTCCGATGGCTTCCGCGGCGTTCTTAAGCAGATTCAAAAAAGCTTGGACCAATTGATCGCGGTTGCCCGGAACATAGGGCAACGACGGGTCGTAGCTTTCGGTGATCGAAATGTTCTTGGCAAAACCGTTGGCGCCCAGGCGCTTAACGTGATCGAGCACGGAATGGATGTTTACCGGCTCCTTTATGATGGGGCGTTCGTCGCCAAAGACCTCCATGCGGTCGACCAGCTTACAAATTCTGTCGGACTCCGCGCAGATCAGCTGCGTCAGCGTACGATCTTGATCGCTCAGCGATCCTTCGAGAAGTTGCGCTGCGCCGCGGATGCCGGACAAAGGATTCTTGATTTCATGAGCCAAGACGGCCGAGAGCCCGGAAACCGTCCGCGCAGCGCCGCGGTGGGTGAGCTGGCGCTCGATCATCTGCGCCATGGAGCGTTGCTGAAGGATCACCAAGACGCGCTCGGGCTGCTCGGCGAGTGGTGCTGAGTGAATATCGACAAAGCGATGGCTGCCAAGCTTTGGCGAACTCAGATCGACGCCGTATTCATTCACGGTGGTGCCATCGTGGCGCACTTGCTCGATAAGAGCCAGAAGCGGGCTGCCGAAGGCGACCATATCGCCAATCTCGTGGCGGCATAGCGTCGAGGCGCTCATTTGAAAGAAGTCCTCGGCGGCCGAATTGGCGTAAGTGATACGGTTGTCGGGTTCAAGCAGCAGCACGGTGTGCGGCAGTGCGTTCAACAGATCGTTGGGCTGCATATCGACGCTGCCTCCGGCGATCGCCTGGGAAAGATCGGGTGCGCCGGTCATGCGGCCATCTCCATTCGCTGCTCGTAAAACTCCGCCAATGCGGCACGCACGCGGTCTGGGTTGTCTTCGCGGCACAGTCGGTTGCGCCAAGATTTCTTGGTATCGATGGCCATGTCCGCGGCCTCGACGTACCAGCCCAAATGCTTGCGCGCGTTGCGCACGCCCGAACTTCTCCCATAGTGGCTGAGGGCGCCCTCGTAGTGCCGCTGCACGATGCCGGCCTGTTCGGCCAAAGAGGGCGCACCAGGATCCCGGCCCGTCGCCAGATAGGTGGCGGCTTGGCCCGGGAACCAAGGGCGACCGTAAGCACCGCGGCCGACCATTACGCCGTCAGCGCCCGAGGCGGCCAGAGCGTCGCGAACGTCCGCGAGCGAGACGATATCGCCATTGACGATGACCGGAACGCCGACGGCCGCCTTCACCCTGGCGACGAAGTCCCAATCGGCCTTTCCTTTGAAGAACTGACAGCGCGTGCGGCCATGTACGGTAATCATTTGAACGCCGGCGTCCTCTGCCCTGCGGGCGAGTTCTGGCGCATTAAGGCAGTCATGATCCCATCCCATGCGCATTTTGAGCGTAACGGGGACGCGAACGGCTTCCACCACCGCCTCGATCAAGCGCAGCGCGTGGTCGGCATCGCGCATCAAAGCCGAGCCAGATTGACCCCGCGTGACCTGTTTGGCCGGGCATCCCATGTTGATGTCGATGATGTCGGCGCCGTGATCGGCGGCAAGACGCGCGCCCTCACCCATCCAACGCGCCTCGCGGCCCGCCAATTGGATGGTATAGGGGCGTAATTCTTGGCCCTTAGCGCGCCGCATTACACCCGGACGGCCGCGCACGAGATCCTCGCTGGCGATCATTTCCGTCACGACCATGCCAGCGCCCAGCCCAAGAGCAAGCGCACGAAAAGGTCTGTCGGTTATTCCCGACATTGGCGCCAAAAGAACGGGATTGGACAGGCAAATGTGGCCAATGGCCAATGACTGTGAAATTGGTTGGGGCAGCTCCGGCCTCATGGTGTTCGCGCCGCGTGTCTATTTTTTAGGCATTTAGTAGGAATGCAATTTTCTTATGCAGAATAGAGATGAATCTTCGCAGGTGCAACATCGAATTGGACCGGCTAGGGTGATTTACGCCGTTGTCGCGACCAACGGCCCGCCCGTGTTGATGAAGGACTTGAGTCTGTGGACATTGCCGCTGTGATCGTCGCCGCCGGACGCGGTTTGCGCGCCAAACAAGGGGGCGGCGATCTCCCGAAGCAATACCGCACCTTGGCGAACCAGCCGGTGTTGCAGCGCACGCTGCGGGCATTCTTTGAACATCCGCGAATTTCTCAAATTGTCGCGGTGATTCACGACGACGACCTGCCGCTCTTCCAGAACGCCACGGAGGCGTATGGCGAGGGATCCATCAGCTGGGTCAAGGGCGGCGAAATGCGCCAGGACTCGGTCGTGGCGGGCCTCGAGGCGCTGCAATCGCAGGCACCTGGCGGTGTCTTGATTCACGACGGCGCCCGCCCGCTGGTCAGCCCAAACTTGATTGACCGGGTGATTGACGCCCTTGAGCATGCCGAAGCCGTGCTGCCGGCGTTGCCGGTCACCGATACGCTCAGACGGTCCGAGAACGGCATGGCGGCCGAAACGGTGGATCGGACCAATCTGATACGGGCTCAGACACCCCAAGCCTTCCGCTTCGAGCCCATCCTTGCCGCCCATAACGCCGCGCGCACCGAGGGGCGCAACGACTTCACCGACGATGCGCAGATCGCGCAATGGGCCGGGCTCGAAGTTGCGCTGGTCGCCGGGGAGCCCACCAATATCAAATTGACAAATACCGAGGATTTCGAAGTGGCAGAACGCATGATCCAAGCGGGTGGCGAATGGCGGACCGGAACCGGGAGCGACGTGCACCGTTTTGGCGATGGCGACCATGTCACATTGTGCGGCGTGCGCATCGACCATGACCGCTCGCTGCTGGGCCACTCGGATGCCGATGTGGGGCTTCATGCACTCACCGACGCCCTGCTCGGCGCGATCGGCGATGGCGACATTGGCGCCCATTTTCCACCGAATGATCCCAAATGGTCCGGCGCGGCGTCGGATATTTTTTTAGCGGATGCCGCCAAACGCATCGCCGCGCGCGGCGGACGCATTGCAAATGTGGACGTAACGCTGATTTGCGAACAACCGAAAATTGGTCCCCATCGCGACGCCATGCGCGAAAGGACTGCCGCCATTCTTGGCATCGACGTCGAGCGGGTGAGCGTCAAGGCAACGACCACCGAGGGCCTAGGCTTCACCGGGCGCGCCGAAGGAATAGCGGCTCAAGCAAGCGCCAGCGTCTGGCTGCCTCCCCGATGATGGATGACACCCTGATACGCCAGGCCGAAGACGTGCTCAGCCGCTGCCGCGAGCATGGCTTGAAGGTCGCAACCGCGGAATCGTGCACCGGCGGCCTGATCGCCGCCGCACTGACCGAGATCGCGGGCTCGTCGGATGTCTTCGAGCGCGCTTTTGTGACCTATTCGAACGAGGCGAAAAGCGACCTTCTGGGCGTACCGGCAGAGCTGATCGCGCGCGAGGGCGCGGTGAGCGAAGCCGTGGCGCGGGCAATGGCGCGGGGCGCACTTGATCGCGGGAATGCCGATCTGGTTGTGGCGGTGACGGGTGTCGCGGGACCTGGCGGCGGTTCAGCCGATAAGCCCGTGGGGCGTGTCCATATTGCTGCAGCCCGTGGCGAACGCGTTTTGCACGAGCAATGCGATTTCGGCGACCCAGGCAGATCGCAAGTCAGGTTGCTCAGCGCAAAACGGGCGCTTGATCTTGCAGCCTCACTGATCTGACGGGCTTGGCTGCGTCTTAGCACCCGACGTCTCACGCAATCCCGCTAGCATCGCCGCCAGGATATTGGAGTAATCGTCGGTCCAAACCCGCCAGTTGCTGGTCTCCAGCCCGCGCCATTCGGGCATGGCAGAGAGCGCGCGCAAATCCCTCTCCCGCCTGGCAAGCGCAACAACGTGGGCCGGCGTCTTGAAGGTGTCCTGCACCGACGCCGTCTCGCCACCGTGGCGCATCACCGCGACCAAGCCCAAATCCTGCGCCAAAGCGGCCAATACGGGCGACAGCTTCATGTTTCTGTTGGATATATGGAATACCAGCAGGCCGTTGCCCTTGAGTTTCCGCAGATAAAGCTGCACCGCTTCGCGGGTGATCAAATGAACCGGAATGGCATCCGACGAAAAGGCGTCGATGACCAGCAAATCAAAACGCCCGTCGGGATCATCTTGCAGCTTCAGGCGCGCGTCGCCCTGCACGATGTCGGCCCGCGGCGCGCACCGGCTGAGGAATGTAAACAACTTGGGATCGCGCGCCAGATCGATGACTATCGGGTCAATCTCGTAAAACCGCCAGTTTTCTCCGCGCCGGGCATAGCAAGCCAGACTGCCGGTGCCCAATCCCACGACGCCAACCGATCCCGTTCCGCCCATGCGCCTTTTTGCTGCAATGGCATCGGCAAACGGGCCGGCCTGGTGGTAATAGGTCAGTGGCTCGGGCCTTTGACCCGCCGCTACCTCACTGGTGCGGATAGCGCCATGCAGCGTGGTGCCGTGTTGCAGCAAGCGAAAGACGCCATCTGGCGTGTTGATCACCTTGTTGACGCCAAAGAAGCCGCGATAATTGTCACCCTTGGCAAGCTCCGGGGTCAGCACGTGACCTGTGACCAGGGTCGCGATGACCAGGGCCATCAAGCGATAGGGATGGCTGCGCGCCAAGATCATGGCAACGGTCAGACCAATGAAAACCACGATGTAGAACGGCGGCGCCGTTTTGACGATCTCGATGCCAGCAAAGAGCTTCGGCCCAGCGGCAAGCAACACGATTGCGGCAAAAAGCGCCGCAGCGCGCCCGGCATTTCGGCCCTTCAATGGCCAAACGTGCGGCCGCGCCAACAACGCCAAGACGATCATCAGCGGATATTCGATAACACTGGAAAAAATTTGCGGCGCGATCAGTCCGGTGAACAGCCCGCCAAGTGCGCCGCCGAACGACATCCAAAGATAGAACTCCGTCAGTGCGCCAGCTTGGGGACGGCGGCGCACCAGTTCGCCATGGCACACCATGGCGCAAATGAAGAAGCCGACAAGATGAATACCAATCAGTACGGGCCAATAGTCGCCAAGCGGCAACTGCAGCGAGACGACTAGCGCCGCCACCGCGGCGGGTTGCACCGCAAGCATCAGCTCGCGGCTGAGAATGGGCTTGAGCTGAAAGGTGATGATGAAAGTGAGCAGGAACAGCGCCAGCGGCACGACCCAGAGAAAGGGTGCGGCCGCGACATCCGTCGTGATGTGCGAGGTGACGGCAACGAGCAGACCCGATGGCACGAAGGCAAGACCGGTCCAGGCCAAACGATCGCGCCAACCAACGGCCGCGATTGCTCCGGCGGCGCGTGCTGCCCCCTCGCCCGCATGACTCAAGCCGCGCATCGTCGCAACAACGCCGCAGAGACCGACGAGTGCGATCATGCCGATAAAGGCGGCCGACCAGCCCCAGCTCTGTGCGCTCAGCGTGAAATTCGGCTCGACCAAGATGGGATAGCAGAGCAGCGCGAGCAAGCTGCCCATATTGCTTGCGCCATAGAGAAAGTAAGGATCCCTGGCATGGGCGTGGCCAGTCTTGGAAAACCAAGCTTGCAGAAGCGGCGCATTGCCTGAAATGGCAAAAAACGGCAGGCCGATCGAGGCGGCAAACAGCGCCAGGACCCAGAAATGTAGGTTGTCTCCCGCCGGACTTTGCCAACCCTCGGCGAGCTCCAGAGGAAGCGCCAAGGTCGCCAATCCGAGCAAACCCAAATGAACGGCGATCCCCAGCCGCAGCCCGGCATAGCGGTAGAGCCCATGGGCATAGGCATAACCACCCAACAGGGTGGCTTGAAAAAAGCACATGGCCACGGACCAGACTGCTGGTGATCCGCCCAATCGGGGCAACACCATCTTGGCGAACATCGGCTGAACGATGAAGAGCAGCAGAGCGCTCATAAACAGCGCGCCGAAGAACAGCGCGAGCACCAGCGGATCCGGCACAGCAATTGGCGATGCAGGCGCGATGGATTGTGCAGATGTGTTTCGCGATTGACGCATTGGCCCGTCCAGAACGCAGGTGCGCCAAGGGCGGCGCGAACAGGCCGAAATACTAGCGCTTGGTTTTTAAGAAGCCGTTACGTCCGAACGCGGCTGTGGCTGGGGGCCATAGACGCGGCGTGCGCGCTCCTCGAAGGCGTCGACGAATTTTCGAAAGGCCTTGTCGAATAATGCGCCCATGAGGAGTTGGAGCGCGTGGGAGCGAAACTCGTAGGCGATAAAGAAATCGACGTCGCAACCACCATTGACGGTGTTGCGAAAGCGCCAGCGGTTCTGCATATGGCGGAACGGCCCGTCGATATACTCCACCAGAATCTCCGATGCCTTTGGGTCCAGGGTCACGCGGCTGGTGAAGGTCTCTTGTATGAATTTGTAGGCAGCCGTCATGTCGGCAACCAACACATCATGTGTGCCGTTGTGCTCGCGCCCTCTGATGGTGAGCTCCTGGCAGAGCGGAACGAATTGCGGGTACGATTCAATATCGGCGACAAGGCGATACATATCGTCGACGCCATAATCGACGCGGTGAACGGTGTGATAGGTGTTCATTGGCTCGACTGGCGGGCTTGGCGCAGCCGAGCGAAGTCGTCGCCGGCGTGATAGGAGGAGCGCGTCAGCGGGCTCGCAGCGACCAGCAAAAAGCCCTTTGCCAAGGCAATCCGCTTCAAATCGTCAAACTCCTCAGGGCTGACAAAACGCTCGACAGCGGCATGCTTGCGCGTCGGCTGCAGATATTGGCCGATTGTGAGGAAATCGACCTGTGCCGAACGCATGTCATCCATCACTTGAAGGACCTCGTTCCGGCTCTCACCCAACCCGACCATCATGCCGGATTTTGTGAACAATTGTGGATCGAGATCCTTGGCTCGCTCGAGCAGCCGCAGGGAATGATAGTAGCGCGCACCGGGACGCACGGTGAGGTAAAGCGAGGGAACGGTTTCAAGATTGTGATTGAAAACGTCAGGTTTAGCTTCAACCACCTTCTCTAGCGCCCTCTTTTTTCTCAAGAAATCCGGCGTGAGAACTTCGATGCTCGTCGCCGGCGTGCGGGCGCGGATCGCTCGGATCACGTGCGCAAAATGCGTGGCGCCCCCGTCACTTAAGTCATCGCGGTCAACCGATGTCACAACCACGTGCTCCAGCCCCAACTGATCAACCGCGCGCGCGACGTTGGCGGGCTCGTCGGGATCGAGGGGTCCCGGCATGCCGGTGCGGACATTGCAGAAGGCGCAGGCCCTCGTACAGGTGTCGCCCATGATCATCATGGTGGCATGCCGCTTGGCCCAGCATTCGCCGATATTGGGGCAACCGGCCTCCTCGCAAACGGTATGGAGGCCGTTTTCGCGCACGATGCGCCGTGTCTGCTGATAGACCGGCGATGTGGGCGCCTTGACGCGAATCCAAGCTGGCTTGCGCTGGAGCGGCGCATCGGGCCGGTGCACCTTTTCCGGGTGACGCGCGCGCGCCTCTTTCGACCGGCCAGAGAGCGTATCGACCAGTGTGACCATGATTGAGCTCAGGTTGTCACTTGGAGGCTGCAGACAGTCTTTGTCATCAACTTCTGATCATGCGCCAAATATAGAGAAAGCCGATCGCACCAAGGGTTGCGATGACAAGCGCGCCGATGAAGCCGAAGAGTTGAATGCCGAGTAAGCCGGCCAAAAATCCGCCGATCAATGCGCCGACGACGCCAACGGCAAGATTGGTGAGCAAGCCATGGTTGCTGCCAGTTGCCTTTTCGGCGATGTAGCCCGCGATCAGCCCGACGATCAAGAAACCCAGAAGGCCCAGTCCATCCATGTTGCGATCCTTTCGATTGCATCCCTGTTGTAATATTGCGCGGACGCCGCGCCAGACGCGCTTGCCGCTCCCTTAAATTGGGGTTTCGCGGCCAAAAGTCTAGAAATTGATCACCCGACCATAAGCGTCGAGCACCGATTCGTGCATCATTTCCGATAGCGTGGGGTGCGGAAAAATGCTCTCGATCAGCTCGGCTTCGGTCGTTTCCAGTGTCTTGGCGATTGCAAAACCTTGAATCAGCTCGGTCACTTCGGCGCCGATCATATGGGCGCCCAGAAGTTCGCCCGTCTTGGCGTCGAAAACGGTTTTGACCAGCCCCTCGGGCTCGCCAAGCGCGATTGCCTTGCCGTTGGCCTGAAAGGGAAAGCGTCCGACTTTGACCTCGCGACCCACATCGCGCGCCGCCGCCTCGCTCAAACCGACGCTGGCGATCTGTGGCGTGCAATAGGTGCAACCGGGGATGCGCGAGGTGTCCAAGGGATGGAGATTGTCCAGGCCGACGATTTTCTCGACGCAAAGAATGCCCTCGTGGCTGGCCTTGTGTGCAAGCCAGGGCGGACCGACAACATCGCCGATGGCGTAGACGCCCTCGGCGCCCGTACGGCACCACTCGTCGATTACGATGTGGCCGCGCTCAACTTTGACGCCCAGGGCTTCCAAACCAAGACCCTCGACGTTTCCGGTGATGCCGACGGCCAGAATGACGCGCTCAACGGTGATTTCACTGCCCGCGCCATCAGACCCCTTCAAACTGGCCGTGACGCCAGCGGCGGTAACCTCAAGTTTTTCGACCTGAGTGCCGGTCTGGATCGTCATGCCCTGTTTGGCGAAGGCCTTTTGCGCAAGCGCCGATATTTCTTCATCCTCGACGGGCAGCACGCGGTCCATGATCTCGACAACCGTGACCTCGGCCCCCAGCGCCCTATAGAAGCTCGCAAACTCGATACCGATGGCGCCCGATCCCACGACCAACAACGAGGCCGGCATAGCGGCAGGCACCATCGCTTCCCGATAGGTCCAGATGCGCTCGCCGTCGGGCTCCAAGCCCGGCAGGGTCCGCGCCCGCGCGCCGGTCGCGATGATCACGTGTTTGGCTTGAATCTCGCGCTCGCCCGCGTCCTGGCCTTTGACGGCGACGCGGCCTGGCGCCAGCAGACGCGCCTCGCCCTCGATCACTTCGATCTTGTTCTTTTTCATGAGGTAAGCGACACCGGCCGATAGCTGCTTGGCGACGCCGCGCGAACGTTGAACTATTTTCTGAATGTCGAATGATAACCCGCTGACAGATATACCGTATCTTTCAGCGTGCTCGAGCGTTAAATACAATTCCGAGGTGCGCAGCAATGCCTTGGTCGGAATGCAGCCCCAGTTGAGGCAAATGCCGCCCAAGTGCTCGCGTTCGATGACCGCTGCCTTTAGGCCCAACTGGGCGGCTCGGATGGCCGCAACATAGCCTCCCGGGCCCGTGCCTATCACGACCAGGTCAAAAGACGCCTCAGACGACATTGATCCTCCAGCTCTCTTAGCCGGCTACACGTGAGCGATCCCAGCTGGGATCACACCAACATGGTCACCGGCTCCTCAATGAAGCCCTTAAAGGCGGTGAGCAGCTTGGCGCCGAGTGCGCCGTCAACCACGCGATGATCGCAAGCGAGTGTGCAGCTCATAAGCGTCACGACTTTGATTTCATCGCCCTTGACGATTGGGCGCTTTTCGCCTGAGCCCACAGCCAGAATGGTTGCCTGGGGCGGATTGATGACGGCGTCGAACGATTTGACACCCATCATGCCAAGATTGGAGATCGACGTCGTTCCCCCTTGATATTCATGGGGCGCCAGACGCCGCTCGCGGGCGCGCCCGGCGAGATCCTTCATCTCATTTGATATTTCCGACAAGCTCTTGATCTCGGCATGGCGGATAACGGGCGTAAAGAGCCCGCCTTCGACCGCGACGGCGACGCCGATATCGGATCCCATATGGCGCAAAATTCCATGCTCGGTCCACGTCGCGTTGGCGTCGGGCACCTTTTGCAACGCCATGCCCATGGCCTTGATAATCATGTCGTTGACCGAAATGCGAAAACTCTTGGGCCCATCGGCGGGCGACATGGCGTTGAGACGCTTGCGCGCGGCGAGCAGCGCATCTAGCTCGCAGTCGACCTCCAAGCGGAAATGGGGAATGGTTTGCTTGGCCTGGGTCAGCCGCGTGGCGATGATCCGGCGCATTTTATCGATCGGCACCACCTCGTAGGTGCCAGGCTCATAGAGCGCCAAAATGTCCTCATCCGACATGGCGGGCACGGCCGAGGCCGAGCGCGGCGCCATCACTTGCCCCGTTGAGGCTTTTGGCCCGGCCACCTCTTCGAAGCCGCCATCAAGGGCTTTCTCCACATCGCGCTTAACGATGCGGCCATGGGGACCCGAGCCCGACAGCGCCCCCAGATCGATGGCGTTGTCGCTGGCTAGACGGCGCGCGAGCGGGCTCGCTATGGGGCGCCCGCCCTGCCCGTTGGTCACAACTGGCTTGGGTCCGGTCCCCTCAGGGGCCGGCTCAACGATGATTTCCGATATTTGGGCGCTTGAGGGCGGCGCGGGTGCTGCGGGTTCTGCGGCGGCGTCAAATCCCGCAAGCGCCGCGTTGTCTTCACCCTCCTCGAGGATCAAAGCAATCGGCGCGTTGACGGCGACGTTCTCGGTCCCTTCACCGATTAGGATCTTGCCAACCCTGCCATCATCCACCGCCTCGACCTCCATGGTCGCCTTATCGGTCTCGATTTCCGCGATGATATCGCCTGCGACGACGTTATCGCCCTCATTGACCAGCCATTTTGTGAGAGTGCCCTCTTCCATCGTGGGTGAGAGCGCGGGCATCAGGATGGGAATTGGCATTGCGGCAATCTTACATTCGGGCGCGTGGCCGGTTTGGACTCGTGTCGAAATTCAATTGGCGTAGCAGACGGATTTTACGGCGTCGCCGACTTGGGCCGCCGTAGGCAGAGACAGCGCCTCTAGATTTGCGGCATAGGGCATTGGCACGTCGGCGCCGGAGACCTGGGTTGGCGGCGCATCGAGATGGTCGAAAGCCAATTCGGTGACGCGCGCGCAAATTTCCGAACCGACCGAACAGACCGGCCAAGATTCCTCCACCGTGACAATGCGGTTGGTCTTTTTGACCGAACCGATGATGGTCGCCATATCGAGCGGCCGCAACGAACGTAAATCGATCACTTCGGCATCGATCCCCTGGCCCGCCAACGTCTCGGCTGCTTCCAGGGCATAAGTCACGCCTCGGGCAAACGAGACGATGGTCACGTCGCTTCCCTGCCGCACCACATTGGCCTTGCCGATCGGTACGACCCAATCATCTGAGGCCGGCACCGGAGAGCTCTCGCCATAGAGCAGCTCGTTTTCGAGGAAGACGACCGGATTGGGATCGCGGATCGCCGCCTTCAGCAGCCCCTTGGCGTCGGCGGCAGTGTATGGCGCGACGACCTTCAACCCCGGCACATGGGCATACCAGGCCGAATAACACTGACTGTGTTGGGCGGCGACGCGGGATGCGGCGCCATTGGGGCCACGGAAAACGATGGGGCAGCCCATCTGACCGCCCGACATATAGAGTGTCTTAGCAGCGGAATTGACGATGTGGTCGATCGCCTGCATGGCGAAATTCCACGTCATGAACTCAACGATGGGTTTGAGACCGCCAAAGGCCGCGCCGACGCCCACGCCGGCAAAACCGTATTCGGTGATGGGCGTATCGATCACGCGCTTTGGCCCGAATTCAGCGAGCAGGCCCTGGGTCACCTTGTAAGCGCCCTGGTACTCGGCCACCTCTTCGCCCATGACGAATACGTCGCCGTCGCGGCGCATTTCTTCTGCCATGGCGTCGCGCAACGCCTCGCGCATTGTGAGATTGGCGCCATTTGACGCCGCTTGCGGTTCGGGTTCAGAAGCGGTTTGGGGCGTCGGTTCGCTGGGCCGCGCGGGTTCGCTCGGCGCAACAGGGGCGGCTGTGGGGATCGGTTCGGGTTCCGGCGCTGCTTGCGCTGCGGCGCCCGCCGCCTCGCCAGTGCCGGCGGAAGCGGTCTCGTCCTCGGTCACAATGACGGCGATGGGTGTGTTGACGGGGACGCCTTCGCTGCCTTCCTTGATCAGGATTTCGCTCATCACGCCGTCATCGATCGACTCGACTTCCATCGTTGCTTTGTCGGTCTCGATTTCGGCAATGACATCGCCGGCGCGTATTGCGTCGCCCTCGTTCACCAGCCATTTGCTGAGCGTGCCCTCCTCCATGGTGGGTGAAAGGGCCGGCATCAGGATTTTTGTCGCCATATTCTTTTGGCCTATGCGTCTTTCAAAATCTCGGTATAGAGCTCGGAAACATCGGGTTCGGGGTCGTTCTGGGCGTATTCGGCGGCGTCCGCCACCCGAGCCCTCACTTCCTTATCAAGGCCCTTCAACTCATCTTCGCCGGCGCGTCCGCGCTCGATGAGACGCGCGCGCACCTGTTCAATCGGATCGTGCTCCTCGCGGACCTTCTGCACCTCTTCGCGCGTTCGGTACTTGGCCGGATCCGACATTGAATGACCGCGGTAGCGATAGGTCAGCATTTCGAGGATGTATGGGCCCTCGCCCGAACGGGCATGAGCAACGGCCTTGTCACCGGCCGCCTTGACGGCGCGCACGTCCATGCCGTCGACCTGCTCGCCTGGAATATCGAAGCTCAGACCGCGCTGCGAAAGATCGGTTGTCGAGGACGAGCGCTCTATATGGGTGCCCATGCCGTAGCGGTTGTTCTCAATCACATAGACGACCGGCAGATGCCAGAGCTTGGCCATGTTAAAGGCCTCGTAAACCTGACCCTGATTGGCCGCGCCATCGCCGAAATAAGTCAGGCAGACATTGCCGTTTTCGCGATATTTGTTGGCGAAGGCGAGCCCGGTGCCAAGCGGAACGCTGGCGCCGACGATGCCGTGCCCGCCATAGAAATTCTTCTCGGCCGAAAACATGTGCATCGACCCGCCCTTGCCCTTGGAATAACCGCTGCGGCGTCCGGCCAATTCGGCCATGACGCCCTTGGGATCCATGCC
>JAJFHN010000019.1 GCA_021775595.1 Hyphomicrobiales bacterium
CAACCACACGTGAACGGGTGCGTAATGGCGTTATTTCGACTGCTGCTGCTGGTCGCTGGACTGATCATGAGCGCCGGCGGTGCTTGGGCCCAAGACAAGGCAAAAGATCAAGCCAAGCCAAAAGCGCAAGAGAGCGCCAAATCCCAAGACGCCGCTAAGGCCAAAGACGCCGCCAAGACTGCGCCTGCCTCCGGCGCCAATGTGCAATCGGTTCTGGTCACGCCCGTCGCACGCCGCGATGTTTCGCCGAGCCAGCAATATGTCGGCCGCGTCCAGGCCATCAACACCGTCAAGCTGCAGGCCCGCGTCGAGGGCTTTTTGGAGCAGCGCAAGTTCACCGAGGGCGCGGCGGTCAAGAAGGGCGAGTTGCTCTTCGTCATCGAGCAAGCCCAATACCAGGCGGCGGTCGAGCAAAGCCAGGCATCGGTCGAACAACGCAAGGCGACGCTGAAAAACGATCAGCTCAACCTGCAGCGCCAAAAGACGCTGGTGGGCAGAGGCGACGTCGCCGTCTCGACGCTTGATGCGGCGACCGCCACCGAGGCCGCATCGGCCGCGCTGGTCAAGGACTCGGAGGCCGCCTTGAAGATTTCCCAGCTCAATCTGAGTTACACCGAAATTCACAGCCCGATCGACGGGCGCATATCGACCGCCTCCGTCGATGTCGGCAATCTGGTCAGCCCGTCAACCGGAACCCTGGCGACGGTGACGAGCATTGATCCCGTCTATGTGACGCTCAACCCCTCGGCCACGCGCATTCTGGAACAGCGCCAAAGGGGCCTGATCAAGGGCAACCAGATCACGCTGGTGCCGCGCCTGAAGCTCTCCAACGGCGCGATATACAGCCGTCCGGGCAAGTTCAATTACGTCAACACGTCGGTGCAAGAGGGCACCGATACGATCGAGCTGCGCGCCGAATTCCCCAATCCCGACGCCCTGCTGACGCCGGGCGAATACCTCACCGTCATCGTCGCACCTGAAAAGACCGACAAATCACTGGTCGTGCCCCAACAATCGGTCCAGCTCGATAAGACCGGACATTTCGTTTTGGTCGTCGCCAATGGCGAAAAGGTGGAGCGCAAAAATATCACCGTGGCCGGCATGAACGGCGCCGACTGGATCGTCACCAAGGGCCTCAAGGAGGGCGAGCGCGTTATCGTTTCGGGCCTGCAAAAGGTCAAGCCAGGCGATACGGTGCGCGTCGCCAAGAGCGGCAGCTGAGCGGCGCGGACGGGGTCGGGTAAAGTCAATGATTTCAGAGTTCTTCGTCGACCGGCCGAAATTCGCTCTCGTCGTTTCGATCGTCATCACGCTGGTCGGCGCGCTGGCGATCTATTTTATTCCCGTCGCCGAATATCCTGACATCACGCCGCCCCAGGTGCAGGTGCGCGCCGTCTATCCCGGCGCCAACGCCGAACTCATCGAAAACACCGTCGCCATCCCGATCGAGGAACAGGTCAATGGCGTCGACGGCATGATCTACATGTCGTCCACCAGCTCCAACAACGGCGTCTACGTCCTCAATGTCAGCTTTGCCATCGGCACCGATCCCGACATCGCCGCCGTCAATGTGCAGAACCGCGTGACGATCGCCCAGACCCAGCTCCCCCAAGCGGTCATCCAACAGGGCATCACCACGCGCAAACAGTCGAGCGCCATGCTGCTGGTGGTCAATCTCGTTTCGCCCGATCGCTCGCGCGATGAAGTTTTCTTAAGCAACTACGCCACCAACACCCTGCAGGACGCGCTGGCGCGGATTCCGGGCGTCGGCGATGTCTCGCAGTTCGGCCCGCTGCTCTATTCGATGCGGGTCTGGATCGACCCCAACAAGCTCTCGGCGCTCGGCCTCACCGCGACCGATATCGCCAATGCCATCAGCTCCCAAAACGTCGCCGCGACAACCGGTCAACTTGGCGCCGCGCCCTTTGCCGGAACCACAGAATTCAAATTCACCCTCAGCGCCAAGGGCCAACTGCAGTCGGTCGAGGACTTCGCCAATATCGTCGTCAAGAGCAACACGGACGGTTCGATATTGCGGCTGGGCGACGTGGCCCGGCTGGAATTGGGCTCCCAGTCCTATACGACCAACACCACGCTGAACAACCGGCCGGCGGCGGCTGTCGCGGTCTACCAAGCGCCCGACGCCAACGCGCTCGAGGTCGCCGACGGCATCTACGCCCAAATGGAGGAGCTCAAAAAGAGCCTGCCCAAGGGCGTCGAATACCGCATTCTCTATGACGTCACCAAGGCGGTGCGCGCCTCGGTCGACGAGATCATCCGCACGCTCTTCATCACCGGTTTTCTGGTTGTCGCCGTCACATTCGTTTTTCTTGGCAGCTGGCGCAGCACGCTGATCCCGGCAATCGCGATTCCCGTCTCCCTGATCGGCGCCGTCGCCGTGCTCTACATGGTTGGCTTCACCGCCAACATGATCACCCTGTTCGCCATCATTCTGGCCATTACGCTGGTGGTCGACGACTCCATCGTGATCGTCGAAAACACCGAACGCCTGATGGAGGAGGAGGGGCTTGAGCCGCGCGAGGCGACGCTGGCGGCCATGAGCCAGGTCACCAAGCCGATCATCGCCACGACCTTCGTGCTGCTCGCGGTGTTCGTACCCGTCTGTTTCTTTCCGGGCGTCACCGGCATGGTCTATCTGCAGTTCGCGCTCACCATCATCACCGCTTTCATTCTCTCGGCTGTCAACGCGCTGACGCTTGGCCCGGTGCTGTGCGCCAACCTGCTGAAGCGCGGCGCGGCGATGCATTCGGGACCATTGCTCTATTTCGAGCGCGTGGTTGAGAAGACCAGGGACCACTACGTCAGATATGTCGGCTTGTTGTGCAAAAACCCGATGGCCTCGATGGCCGTCGTCGCGCTGTTTGCCGTCGCGATCGCCTTTTTCGTCAAGACCACGCCAACCGGCTTCGTGCCGCTGGAAGACAAGGGCGCGCTGATGGTCAACGTGCAGCTGCAGCCAGGCGCCTCGCTGCAGCGGACCAACCAGGTCATGGATGGCCTCTCCAAAAAATTGAATACGGTCGATGGCATATCGGACGTGATCGGCGTTTCCGGCTACTCCATGCTGGCGGGTGCCGGCTCCAACTACGGCCTGTTCATCGCCATTCTCGATCCCTGGAGCGACCGCAAATCCTCTGAGCTGCAGTGGTACAACATCCTCTCCAAGATGGACGACGTGCTGGGCGAGGAGCCCGCCGCCGATTCGTTCGCTTTCCCGTTGCCGCCGATTAATGGGTTGGGGCTGAGCGGTGGCGTCAACGCCCAGCTGCAGGACTACAAGAACGCCAGCATGCAGGACTTGGCGGCGGCCGCGCGCGCCATCGTCATTCAGGGCAATTCCGACCCGCTCTTCAAGCGGATGTTCACGACCATCTCGGCCAGCAATCCCGGGTTCTTCATCGATATCGACCGCGACCGGGCCGAAGCCCTCGGCGTTCCGATCAGCGAGATCTTCGCCTCGCTGCAGGCGATGATCGGCACCTATTATGTGAACACTTTTGTCTTCGACAGCCGGCTTTATTGGGTCGTGCTCTCGGCCGAAGCGGAATTCCGCCAAACGCCGGAGGACATTGGCCGCCTGCAGGTGCGCAACAATTCCGGAGACATGGTGCCGCTGCAGGCGTTGGTGACGATCAATCCGCAGCTGAGCTCCGAGTCCATCGACCGTTACAACTTGTTCCGCACCGCCGCGATCAACGGCATGACGGTTCCAGGCCGCAGCACGGGCGAGGCCATCGAGGCGATCGAAACAATGGCGTCGAAGGCGCTGCCGGAAGGCTATGGCATCGCCTGGACCGGCATGTCCTTTCAGGAGGTCAAAGCCGGTCAGCTGATGGTCTATGTGTTCTTTGCGGCCTTCTTGTTCGCCTACTTCTTCCTCGTCGCCCAGTATGAGAGTTGGAGCTTGCCGCTGGCGGTGATGATTTCGGCCTTCTTCGCCGTGTTCGGGGCGTTCTTGCCGCTCTGGGCCATCTCGGTGCTCGACAACAATATCTATGCCCAGATCGGCGTCGTCTTGCTGATCGGTTTGGCGGCGAAAAAAGCCATCATGCTGGTGGCGTTTTCGGTCTCGCGGCGCGAAGCGGGAGAGTCTGTTTATGAGGCCGCGATCAGTTCGGCGCGCACCCGCTTCCGGCCCGTGACGATGACGGGCCTGTGCTTCATCATTGGCGTCATACCGATGGTGCTGGCCTCGGGCGCCGGCGCTTCGAGCCGGATTTCGCTCGGCGTCGTCGTGTTTTCGGGCATGATTTTGGATTCGGTCGTCGGGCTTCTCTTCATTCCGGTCCTCTATTATGTTTTCGAGAGCATGCGCGAGAGATTCGCCATCACGGCGTTGATGCCGCAAAAACGAGCGCGCAAAACTGCGAAGGCAAAGTCCAAATGATTGCAGTCTCAAAGCGGCTGGACGGATGGCGACTGCGCTATCGCTTCCGGCAGCTTTTGAGGCACACCAATCACCAGCTGACCCGGCGGTTTCAAATGCTCCAGGCGGTTGCCGGCGTCGCCTTGATGACCGGCGGCTGCGGCATTCGCTACAGCCCGACACTCAATCCAAAGGGGCCAATTGCCGAGGTCGAGCGCGAGCTCCTGATGAACGCGTTCATGATCATGCTGATCGTCGTAATCCCGGTTTTCGTCCTGACGTTTTGGTTCGCCTGGCACTACCGCGAGGGCAATAAGAAAGCCACTTACGCGCCCGACTGGTCCTATTCCTGGAAAATCGACTCCATCACCTGGATCGTGCCGGCGCTGATCGTGGTTTCGCTCGGTCTCCATGTCTGGGTCTACACCCATCTGCTCGACCCCTATAGGAAGCTCAATGTCGAGGCCAAGCCGCTTGAGGTTTCCGTCGTCGCGCAGGATTGGAAGTGGCTGTTTCTCTATCCCGAACAGAACATCGCCAGCGTCAATCAACTGGTGTTTCCCAAAGGCGTTCCCCTCAATTTGAGAATCACGTCCGACACCGTTTTGAATTCGTTTTTCATACCGGCCTTGGGCGGTCAGATTTTCGCCATGGCGGGAATGCGGACCGAGCTCAAACTGTTGGCTGACGAGCCGGGTCAATTTATGGGCAAGAACACCCAATACAGCGGACGCGGATTTTCCGATCAGCACTTCCAGGCGATCGCGACAACACCGGAAGAATTTGAGGACTGGGTGGCGAAAGTTCGCCGCTCTCCCAACAAGCTCGACGGAGCGTCCTATGCCAAATTGGCCAAGCCGACCATCGCCCACCCGGTGACCTATTATTCCGGCTTTGCCGCCGATTTGTTCGACCAGATCATCCAGAAATACGGCAGTTGCGACGATTGCCCAGGCACGGGCACTTCGCAATGAGCAGCGCCCACAGCTTAGCTTGGCAATGCTCGCCTTGGCGGAGGGATTGACGTGTTGGGCCGGCTCTCCATAGACGCTCTGCCGCTTTACAGCTGGGTCGCCATGACCGGCGCATTCGTTACCATCGCCGGCGCCCTCTCGGTGCTGGGCCTCGTCACCTGGATGGGCAAGTGGCGCTACCTCTGGACCGAATGGCTGACAAGCGTCGATCACAAGCGGATTGGCATCATGTACGTGGTGCTGGCGCTCGTCATGCTGATGCGCGGTTTCATCGACGCCCTGATGATGCGCAGCCAGCAGGCGATTGCCCTGAACTCCGAGGGCTATCTGCCGCCCGATCATTTCGATCAGATTTTCAGCTCGCACGGCACCATCATGGTCATCTTTATGGCGATGCCGTTTCTCACAGGGCTGATCAACATCGTCGTGCCACAGCAAATCGGCGCGCGCGATGTCGCTTTTCCATTCCTCAATTCACTGAGCTTTTGGTTGACCGCGGGCGGCGCCGGACTGGTCCTGGTGTCACTGGTGATCGGCAAATTCTCGACCGCCGGCTGGACGGGGTATCCGCCTTATTCGGGCATCGACTACAACCCCTATGTTGGCGTCGATTATTGGGTGTGGTCGCTCGTGCTCAGCGGCGTGGCCTCGACGCTGACCGGCATAAATTTCATCGTCACTATCCTGAAGATGCGCGCGCCGGGTATGACGCTGATGCGCATGCCCTTGATGACCTGGACCGCCCTGTGCGCCAGCCTGCTGATGGCCTTCGCCTTTCCGGCGCTAACAGTCGCCGGCGGAATGCTCGAACTCGACCGCCTGTTTGGCATGCATTTCTTCACCAACGACGCCGGCGGAAACATCATGATGTTCGCCAATCTGCTGTGGATTTGGGGACATCCCGAGGTCTACATCCTGATCCTGCCGGCCTTCGGCGTCTTTTCGCACGTGGTGACGACTTTTTCCGGCAAGCGCCTGTTTGGCTACGCCTCGCTGGTCTACGCCACGATCGCCATCATGATTCTGTCCTTTTCCGTGTGGCTCCACCACTTCTTCACGATGGGCTCAAGCGCCAACGTGAATGCCTTTTTCGGCATTGCCACAATGATCATCGCGGTGCCGACCGGCGTGAAGGTGTTCGACTGGATTTTCACCATGTATCGCGGCCGCATCCGCTTTCACACCTCCATGCTGTTCACCCTGGGCTTCTTGGTGACGTTCGTGATCGGCGGCGTCTCCGGTGTCTTGCTGGCCGTGCCGCCTGTCGATTTTCTGATGCACAACACGACGTTTCTCGTCGCCCATTTCCACAACATGCTGATACCAGGCGCGCTGTTTGGTTACTTTGCCGGCTTTCAGTTCTGGTTCCCGAAGGCGTTCGGCTTCCGGCTCGATGAGCGCTGGGGCAACCGCTCATTCTGGTGTTGGATCATCGGATTCTATCTGGCCTTCATGCCGCTCTATTATCTGGGCTTCATGGGAATGCCCCGGCGCATGGAGCATTACAGCGTCGCCGATTGGCAGCCCCATCTGATTGTCGCTGCCGCGGGCGCGGCGCTCATTTTGGTTGGCATCATTTTGATGATCGTCCAGCTGGTCGTCAGCGTCAGGCGGCGCGATGAGTTGCGCGATCTGGCCGGCGATCCCTGGAACGGGCGCACCTTGGAATGGCTGACCTCGTCGCCGCCGGCCCCCTACAACTTTGCGGTGATCCCGGAGGTGCGTGGGCTGGACGCCTTTCATGAGCTCAAGGAGCGCGGCGTCGCTTACGTCAGGCCGGACCACTACGAAGACATCCGAATGCCGAAAAACACGGCTTGCGGCCTGCTCATAGGCGGCTGTGCCTTTGTCTTCGGCTTCGCCATGGTCTGGCATCTCTGGTGGCTGGCGGTGATATCGGTCTTGGCGGGTCTGGTCGTTGTCGTCTTCCGCGGCAGTCAGGACGAGACCGAATACACCATGAGCGCGCAAGAGGTCGAAGCGATCGAGAACGCGCGCTACGAACAGTTGGCGAAAGCGCCGCGTCCGGAATTCGACGAAGAGGAGGAAGTCATTCCGGGCGCGCCTCTGCGGGGAGGCGTGATGTGAGCGCAGCGAGCCAATCAGCCCCGGTCGCAATGCCGGCGGGTTTTCTGGACACCGAACGCCGAAGCAAAAGAGCGCTCGGTTTTTGGGTTTATCTGATGTCCGATGCGATCATCTTCGCTTTGGTGTTTGCGACCTATGTCGTGTTGTCCCGCAATTATGCCGGGGGTCCGACCGCCGCGGAACTGTTCGATCTCAAGCGCACCTTCGGCGAGACAATGCTGCTGCTGTTTAGCAGCGCCACCTTCGGCTTTGCGACATTGGCGATGCTGGAAGGAAACAGGGCGCGGTTGTTGGTGTGGCTGGTGCTGACGGTCGCCTTGGGCGCCGGATTTGTCGCCTTGGAGATCGGCGAATTTCTCGGCATGATCGAGGGGGGCGCCACGCCCGATCGCAGCGCCTTTCTATCGGCTTTCTTCACGCTGGTCGGCCTGCACGGTCTTCATGTCAGCGTTGGGCTCGTTTGGATTTTGGTCCTTATGGGTCAGCTCTTGATCAAGGGGCTAACCCGGCCGGTGGCATCACGCCTCTTCCGTCTCGGTCTGTTCTGGCATTTTCTGGACATCATCTGGATCGGAATCTTTTCCGTGGTTTACCTGCCGGGGGTTCTCTAAATGTCAAACCCGACCCACGGCATGGCGCCCGGCTTGCGGATCTATCTCACCGGATTCACGCTGGCGCTGATCTTGACCGCGATACCTTTTGGCTTGGTTGCTTTCGAAATTCTACCGCGCACCCCGGCGCTGCTAACGATCGCCGTATTGGCGATCGTTCAAGTCTTGGTGCATTTGCGTTATTTCCTGCACTTGGATCTGAAGCACACGCCGCGCGAAAATCTGTTTGCACTGCTGTTCGCAGCTTTTCTGATTTTCATTATGGTCGGCGGCAGTCTGTGGATCATGTTCGATTTGCACCACCGCATGATGTGACCGGCGTTCGGCCGCCCGTCAGCGAAGAATCCACCAATCCCAACCGCCATTGTTGGGGCAGTCGCCGGGTCCGCACTCCAGAAATGTCAGGACCGTCTGCAGCGCGACAACCACAAACAGCGATCCCACGCCGATTGTGGCGAGCTGACTCAGCCATTTTGGCTCTTTTTTGCTTGGCTCGAACTGGCCATGGAACAATTGGGCGATGGCGATGGCCAGCATCACCGTACCGAAGATAACGACGCCCCAAACATACATGTTCAAGCCAAGGATGGATTCGCCGAAGGGCATGTTGGCCGTGGACTCCATTGTCGGCAGGCCCGTTGATT
>JAJFHN010000020.1 GCA_021775595.1 Hyphomicrobiales bacterium
TGCGAGCCTTGGACCGATCGGGCGGCGCGCTGCCTGATCAACACCTGTGCGCGCGAGGTTCAACCGGCTCCGAAATCAACTCTCGGTCCGGTGGCGGCACCCGAAGTCTCTCCCGACTCCGAATGGTTACCGGCACCGGCGGTCTTTGAAGCGTTGCAAGCGCACAAGTTGCCCGTGACGCCCTGGCGCCTCGCCGAGACAACCACGCAGGCACTGGAAGCCGCCAACGGCCTGGGCTACCCGCTTGTGATGAAGGCCGAGCGCACCGGACTCATACACAAAAGCGACGCGGGCGGCGTGGTGCTGGGTCTGTCCGACGAGGCTGCGGTCCAGCGCGCCTTTGCCGATTTCGAACAGCGGCTCGGACCGGGTCCAGCCTTGTTGCAAACCCAGGCCGCGGCCGGCTTGGAATTCATCGTCGGCGGTTACCGTGATGTTCAATTCGGTCCCGTTATTCTGTTTGGATTGGGCGGCATCTGGGTCGAAGCACTGCATGACGTGGCCTTGCGGCTCGCACCGATTGGTGAAGCCGAAGCGCGCAAGATGATAGACGGCCTCAAGTCGCAAACCCTTCTCGATGGCCATCGGGGCGGTCCGGGGGTCGACCGCGCCGCGTTGGCCAAGCTCATCGCGCAGGTCTCGGCCTGGTTCGCTGCTGCGCCTTGGGCCGAGGAATTGGATATCAACCCGCTGATCGCCAACGGTAAGGATTTGACCATCGTCGATGGGCGAATTCGCCTGCACATCGCCAAGCCCTAGACTTTAGTTGCATTAATCGCTTCAAAGCCCGCATTTCCGGGCTTTTTCGCTTGCATCTAAAATGGTCTTAGTTGACCATAGTTGATCATCTTTGCCCTTTTCACTGGGAGTGAAACGCGCGCGTCGTAAATCGCGCATACAGGAGTGGATTCACATGTCACTGCAAGCCGCCGAACAGTCCGCAGCCAAGAAAAAGCCCGATCCGGAGGAAATCAAAGCCGAGATCGGTCAGATGATGGAAACGGCGCGCAAGGCGCAGGCGACAATCGCCAACTACACCCAGGAACAAGCCGACGCGCTGGTCACGGCTGTCGGTTGGCAGGTCTTCAAGGACCGCGAGGCGCTCGCCCAGCTGGCCGTCGATGAAGGCGGCTTCGGCAACACGGCCGACAAGATCGCCAAATTCGAGAACCGCATTCTCGGCACGCTGGTCGATATGGGCCGGGTCAAGACCTGTGGCGTTGTCGAGGAGGACCCCGAGAACGGATTGGTCAAAATCGCCAAGCCTGTCGGTGTCATCGCCGCGCTGATCCCAACGACAGGCCCCGACGCGACACCGCCGGTCAACGCGCTTTCCGCGTTGAAGGCGCGCAACGCCATCGTCATCGCGCCACATCCGCGCACCAAGGGAACCTCGATTGCCGTGGTCGAAGCCATGCGGCGGGGCTGCGAACAAGTGGGCGCGCCCGCCGATCTCATTCAGGTTATCGAGACGCCATCGATTGCCAAAACCCAAGAGCTGATGGAGCAGGCCGATGTGATTGTCGCCACCGGCGGCGCCGGCATGGTCAAGGCAGCTTACAGCTCCGGCACGCCCGCCTACGGCGTCGGTGTCGGCAACTCGGTGCATATTGTCGATGAGACCGGCGATATCGACGACGCCGCCACCATGATCGCCCGCGCCAAGACCTTCGATTACGCCACCAGTTGTCTGGCGGACAATTCGGTCGCAGCGCATTCGAGCATCTACGACAAGCTAAGGGGTCTGCTGGAAGACGCCGGCGGATATGTTTGTTCGCCGGAGGAAAAGGCCAAGCTGCAGGCGGCCATGTGGCCCGATGGCGGCCACATTCCGACCATCGCGGTGATCGCCAAGTCGGCCCAGGATGTGGCGAAGCTTGCCCAGCTCGAGTTGCCGGAGGGCAAGTCGTTCCTGATCGTCGAGGAAACCGGGTTCGGAGCCGATCACCCATTCTCGGGCGAGAAGCTCACGGTCGTCTTGAGCCTTTATAAATATGACGGCGGCATCGACAACGCCGTCGATTTGGTGAATTCGATCACCGAGTATCAGGGCATGGGCCACACCTGCGGCATCCACACCAGCAACGATGATCATGTCGATGCATTGGCCTTCGGCACGAAGACCGCCCGGGTGGTCGTCAACCAGAACTTGAACGAAGCCGCCGGCAGCCCGCGCAACGGCATGCCATACACGCTGTCGCTTTCGTGCGGATCGTGGGGCGGTAACATCACGACCGAGAACGTGAATGTGCGCCATTTCATGAACCTGACCTGGATAACGCGGCCGATTACGCCGCGCGAAATTACGCCTGATGCTGTGTTCTCGAGCCATTGGGACGCGCACGGACAATCTTGAATCATCTTCTTCACCGCCACCTGCCTTAAGCGTGTGGCGGTGAAATTCGCCAACACAAACAATCAGCTAGGTTTCCGCCATGCCCGACCGTGTCGTGATCATCGGTGGCACAGCGGCCGGTACCAAGGCGGCTGCCACAGCCCGTAGACGAAATCCAAATCTCCACATCAAGGTGTTTCAATCGGGCGCCGACGTCTCCTATTCCGCCTGCGGCATGCCCTACCACCTGTCGGACACCGACGCGGTGCCACGCAATTTCCTCGTCGCCCGGACGCCCGAGCAATTCGGCAAGGACGGCATCGATG
>JAJFHN010000003.1 GCA_021775595.1 Hyphomicrobiales bacterium
CCAGTCATGACAGCGCCCAATCACGTCGTATGTTTTCTCGCCGCGCTCGTCGCGCTTATCTGGCCCCACCAGGCAATGTCCCGCCCGCTCGACGACGTCACCAAATCCGGTTCGCTGCGCATTGCCGTTTATCAAGAATTCGAACCCTTCTCCTACATGGAGAATGGTGAGCTTACGGGCATCGATGTCGACATCGGCAAGGCGCTGGCCAAGTCGCTCAATCTCAAACCGACCTTCATGAACCTGCAAGCTGACGAAGACGTCGACGACGATCTGCGCAACGCCGTCTGGAAAGGCCATTATCTGGGCGGCGGCGTAGCTGATGTCATGTTGCACGTGCCCGTCGATCCGCAAGTCAAACAACGCAATGAATTCGTCGTGATCTTTGGCCGCTATTTCACCGAAGGCATCGCGGTCGCAGCCGACCCCAACAAGGTCAAAAACGTAGTCACGATGGCGCCGTTCCTTGACGAAAAGATCGGTGCCGAAATCGACACGCTGGCGTCGTTTTACCTGGGCAGCGCCTTTGGCGGCCAGTTGCGCGACAATATGGTGAGCTACAAATCGATCGCCTCTGCGGCTGAAGGATTGAAGAACCGCGAGGTCGCCGGCTTGATGGCGATCAGGAGTCAGGCCGATTGGGCCGCCAAAGTGGCCGGCGCGCCAATCGCGGTTGTGCAACCCTCAATGCCCGGCCTGATGGTACGCAATTGGGACATCGGCGCCGCCGTGAAGCACGATTCACGCGATTTGGGTTACGCCATCGGTGATGAACTGACCAAATTGCGCCAATCGGGTGAAATGGAAAAGATTTTTGCCAAATATGGTGTTAAACACAGTGCGAAATTCCTAGATTGAGTTCTAGGATAGTAGACTTAGACTGGATTCCTGCCTGGCTTTAGGCGACCTCGGACAGGAGGACTTCATGCGCACTCCAATCGCTGCTGCCGCCGCACTCTGGCTGAGCATCAGCGTCGCCTATGCCGCCGATCCTCCCGCCGATCCTCTCAAGTCGGTCATGTGGGGCCAGATGTATGAGCGGCATTTTTCGGACAAACCAGTCGTCTTTGACGACAAAGTCAGCGTCATCGCGCCCAAATTGGCCGAAGACCAGACGGCTATTCCCGTCACAGTCGATGCCAGCGCGCTTACGGGTGTGCGCGAAATCGTCGTAATCGCCGACCTCAATCCCATTCAAAAGGTACTGAGCTACGAACCGGTTCAGGCCAAGCCATACATCACGTTCCGCTTCAAGGCCGAGCAAGGCACGCCCGTTCGCGCCGCGGCCTTGACCGAGGACGGCGTTTGGCACATCGGCGGCGTTTATGTGGATGCAGCCGGTGGCGGCTGTACGAGCCCGGCGCTCGCCCATGGCAAGCCCGACTGGGTTTCACGCCTGGCAGAGGTACGAGCAAAGGTTTGGCGCACGCCAGGCCAATCCACCGCCCGGTTGCGGCTGCGCGTTCAACACCCGATGGATACGGGGCTCGCGGACGGCATCCCGGCCTTCTTCGTCGAGCGACTGGAAATCCAAGGCAATGACGGCAAGGTGCTTGGCAGATTGCGCATTTATGAGCCCGTGTCTGAGAACCCGACACTGACCCTGATGCCGAATTTGGGACCGGCCGACGACCGCGTGATCGTCAAGGGTCGTGACAACGAGGGCAACACTATCGACGCCGTGGTCCCTGTCGGCGTGCGCTCCAGCGCGCTAGAAACCGGACCCAACCGCGCCACGCGATGACCCAAGACAAGACGATATCGCGCGAGCGCCGCGCTGCGGCGCTCAATTCCTGGCCGCGCCAGTGGCCCAGCAGGCTTGATCGAAGAAGTTTCATGGGCCGGACAGCCGCATTGGCCGGCGCCGCCTTGCTGCCGCAAACCGCCGGCGCGGCGCCTCAGCAGTATGACCTGCAGGCGATAGAGATCGCGCCCGACACGTATGCCGTCTATGGCGCGCGCGAGCACTTTACCCGCGCCAATGGCGGCAACATCGTCAACATCTCCTTCATCGCAACCGATGACGGCGTGGTCGTCATCGATACCGGCCCCTCGTTGCGTTACGGCCAAGCGTTGAAGGCGCTGATCGAAAAGACCACCAAGCGCCCGGTGACGCGCGTCTACCTGACACACGACCACCCCGACCATGTTTTCGGCAACCAGGCCTTCGATCCCGCCGTCATCGCCTCTCTGCCCGGCGTCATCGCCAATATGAAGACAAACGGCGAAATGTTTGCTGAGAACATGTACCGCCTGGTCGGAGATTGGATGCGGGGCACCGAGCTTGTTTTGCCTGGCGCCGCGCTTGAAAAAAGTTCCGAACGCTTTGGATCCCACGAATTCGAGCTGATCCGCATGGCGGGTCACACCAGCTCCGATCTCGTTGTTTTGGACAAAAAGACCGGTGTCCTGTTTACCGGCGATATTGCCTTTCTCGACCGGGCGGCAACGACGCCGCACGCCGACTTGGCGCTCTGGCACAAGTCGCTGAATGAGCTGGAGAAGAGTTCCTTTGCCACGCTGATGCCGGGGCACGGTCCAGCCGAGAAGGGCAAGCGCGCCATTGAGCAGACGCGCGATTACCTCACCTGGCTCGAGACGACGCTCAAGTCGGCCATCGCCGAAGGCCTCGACATGAATGGCGCCATGGCGGCTCCGATCCCACAGCGGCTGCAGGCGGTCGCACTGGCGCGCGAAGAGATGGCGCGCTCGGTTTCCCACCTTTATGCCAAATTCGAAGAACCGTTTTTGCCCGTGGTCAGCAATCGCAGCTGAGCGGGCATTGTGGCAACTGTGTGAATTTACTGGGTTGGCGTGTGAGAATTTGCAGCTACAATCGCCGCGACCCCCGATCATTGGGCAAAATAAGACAATTGCGTTCAATCGAACCAGCTCGCCCAATGACCATGATTGACCTAGAAAATTGACTGAAGATCAAATTGACTGATCGACGTAAGGGAGGAGTTTAAATGATCACGTTTCGAGTGATTTATCTGTTGCTCGGCGCATTGGTTCTAGCGGTGATTGCCGCAAGCACTGGCGTCCGAGCCGAAGGCGTCACCAAGCAAGACATCTTGAACGACCAAAAAACCACAACCGATGTTCTGACCGCAGGAATGGGACCCCGCATCCAACGCTGGAGCCCGCTCGATAAAGTCAACAAGGAGAACGTCGCCAATCTGGTACCGGCATGGTCATTCTCCTTCGGCGGCGAAAAGCAACGCGGACAAGAGAGCCAGGCGCTTTATCGCGACGGCGTGATTTACGTGACGGGTTCGTATTCCCGCATGTGGGCCATCGACGCGCGCACCGGCGAGGAAAAATGGCAATACGACGCCCGCTTGCCTGAAGGCATTCTGCCCTGTTGCGACGTCGTCAATCGCGGCGCCGTGCTCTTTGGCGATAAAGTCTATTTCGGCACGCTGGATGCCAAGCTCGTCGCGCTCAATGCCGAAACCGGCAAGGTCGTCTGGCGCAAGGAGCTCGGCGATTTCAAGGCCGGCTATTCATATACCGCCGCGCCGTTGATCGTAAACGACATGCTCGTCACCGGCGTTTCCGGCGGTGAATTCGGCATCGTCGGACGGGTCGACGCCCGCAACGCCGAGACCGGCGAGCTCATTTGGTCGCGTCCCACCGTTGAAGGCCATGTTGGCACGCTCAACGGCAAGCCCTCCACCATGACCGGCAAGGTCAACGAAAGCTGGCCCGGCGACATGTGGAAATGGGGCGGCGGCGCCACCTGGCTCGGCGGAAGCTACGATCCCGACGTCAATCTGATCTATTTCGGCACCGGCAACCCGGCACCGTGGAACAGCTTCATGCGCCCCGGCGACAACAAGTGGACCTCCGCGCGCATCGCTCTCAATCCCGATAACGGCGAAATCGTTTGGGGCTTCCAAACCACGCCAGGCGACGGTTGGGACTATGACGGCGTCAACGAGTTCATCCCGTTTGACACAGAAGTGGACGGAAAGACCGTGAAAGCCGGCGCCACTGCCGACCGAAACGGCTTCTTCTACGTACTGGACCGCACCAACGGAAAGTTCATCCGCGGCTTCCCATTCGTCAAAAACATCACTTGGGCGAAAGGGTTGGACGAAAACGGCCGGCCAATCTTCGATCCGAAATTCCGGCCTGGAGATCCGACCAAGTCGAGCGACCCCAAAAAGGGCTCGTCCGTCTTCGCGGTGCCTTCGTTCCTCGGCGGCAAAAACCACCAACCGATGGCTTACAGCCATCTCACCAAGCTGTTCTATGTGCCCTCCAACGAGTGGGGCATGGATCTTTGGAACACACCCGTCACCTATAAGAAGGGCGCGGCTTATCTCGGCGCCGGCTTCACTCTGAAGCCGCTGTTCGATTATGTCGGCTCGCTGCGGGCAATCGATCCGACCACTGGCGAGACCAAGTGGGAACACCGAAACAAGGCCCCCTATTGGGGCGGCGTGCTCACCACCGCTGGCGGCCTGGTCTTTATCGGCACCCCTGAGGGCTACCTCAAGGCCATCGACGATGAAACCGGAAAGGAACTTTGGAAGTTCCAGACTGGCTCGGGCATCGTTGCACCACCCATGACTTGGGAAATGGACGGCGAGCAATATGTTGGCGTTACGTCGGGTTGGGGCGGCGCGGTTCCGCTGTGGGGCGGCGAAGTCGCAAAGCTGGTGAAGTACCTCAATCAAGGCGGCAGCTTCTGGGTCTTCAAGCTGCCTAAGAAACTCGCGGCCAACTGACATCGGCCAACGCATACGATACGGCCTCCCCGCGCTTCCGCGGGGAGGCCAAACACCCTCGGCGCTTCCATCCCAGCAGCGCCCGGATTTTGGAGGTAACATGTCAAGCCTGACCGAGCAGCACTGGTTCTGCCGATGATCCGATGACGCACGCCATGCGTTTTTTGATCGTTGAGGATCATCCCCTGTTTCAGCAGGCGCTTAGCATGCTGTTGCGCCAATCAATGCCAGGGTCTGAGGTGCTTGTGGCTTCTTCGATCGAAGAGGCCATTGACCTTCTGACACAAGACGGGCGGATTACTCTGGCGCTGCTCGACCTGCACCTGCCGAACACGCGTGATTTTTCTGGATTGTTGAAGCTGCGCAAAAAATTCCCGCGCGTCCCCTTCGCTGTCGTCTCGAGCCTGGACGATCCTGCCATCGTGCGCGAAGCCATCGGCTTCGGCGCCATGGGCTTCATTCCAAAATCATTCGTAAAAGACGACTTTAAGCGGATTATTTCTGAAATTTTGTCGGGCGAAATCTATGTGCCGCCGGGTTTCTTGGACGCCAAGCCATGCGAGAAGAGGGCCAAGCGCGATCAGCTCTGCCGGGGACTACAAAGTTTGACGCGCCGGCAGCTGACCGTTTTGCAAAAAATTCGCGAGGGCAAACCAAATCGCGAAATCGCCGACGATCTTGGCGTGCGTGAAACGACGGTCAAAGCCCATGTCTCGGATATTCTGCAAAAGCTCGACGCCTTCAGCCGAACACAGCTGGTAGCCATCTCCAAGTCATTGGAATTCGATCAGATCGGTTCCAACCGCGCTTGAGGGCGTGCGGCCGCCGCTATGGCGCGTTTATCAGCGAGTTCATCACCGTGCGCAGCTCCGCCGGATTGACCGGTTTTGTCATCGGTTGGCAGTTTGCCAACAGAACCCGCTGATAGGTGCTGGGGCTGTGGTCGGCGGTCACGACGACGGCCGGCACCTCGAAACTATTCAACTGCCGGATCGCGTGAATGGCATCGAGACCCGTGCGATTATCGCCCAAATGATAATCGGCGACGATGATGTCGGGTGATTTGTCCGCATCGTTGACCCGCTCGACCAACTCATCGACGTCCCGGGCAATGATCGTCTCGCATCCCCAGCGTTGCAACCGCATGTCGAGGGCTTCGAGCACGTTTTCGTCATCCTCGATTACCGCAACGACGCAATCGTTCAGCAGCCGATCCGGCAGCGGCGACCGAACGGGGATGTCGGACGCACCCTTGCGCTGGCGTCCCCACATGGGGATATCGACCCAGAACACCGATCCCTCGCCCGGATAGGATCGCAAGCCGATCTCATGGCCCAGCACGCGCGCAATCCGCGTCACGATGGCCAGGCCCAATCCAAGCCTGTGGGTGTTGCTCTCGTGCGATGCACCGATCCGGTAGAACTCTTCGAAGATCGCCTCATGCTCATCGGGATCAATGCCAATGCCGGTGTCCCAGACCTCGATGCGCACGGTCTCGTCTTTCATCCGGCAGCCCACCAACACCTTGCCCTCGGTGGTGTAGCGCAAGGCATTGGACACGAAATTCTGCAAGATACGATGGATCAAGACGGCGTCCGAGCGCACGAAAAAGGAAGACGGCACGACCCGCAATTCGAGCCCGCGGGCTTCCGCCATCGGCGAAAAATCGATGTTCAGACTCTCCAGAATTTTGTGCAGCGCCAGCCCGCCGATGTGCGGCCGCATGACACCTGCATCGAGTTTTGAGATATCGAGCAAAGCCCGCAACAGCCGTTCGACCGTCTCAAGCGAGTGCTCGGTCTGCGTAACCAGCTTAGAAGCATCGCTGTCGGCCAACTCATCGGTGAGGATCGAGATCGATAACCTTGCCGCGTTCAGCGGCTGCAGCAGATCGTGCGTCGCCGCCGCCAAAAACCGCGTCTTCGATAGATCGGCCTCTTCCGCCGTTTCCTTTGCGACCCGTAGCTCGTGGTTGGCCTTTTCGATTTGTTGCAGCGCGTCGCGCAATCGGTCGGTGCGCTCGTTGACGACGTCTTCAAGCAGAATTGCGGTCTGGAACAGTGAAAAGGGATTTCCCTGAGGGTCAACCGTCTGTTCGACCCGCTGCATAAGCACACGGTTTATCTTCTCCAACCGCTCGACTTTCTGTTCCAACGCTTTGACCCGACCGCCAGCGGTTCGCCCATTGAGCGGCGCGGAGTCGAACAAGACGATCTCGTCGTCTTCCGTCGAAAAATCTTTGGGTCCGGCCATTGCTGCTTGTGTGCCTTATCGGGCTCCGATTGCCATTCCGGTTAGCGTCTGGTTGAGGTGCATGGCGCGAAACTGCTCGCCATAGCAATGGAACCCAACCACTTGGTTTTCGGCATAGATCGCCTCGACCCGCTGCTTCAGTTGATTGCCCTCGATTTCGAGGCGCCGGAACAGGCACTCAAAGCCCAAAACCAGCTGTGGCCGGCCAACCTGCACCCTTATGTCGTCGAAGGTCGATCTGATATTTTCGATGATGTCGTCGGCCCGCGCCAAACTGAACACAACGCCGGTGTCCACTGCACTCATAAACGCCAAACCATCGCCTTCACATACTTCCTTGATTGCCCGGGCATAGAATTTGCCGCCAACGCGCACCGCAAGCGGGTGTTGGGCGAATTCGGTTGGGCCCAACTCGTCCAGCGGCGCGCCAATGGCGGCGGCGTATTCCACCGCGGCCGGCGCCGCGTTGAACTCGTAGACAATGCGCCGTTCGGCATCGGCCTTGGTGACCACCATGCGCACTTCGGTCGGCTCATAATGATCACAACTGAATGCACAGAACGGCAATTGGCAGCGAGCGATCAGCAAGATCGCCGCGTTGTCATAGACCTTGCCCTTGAACATGATCTTTGTGCCGGTGAAGGTCATTTGATCGGCAGCCGATGCGCCGACCAATGGCGCACCGCGCAGCGATACGTTGAATGCGGCCGCCAGCTGCTCCTCCCGCTGAGAGAGACCATCGGCAAACATCAAGCCAAATGTGTCGCTGCGATTGAGGCCGCCAACACGCCTGTCCAGTGTGTAGAAGGCATCTTGCACCATGCTGCCCACATCCTGGCTGCGCAATTCGCGCAAATCCTCGACCAGCTTGGGCACGAAGGCGAACGTTTCGGTCGAAAACCCGATGGCCACGATCGAACCTTCAATCATGCCCTGAGGCGAAAACTCACCCGCCGTCGAGCAGCCGACCACAACAGTGGGTGAGAATACGTTGCTCAGGGCTTGCGCCAGGTTTTCGGCGTCGAAGCGGGGCGAGAAAAAGACCAGCAGCAGGCTAAGGTAATGTCCGCTCAATTGTTCCTGCAACGACGAGACGGCATCTTCGACGCGTTCTTCATGCGTCGTGGCGTACCAAATATCTGTGGCCGGTGGTCTTACGTCGCGCGTTTCCATCTCACAACTCCGGCACGCCGCTGCTGCGGTCTATCCACGCCAAATGCGTAGCTCGGCCCTCTGTCCCGCTGGTCCTCGAACCACCAACGCCGCCAAAAAGCGCTCGCCACACTGCGCCGAAGTTGGAAACCGGGCGGAGGTCCGCCCCCGCCCGGCTTGTCAATTTCACCCGGCGGGCTTCAGCCCATGGGCGGCATGGCCTCGAATGTCGGCAGGCCGCCTTTGACGACGTCCTGGTCCCATCCCTTGCCGCTCTTGGTGTAAATCACCATTCCCGGCTCGAATTGGCCCGGATCGTCCAACGAACCAGCCTTCAGGATCATCACGTCCGGCAAGCCTGATGTTTCCGTATAAAGCGGTCCACCACAGCTGGGGCAAAACGTGCGTCCAACCGTGCTGCCGCTATCAGCCGTCACCTCATAGGTCTTCGTCTCGCCGGATACGTTCACCCCGGCCTTCGGAACGGCAAAAATTGAGCTATGTCCGCCGCCGCTATTTTTCTGGCAATCGGTACACTGGCAGTGACCACCAAAAATCACGTCGCCGCTAGACTCGTAACGAACGGCGCCGCAATGGCAGCCACCTTTTAAGTCAGCCATACAGTCCTCCAACATTTGACACACTTGATCTTCTGGAACGAGCGTTCCGAGCAGACCCAACTACCGTAGTAAGTCATCCGGTATAGGGTCAACAGCATAAACGGTCTTAAGCGCGATATCGTGATCGCTCGCCAACGCGGCTGCAGCTTGTTCGATGGAGAACCCAAGGGTATGGGCCAGACATCGGCCAAACTTCGGTCATGTGCGTTGTCCCCCGGCCGCCTGTAATATATATTCCAAACGTATCAATAACATACATGCTGTGTTTGCTATACAACGAGGGTTGGAAATGCTGCTCTACGCCACATTGATTTTCACTGTTGCCGCCATCGGCGGCTTCTACATGGCCTACCGCATCATGAATGGCGAATTGGCGCCATGGGCCGTTTCGCTGCTCCATGCCGGACTCGGCGCGGCTGGACTTGTATTGACTGCTCTGGCCGTGATGGCTGGCGCCGGCGGTCCCGTAATGGGGCCAATGACGCTGGTCACGCTGCTGATTGCCGCCTTGGGCGGATTTTATCTCGCCAGCGTTCATATGAAGAAACGCGTCGCCTCGCTGGGTGTCGTCATCACCCACGCGACCGTGGCCATCACCGGTGTCCTTTTCCTGATTGGCATCGCGTTCTTGTTCGACACGCTGACGCATTCGCTGCATTCGGATGTGAACAATTTGAAGGGCGCCCTGCAGAAGTAGAATTAACCTCAAAAACAAACGGCGCGGGCGGCCTCATCAGGCGTGTTGCTGTCCTAATGCCGCTGGCCTAAACTCTTGCAGTGCCGCTGAAATCTTAAAAATGCGGACACTGTGAATCTGGGAGGACTGTTAAATGCAATTTGCAATTTATGCCGTGGGCATCTTTGTCGTCGCTGCCTTAGGCGGCCTGTTCATGGCCCATAGAATTATGAATGGCAATCTCGCGCCATGGTTTGTCTCTTTTGTCCATCTGGGCCTCGGCGTTGCCGGCCTCGTGCTGACATTTTTGGCCGTGACGGCTGGTGTCGGCGGCACGATGGGTTTCGTTGCCTTGGGTGTTTTGGCGGCGGCAGCGGTGGGCGGTCTCGTCCTCTTGTTGCCAATGCACTTGCGCAAGAAGCTTGCGCCCAATTGGACTATCATCGTGCACGCTTGTGTCGGTGGATTGGGTGTTCTTTTGCTCTTGTTGGTCGCCTTCGTGCTCAATATTGATCCCAATTTGGCGGACGGCGTTGCGGTTGCACCCAACCTGCGCTAACGCCAAACAAGCCATAACGAAGCGTGCGCATTTTCGGCCACCCTTTGCATCCAATGCTGGTGCATTTTCCCATCGCCCTTTGGACGCTTGGAACGTGTTTTGACATCGCTGTCCTAGCGGGTTGGCCAGAATTTTGGCAACCCGCCGGGCAGCTGATCCTGATCGGCGTTGCGATCGGCGTTATTTCTGCTGGAGCCGGCGCGGTCGATTTCGTTGCCATGGGCGACGACGAAGCCGCGCTGGATATGGCCACCAAGCACATGATGCTGATGGGAACGGCCTGGTCGATCTACTTGGTCGCTTACCTGCTGCGTCTAGACGGCACGAGCTTGACGGCCGAGCCGTCGCTCATAGCCGCCCTGCTGTCTTTAACAGGTTTTCTGTGCATGGCGATCGGCGCCCATTATGGCGGCGCCTTGATCTATGCCCACGGCGTCGGCGTCGTGCTCAAGAACAAAGATCCGCGCAAGAGCTAAGCTGTGGCCGCGCCATGACCGCCGGCGACGACACGAACCGGACCAGCCTTAATGGACCGCCCGGTCCCGACTGATAACGAAAAATGGTGGAGCCAGACGGGATCGAACCGACGACCTCGTGAATGCCATTCACGCGCTCTCCCAACGGAGCTATGGCCCCCTCAAAATGTGTGCAGCCAGGTCCAAGGACGGCTGCATCGTCAATTGACGACATGCGGCAAAATCAAGCATGCCAAGGCGATCTGCGCAAGCCGGACGCCGCCCTACGGCTAATCACCGGGCTTTATGGGCGCTCCAATAATGCCTTTGACATCGGGTTCGCCGTCTTCCTCTTCCTCTTCCAAGAAAGTATCGTCGCTGTCGCCGTCTGGAATATCGGCGGCGTCGTCGCCCAAATCCGCTATCGCCTCTACCTCGTCGATATCAGTGTCATCCTCGCCGCTGGCCTCAGCCGCCTCCACCTCGTCGAGACTGACAAATTCCGGCTCATCGGCAGCAGGCTGTGGCGTCGCTTCGACGACCTCTTCCTTGACCTCTACCTTCACCTCTTCCTTAACAGGGGGAGGAGGCGCCGGCGGCTTAGCCGCTTTTTTGCTGGCGAGAGGTTCGCCACAGGAGACACACGTCTTCGGTTCACGACCGAGATCGTAAAACTTGGCTCCGCAGCTTTTGCAATGTCGCTTCTGGCCACGTAAGGCGTTCGACATGGGTCTTCCCAAATCTAGATCGCAGCGGCCACCCATTGCCACGATGTGTCCCGGCTGTCAAAACGAAAAATACACGTATTTGCTGCCAAAAACGACCGCCATTGACAGCACCGGTCCGCAACGGCTGAATGGCGGCAGCGCTGAGGCCACACTGATCGACGTTCCAGCAATGGCCCAAAAGCGCGTATCACCTTCGGATTTTGCCATGCCGCAACCGCTGACATCGCTGCCGTCCGGCCCGCTCAAGGGCCGCGCGAGCGTTCCGGGCGACAAGTCTATCTCGCATCGGGCGTTGTTGCTGGGGGCGCTCTCAACCGGCACGACGCGCATCAGCGGATTGCTGGAGGCTGATGATGTGATAGCAACCGCCCGGGCGCTGGCAGCGCTCGGCGCGCAGGTCGAAAACAATCGGGCAGAATGGGTCATAAAGGGCCGCGGTGTAGGCGGACTCCGTCAACCCGAAGCGCCCCTCGACCTCGGCAATTCCGGCACCGGCGCCAGACTTCTCATGGGCGCGATCGCCGGCAATGATATCACCGCAACGATCACCGGGGATGCGTCGTTGCGCACTCGGCCCATGGACCGCGTGCTGGACCCTTTGCGCCAGATGGGATTGCAGGTGGTCGAGGAGCGGGAAACGCTCCCCCTCACCCTTATAGGTACCGCCGATCTCGTTCCCATCGACTATGTCCTGCCGGTTCCATCGGCCCAGGTGAAATCGGCCGTGCTGCTTGCTGGACTACACGCCCCCGGCCGCACCAGCGTGATCGAGACGCATCCAACCAGAGACCACACCGAGCGCATGCTGGTTCATTTCGGTGCGCAGGCATCTGTCGAAGAACGCCAATCGGATCGCGTTATCAGCGTTGCGGGCGATGCGGAATTGCGCGGCTGCGATGTTGTCGTGCCGGGTGACCCGAGTTCGGCCGCATTCCTGATCGCCGCCGCGCTGATCACGCCGGGCTCCGATGTCACGATCGAAAACGTGCTGATCAACCCGACCCGCACCGGCTTTTATCGTTGTTTGGAAGAAATGGGGGCCGACATCGTTTTCGAAAACGAGCGCAGCTCCGGCGGTGAGCAGGTCGCCGACATCAGAGCCCGAAGCTCGAAGTTGCGCGGCATCCGCGTGCCCGCGGCCCGCGCGCCGTCGATGATTGACGAATATCCCTGCCTTGCCGTGGTGGCGTCGTTTGCCAGCGGCGAAACGCAAATGGAAGGCCTCGCCGAGTTGCGGATGAAGGAAAGCGACAGGCTTTCGGCAATCGCCGAAGGTCTGCTTGCCTGCGGCGTGACGGCGGCGATCGAGGGCGACATGTTGCGCGTGCCCGGTGGCGCCGACGCCTCTGGCGGGGGACCAATCCAAACCCGAATGGATCATCGTATCGCCATGGCGTTTCTGATCTTCGGTCTCGCCGCGAGCAAGCCCGTCGCGATTGACGATGCCACAATGATCGCCACCAGCTTTCCCGCCTTCGTCGACACAATGAACGACCTTGGAGCGCGTCTTGGCCAAGGGGCGAGCGAATGATCATCGCCATCGACGGCCCCGCGGCCTCGGGCAAGGGCACGCTCGCCAAGCGCCTGGCAGCTCATTATGCCCTGTCCTATCTCGATAGCGGTGCGCTCTACCGGGCTGTTGCGCGCGACATGCTGAGCATCGGCGTGGCTCTCACCGACCGTCCTGGCGCCGAACAGGCCGCCCATGACCTGGATCCCTCCAGTCTGGACGACCCAGCCTTACGCACATTCGACGTCGGCAAGGCCGCGTCCGTGATCGCTCAGTATCCGGAGGTTCGCGCCGTTCTCCTCGACCGCCAGCGCGCCATCGCCAAGACCGAGCCCGGCGCCGTGCTCGATGGCCGCGATATCGGCACGGTCGTCTGCCCCAATGCAGACGTGAAACTCTTTGTTGTGGCCTCTCCCAAAGAGCGCGCGCGCCGGCGGCACCAAGAATTACAAGCGGCGGGAAACACCGCATCCTTCGACGACGTGCTCGAGGAAATCGAACGCCGCGACGCGCGCGACCGCGACCGCGCGACCGCACCGCTGCAACAAGCCTCAGACGCGCACTTGCTCGATACCACTATTTTGGATATAGAGGCCGCGTTCAAGGTTGCCGTCGACCTGATCGACGCTGCAATGGGCCCAACGGGGCGCGAGACCTGAATTTCGGTTCTCTCGACAGCTCACAAGCTCCCTTCCCGCATGACCCTTTTCAGCAGATTCGGCACACGACGAAAGATATGCAGCGCGGCTCGTAAGGGTTAGACTTACCGGTCGAGCAATGAGGCAATGGGCCGAGCAAATTGGCCATGACGACGCAAACGCTATTGGGACGCCAACAGGAGAGTCGATGAGCGATCCGCAGTTAAGTGAACTCAATCCAACCAGGGACGAATTCGCCGCTCTCTTGGAGGAATCCTTTGGCTTGGTCGATCTGCGGGAAGGCAGTGTCGTTGCCGGCAAGGTCGTCGCCATCGAAAAGGATCTCGCTGTCATCGATGTTGGTCTAAAGACCGAAGGCCGAGTCCCACTGAAGGAATTTTCCGTCGCCGGCCGAACGCCTGACATGAATGTGGGCGACACGGTGGAAGTCTATCTCGAACGCGTCGAAAACGCGCTTGGCGAGGCTGTGCTCTCGCGTGAGAAAGCGCGGCGGGAAGAAAGCTGGAGCCGTCTGGAGGAGAAATTCGAGGCCGCCGAACGTGTCGAAGGCATGATTTTCAATCGGGTCAAGGGCGGCTTCACCGTCGACCTGGACGGCGCGGTGGCGTTTCTGCCCGGCAGTCAGGTCGACATCCGCCCAGTGCGCGATATCGGTCCTCTGATGAACACGCCCCAGCCGTTTCAAATTCTGAAAATGGATCGCCGGCGCGGCAACATTGTCGTCTCGCGCCGCTCTGTTCTGGAGGAGACGCGCGCCGAGCAGCGAAGCGAGATCGTGGCCAGGCTCGAAGAGGGCCAAGTGATCGAAGGCGTCGTTAAGAACATCACCGACTATGGCGCCTTCATCGACCTGGGCGGTATCGACGGCCTGCTGCATGTCACCGACATGGCTTGGCGGCGCGTCAACCATCCAACCGAAATTCTGGCGGTGGGCGACACGGTCAAGGTGCAGATCGTCCGTATCAATCCCGAAAGCCAGCGCATCAGCCTCGGCATGAAGCAGTTGGAGTCTGATCCTTGGGACGGCATTGAAGCCAAATACCCGGTCGACAACCGCGTTACCGGCACCGTCACCAACATCACCGACTACGGCGCTTTCGTGGAGCTGGAAGCAGGCGTCGAGGGCCTGATCCATATCTCCGAGATGAGCTGGACCAAGAAGAATGTCCATCCTGGCAAGATCGTATCAACCAGTCAGGAAGTCGAAGTGCAGGTGCTTGAGGTCGATCCGCAAAAGCGGCGCATCTCGCTGGGCCTCAAACAGTGCCAGGACAATCCCTGGAGCGCATTTGCCGCCAGCCATGAAGCAGGCTCGATCGTCGAGGGTGCGATCCGCAACATCACCGAATTTGGATTGTTCATCGGTCTCGACGATGGCGTGGACGGCATGGTTCATCTGTCGGATCTGGATTGGAATCGACCGGGCGAAGTCGCGATCAAGGATTACAAGAAGGGCGACGACCAGAAAGCCATCGTGCTTGAAATCGATCCCGAGAAAGAGCGCATCAGTCTGGGCATCAAGCAATTGAGCGGAGATCCGCTGGAGGCCGCGGGCGAACTCAAGAAAGGCACGCGCGTCACGTGTGAAATCACCGAGGTCAAGGAAAACGGCCTGGAGGTCAAGATTGCCGATACGGATTTGACCGCCTTCATCCGCCGCGCAGATATTTCGCGCGAACGCTCCGAGCAACGGCCTGACCGGTTTGCCGCTGGCGAAAAAATCGATGCGGCAATAACCCAGTTCGATCGCGCCGCGCGCAAGGTAAGCGTCTCAATCAAGGCTCTGGAGATCGCTGAAGAAAAAGCGGCCGTCAAACAATACGGCTCGACCGATTCCGGCGCCTCGCTCGGCGATATCTTGGGCGCCGCCCTCGACAAGGCGAGCCAGGACGGCGATGAGGAACCAGCCGAGGCTGAGCCCGCCGCCAAAAAAGCCAAAGCGGCCGACGACGACGCCGAAGCCGACAGCGCTGAGAAAGACGAAGCCGCGGCCAAACCAGCCAAAAAGGCTGTAGCCAAGAAGGCCAAAGCTGACGACAAGGCCGATGGCGCTGAGAAAGACGAAGCCGCGGCCAAACCAGCCAAGAAGGCCGCAACTAAGAAAGCCAAAGCTGACGACAAGGCCGACGGCGCAGACGAAACGCCCGCCAAGGCCAAAAAGACCAGCAAAGCCAAATCGAAGAAAACGGAAGAGGACGAAGCTTGAGGCGAGTCGGCTTGACGCGGCATGAGTTCCGCATCGGTCATCACCTTTTCAGGTTTAGGAGTTCTCGAACGTGTCGCTGCAAGCTGACATACTTGTCGACCGGAGGCGCCTAAAGCGCCGGCTCGTTTTTTGGCGGCTGGCCGCAATTGCCTTGGTACTGGGCCTGATAACCGTACTGGTCGTCCAGATCGACGAGCTGGCCGTCGCGGCCGGCCTGCGGCCCCACATTGCACGCGTCAACGTCACCGGCATCATTCAAGACAACCGCGAACAGCAACAGTTGCTGCGCGACCTGGCCAAGAACGATCAGGTCAAGGCGATCATTCTGAGCATCAACAGTCCCGGCGGTACGACGACCGGTGGCGAGTCCCTCTATGAGGCGATACTCGAAGCCGGCGAAAAGAAGCCTGTCGTCGCCGTCTTCGGCACAATTGCGACATCGGCGGCGTATCTCATTGCCCTGGCCAGCGACCAAATCGTCGCCCGCGCCAACACCATCACGGGCTCTGTCGGCGTCATCTTCCAATGGGCCGAGGTGACCGAGCTCATGAAGACCATCGGCGTCAAGGTCGAGGAGATCAAATCCGGCAAGCTGAAAGCGACGCCGTCGCCTTTCCAGCCGCTAGACGAGGCCGGCAGAAAACTGACCGAAGAGATGGTGCAGGAATCGCAGGCTTGGTTTCTCGGCCTGGTCTTGAAGCGCCGCAAGGTTGAGGCCGACGCCGTACCGGGGCTCAGGGACGGGCGTATCTTTTCGGGCCGCCATGCCCAACAGCTCAAGTTGATCGATCAAATCGGCGGCGAGCAGACGGCCGTCAAATGGCTGGAGACAGAGCGCGACATTACACCCGACCTCAAGATCATCGATTGGGAGCCAGCCGAAGACAACGGGCTTGGATTGAGTTCGTCAATCGCCCGCGGCTTGGCCCGCGTGTCGGGCCTGGCGCCTCAAACGATACAAAGTTTGTTGTTTGGCGGCTCCACAGGGAATGCCGTTCAACTTGACGGCTTGGTCTCGCTTTGGCACCCTTCAGCGGAGTGACAGCGCCGATTAGATCAGTAACTTCAAGGCGGTCGCTCAAAATGGAGCACGCGCATGATTAAGTCTGAGCTGATCCAGAAATTGGCAACGTCCAATCCACATCTTTATCAACGCGACATCGAGCGCATCGTGAACGTAATTTTCGATGAGATCGTTGCCGCGCTTGCCCGCGGCGAGCGGGTTGAGTTGCGCGGATTTGGCGCCTTCACGGTCAAACACCGCGCCGCGCGCCAGGGCCGAAACCCCCGCACCGGCGAAACTGTTTTCGTCGATGAAAAATTTGTGCCCTTCTTCAAGACCGGCAAAGATCTGCGGGAGCGGCTCAATCGCAATTACAGGGGGACCTGAGTCCGGCTGCAATGAGCTGGCTCTGCTGAGGTCCTTTTGGAGTAGTTGACGTGGGCGTTCTCAAAAAGCTGGTGTGGGTGCTTATGGCCGCGGTTGCCGTGGCGCTTGCGGTTGCCAACCGTCATAACGTTTTTTTCGTGCTCGATCCCACCACGGTCGAGGACACGCCTCTGGCCATCGAGGCGCCGCTGTATCTGCTGATATTTATCGCGCTCGGCGCGGGCGTCTTGATCGGAAGCTGTGCAACTTGGTTGCGCCAGGGCAAGTGGCGGCGCCGCGCACGCGAGCAGACGGGCGAGGCCGAACGCTTGCAGCGCGAAGCCGACCGCCTGACATCCCAGCTCGAACATACAGACCAGCCCCGTCTGCCTGAGCCGACGACCAGCGAATAGAGCCGGGCGAGATTGCATCGACCATGAGCGTTAAAATCAAGATTTGTGGCGTCAGCGACAATGACGCCCTCGACGCAGCACTCGACGCTGGCGCCGATTTCTTTGGCCTTGTGTTCTATCGCCAGAGCCCCAGACATGTCTCGCACGAGCGCGCGCGGGCACTGATCGCGCGCGCCGGCTCACGCGCTAAGTCCGTCGCGCTGCTTGTGGACCCAACATTGGAAGAGGCCATAGAGACCGCGCGCCAAACGGGCCCCGACCTGATCCAACTGCACGGTTCAGAAAGCCCGCAATTGGTCGCCGAAATCAAAGCTGCAACGGGCTTGCCCGTGATCAAGGCCGTGGCCGTGGGAAGCCTGTCTGATGCCACAGGCGCGGGCGCGTTTGCGGGTATTGCCGATTTCGTTCTTTACGACGCAAAGACGCCCCAAGACGGGCCTGATGATTTGCCCGGGGGCAATGGCGTTGCCTTCGACTGGCACATGCTTGACGACATTAAGGACAAGGACCATTTCATGCTCTCGGGCGGGCTGACGCCTGATAATGTGGCCGCCGCGATCAGCTTCACCAAAGCGCCAATGATCGACGTCTCATCGGGCGTCGAACGCCGGCGCGGCGAAAAAGACCCTGAGCTGATCCGACGTTTCATCGCCGCCGCCCGCGCGGCCCCGCAACTGGGATAGCGACCAGATCATGGCCGACACCTCGCAAACCGCCAGGCTCAACACCTTTCGGGAAGGTCCCGACGAACGCGGTCATTTCGGCATATATGGCGGCCGGTTTGTCGCTGAAACGCTTATGCCGCTGATCTTGGCTCTCGAGACGGCCTATGAGGAGGCCAAGGCCGATGCGGCGTTCCGGTCCGAGCTCGACGACCTTCTGGCCAATTATGCCGGCCGGCCGAGCCCGCTCTATCACGCCGAGCGCCTGAGCGCCCATCTGGGCGGCGCCAAAATCTATTTCAAACGCGACGAGCTCAATCACACCGGCTCGCACAAGATCAACAACTGCCTGGGCCAAATCCAATTGGCCCGCCGCATGGGCAAGCGCCGCATCATCGCCGAAACCGGCGCCGGTCAGCACGGCGTAGCCGTCGCCACCGTGGCCGCCCGTTTTGGCCTGCCGTGTGTGGTCTATATGGGCGCGACCGACATCGAGCGCCAAAAGCCGAATGTCTTCCGCATGCGCTTGCTCGGCGCCGAAGTCCGCCCCGTTACCGCGGGCTCGGGCACGCTTAAGGACGCCATGAACGAGGCCCTGCGCGACTGGGTCGGGAATGTGGACGATACCTTTTACATCATCGGAACTGTCGCCGGTCCCCATCCCTATCCCGCCATGGTGCGCGACTTTCAGTCGGTCATCGGTAACGAAGTGCGCGAGCAGATGATGGAACGCGAAGGCCGGTTGCCTGACACGCTGGTCGCGTGCATCGGCGGCGGCTCCAACGCCATGGGGCTGTTCTATCCGTTTTTGGACGACGAAGGCGTCGCTATCTACGGCGTCGAAGCGGGCGGCCGAGGCCTGGATTCGCCCGACGACCACGCCGCCTCGCTCAATGGCGGCAGGCCCGGCGTGCTGCACGGCAACCGTACTTATTTGCTGCAGAACGATGACGGACAAATCATCGAGGGACACTCGATTTCCGCCGGCCTCGATTATCCGGGCATCGGGCCTGAGCATTCTTGGTTGAAGGACAGCGGCCGTGTCACCTATGTCTCAGCGGGCGACAGCGAGGCGCTTAAGGCGTTTCAACTCTGCACCCAACTCGAAGGCATCATCCCAGCGCTCGAGCCCGCGCACGCTTTGGCCCACGTGATGAAGCTCGCGCCCCAGCTTGAAGGCGACAACCTGCTCGTCATGAATATGTGCGGGCGCGGCGACAAAGACATTTTCGCCGTCGCCGAGCATCTCGGAATGGATATCTAGCGGCCATGAGCGAAATCGCCCTCGATACGCGCATTGAGCACCGCTTCGCCAGGCTTGGCGTCGAAGGCCGGGCCGGGCTGGTCGCCTTCATCACAGCCGGCGATCCCGATCTTGAGACCAGCCAAGCGATTCTCGAGGCCCTGCCAAAAGCAGGTGCCGATCTGATCGAGCTCGGCATGCCGTTCTCTGATCCGATGGCCGACGGCCCCGCGATCCAAGCCTCATCGCAACGGGCTCTCGCGGCCGGACAAACCATGAAAAAGACACTCGCCATGGTCGCCAAATTTCGCAAAAGCGACGCCGAGACGCCGATTGTGTTGATGGGCTACTACAATCCCATTTATGTCTATCCCGGCGATGCGTTCTTGGCCGATGCCCAGGCGGCCGGCGTCGATGGATTGATCATCGTCGATCTGCCGCCCGAGGCCGACGACGAACTGTGCCTACCCGCCATGCAGGCCGGCCTCAACTTCATCCGATTGGCCACGCCGACAACCGATGACAAACGGTTGCCTCGGGTTCTCGAAAACACGTCGGGCTTCCTATATTATGTATCGATCGCTGGAATAACGGGTACCAAAGCACCCGACGTATCTCAGGTAGGCCCACAGATTGCCCGCATTAAAAAACAGACGAGCTTGCCGGTTGCGGTGGGCTTTGGCGTCAAAGAACCCCAGCAAGTCGAAGCCCTTGCACGGGTTGCCGACGGAATTGTTGTGGGATCAGCATTGGTGCGCGTAATCGAGGACAATTTGGGTTCGGGCGAAGAGACCGTTGCGCGCGTCAGTGACTTGGTGCGCGCCCTCGCCGGGGCGCTGGCGCCCGAGCCGGTCACCGCCAAATAGACGCATAATCTGCTAAGGTCGATAAAGTGAGAAGGCGTACAAATACGTGAATTGGATCAACAAACTCGTCCGTCCGAAGATCAGCCGCATCCTGCGCAAGCGCGAGATGCCGGACAATCTATGGGTCAAATGCCCTGAAACCGGGCAAATGATTTACTTCAAGGACCTGCAGGCGAACCAATTCGTCGTGCCCTCCAGCAATTATCACATGCGCATGGATTCTGCGGCGCGCCTCAAGGCCCTGTTTGATGAGGGCGAATACGAGTCAATCGAGTTCCCCGAAGTCTCGCCCGATCCGTTGAAATTCCGCGATGAGCGCCGTTATACGGAGCGTTTGAAGGACGCCCGCTCCAAGACCGGCATGCAGGACGCGCTGCTCGCAGGCCGCGGCTTGCTGGACGGCCTTGGCATTGTGGCCGCCGTTCAGGATTTCCGTTTTCTCGGCGGCTCGCTGGGCCGGGCAGCGGGCGATGCGGTCATCACGGCAATGCGCGCTGCCGTTGATGATAAGGTCCCCTTTATTCTATTTGCGGCCTCCGGTGGCGCACGCATGCAAGAGGGCATCCTCTCGCTGATGCAAATGCCGCGGACGACAATTGCCGTTCAGGAGCTGGCAGAGGCGCACCTGCCTTACATCGTCGTTTTTACAAATCCGACAACCGGCGGTGTCACAGCGTCCTACGCTATGCTGGGCGACGTGCACATTGCCGAGCCTGGCGCCCTGATCGGATTTGCCGGACCGCGCGTGATCGAACAGACCATTCGCGAAAAATTACCACTGAATTTCCAGCGCTCCGAATACCTGTTGGAACACGGCATGATCGACATGGTGGTTCACCGCCACGAATTGCGCGGTACGTTGAGCCGATTGTGCCGCATGATGATGAACGAGCCGATGGGCGATCGCCCGAGCATTGAGGCAGTCGAAACGCCATCGGTTCAGATCGACGGCGACGACGCTGGCGCTCCCCCACCGCATACCCAGATCACAGAGGCCAACAATGTCGGGCACGGCGACGACGATGGCGCACACGACCTACCCGCTGATGCCGAGCGAGACGACAGCGGCGAGCGGTTCCGCGTTCCGCCCGAAACCGATTAGTCTCCACCAGGCAGCCCGCCCGTGACGTCCCCAGCAGCCAAGGGCAGCGCACCGCCCACCGAGCCTTTGCAGTCGCCCTCGAGCGCCGAACTGCTGGCGAACTTAAAACAGCTGTTTCCAAGAGAGATCGACCTATCGCTCGGCCGCATTGAACGCTTGCTGACGGCGCTCAACCAGCCGCAAGCCGATTTGCCGCCGGTCATTCACGTTGCCGGCACAAACGGCAAAGGCTCCGTCATTGCGTTCATCCGAGCGATTTTCGAGGCGGCCGGTAAAAAGGTTCACAGCTACACCTCTCCCCATCTCATCGATTTCCATGAGCGTATCCAACTCGCAGCCGACGGTGGCGCCCAGCCCATCAGCGACGAGCAGTTGACCGACGTGCTGAAACAGACCGCCGAGGCCAATAATGGCGAAGCGATCACCTATTTCGAGGTCATCACGGCGGCGGCATTCCTCGCTTTCAATTCACGGCCCGCCGACTTCGCCTTACTGGAGACGGGACTGGGCGGCCGGCTCGACGCGACAAATGTGGTGGCGCGCCCGCTGCTCACCGTCATCACCCCCATCTCGATCGATCACACCTCTTATTTGGGCTCGACTTTGGCGGAAATCGCCTACGAGAAGGCCGGCATCTTGAAGCCGGGCGTCACGTGCGTCGTGGCACCCCAGGACGATGAGGCGCTTGGCGTCATCGAAGCACGCGCGGAGGAATTGGGCGCGCCTTTGCTGGTTGCCGGGCGCGAATGGGACGCGCACGAACAACATGGCCGCCTGATTTACCAAACCGCCGGTGAACTGCTCGATTTACCGATGCCACGCTTAGCCGGCCGCCACCAAATCGAAAATGCGGCCTGCGCGCTGACCGCGGCGCGTGTCTGTTTGGGCGGCGCAGCGAGCGCGCGCGCGCTGCACGATGGCCTGCTTGCTGCCACTTGGCCGGGGCGGCTTGATCGGCTTGGCCCGGGTTCACTCTATGAGTACGTCCATCCCCAGACGGAAATTTGGCTCGACGGCGGCCACAACGCCGCCGCCGCTGTTGCCCTAGCCCGTACTATGGCCGAGCTCGAAGAGCGCGTTCCGCGACCGCTCCACCTTGTTTGCGGCATGATGGCGAGTAAGGATGCTCGCGCCTTCTTTGACGCATTTCAGGGATTAAGCCAGTGGGCCGGTACCGTGCCCATTCCTGATAACGCCAATGCCTTCAGCGCCGACGCTCTCGCCCAAGAGGCTCGCGCCATGCTCATTCCGGCCGAAGCCACGGGCGGTATCGCCGAGGCGCTGGCCACGAGCCGGGCCATCGCGGGCGATCAACCGGTGCGCATTCTCATTGCCGGTTCGCTTTATCTTGCAGGTCACGTGCTGAAGCTGCACACGGGCGTGGCGAACGTCGCCTAGATATTTGAGCAGACCAATCCCGAGGTCTGACCGATCAGCTTAGACCGTGGCACTGATCGTAGCGTTGATCCAATCGAGCAGCTTGCCCTTGGGCTGAGCGCCCATCTGCGTCGATGCCACCTCGCCGCCACTGAATATCATCAGTGTCGGAATCGCCCGGATGCCATATTTGCCCGGCGTCGATGGATTCTCGTCGATATTGAGTTTTGCCACCTTGATCTTGCCGCCCATCTCCTCGGCGATCTCCTCAAGCGCAGGAGCGATCTGTTTGCACGGTCCACACCACTCCGCCCAAAAATCCACGATAACCGGCGTGTCGGACTGCAGAACCTCGGTTTCGAATGTGTCGTCGGAAACCGTCGATGTTGCCATCTGTTGTTCTCCTGTTTTGGGGGCCTTGGACTCTTAAAAAACAAGGCGGAAAGGAATTGCACGAAACCTATGTGTCGGCTCGGGGAGCGTCAAGACCTGGCGCAGCCGACCGCAACAGGCGCTCCTCATAGCCATCAAGCAGATCATGTGGAATGGGCATCAAGCGCGGCGCCGCGGTCCAGACGATGGCACAGCGAACCTGCCGGTCGGGATAGGCCCTCACGAGGGCGGCCCGATAGGCCGCAAGCTGGGCCAGATAGGCAGGCGCCGTGTCTTCGACGCGTTTCGGTGGCGGCCGGTTCGTCTTGTAATCGGCAATCAAAATTTCGTTATCACGCACCACCAACCGGTCGATCTGACCTGAAATCTCGATCATGGGCCTGTCTTCGCTTCCGCCCAATCGGGCGACAATAGGAACTTCGGCCATGCTGCCCGGCTCAAACAACGGAGCGAATGTGTCTTGACGCAACAGCTCCAGCGTCTCGTCAACGCATTGGTTGCGCTCAGCCTCGCCGAGCGCCTTGCCGTTCAATTCAATGAACTTCGCTGCCGCCGAATCCCAATGCCGTGGATCGATTTCCGGCAAATGTTCGAGCAGCGTATGGATCAACCTGCCTCTCTGATAGCGGGACTGATCGGCAAGCGCACTGGGCGATGGGGAGGGTTGAGTGTCGAACGAGCCCGTTACCCCGCCCGGTTCGGCGAGCACGGCCGAGGGCGTGACATTGACGAGCGCCGGCGGCGCCTCCGCCACGCCTTCGCTTGCCCAATTGGGTCTGGCGACGTCTTGACGAGCCGTTTTTTCCGTTTCGATCTGTGGCGGCTTCGCTTCCCCGCCCGCCATCCGCCAGATGGCGTCTGGGTCCTCACCCACTTTATCGAGATCACTTTCCAGCGCATCGAACACCAGATCGTACCAACATCCAGGGCGCCGACCCTTGCCGTCTTCGAAACCACAAACGTAGAGCTGGTCGCGCGCGCGCGTCATGGCGACGTAGAGCAGGCGGTGATACTCCTGAATATCTTGCGCCTGAGCCTTTCGCCGGGCGTCATCAAGCGGGCCGATTTGACCAGCGCCCGGTGGTATCCATACATCGGCGCCTTCAACGTCGACCAACCGCGCACCCCCACCGGCCTGGGGCGCGGTACACGTGTCTGGCAGAAACACGATCCCCGATTCCAATCCCTTGGCGCCGTGCACTGTCATGATGCGCACCTCGTTGCGCCCCTGCTCCATGTCGCGCTTGATCTCGGCATCAGCGCGCGCCGTCCGATGCAGAAATCCCTGCATGGACGGGGGATCCAGCTCGTCATACGCCAGGGCCGCGTTGAGAAATTCGTCAATGGCATCGGCCGCGTCGGGCCCAATGCAGGCGATCAACTGCAACCGCGCCGCGCCATTGTTCTCCTCCAAAAGCGCCGAAAAGAACTCATAGGGCGCCATGAAATCGACGCGCGCCTGCCAAGCCGTCAACTTCTCCGCCGCCGCGCCAAAGCGCTGATCCACATTTGCCCGGCTGCGAAGCGCATCCCACAGCGAGCCTTCCCGGCCATATCCCAGGGTAAAAAGCGCATCATCGTCGAGACCGATGAGCGGACTTTTCAGTACACAGGCCAGCGACAGATCATCCTGCGGCGCCAACATCACCGCGCCGAACGCCATTAAGTCCATCACTGCGAGCTGCTCGGTCAAGCGCATGCGATCGGCGCCCGCGACGGGAATTCCATGTTCCTTCAACGCCCGGATCATCGGCAGCGCGAAGGGGTGGCGCTTGCGCACCAGGATCAATATATCGCCCGGTTCGATCGGTGTGCCGCGCGAGGGGAGAATGGCGCCTTCCGCGCGCCAGGTCTGAATTTGCCGCGCGATGCGCCGCGCCAACCTGGAGGCCGCATCCCCCAACGCTTGATCGTCTTCCAGCGGGGCAAACGGCGCGGACGCCTCCAACTTAACGTTTTCGACAACTGGCCAGACCTCGACCAGACCGTGCTCGCCGTGTCGATTGGCATGATGCAACACGCGCTCGCCCCGCCATGACACACCGTCTGCCGCCTCATCAGCGCCGAAGACGCGATCCACCGCTTCAAGAACGGTGGGCGAGGAGCGGAACGATAAATTGAACGGTACACGCGACCAGGGCCGCTTTGCGCTCTTGGCACGCTTTTCGAACGACCGGCCGGCCTCGGCGAATTGCTCGGGCTCGGCGCCCTGAAAACGGTAAATCGACTGCTTCTCATCGCCCACGGCGAACACCGTGCGCACCGCTTCGCGCGCGCCCTCGCCGGAGAAGAATTCGTCCGCCAGAGCGTTAATGACGCGCCACTGAGCGGGGCTGGTGTCTTGCGCCTCGTCCACCAGAATATGGTCAATGCCACCATCGAGCTTATAGAGCACCCATTGGGCCGCATCCGATTCCTTCAGCAGAAAGCCGGTGCGGGCAATGAGATCGTCATAGTCGAGCGCTGAATGTCCGTCCTTCAGCGCGCCATAGGATTGCGCCACCGCCTCGCGAAAGGCCGACAGCGCCGCATTGGCGTTCAGCGCTTCATGGGCCTTATGGGCGCGCCACAAGTCGAAGAAGCGGTCGCGCGCGTCCTCAAGCGCCAGTTTGAGGTTGGGATGCGCGAGCGCCAGATCCTTGGTGATCATGGTGCTGAGCGGTGTGTCTGCTTTTGTCAGAAATGCATCGCGCAAAGCAGCGACCCGTTGTGGCAGACCCGATGCATCGCGCGCGCGCGTCAGAGCATCGGCCCGGACCATGTCCGATTTCTTTCCCTGCTGCAGTTTCGCGACGGCCTCGTCGATGGCCACATTGTCCATGACTTGAGCCATCTCCGCGACGGAGTGGTCCTCGCCACCGGTCTCAAGCCCCAATGCCCGCGCCAAGCGTTGGGTCGCCGATTTTCCGTCGTCCGCCAAACTCTCGCTTCGCAACGCGGCCCGCAACAAATCTCGAAAGGTGCCCTCGTTTGTCCGGGCAACCAGATCAGTCAGCGCGAGGCCGAGCGCAGACTGCGGCTCAGCCGCCGCAACCCGCAGTACCCTGTCTACCGCGCGCTGCTGCAACTCAGACGCCAGCGCCTCGTCGAGAACGGAAAAATCTGGCGCAATACCCGCCTCCAATGGAAATCTGTGCAACAGGCGCTCGCAAAAGCCGTGAATCGTGTTGATCTTCAGCCCGCCCTTTGTTTCCAAGGTCAATGTGAACAGCTGGCGTGCACGCGCGGATACTGACTTATCAGCCGGGCGGCCGGTGAGTGATTGCAGCTCGCTGGCCAGTGCCGGTTCGTCCATCGCAACCCAATTCTTCAAATCGACGTAGAGCCGGTTCTGCATCTCTGCCGCGGCCGCATTGGTGTATGTCAGGCAAAGAATACGGGCCGGATTAGCGCCTTGCAGCAAGAGGCGCTTAAGACGGGCGATGAGCACCGATGTCTTGCCGGTACCGGCACTGGCCGAGACCCAGACCGAAGCGCCGGGATCTGCCGCTGTGCGCTGATTGACGTCCGTTTCAGTTTTGATTGCGTCCCTGTCCATGACGTCAATCGCCCTCAATGCCAAGCGACCACTCAGGCACGCGGGCCAGATGGGCAAAGGCGTCGTAATCGAATTTTCTGGCGAACTGCCGCCGCCGCAAAGCCACGTAGGCGGTATTGGGCTGGTCGAATTGCGCCACCAAGTCGTGCAGATCGTTAAGCACACCGTCGGCCAGATTGGCCGGTTCGATCTTGCTGGCCTCCTGATCCTGGCCCGCCACCCGGCCGCCCGAAGCCCAGACGTAACGCAGCCATTTTACGTCAGCCGCCGGTACGCCCTCAAAGCCGCCGGCTCGGGCGATCGCCGCCTCCAAGGGAAGCTGTGGCGCGCGGCCGTCGGCGACTTCAGCTTGAGCGGGCGGTTTGCCGGTCTTGTAGTCGTAGATCGCCAGCGCCCCATCGCCTAGAAGGTCGATCCGGTCGGCGCGCGCCGTGAGCTCGAAAGGACCAGCCGGCGCATCGAACGCCATACCTCCGCGCACCTCGCTCAGAGAGCGTCGGGTGTCCGTTCGCCTCCCAGGTTCCGTTTCGGCAAACCATTGAGCAAAGCGTTCGAATTGCGGGCGCCAGAAGGCTCGGACGCTGGCATTTGCGCCGAGTTCCTCAAACAGCGCCGAGGCGATCGACATAACCTCGCCCGCGATGTCGTCCGGCAACGATTGCGGATGGTTGGCGCTGAAGCGCGCCAGCGCCTCGTGCACCAGCTTGCCTCGCATGGCCGCATCAGGCGGTGCAGCCAGATCGCCCAAGGGCTCGAGTTTGAGAATATCGCGGGCGAACACGGCATAAGGGTTGGCTATCCAGTCTTCAATGCGCGTCACACTCAAGCGCCTTGGCCGAGCCTCTACCGGCGGACACGGCCTCGGCCGGAGCGGTTGAGCATATGCCTCCACCCGGTCGCGCGCCCGCACCCAGTCGAGCCACGGATCGCGCGGTTCGAGCGCACCCTCCTGGCCCAGCGTGCTCAGCACCGCTTCGAGGCGCAACAGCCAGCGCGAAGGCACGCTCGGCACGCCTTCGTCCTTTAGCGCGCGAGTGAGATAGACGCGCCCGCCACCCAGCAGCTGCGCAACGTCATGGGCCGATAGCCCCAGTCTGCGTTCGGGTTGCGGCAAACCAAGTTTCTCGCGCATCGGCCGGCTGAACCAGGCATCCACGTCCTCCGTGCGCGGCCACACGCCCTCGTTGAGGCCACCAAGAATGACGACATCGACGCTCTGCAAGCGCGCTTCGAGCGGACCCCAAATGAAAAGCCGACCCGGTTCGGCGCGGGTCTGGCGCACCAACAGCGGAGCGACAAATGCGCTGTAAACCTCGCCGTAATCCCTGGCCGCGATGGCCGGCCCCATGGTCCGGCCCGCCAGCAATTCGGCGAACATGGCGGCCAGCGTTTCGCCCGCTTCGCCGCGCCAAAGCATCGCCTCATCGCCGCCGTCACCTCGGGCAAGTGCTTCCGCCACCGCCACATGGGCACGCGCGATCTCGGCGATCGTGTGGCTCTCTGGCGCCTGATAGAGCGCCGCCAGCGGTGCAAACGCCGCCGCCACGTCATCAAGCAGCCCCTGGGCGGCCTGTAGCGCGTCATCGCTCAACCGCCTGAGAGCAATACCGCGGGCTTCTCCACGGGCGATATCGCGGCGCGAGCGCGCCAATGCGCGCGCAATACCGTCAACGCCATCGGCCGGCACGACACCGCGGAGGGCTGCTATCTCCAAGGTGCGGGCCGCCTCCCGTATCGCCGCTGAGGATCTGCCAAGCCGGCTCAAGGGATGCTTCATCAACGCCATCAGGGGCACTGGCGCGAAATCGCGCTGCGCCGCCTGGACAATCAATTCCATAAAAACGCCGGGTGGCGACTTGCCGAGCGGTTTGCCGGCGGAATCGTCGATCTCAAGACCCCATTTCGCCATTCGCGCCATGACCCGCCGCGCTAGAGTCCTATCGGGTGTCACCAGGGCTGCCGTTTGCTCAGGCTCTTCCATTACGCGCCGCATGATCAGCGCCACCAGCTCGGCCTCGTCTTCTGAAGTCGGCGCTTCAATCTTGGAGATGCCTTGCGCGCAATTGGTCAATTGTGCCCGAGGATCGTCCGCCATCAGTTCGCGCCACCGCTCGGTCGTTCCAGCCGGACGCATGGCTTCGCTGATCAGTTTTAGGCGCGCCTGGCCCACGCCGCTGGGCGCGCATCCCGCGAGCCATGAGACGTCGCTTCGTACCGCGTCGATACGGAGCAGCAATTGCTGCATGCCAAATTGGTAATGCTCGGGATGATTGTCGGCGATGTCGTCCCAGCTCTGGGCGTCAAGATCGAGGTCCAATCCCGGCAAAACAACCGCGCCGTTTGGCGCACGCGCAATGGCGCCAAGCAGTTCTGCGGTTGCCGGAATGCTGCCCGTCGATCCCGCCGCGATGATTGGGTCTGCCGGCGGCGCCTCGGCCAGGCGGTGCGCCTCGGCCAACATCAAGAGATTGCGCCGGGCATATTGGGTCATCTGGCCGCGAGACTTGAGAATTTCGGGCCATTGCCGCGTCACGATTTCCAGAAACGACATGGTCTGCTGCCAATGGTCCGCGAAGCGCTCGGGAACGAGCGTCTCCAGCCCGCCTAAGTCGGCCTGCTCGGTCTCCACCATATCGAGCAGCCGGCTCAATTCCGTCGCCAAGTGAGCTGCTTGAGCCGGGCTCGTGGCCGATCCTCGCTCACGGCCCAGCGCTTTGCTCCAAGCCAGTATGAGCTCCATCATAAGGAGCCGCCGGTCCATCGCTCCGATCGCCTCGGGGAGCTCAAGCACACTCGGCCCCGCTTCTCCGGCGGCTTCAGCCGAAAAAAAACTTGCCTCCTCATCAACGTCGCCCAAAGCGCGGATGCGTGGCAGCAGCAGCACGGCGGCGTCACTCTCGGCCAGAAATGCATCTCGCATGTTCCGGCAAGCCCGGCGCGTAGGCAGAAGCAGCGTTATGCGCGAAAGATCCTCGGCACCAGGCGTCGGTCCGCCCACTCGCGGCAGATCACCATCTAGAATGGCCCGCGCCAGCCGGTGCAGGAACGGCGTCGTTTGCGGGATCGTGTAGAGCCGTGGCTTGGTTGGCTCGGAGACGTCAGGACGAGCCACTGGACATCACCCCTTCGGCTTCTTCCAGCGCCGCAGGCGTGCCCACATGCATCCAAACGCCATCGAGCACCACGCCATGCAGGCGTTTGCCAGTCAGCGCCTCATCCCACAGCAGATTGAGCGAAAAGGCGCCTTCGGGCGCATCATCGAAAACGCCCGGGCCGGCGACGGAAACGCCGGCAAAGACGTACGGCACGCTTTCGTCGCCCCGCCGCCGGCGCAACGCGTCACCACCGTCAAACGCGAAGTCACCGCGCCCGCCATAGCCGATCGAACGTTCGACCGGCGCCAATAGCAGAAGCCAGTCCATCACCGCCGGATCCCAAGCGGCCGACATGGCCTGCAGCGCCCCATGTTCACCCTCGATCCAAACCGAATCCGAATTGTGGATAAAGAAGGCGTCGTCGCCCAGCAACGGCAGCGCTTTTTTAACGCCACCGCCGGTATCAAGCAGCAACCCTCGTTCATCAGAAATGACGATTTCCGGCTGCGTGCGGCCCGCCAGGTGCGCTTCCATTCGGTCAGCCAAGTGATGCACATTGACCACCGCTTTCTCGACGCCCGCCGCTTGCAGACGGTCAAGCACGCGGTCAAGCAAGGGCGCACCGGCCAGCTCGATAAGCGGCTTCGGCGTGGTGTCGCTCAGCGGCCGCATGCGCGTGCCGAGCCCGGCGCCAAGCACCATGGCCATTGTCGGCTTCACGGGCCCGCTCTCCCTATCACGCGCTCAGACGCCCGCCAGGCCAGCGCGCTCGGTCTGAGGCAAATGCTGGTCGTACCAGTCCTTGAGGGGCTTGAGAGCGTCATGCGCCAGATTGCGCTCCAAATAGGCTGAGACCCGCGGAATATGCGCCAAGTAACCGGTTTTGCCGTCGCGCGCGGCCAGACGGGCGAAGATACCCAATATTTTGGTGCAGCGCTGCGCGCCCGCGATGGCATAAGCCGCCTGGAACCGCCTGCGCTCGAAAGAGGGGTCTGCGATTTCACATTTGCGACAGTACGTTTCCAGCAAGTCGGCTTCAAGTTCCGCTGCCACGTCCCTGCGCGCGTCCTGCAGCAGCGACACGAGATCGTAGGCATGGGGACCGCGCATCGCATCCTGGAAATCGATCACGCCGACCCGTGCAATGCCCTCACGATCGGGCAGCCACAGCAAATTGGGCGAATGGAAATCCCGCAGCACCCAACCCCGGCGTTGGGCCGCCAGAAACGTGATTTGAGCGCCCCAAAGCTCCAAGAATTCGGCCCGCATGATCGCCGGCGCGGCTTCAGACCGCAATGCCGGCCAAAACCAATCGAGCAACAGTTCCGCTTCGATCGCGAAGGCCGTTGCATCATATATTGGCAGGTCCACGCCGCCGCCGTCCGGCAGATCAAGCACCGCGCCAGGGGGGCTTTGCCGCAAGGCCAAAAGAACCTCGACCGCCGCACCATAGAGCTCGGCTGGATCACGGCCCTCGGCAATCTCATGGCCATACACCCGATCGCCAAGGTCTTCGACCAGCAGAAACCCATGCTCCAGATCGTAGGCGTAAATGTCCGGTGCGCTTAAGCCAGCCGCCTGCAGAGCGTCGGCAACCGCCACGACTGAGCGGGCATCCTCCGCCAAATGGACAAGCGCGCTGTATGGCTTGCCATCGCGCACCGGTGGCCCATCGGGCTGGCGGGGCGCATCCATCAGCAGAGCACTCCGATCGCCATCGGCGAGCCGCGCATAACGCCTTGGCGAGGCATCGCCCTGCAGATAGGAGCTTTGCACTTGGCCCCAGCCCGCCTTCTCCAAAAAACCCGTCATAGCCACGAACCGCTGCAGGCGCGTCTCCCAGTCTCCGTGCCCCTCCAGCTCGATCGCACGCGCGGTGTCCGTGCTCCCATCGCTCAGCTTGATCTCGAGCCTGTCGGCAGGCAACCGGTCAGCGATCTGCTCAGGCCACTCGATCAACACCAAGGCCTCATCCAGCGCCGCCTCGAGACCCACCTCTTCGAGTTCGGACGGGCTTTGCAGCCGAAAGCAATCGAAATGAGCGATATCCATGCGCGGGGTGGCATAGGTCTCGGTCAGCGCGAAGGTTGGAGATATGACCTCCTCGGCGTCCGCACCCCAGATGTGTTGAACGAGCGCACGCGCCAGGGTGGTCTTTCCGGCGCCAAGTTCACCGCTCAATGCGACGCAATCGCCAGCCTGCAACACCAGCGCCAACCTGGAGGCCAGCCTGTCCAAGCCCTCGATATCGAGCTCATCGAACGGCTGCAAAGCCTTCATGCGGCGGCAGACGAGGCGTCGCCGCCCTCCTTTGGCGCTTCACCCTGCGCGCTCTCTTGCGATGTCCGCTCGAAGCCGGCGCGTCGATGGTTGATCGGAAACCGCACGGTTACCGTGGTTCCCTCACCTAGTACTGAATCGAGCTTCACATCGCCGCCATGAAGCTCGACGAGACTTTTGGCGATCGAGAGGCCCAAACCCGCACCGCGATGCTTGGAACCGCGCGCCCGGCTTTCAAATCGTTCAAACACCGCCTCCTGATCGCCCGGCGCGATGCCAACGCCTTGATCTCTAACAGTAAATGCTACCATCTCACCATCACGACGCGCGCTCAATATGATCGCGCCGCCCTCATCCGAAAATCCCACCGCGTTCGCCAACAGATTATAGAGCACTTGTCGCACTCTCTGGGCGTCGGCCTCGAATTTCGTCGGCGCATCGGCGATATCGACATCGAGCAGGAGTTTGGCGCTCTGGATTCTGTCGCGCACGCCCAGAACCGCGGCCTCCACGATGTCCTTGAGGTCGATCTCACCGCGCCGCAATTCCAAAGCGCCGGCATCGATCGTGGCGAGATCCAGGATGTCGTTGATGATTGCAAGCAATGTGTCGCTGGATGACCTGATGTCGGTCAAATAATCTTGCTGGCGGTCGGTCAGCGGCCCAATGGCCGGTGTCGCCAGCAATTCGGAGAAGCCGATGATGTTGGTCAGTGGAACGCGCATTTCATATGATATGTGCGAAATGAATGTGCTCTTCAGGCGACCGGCCGCCTCTAACGCCTCATTGCGCTCGATCAGGGCGCGCTCGGCCCGCTTGGCGTCGGTAATGTCCACATAGGTCAGCAACGTCGCGCCATCGGGCAGTGGCAGGCTGGCATAGGCCAGCTGACTTCCGTCGGGCCGCGCAAGCTCACCGTCAATAGAGCGTCGCTCGTGATCGATGCTGGTAACGGCCGTCTTCACTTCGTCCCAGGCGGCGTCGTCGTCAAGCAGCACGCGGCATTGGTCGATCAGTTTGTCGATATGGGGCTGTTGCGACAGTGACTGGGGTTCGAGTTTCCAGATGCGGGCGAACGCTCGATTGAAGAGTTTGAGACGGCCATCGCTGCCAAACACCACGACACCTTCTTGCAGATTGTCGAGCGTCTCCTTCTGGACCTGGATCAGCGAATTGTAGCGGCTCTCGAGCGTCAAGCGCTCGGTGGCGTCCTCGTAGAGGAAGGTTTGGCTGCCGTCTTGCGCCCGGTCGACCAACACGTGGATGCTACGCCCGTCGGGCAGATGCCACCAGTCCTCCCACAGGTCTTCGGCTTTCTCGCCCTCAACTTGCTTCTTCTTCCAAGCCCGGTAATCGGCTTGTTCGGGCAGGATCCTGTCTTCTCTCATGCGGTCCAGAATTTGGCCGTGACTGGGCCCTTCAGCCAGCCAATCGCCGTCGATCCCCCACAGCTCGAGATAAGCCTGATTGTAATAGGTCAGCACCTGCCGCTTGGAGAACACGGCAACGGCGGTGGCGATGCGGTTCAGCGTCCTGGTGTGGTCTTCACGCGGAGCGCCCGTTGGTCCGCTCGCTTCCACGCTCTCTCCAGACGCCACCGCAATACCCGCATTCGCTGCCCCCAACGGCACCATGGTGACGTCGAACGTGCGCTGTTCACCCCCAAAGCTCGAGGCGATGCGCCCGCGATATATCTCGCCCTTCTCGAGCGCGCCCGAGCCATCGCCACGCTGCGTTTCGGAAAAAAGCTCGATCTGACGCTCGCAAACATCGCTGCTGTCGGTTGCCTCGACTGCCGCCGCGTAGGCAGCGTTCACCCATTGAAGCCGGCCCTCGCCGTCACGCACCCAGGCGGGCACCGACAGCGAATTGAGCATTGCGCGCGAGGCCCCGATCTCATGACCCAGCCGTTCGTGTTCGCTGCATATGCGGCTGAGCTCGGCGCGCTGACCGGCCAGGTCGCGCAGTTTCATCACCAAACCCGATCCCTTGGCGCGGCCATCGACTTCGACGAAAGCGCCGAATTTCGTCTTGAGCATGAGATTGAACGGCGCGGCGGCGTTGCGCAGCTGCGAGAACTTGCCCTGCAACCGAGCCGCGTCATCGGGCGCCAACCAAGATTCGAAGTCCAGCAACCCATCGATCTCCGACGGCACCTTGAAGGCGGGGTCGAGCATTTCGGTCACAACGAGTGGAGTTTGGTCCTTATCCCAATAAATCAGCGTTTGGGGTTCGGCTGAGAGGATGGCGTGCAAAACGTCCAATTCGCCCTCAAGGCGTTCGGCGTTTTCAGTGGCCATCTCCTCGGCCAAACGGGTGCGGCGCGTGGCGCGCAAAAAGCCCAACGCCGCCGTCACGGCAAACGCCGTGATGCCGAGGACGATTCCAACGATAAGAGGGCCGCGCGCGTCCAGCAGCGAAACCTGGGCCAATTGGCTTTCTTCGGCTGCAAGCGCGCGCGCAGCGCCGACAAGCACTGTGCATGCGGCAGCGCTGACGATCAGCGGAATCCGATTGTATCTTTCCTGCCAGGGGCCAGAAAGCATCACGCTCGCTCCAAACCATCCCCCAATGGCCTGCACGCGATAAACGCAACGCAGTTCACACCTCACGGCGTGCCGGACCGCTTATTTCGGGCGAATCGTTTCTAATTTACCCATATCGCGCGCCCTTGCCCACCGGTCGATTGGCTATTGGACGCCACGCGGCAATAAATCATCAATATCGGTAGTGATCAGGCTTGAACGGTCCCGCCACGGGCACACCGATATAGTCGGCCTGCGCCTTATCGAGCGTCGACAGCCGCACGCCCAAGCGGGCTAAATGCAGCGAGGCGACCTTTTCGTCCAAATGCTTGGGAAGCACATAGACCTTGTTCTCGTAGTTTTCTGGATTCTGCCAAATCTCGATCTGAGCCAACACCTGATTGGTGAACGACGCGCTCATCACGAAACTCGGATGCCCCGTGGCGCAGCCCAAATTCACCAGCCTGCCCTCGGCCAGCATGACGATGCGCTTGCCATCGGCAAATTCGACTTCGTCGACTTGCGGCTTGACGTTGTGCCATTTGAGATTTCGCAGCGCTGCAACCTGAATCTCAGAGTCGAAATGCCCGATATTGCAAACAATGGCCCGGTCTTTCATCTCGCGCATATGGTCGACCGTGATGACATCCTTGTTGCCCGTCGCAGTGACGAAGATGTCGCCATCGCCAACAGCTTCTTCCATCGTCAGGACCTCGTAACCTTCCATCGCCGCCTGCAGCGCGCAGATCGGATCGATCTCGGTCACGACCACGCGGGCGCCTTGACCGCGCAAACTCTCCGCACATCCCTTGCCAACGTCGCCATAGCCGGCAACGACCGCAATCTTTCCCGCCAGCATCACGTCAGTGGCGCGCTTGATGCCGTCGACCAGGCTTTCCCGGCAACCATATAGATTGTCGAACTTTGATTTCGTGACCGAGTCGTTGACGTTGATCGCTGAGAAGGGAAGCGTGCCAGCTTCCTGCATTTGATAGAGCCGATGGACGCCCGTCGTGGTCTCTTCGGTAACGCCACGGATGGCGTCGCGAATTTTTGAATACCAACCGGGATTGGAAGCCAGGCGCTTCTTGATGGTCGCAAAAAGCACCTCTTCTTCTTCATTGGTCGGATTGGCAATGACCGATGGATCGCTCTCGGCCTGGGCGCCCAGAATGACAATCAGCGTGGCATCGCCGCCGTCGTCCAGGATCATATTGGCGCCGTCGGCGCCGCCCCAGTCGAAGATGCGGTCCACATAGTCCCAGTATTCCTCCAGCGTTTCGCCCTTGAAGGCGAAGACCGGCGTGCCACCCGCGGCGATTGCCGCTGCTGCATGGTCCTGGGTCGAAAAAATGTTGCATGAGGCCCAGCGCACCTCGGCGCCCAGCGCCTCCAGCGTTTCGATCAGCACCGCCGTCTGAATGGTCATATGCAGACACCCGGCGACCCTAGCGCCCTTCAGCGGCTGCGCCTTGCCATACTCGTCCCGCAATGCCATCAGCCCCGGCATTTCGGTTTCGGCAATCGCGATCTCTTTGCGCCCCCAGTCGGCGAGTTCAATGTCCTTAACGATATAGTCCATGGGTTCCGCCTTTTATTGTGCCTACGGCGCGCGCGCGCCGGGCCATCTAATAGCCTCTCAAGACATGAAGAGCAACGGCGATATAAAGAATTCCTTATATCGTTGCCGCGCGCTGTTCGCTCACTCGTCTTCGTTGAAACCAGCCTCGACAAGTTCGATCAAAGCTTCGAGCGCGCGGGGCGCCTCTTTACCTTCTGCTTCGATCAAAATCGTCTTGCCTTGTCCCGCCGCGAGCGTCATCAGCCCCATAATGGAGGTGCCGCCCACGGTGTGACCTTCACGCGTCACTCGTATCTTCGCATCAAATTTTTCACCGCATTTGACAAATTGCGCCGAGGCGCGGGCGTGCAGACCCTTGCGGTTCGGAATCACGACTTCCGCGAAGATATGGTTTTCCGGTTTGGCGGAAGCGCCATCCTTTGTGGAATTGGACATAAGGATTTCCGGACAGCCTGCCGCCTATTTGTCCGACAGTATTTGGCTGGCGATACTGATGTATTTTCGGCCTGCAATTTGCGCTTCGGAAACAGCTTCCATGAGGCCCAACTCGCCACGGATGCTGGCGATTTTGATCAGCATCGGCAAATTGACGCCGGCGATAACTTCGACATTTGTCTGGTCGATTACGGATATGGCGAGATTGGATGGCGTGCCGCCGAACATATCGGTCACCAAGATGACGCCGTCTCCCGAATTCACCGCATCGACCGCTGCCAGAATATCGTCGCGGCGGATCTGCATGTCGTCATCGGGTTCAACGGAAATTGCCGCAATCTGTTTTTGCGTTCCCACAACGTGTTCAAGCGCGGCGCGAAATCCCTCCGCCAGCGCCCCATGCGTCACAATTACCAAGCCGATCATGCCACTGCCGTATTCAACCGCCGACAACCAAAACATCCGCAGCAAGTTGCACGAACCGTCCAGGCTCGTCTGCGCTGCACCAGGTACGCCGATTCTATGTCGCGGTGGACTGCATTCTGCAAGCCCAAATCGAGTGCACCGACCGCTGAGCAGATCATGCTTTGTGGCCGAGCGCGACCTTCAACTTGATCGGCGCCGAAGCTTCAAAGGCCGCCAACCGCATCAGTGGCAGCGAAATCCCCAAGAGTGTGGTGACAGGAAATGGATCGGGCAGCCGCTCGATTTCGCTCCCAGGCGTCAGGTCGACAACGAGTTCCAATTCGGCTTCATCGATCGCCTCCATCTCGATGATGCCCACCCCGCGCACCTCGAGCAGCCCCTTTGTGGCCTCCGGCGCATGCGCAATGAGTTTACCGGCGCGCACCGCCAGCCGTGTTTGATCGTCGGCCACCAGCCGGGCCCGGCTATTGCCCTTGCCCGATTCAAACAGCGTCAGAAAACGCAGTGCAAGGTCGGATTTTCCTGAGCCCGATTCACCCCGCAGCAGGGCCGCCCGTTTGCCCAGTGCGACGCAAGTCCCGTGTATGCTTGCCTCTTTGTCCGCCACGGTGCGCCCGGCAATCTGGGCTTAGGCTGCGGGCAGACGGATGACAAGGCGCGCGCCCGTACGCTTTTTGCCTTGGCCACGTCCACGTTTGGCGCCAGAGGCCTCCGCGGTCCGGTTTTCAGCCCATATCCGCCCGCCATGAGCCACGATGATCTGCCGTGAGATGTTGAGCCCCAGCCCCGAATTCTGACCGAATTCGGCCTCATGAGGCCGATCGGTATAGAACCGCTCGAAAATCCGCTCGAGATTCTCGCGCGGAATGCCGGGTCCCTCGTCTTCGACCACCACCTCGATTTCATTTCGCACCCGCCGCGCCGTCACCCACACCTTGCCGCGTTTGGGGCTGAACGAAATGGCGTTGTCGAGCAGATTGGTGATGACTTGTCCGAGCCTGCTATCGTGGCCCATCACCTCATAGCTCGCATCATTCGCGGGCCGCTCGGCCACATCGAGAATGATCTTGGTCGTGTTGGAATTGTTCTCCCGGTGAAAATCGGTGAAGATCGGGATGAGATTTTCGAGCAATCCGGCGATATCCACCGGTTCGGCATCCACGCGCACCAATTCCGCATCGAGCCTCGAGGCGTCCGAGACGTCCGAAATCAACCTGTTGAGCCGGCGCACATCGTGCCGGATGATGTCCAGCAGCCGTGTGCGCTCGTCATTGTTCTTGGCCAGGGGAAACGTTTCGGCTGCGCTTTGCAGCGACGTCAGCGGGTTTTTCAGCTCGTGAGCCACATCCGCAGCAAAACTCTCCGTCGCCTCAATGCGCCGATACAGCGCCCGCGTCATATCGCGCAACGCGCCTGATAGATGGCCGATCTCGTCGGTTCTGTGAGTGTAATCGGGAATTTCGGTCCGCTTGCGCACACTGCGCCGGACTTGATCGGCCGCCGCCGCCAGCCGGTGCATCGGTCCGGCAATGGTGCGCGCCAGCAGGATCGAGAGCAGCACGGTAACGCCGACGGCAAACAACGACACCCGCACGATAGCGAGGCGCTCGGCTGTCACGATCTCGTCGATTTCACCGCCGCGGGTGGAGAGCAGCAGCGAGCCCAATACAGCGCGCATGCGCTGGATGGGGATAGCGACCGAGACCACCAGTTCGCCCTTTTCATTGACCCGTACGATCGGAACGGCCGTTCCCATAAGCGCCGAGGCGACTTCAGGATAGGCCTTGCCGTTTTCGCCGCCAATATCGCGGTAGAGCGGTAGATCCTGCCGCCAAAGCCACAATCTCAAGCGCCGCCAGCTCTCGGCAACCCAGCCCTCTTCCTCGCTGCCCGGCGGTGGCAGGTCGAAGCGCAGAATTTGACCGCTCGAATACAGCGTGTCGGAGTCAAGGATCAGCACGCCTTCGCGATTGTAAATGCGCGCACGCGTGCCTGTGGGCTTGATCAACTGCTGCAGGATCGGCGCGGCGCGCTCAGGATTGAGGGGAAATTCAAGCGCGGCGAGATTGTCCTGCGGCGCACCAAATTGCGTACCTTCGTCAAATTCGAGCAAGCCGCCATCGGCAATCGGCACCCTGTCGGTATCGACCGTTGCCGATGCCGCGATCGCACCCGCGATGATCTCGCCCTGGGTGAGCAAGCTCTGCACCTTGGCGTCGATCAATCCGGCGCGGAACTGATTGAGATAGAGGATGCCCGAAACGAGGATCGTCAGTCCGAACAGATTGAGGATGACGATGCGGCGCGTCAGGCTAGAGACAGGAAAACGCAGCCGCAACCAGCGCAAATACGTGCGCGCCGCCCATGCAACTCGCGACTGTTTTGCCGGCCGCTCGGCACCGCTATCGGTTGCACTCAGCGGCCCGTGCGTCTCAACGGCCATGGGCGCTCATTTTCGTTACGCTTCTTTGAAGCGATAGCCTACTCCGTAGAGCGTCTCGATGACGTCGAAGTTCGTATCCACGGCCTTGAATTTCTTCCGCAACCGTTTGATGTGGCTATCGATGGTTCTGTCATCCACATAGACCTGATCGTCATAGGCTGCATCCATCAATGCATCGCGGCTCTTGACAACGCCGGGGCGTTGGGCAAGCGCCTGCAGGATCAGGAACTCGGTCACCGTCAGCGTGACGGGCCGCTCTTCCCACAGACACGTGTGGCGTTCGGGGTCCATTTTGAGTTTTCCCCGCTCCAGCGTCTTGGTGGACTCGACGGTCGCAGCACTTGCCTCGCGCGGTTGAACGCGCCGCAGCACGGCTTTAACCCGCTCGATCAGCAGACGCTGTGAAAACGGCTTGCGAATGAAGTCGTCCGCACCCATCTTCAGACCGAACAGCTCGTCGATTTCCTCGTCCTTTGAGGTGAGGAAAATCACCGGCATTTCGCTTTTTTGACGCAGCCGGCGCAACAGCTCCATGCCGTCCATCCGCGGCATCTTAATGTCGAGGATGGCTAGGTCCGGCGGATTGGACGCCAACCCGCCAAGCGCCGAGGCGCCGTCGTTATAGGTCTGCGTCTTATACCCTTCCGCCTCCAAAACCATGCGAAGCGAGGTCAGGATATTTCGGTCATCGTCAACAAGTGCAATTGTTGGCATCAGTTGGCCCTTCACGGCTACAACACTAAGCGCCGCGGCGGTCTAGGAGCCCAATCCGGGCAAATTGTGGCGGGGTGAATCATTTCGCTCACTGCTCAGTATGTTACCTCAATGCAACACTCAAGGGAAACATTGTAGACAATGAGCATTTCGCAAGACCCAGCTGAGCACGAAAATGCGGCCAATGCCAGAGGCATAATTCGCGCCGGCGCGACCGCCAGCTTAGCTACGATCGACGCCGAATCCGGCGCTCCTTATGCCTCTTTCATCACCATTGCGACCGATTCAGCCGGCGCGCCTATTTTTCTGATTTCAAAGCTTGCGCGCCACACATCGAATCTGGCGTCCGATTCCCGCGCCTCGCTGCTCTTTCTCGGTCCGCTGCTGGCCGACGGCCCTGCTCAAGACCCCCTCACGCGCACGCGCGTCAGCGTATTCGGACGCGCAGAAATCAGCGATGATGCCGCCATTAAGCGGCGTTTTCTCGCCCGCCACGAGACGGCCCAAGGCTATGCCCAATTCGCCGATTTCGCCTTTTGGCGGCTGGCGGTCGAGAGCGCACACGTGGTCGCGGGGTTCGGACAGATTTACGATCTCGAGGCGGCGGACCTGTTGACCGATCTGGCCGGCGCCAGCGCACTGCTCGAATCGGAAGACGGCATCGTGTCCCACATGAACGAAGATCACGCCGACGCCGTTGAACTCTACGCCACCCAGTTGCTGGGCGCTGAGCCGGCGCAATGGCGCATGACCGGCTGTGACCCGGAAGGGTGTGATTTGGCCGCCAACGGCCAGACGCTGCGCTTGGCGTTTCCCACCCCCGTTGCCACGCCCGACGAAATCCGCCAAACCCTGGTGACGCTCGTCAAACGCGCCCGTGCTCCCCGCTAACGACAATTGAGCTAAATCGTGGGCAATCTGCGCGTTGACATGTTAAACGTATGGCGCTTTTAAAGGGCGCGGCCAGTTTGGCCGAAACGTCGCAAACAAGGTGATTTGGCATTCGGCTAAATTTCGCCGCATAAGGCTTCATTGTCACAGCCAGGCGAGCAAGCAAATTCATCAAATATGTCTGGGAGGAAGGCAGTGAGTGTATCGGCAATGAAGGAGGACTTGCTGGAAGACGAAACTTTTCCGGTGAGCCATCCCGGTTCACAGTTCCGCAACACGCCGCGATCCGAGCTAATTGAGCTTGCCGTATCGCGCGGCGAGGGTCGCATCGCCTCCACTGGCGCCTTTGCGACCGAAACCGGCCAGCACACCGGCCGCTCGGCTTCCGACAAGTTCACCGTGCGCAACGACGAGACCGACGCCACCGTATGGTGGGACAACAACAAGTCCATGGCGCCCCATCATTTCGATGCGCTCTATGAGGATTTCCTGAGCCACGCCGAGAACAAGGACCTGTTTATTCAGGACCTGCACGCCGGCGCCGACACCGAACACCGTCTGCAGACCCGCATCTATTGCGAGCTGGCTTGGCACGCGCTCTTTATTCAACATCTGCTGATCGAGCCGAGCGAAGCCGATCGCGCGGCGTTTCAGCCCGAATTCACCGTCGTCAATCTGCCGAGCTTCCGCGCCGATCCCGAGCGCCACGGCACCTCTTCGCAAACCGTGATCGCATGTAATTTCGAGCGCCGCCTGGTGCTGATAGGCGGCACGCTTTATGCCGGCGAGATCAAGAAATCCGTCTTCACTTATTTGAATTACATCCTGCCCGCCAAGGGCGTGATGCCGATGCACTGTTCCGCCAATGTGTCGCCGGGTGGCGATTCGGCGGTCTTCTTCGGCCTCTCGGGCACAGGAAAAACAACACTTTCCGCCGACTCCAGCCGAATCTTGCTGGGCGATGACGAGCACGGCTGGTCGGAGCGCGGCATCTACAATTTCGAGGGCGGCTGCTATGCCAAAACCATTCGCCTGTCGGCCGAGGCAGAGCCTGAAATCTATGCCGCCGTCAACCGGCCGGGCGCCGTGCTCGAGAATGTCGTGCTTGTTGGCGACATGCTCGAACCAGATTTCGCCGACGGCAAATTGACCGAAAACACCCGTGGCGCATACCCGCTGGAGTTCATCGAGAACGCCAGCACGACCGGCACCGCCGGCCACCCCAAGAACGTCATCATGCTAACAGCCGATGCCTTTGGCGTAATGCCGCCGATCGCACGCCTGACGCCCTCCCAAGCCATGTATCATTTCCTTTCGGGCTACACAGCCAAGGTGGCCGGCACGGAAAAGGGCGTTGATGGCGTTCAAGCGACGTTTTCAACCTGTTTCGGCGCGCCCTTCATGCCGCGCCACCCCAGCGTCTACGGCAATTTGTTGCGCAAATTGATCGCCGAACACGACGTTGACTGCTGGCTCGTCAACACCGGTTGGACGGGCGGCACATATGGCGTTGGCAACCGCATGCCGATCAGGGCGACGCGCACGCTGTTGAACGCGGCGCTCTCGGGCGCCCTGCGGGACACCGCCATGCGGCAGGACCCGATTTTCGGCTTCGAAGTGCCCGAAGCCGTCGCGGACGTGCAGACGCAAATCCTCGATCCACGCTCGACCTGGGCCGATGCGGACGCTTATGACGCCCAAGCTCACGAGCTCGTCCGCATGTTCACCGCGAACTTCAAGATTTTCGAGGAACATGTCGACGAAGAGGTTCGCTCCGCCGCACCGCACTTCGCCTCTTGAGCGCAACCATTTTCCTGCCATATGCCGATGTCATGGCACGAACTGCGTCCGCAGCCGATTGTTCCCTGTCGCGAGGAGTCTTAATCCAATGAAACGTCTGTGCGCTCTCATCGCAATCGCCGCCGGGCTGGCCAGCGCTCCGGCGCACGCGGGCAGCTTCGACTGCAGCGTCGTTTACGACGAATTCGACAGTCTGATGAACAAGGACTTTCTGACGAACCCGGAAAATTACGTTCAGGTGGCGACCGGAAAGCTGACCCGCGCCGATTACAACGGCCGGCAAAAGGGTCGGCTGATGTTGCGCCCCGACCGCAAGGGGCTCGGCGTGGCCATCGTGCGCACCAACAAGAACACCTGGGGTAAGTTTCTGTTTTCCTGGGGGGGTCCAGGAGACGCGCGCGGGACGCCGCTTCTGATCCTGCGCGACATCACATTGTTCGGCCGCGTCCAGGACGGCAACGCGCCGAAAATGACCCGCGAGATCCGCGTGAGCTCATCCCAAACCGTCGACCTCGATCGCGGCCTGACGGGCGAAGGACCCGAATCCGACATCTGGTTTCATGATGTTGACGGCAAGACCATGCAAGTGGAAGCCGTCAATGGCGCCACGCTGGCGTTTCCGATGGAAACCCTCTGTAGCCAATAGCATTGCGATTGGCCAGATCGGCTCGGCTTTAAGTGTGTTGCCGCGGGCCACGCCAGGCGCTAGGGAACGCCCATGAGCAAGGCGAAAGGCGTCATCGCCGCCGGCCATGAAGTAACTGTCGCGGCCGCGGCCGAAATCCTGAGCGACGGCGGCAACGCGTTCGACGCGGCGATTGCCGGCCTCTTCGCTTCCTGCGTGCCCGAAGTGGTGTTCTCCTCGATCGGCGGCGGCGGTTTTCTGATGGCTCAAAAATCCGGCGACCGCGACGCCGTGCTGTACGATTTTTTTGCCCAGACACCCTCCAGCAAACGGCCCGAAAACGAGCTGGAGTTCTTCGGAATTCAGGCGGACTTCGGCCCCGCCACACAAGAGTTTCACATCGGCGCGGGTGCTGCCGCGGTTCCTGGCTTCGTCCAAGGCGCCTTCCGCGTCCACAGCGATCTCTGCCGTCTGCCGATGAGTCGCATTGTCGAGCCCGCGGTTCGCGCTGCGCGCGAGGGCGTCGCGGTGAGCGATTTCCACGCCTATCTCTTCACCATCGTCGCCCCAATTCTGACCGCCAGTGACACTGCCCGCGCTTGCTTTGCGCCGGGCGGTAAGCTGCTGGCTGGCGGCGACGTCTACCGCAACGCCGCTTTTGCCGAAACGCTCGACGGCCTGGGACGCGAGGGCCAGCGGCTCTTCACCGAGGGCGAGCTCGCCCGCGCCATGGTCGCCCAATCGCAAGACAATGGCGGCCATCTCACCATGGACGACTTCGCGGCTTACGATGTCGAGCTGCGCCGCCCGTTGCTCTGGCGCCACCGCGACGCCGAGCTGGCCCTCAATCCAGCGCCCGCCGCCAGCGGACCCCTGATCGCCTTTGGTCTTGGCCTGCTGCAGCGCTTTTTGCCCGAGGGCGCGCCCGGCGCGCTCGATTTGGCCGCCATCATGAGCGAAACGAACGCGGTGCGCAGCGCCCAGGCAAGCGACCTCAGCGCGGTCACCGGACACGACGTCATCGACCGCCACCTGAACGCACTTGCCGGTCACCCGCAAATGCAGCGCGGCACCACGCATATCAGCGTCATCGACGCCGACGGCAACGCCGCCGCGGCTTCCGTCTCGAACGGAGAAGGAAACGGCTCGATGGTCGGCGAATTCGGTTACATGCTGAACAACATGCTCGGCGAAGAGGATCTCAACGCCGGCGGTTTTCATAACTGGCGGCCCAATACCCGTCTCTCCTCGATGATGGCGCCGACCTTGATCCGCGAGGGCTCCGGCGCCCTCACCGCGCTGGGCTCGGGTGGCTCCAACCGCATCCGGACAGCCATTTTGCAGGTTGCCGTCAATCTGATCGATCGCAGCCAAGAGCTGGAACCCGCGGTCAGCGCGCCACGAATTCATGTTGAAAAAGGCGGCAAACTTAGCTTCGAAGCCGGGCCCTGGAGCGAGCTCTACAGCGACGAGGAACGCGACGCCTTGGTCAAGGCGTTCGAAGACGTCGAGGCCTGGCCCGAGCGCAACGTCTTTTTCGGCGGAGTGCATGCCGCGCGCGCATTGGGCGGCGGCTATGAGGGAGCGGGCGACCCGCGCCGGGCTGGCGCTGCCACCGTGGTGGGATGACCGCATTGCCCGGCAAACGCGCCTGCGCCATCCGGCACGTCGCATTCGAAGACGCCGGCAGCTTCGCGGCCGTACTCGCCGGCCACGGCTACCATCTCGACTATCTCGATGCCGGCATCGACGACTTCGCCGCCCTGGCTGAGCCGCCCGAATTGCTCATCGTCTTGGGCGGACCAATCGCCGCCTATGACGAAGACCTCTACCCCGTTATTGCCCACGAGGTTGCGGCAATCGAACGTCAAATTGCCGCCGACAAGCCGGTGCTGGGCGTCTGCCTCGGTGCGCAGCTCATCGCGCGCGCACTCGGTGCGCGCGTCTATCCAGGCAGCGCCAAGGAAATCGGCTGGGCGCCGCTCAGTCCCAGCCAAGCCGGCAAGCGCTCCTGTCTGGCGCCATTGGCGCAAAACGACTGGCAGGTGCTCCACTGGCACGGCGATACCTTCGATTTGCCCCAAGGCTCGCTGCGGCTCGCCTCGACATCAATGGCAGAAAATCAGGCGTTTTCGCTCGGGCCGCGTATACTCGGCCTGCAGTTTCACGTCGAAGCCCAGCCCCAGGCTCTCGAACAATGGTTGATCGGCCACGCGGCTGAAATCGCCCAGGCCAATGTGGATATTTCCGGCCTGCGTGAAGACACCAAGCGCTGGGGCGCCGGGCTTGAGCGCGCCGGCGCCAGCGTCCTCGACGTCTGGCTCGACGAACTCTGAGTCCGCCGCAGCAGGAGAACAACGCCATGATTACGTTGCTCGACATCATCGCCATTTTGCTGGGTCTCGCCGCGGTCTTCGGCTACCTCAATCATCGCCTGTTGAAACTCCCCCACACGATCGGGCTCGTTGTTATCGCGCTGCTGGCGTCCGCCGCGATCCTGTTGGTTGATTTCTATTGGCCGCGATTTGGCATCGGACCCACCGTGCGCGACGCGCTCAATGGTATTGATTTCCATGAAGTGCTGATGGAGGGCTTTTTGAGCGCGCTGCTGTTTGCTGGCGCGATCCACATCGATCTCTCGCGCTTGGCGCAACGCAAATGGGCGATCGGACTGATGGCAACCATCGGCGTGTTGCTGTCGACGGCGCTGGTGGGTGGCGCCATTTGGGGCGTGGGTCAGATCGCGGGGCTGAATATCCCGTTTCTGTGGGCGCTGGTCTTTGGCGCGCTGATCTCGCCGACCGATCCTGTCGCCGTACTCGGCATCCTCAAAACCGTGCGCGTGCCGCCGCTGCTCGAGGCCAAGATTGCTGGCGAATCCCTGTTCAACGATGGCGTCGGCGTCGTCGTCTTCACCATCATGGTGGCGCTGGCGACCAGCACCGCCAATGGCCCGACCATGGGGGCGCTCGATGTCGCCGAACTTTTTGCACTCGAAGCCTTTGGCGGCGCGGCGCTGGGGCTCGTTTTCGGCATCATCGCCTTCGCCCTGCTCTATTCGTTGGATGAGCACAATCTGGAGATCATGATCACGCTGGCCCTGGTTACCGGCGCCTACACCGCCGCGCTTCATTTGCACGTCAGCGGACCGATCGCCGTCGTCGTGGCCGGCATCTTGATCGGCAATCAAGGCGCCGCCTTCGCCATGAGCGAGCGCACCCGCTCCCATCTGTTCCAGTTCTGGGAGCTGACGGATGAGCTGTTGAACTCGGTTCTGTTCCTGCTGATCGGGCTCGAGGTGTTGGTGATCTTGCCGGCGCTTGATTATCTCTGGCTTGCGGCCGCCGCGATTCCCATCGTGCTGGCGGCGCGCCTGATTTCGGTCTCGGTGCCGATCGGGCTCTTGGCCATCCGCGAGCGCTTCACCTTCGGCGCCGTGCGTATTCTCACTTGGGGTGGTTTACGCGGCGGCATCTCGGTGGCGCTTGCGCTTTCGCTGCCGGCCGGCGAGTTCAAGGCGCCGATCTTGGCCGCCACTTACGCCGTGGTGGTGTTCTCGATCATCGTTCAGGGCCTGACCATGCGTCCGCTGGTGGCCTATCTGATGCTGGATGAGCCAGGCGATCCGGGTTCGGGCGACGCCAACATCGTGCGCAACACGGCCGCGCCGCCAGGCCCGACGTTTCCGGGCTAGGCCGCTTTCCTAATGCGCCTCTTCCCAGTTATCGGCGGATTTCGCGTCGACCTTGAGCGGGACTGAGAGCTGCAGAATGGGCGCGCACGCCCCTTCCATCGTCGCCACCGCCGCCTTGATCGTCTTGTCGACTTCGTTTTCGGCCGCCTCGAAAATCAGCTCGTCATGCACTTGCAGCAACATGCGGGCTTTCACCTTGGCGTTGGTAAGCGCCTCCTCCATGCGGATCATGGCGCGGCGGATGATGTCGGCGGCCGAGCCCTGGATCGGCGCGTTGATCGCGGCGCGCTCCAGAAACGCCCGGTGATTGGGATTCTTGGTGTTGATCTCGGGATAATGCACCCGCCGGCCAAACAGCGTCGACACATAGCCATTGTCGTGCGCTTGCTTCTTGGCCCAGTCCATATAGTCGCGGATGCCGGGAAAGCGCTCGAAATAGGTCTTGATGTAGTCGCTCGCCTCAGTGCGCGATATGCCGAGTTGATTGGCCAGTCCAAAGGCCGAAATGCCGTAGATGATGCCGAAATTGATCGCCTTGGCCCGCCGCCGCGTGGCTTGGTCCATGTCCTTGATCGGCACGCCGAACATTTCGGACGCCGTCATGGCGTGGATGTCGAGGCCGTCTGCAAAGGCTTTTTTCAGCGCGTCGATGTCGGCCATGTGCGCCAGCACGCGGAGCTCGATCTGGCTGTAGTCCGCCGAGATCAGCTTGTTGCCTTTTTCGGCCACGAAGGCGGTGCGGATTTGCCGCCCTTCGGCCGTGCGGACCGGAATGTTCTGCAAATTGGGATCGGTCGAGGCGAGCCGCCCGGTCGAGCTCGCCGCCATCGCAAAGGACGTGTGGATGCGCCCGGTCGTGGGATTGATGAAGCCCGGCAAGGCGTCCGTATAGGTGCTCTTGAGCTTGGAGAGCTGGCGCCATTCGAGCAAGCGGGCCGGCAGATAGTGGCCTTGGGCGGCCAAATCCTCCAGTACCTGATGGTCGGTTGCCCAGGCGCCGGTCTTGGTGCGTTTGCCGCCCTCCAGGCTCATCTTGTCGAACAGAATTTCACCCAACTGCTTGGGTGAGCCCAGATTGAATTCTTCGCCAGCGAGCTTGTGGATCTCCGATTCGAGCCCGCCGAGCGATTGGGCAAAATTTCCCGAGAGCCGGTCGAGCACCTCTCGCTTCACGCAAATGCCGTTGCGCTCCATGGCGGTGAGCACCGGCGCCAAGGGCCGCTCAAGCGTCTCATAGACGGTTGTGATGCGCTCGGCCGCTAGCCGTGGTTTGAGCACCTGCCACAAGCGCAGCGTCACATCGGCATCTTCGGCTGCGTATTCGCTCGCCGTCTCCAACGGCACCAGGTCGAAGGTGACTTGCGATTTGCCTGTTCCCGCGACGTCTTTGAAGGAGATGCATTTGTGATCCAAATGCCGCAGCGCCAACTCGTCCATACCATGTCCGCCGCGCCCGGCATCGAGCACGTAAGAGATCAGCATCGTATCGTCGAACGTCGTGAGCGCGATGTCGTGATTGGAAAGAACCAGCGCGTCGTATTTGAGATTTTGACCGATCTTGAGGACGCTCTCGTCCTGCAACAACGGTTTGAGCGCCGCGAGCGCCTCGCGCAATGGGATTTGCTCGATTTCGCCCACGCCATCAAGATCGAGCCCGTCGCCCGATCGGTGCTGCAGGGGCACGTAGCACGCCTTGCCCGGCGCCAGCGCCAGCGACACGCCGACAAGGTCTGCCTGCATCGCATCGAGTGAGTTTGTTTCGGTATCGAAGGCAACATGTCCCTGAGCCCGGGCGGCGGCGATCCATCGCTCCAAGCCCGCCATATCGGTCACGGTCTCATAGCCGCTGCGCTCGATTGGCGTCGCACGCGCCAACTCGGCTGCCTCCGCAGCGCGCGCTGCTGGTGTCGGCGCGCCGCTGTCGCTGGTTCGCGCCTCTTCAGCCAGCGCCTCGTTCACCGGCGGTTCCCAGCCTTTGATCTCCACGTCCGCCGGCTCGATAGCCTCTAGATCGGCCTCGCAGGCGGCAGCGACCCGTTTTGTCAGCGTGGTGAAACCGAGTGCCTTTAGATAGGCGACCGCATCGGCGCCTCTGACCGGCTCGACGCTGAGCGCGCCGAGCGCCACTTCGATCGGCACTTGCTGATCGAGCGTCACCAGCTCTCTCGAAACGCGCGCTTGATCGGCGAACTCGATCAAGTTTTCGCGGCGCTTGTTCTGCTTGATCTCGCCAGCCCGCTCGAGCAGCGTGTCGAGATCACCGAATTCGCCGATCAAGAGAGCCGCCGTTTTGATGCCAATGCCGGGA
>JAJFHN010000021.1 GCA_021775595.1 Hyphomicrobiales bacterium
GTTTGCCGCCCAACCCAAGGCCTATCGCGACAAGGTGCTGGGCAACGCGCCCCGCATCGCCATCGAGGCCGCCGCCAGGCTCGGCTGGGACCGCTGGCTGGGCGATGGCGGCGTCTTTATCGGCATGGAGGGCTTCGGCGCATCCGCACCCGCAAACCAGCTCTACGACTTGTTCGGAATAACGCCCAATGCCGTGGCGGAGGCCGCGCGCGATCTGATCGGGCGCTGAGTCCCATGAGCGTATTGCGTGGATATTGAGGGTCTCAAAGGTCTCGCCGGCGCACCGCTTGCCGGCAAACGCGTGCTGGTGCGCGCCGATCTCAATGTCCCGATGGCCGGTGGCAAGGTAAGCGACGCGACGCGCCTTGAACGGCTGCTCCCGACATTGGCCATGCTGCAGGACGCCGGCGCAAAAATCATTCTGATCTCTCATATGGGACGGCCCAAGGGCGAGCGGGTCGATGAACTTTCGCTGGTGCCGGTGGCCGCTGCCTTGGATGCGATGATGTCCGGCACGCACGTTCGTTTTGCCACCGACTGCATCGGCCCGGCTGCCTTGGAAATCATCGCGCAGCTGAAAGACGGCGACATCGCGGTCCTGGAAAATTTGCGCTTTCACGCGGGCGAGGAAGCAAATGATCCGGCCTTTGCCCAGGCGCTTGCCCAATTGGCCGACGTCTATGTGAATGACGCGTTCTCGTGCGCCCATCGGGCGCATGCCTCGACGCAAGCGATTGCCGAGCTTCTGCCAGCCTACGCCGGAACACAAATGCTCGCCGAGCTTCAGGCGCTGACGAGCGCGCTCGGAAACCCCAATCGCCCCGTGCTGGCGGTGGTGGGCGGCGCCAAGATCGCCAGTAAGATCGGCGTGCTCACCCATCTGATCGACCGCGTCGATGCTCTTATCGTCGGTGGCGGCATGGCCAATACGATTCTTCACGCCCAGGGCATCGACGTCGCGAAATCGCTGCACGAGCCGGATTTGGCTGAGACCGCGCGGGGCATATTGGCGGCCGCCTCGGCCGCCCAGTGCGACGTTCTGCTGCCCACCGATGCCGTCGCCGCCGAAGCTTTCGAGGCAGACGCTGCCCATGTGATCTGTGACATCTCGGTGGTCCCGCCGGGCAGCATGATCCTTGATGCGGGCCCAAAATCACTGGCGCTGTTCAAAGACCGGTTGGCGGCATCGAAGACGGTGCTTTGGAACGGACCCCTGGGCGCCTTTGAGATTGCGCCCTTCGGCGAGGGCACGTTTTCGCTGGCGCGAGAGGCGGCGAAACTGACGCAATCTGGCGCGCTGGTGAGCGTTGCTGGAGGCGGCGATACGGTCGCCGCTCTCAACGCCGCCGGCGTAACCGCGGATTTCAGTTATGTTTCGGCGGCAGGCGGCGCTTTTCTCGAGTGGCTCGAGGGCCGCGAATTGCCCGGTGTGGCAGCGTTGGTGCAATCTTGAGGCCGAGCGCCATCAACCAACTTTCGGCCATTCTGTTTAACTTCGGATTGAATTCTGGGAAAATGTGCAAAAATATGAATATGGCTGCAGGCAACGGTTCCCAGGAGGGGCTCGGCCTGGAGCCAGACCGGCGAGGAACCTGATTCATGTCATCAAGCACCATCATCTCGCCTTCCATTCTCTCAGCCGATTTCGCGCGGCTTGGCGAGGAAGTGCGGGCCATCGACGAGGCTGGATGCGACTGGGTGCATGTGGACGTGATGGACGGTCACTTTGTCCCCAACATCACGATCGGACCGTGCGTCGTCGAGGCGATCCGGCCTCACACCAAGAAGGTGCTCGACGTACATCTGATGATCGATCCGGCGGCTTCTTATCTGGAGGCCTTCGCAAAGGCCGGCTCCGATATCATCACCGTCCACGCCGAGGCCGACACCCATCTCGACCGCTCGCTGCAGGTTATTCGATCCTTGGGCAAGCGCGCGGGCGTCTCGCTCAATCCGTCGACACCCCCCAGCGTGCTGGAATACGTGCTCGACAAAGTCGATCTGATCTTGGTGATGACGGTCAATCCGGGCTTCGGTGGCCAAGCGTTTCTGGAATCCCAGTGCGATAAGATCCGCACCATTCGCAGTATGATTGGCGCGCGTCCGATCGATCTTGAGGTCGATGGCGGCATCGTGCCGGCGACCGCCAGGCTGGTGGCTGAAACGGGCGCCAATGTCTTGGTTTCGGGCTCAGGCGTCTTTAAGGACGGCAACTATGCGGCCAACATTGCCGCCATTCGCGCTGCGGCCGATGAAGCGGCCAGCGCCGCGGCATGAGCAAGCCGGGTAATTTGACGCTCGCCACCGGATTGCCTCAGAGAGTCACAATATTGTTTGTGACGATTGATTCGCCGTCGACTATAAATTGCTCAATTGTTGTGGATGGTAGCGAACGCAAAGGCATGAAAACGTGATCGGAAATGAATTGAAGCCGAAATCCGAGGGGTCTTGGAGACATCTGCTGGCGCGGGTCATTTGCGTGTGCGTGGCGGCGCTTCTGAGCACGGTGCTGTTGTCCGGTGAAGCTTTCGCACAACGCAAAAAGACAGCTTGTATTTCGGGCGAAACGCCCCGTGTGGCGCGCTACAAGGTCGAAAAGGGAGAGACCTTGCCGGCATCGATCAAGGCGCCGCTGAACGGCAAGCGCGGCAACGCTGAAAAAGGCGTGGAGTGGATGGTCGACCGGCGTCAGGGCAATTGCGTCTCATGCCACGTGGTCACCAAGATCCTCGAGCGCGTCAAAGAAGGCGATCATGAAAGCGAGAGCAAATACGGCTTTCATGGAACCATTGCGCCGCCGCTCGATGGCGTCGCTGACCGTTACAGCGAAGCCGAATTGCGCATCATCGTGGTCGACGCCAAGCAAGCCTTTCCCGACATGAACACGGCGATGCCGGCCTATCACCGCAAGGACGGGTTGGAGCGCGTGCTGGGCGACTGCAAGGGGCTGGCCATCTTGTCGGCCTCGCGGGTCGAAGACATTGTCGCCTATTTGACGACGCTAAAAGAGCAATGAGAGCCGAGTGAGCCCTAAGCCTATGTCAGAAAAAATTCAATTCATGAGGCCGATGGGCTGGCTGGTTGCCCTGTGTCTGCTTGCCGTTGCCGTCATCGCCGCACCCGCGCGCGCCGAACCCGATGGCCGCACTGAGGCGATCAAGCCGCCGAGCAAAGATCATCCCTATCCCGAGCTGTGGTCGGGCTGGCATTACGCGGCGCCGGAAACCCAAGCGATGCAGGACGACGATTTCGAAAATCCGGCCATGGTTTGGTACGACATGGGTGAAGAGCTGTGGTCGAAGGCCGACGGTAAAGCGAAAAAGTCGTGCAAGGACTGTCACGGCGATGCGGCCAAGTCGATGAAGAGCGTTGGCGCGACCTATCCGGTTTATTTCGAACCGGAGAAGAAGCTCATAAACGTTGAAAACCGCATCAATTTATGCCGCACCAAATTCATGGAAGCAAAGCCCTGGCCCTATGAATCCCAAGACATGCTGGCCATGACGATCTATGTGAAAAATCAGTCGCGCGGCCTGCCCGTCAACGTCAAGATCGACGGTCCGGCCAAGGAATTCTTCGAGCGTGGCAAGGCGTTTTATGAGCAGCGCCGCGGTCAAATGGGATTTGGCTGCGCCAACTGCCACACCAAATACTGGGGTCAGAAGATTCGCATGGACACGATGAGCCAAGGCCAATCGAACGGATTTCCGACTTACCGCTCCGAATGGCAGAAACCGGGCTCGCTGCACCGCCGGTTTGCGGCATGCAACATCATGGTCCGCGCGCAACCCTTCCCGTTGGGCTCGGATGACTACGTCAATCTTGAGCTCTATCTTGCTTGGCGCGGACAGGGCCTGCAGGTGGAAACGCCTTCGGTACGATTTTAGAACCGGCCGCACGGTTGGCCTTTAGCTCGACGGCGGCCCGAGGCTTCAGCCCATGGAAGTCACATATTTTGGCGCCTTGATCGCTGGTTTGGTCAGCTTCCTCTCGCCGTGCGTGCTCCCTTTGGTGCCGCCCTATCTGTGCTTCCTTGGCGGCACGACTATGGAGGAGCTCTCCGGCGAGGAAGCGATCCCCGAGGGCGTCTATTCCCGCGTCGTTCTTTCGGCCGTGTTCTTCGTGCTGGGCTTCACAACCGTCTTCATTTCGTTGGGGGCTACGGCGACGGTTTTGGGCCAGCTGGTCGCCGAGAACCTCGCCACATTGGCCAAGATCGCTGGCGTCGTGATCATTCTCTTAGGCTTGCACTTTCTCGGCTTTTTCAGAATCTCGTTTCTTGACCGCGAGGCGCGCTATCACGCCGAGACACGTCCAACCGGCCTGCTCGGCGCCTACCTGATCGGGCTGGCCTTTGCCTTTGGTTGGACGCCCTGCATCGGGCCTGTTCTGGCCGCCATCTTGTTCGTGGCCGCCAGCGAGGAAACCATATGGCAGGGCATCGGCCTTCTCGCGGTCTATTCGCTTGGTCTCGGCATTCCCTTCGTCGCCGCGGCGCTCGCCATCCGCCCGTTTTTGGGATTTCTGCAGCGCTTCCGTCGACATTTGGGAACCGTTGAGCGGGTGATGGGAGGGCTGCTCGTGGTCACTGGAATCTTGTTTGTCACCGGCTCGATGAGCACCATCGCCTACTGGATGTTGGAGATGTTCCCGGGCTTTGGCACAATCGGTTGAGGCGTTTCTCCGAACCTGCTCGAGCGAAAATAAGTCGGCAGTCATGATCCCCAATGCGCTCACCATCGCCGGCTCCGATTCATCCGGCGGCGCGGGCATCCAAGCGGACCTGAAGACCTTCAGTGCGCTCGGCGTTTATGGCGCTTCCGTCGTGACCGCGCTCACCGCTCAAAACACCCAAGGTGTTGCCGCGATCCATGATGTTCCGGCCGGCTTCGTCGCAGCCCAGCTTGACGCGGTGCTGGGCGACTTGTCGATCCAAGCGGTCAAGATCGGCATGGCCGGCAGCGCTGCTGCGATTGCTGCGATTGCCGCGCGCTTGAGCGGGGACTTCGACGCGCCGATCGTCGTAGATCCCGTGATGGTGGCCACAAGCGGCGATGCATTGCTTGGACCCGATGCCGAGCAAGCGCTGAGCAACGCGCTGATTCCGCTGGCCCGTCTGATCACGCCCAACGCCCAAGAAGCCGCTCGCTTGCTCGGTTGCCCGCCGGCTGAAGACTTGGAGACCATGGAGACCCATGCCGCGGCGCTGCGCGCGCGCGGCACGCACGCCGTGCTGGTGACCGGTGGCGATATGGCGGGCGCGCAAGCGGTAGACATATTGGTCGATGCCGAGGGCTCATCGCGGTTCGCCGGAGATCGGCTTGCGACCGGCAACACGCACGGATCGGGCTGCACGCTCTCTTCGGCCATTGCGGCCAATTTGGCTCACGGCCAATCGCTGCGCCAGGCGATCGAGGCCGCCAAGGCATTTGTTTCTGAGAGTTTGGTGCGGTCTGGCGAATTGTCAGTCGGTAAGGGGCGGGGCCCGCTCAACCATTTGCGCTAAATCCGATTTCTGTCTGCGCCATGTGATTCGCCCCCCATCGGCCAAACCTCACGCCTCGATCACAACGTTATGAAGCTGTTCGCCGAGCCCCGTGACACCCAAGCGCATCTCGTCGCCCTGTCGCAGAAAGCGTTGAGGATCGCGCGCCATGCCGACACCCGGCGGCGTGCCGGTCGTGATCACGTCGCCTGGCAGCAGCGTCATGAATCGGCTGATGAAGCTGACCAGTTCGGCAACCGGAAAGACCATGGTCGCGGTGGCGCCCGTTTGCGCCCGCTCGCCGTTGAGATCGAGCCATAACTCCAAAGCCTGCGGATCGGCAATCTCGTCGCGCGTCACAAGCCAGGGGCCGAGCGGTCCCCAGCTGTCATGGCTCTTGCCCTTAAGCCACTGTCCCGTGCCCTCCAATTGAAAAGCGCGCTCGGAGATATCGTTGCAGATGCAGTAGCCGGCTATGTGATCAAGTGATTGAGATTCCTTGATATTTTTCGCTTTCCGGCCGATCACCAGCGCGAGTTCGACCTCCCAGTCGCCCTTTTCGGCGCGGCGGGGAAAGCGGACATCGTCGTTGGGTCCGCTAATGCACGACGTCGCCTTGGTAAAGAGCACCGGCTCTTCGGGTATTGCCGCGCCCGTTTCTGCCGCATGGTCGGCATAATTCAATCCGACGCCGATGAACTTGCCGACGCGCCCCACTGGCGCGCCGAATCTGGGCGTGCCCGCCACCGGCGGCAGGTCTTGGGCATCCAGCCCGCGCAGTTTGTCGAGCGCTGCGTCGCCGAGTTGGTCACCGGCCACATCGTCGATCACATCGGAAAGGTCGCGCAAGCTGCCATTTGGCCCGATCAGACCAGGTTTCTCGGCGCCCATTTCGCCATAGCGTACCAATTTCATGTGGGTTCCCTTTTTTTGAAATTTATGCAAGATGCGCCCGCCTGGGCCATTTGCGATGAGATGTCCTTCGGGCCCGACGGGGGCTCTACCAATGATGGCCTTCTAATTCCCTTCATTCCCGGTTAAAGAGCACACATGCCATCACTTGGATTCGGACTAGAGCGCATCGGATCGGCGGCCGTTCGCTATCCCATAACGGCCCTGGTGCTGATCGCCATATTTTCTGTCTTTTGCGCACTGGGCATCACCCGGGTCAAGACTGACCATACTCTGAGCGAATTGTTCCGTTCGAGCACGATCGAATACAAAAACTACAAGAACATGAGCGATCGCTTCCCGACGAGCGAGTTCGACATTCTGGTCGCCGTCGAGGGCAAAAACCTGATGACGCCCGAGTTGATGGAGGTGGTGCGAAATCTTCATCTGGAACTTAAGTTCGTTGAAGCCATCGACGGCATCATCTCGGTCTTTTCGATGCGTGAGGCGCCAGACGAAGAGGGTTACGCGCCGCCCATGTTCCCGGCCGAAATGCCCCAGGGCGCGGAATTCGAGGCGCTGGCCAAGCGGGTCAACGAACATCCCCTGATAGGCGGCAAATTGTTGTCGGTGCCCGACGAACAAGGACAACTCACGCTCCTCATCATTTCGCTCAAGCCATCGTTCATCGAACAGTTTGGCCGGACCGCGACGATCGGTGAAATCAAAACCACCGCCGCAGATATTTTGGGTCCGGCGGGTCTGCAGAGCCAGCTCGTCGGCGTGCCCGTCATGCAGCAAGAAATCCGCGACGCGATCCTGCGCGACCGGTTGATTTACAACACCAGCGGCTTTCTGGTTGGTCTCGTTATTTCACTCGCCTTTTTCCGCCGCTGGAAACTGGTGATGATCACCTCGCTGTGCCCGGCCATCTCGGTGCTCTGGGCGCTCGGATTGCTCGGCTGGTTCGGCCTCAAGCTGAACACCTTCATCAATGTCATCCCGCCGCTGGTGATGGTGATCGCCTTCACCAACGCCATGCATATGGTCTTTTCGATTCGCCGCCGCCTGAAGGAAGGCAGCGACCGCTATGACGCGGCAAACCACGCGATCACCACCATTGGACCAGCTTGCGTGCTGACATCACTGACCACCGCGATCGCCTTCATGTCGCTGACGCTCACCGACTCGGGCCTGATCCGGACCTTCGGAACAGCGGCCGCGCTATCGACCTCCATGGCTTTTATTTCGGTTATCGTGCTCGTTCCCGTGCTCGTGCTGCTGCTCTTTAAGGACAAGAACGAATTTATTCGCACCGAGGGCGACCGCCATCACGCCATGACGCGGCTCGAGAATTTCTGTGCTGGCATTGCCGGCTGGCTGGTGCCGCGTCACCGTCCGGTTGCCGGCATCGGCGTCGCGTTTCTCGTGCTGTTTGCTGGCTTTTATTACCAGCTGGAGCCGAGCTACCGCTTGAGCGATCAGGTGCCCGATACGCGCCAATCGATCACCGCGTCCGAGCGCATCGACGACAAGCTGACTGGTGCCCATCCGATCAACATCATGCTGACCTGGTCGGGTGACAAGACCGTCAATTCGCCCGACGTCGTCGAGGCCATCCGCAAGTCCCACGCGCTGATCGAAAGCCAAAACGGCATCGGCAATGTCTGGTCGCTTGAGACCTTGCGCCGTTGGCTCGAAGGCATCGGCGAAACGGGTCCAGAAGTGCTCTACAAGTATCTCAAACGATTGCCGGAACACGTCGTGCGGCGCTTCGTCAATGAGGACGCCCAGTCGGCGCTGGTCACCGGCAGGTTGCCCAATCTCGACGCCAACGATTCAGTGCCCCTTCTCCATTCGCTCGATGATCAACTGGGCGATATCCGAGCTCAGCATCCCGATATGGAGTTCACCGTCACCGGCCTTTCGGCGCTAGCGGCGCTGCAGAGCTCAAGCATGATCGGTCAGCTCAGCCGCGGTTTGATGATAGCCATCGTGGTCGTGATCCTGCTGATCGGAGTCGCATTCCGCTCTGCCGGCATTGCGGCGCTCAGCGTGGTCCCAAACGTGTTTCCGATTTTGGCCGCGGGCAGCGTGATCTACCTGACTGGCGGCGGCCTGGAATACGCCAGCGTGATTTCGCTCACCGTGGCGTTTGGCATCGCCGTCGACGACACGATTCACTTTCTCAACCGGCTGCGTTTCGAGGCGACGCGCAACGCATCCCTTGACGACGCGGTTTATCAGACTATCTCAAGGATTGGCCCGGTGCTCGTTCTCACCACCATCGTGCTTGTCGTCGGTTTGGCGGTCACCATATTCAGTGACCTGCCTGCCATGCGTAAATTTGGTGAGCTGTTTATTAGTACTCTGGCCGCAGCATTGATCGGCGATGTGCTGATTTTGCCGGCCATTGTGTTATCACTGCGCAAGTTGCGCACCGTTCGGAGCCAAGCTTAGACGCTAGCTTCTGGTCGGAGAGGGGGCCGTAAAGGAGGCCACATGGCATATCGAACGAGGGACTATCTTATTAAGCCGATCGCGCTTGGCGCGATGGCGGGCGCTTTGGCGCTGTGTCAGGTTGCACCTGCCACAGCTGATCCTTCTGCCATCAAGCAGCTGGAAGGGTCATGGCGCGGTAGCGGAACCGTAACGCCCTCCAGGGGTGGGCGCGAGCGCATCAGTTGCCGCGTCAAATACGGCGTCATCGGCACCAATGTGAAGCAGAACATCAACTGCGCCGGTGCCGACTATAAAATCAACGTCAACGGCACCTATAAAGTCAGCGGCAACAATATTTCGGGATCCTGGACCGAAACCAAAAACAACTACAACGGCGGTGCGTCGGGCTCGGTCAAGGGCAACTCAATCAATATGCGCATCTCCGGCGTCAGTTTCACCGGCACCATGGCCATCAAAATGACCGGGCGCAGCCAGAACGTGCGCATCACGCGCTACGACGCCAAATCCAAGAAATACGTAAACCTGGCCAATATCAGTTTGCGCAAATAGCCGCCGCCTGGTTTGTGATATTACTGCAACAGATGCGAGTCATTTCGCCGTCCTGAGCCGCATTTTGTCGGCGGCCGGGGCGCGAAATGCACACCACTGCGCGCGTGAGCTGTGCGGGCGCATCAGTCATCTCAATAGCTATCCCCTTGAATTTCATTAATTAATTTTAGCCGCGCTGGCTGAGATTGGTGGCCATGGTGCTACCCGCATGCGTGATGTGACATGCATGCAACAGATCTCCAAATTTGGCGGCGAATTTGGCCCGATTCCATTGAATGTGGAGGGCGAGTCTGAGATAACGAAGGGGAATTAACGACATGGCCTTTTGGCGGCTTTGAGAAGTTAATCGGGGGGCGAGCTAGAGCCCACGCCTTTTAAATCAAAAGGGTTCCGCTCGTATATGCAGGGAAAACCGGTCCGGATTAATCCGGGCCGGTTTCTTCTTTTTTGGGCCCCAAAATTTTCGATATCAGCGTGTGCGGAGCGTCAGTTGCCGCAGACCAGCGCGCCTGTGGTGCAGACCACCGGTGAGACGACGCCGGGCCAACACACCGTGTGATGGCGGCTCGTGCGCACATCGGGTTTGAGGATCATCGAGCCGGGAACGCTCGTGCGAACGGCTTTCCACAATGGATCGGGCCGCACGCGCCGCGCCCGCACGCTGGTGATGCGGCGCCAGCCTCGCGTGCGCTTGTAATTTCTAAGGTCGTTGTCAAACGCCATTTGCGAGGCGGCGACCGCCGAACTCTTGTTCACGCCGTCATTTGTTCGTGAGACCACATAGCAGGCCGCTTCGGCCGCCATGGGCACCGCCAGGATCGCTGCCGCCATTATTGTTGCTGTCAGAATCATTTCACGAAACCCGATCGCCATCACTCGCCCCCAATCGCACAATGAAACATCGGCCGCCAATGGCCTCGAGTCTATTTTGCCTTCAACACGGGCCTTTGCCCAGCCGGATCCGCGGTTGCTCGCTGATGGCGCGCAGCAGCAGTTCCAATGGGTAATCACTCGGAGTTGGGTTGTGCCGTCAATTTGAATCGTTCGCAGACCGGCACCTTGAGCGGTGGTCCGATGATGTCGGTTGAGCCGCAGGTGAGCACCGTCTTCGGGCCCTTGTGCTTCAATGTCGCCGCGACGGGTGAGAGGATGTAACCGTCAATATAGTGGTCGATGCCCGACTGTTTGATGATGTCGCTGTAGCGGCCGCCCAGATTGACCGGAATTGCCACCTGCCTGAATATGCTGAAGGACTGGGTTTCGTGATACGGGCACTTGGCGCGCAGGATCACGGTCGAGACCGAATTGCTAGGCCGGTCATGGAGCATGCTGACCCAGTGCAACAGTCCATTGCATTCGCCTTTAAACACATATTGGACCTGATCGGACACTGTTTGCGCGCGTGCTGCAGTCATCGCGGCGAAGACAAGGGCGCACAGCGCCGTTGCGGCAAAAACCATTCGCGTCATGCTTGGGTCCCATCAGGTGGTGTGCCGGCCTGTCCCCTAGGACACGCATCATTGGGCGGCAGTGGTGGCTCGATCGCCCGCCAGCCGCATTCCTTAGTGCGAAACCCAGGCCCAATTTAGGCAATAATAAGGCGACAATTCGCCTGAATTCCCACATTTCCACCGGTTTTGTGTTGCCCGTTTCAGAAACATGCCTTTTTTCTGCCTCAAACATCTTGAAACCGCGTTCGCCGCTTCCTACTTGCTCGTTAACGAATTGTTAACCAATCGACCAAGCAGGGTCTGCAAACAAAGCACCGCAACAGGTTCCATTAACGGGTCGGAACCAACATAGGCGGCGCGGTTAGAGGGGGCAGAAATGACGTTTCCATCCTTTTATATTCGTATCACGAGTGTTCTTTCGATTCTCGCGCTCGCCACGTTGACGCTTGCGGCCACGACCGATACCGCTTCGGCCGGCGTGTTGCGCTTTCTCTTCGGTGGCGGAAAAGCCAAAAACGTCAATTGGGACAATGCCAGTGGCAAGCAACGCGTGCGATTCAGCCGCGAATATGCGCCGGGCACGATCGTCGTCAGTTTTGCCGATCGCAGGCTTTATTTCGTAGCCGAGCGCGGCGTGGCCATCAGCTACCCCGTCGGTACGCCGACCGGTGAAGCGCGTTGGTCGGGCGTCTCCCACGTCAGCCGCAAACGGGAAAACCCGAAATGGACGCCGACGCCCGATATGCGCGTCGAAAACCCTGAGCTCCCCGCTTATATGCCCGGTGGCCATCCGCGCAATCCGCTCGGCCCTCGCGCACTCTATCTCGGCGATACGCTCTATCGCATTCACGGCACCGACGCGCCCTGGACGATCGGCCAGGAGGTTTCCCACGGCTGTGTGCGGCTCTACAACGCCGATATCATCGATCTGTATTCGCGCGTACCCGTCGGCGCCAAGGTCATCGTCACCTGGAAGCGCTTCTACGCCTAAGCCGTAAATCCAGCGACGCAACGAAAAAGACCGGGTGGTTTTCCACCCGGTTTTTTTGTGTCTCCCGATCGTCCGCGGGGCGCTCGCTCTTGGCCAAAAAAATCCCGGCTGCTGCCGGGATTTAAGTGGATTCTGAAGCGTCATATGGGGGACGCTTGGGGGAATCGGTTGGTCCCACTTGATCTGGTGAGGGCCACCTCAAAGGTCAAGGGTTTGGGGGCGAATTTTGTAAAAAAATTTGCCGTGCCGGCGGCGCTGGTTGGCATCAGCTGAAAAGTGCGGACACCTGATCGTCGTCGAGGGTCTCGACATGCGTTTGCGCAGTCGCGCCAAGATCGGGCGGCTGTGCCGCCTCAGTTTCAGCGGGCGCAGCTTCGGCCGTGCTGGCCGTCGCGATATCGTCAATGTCACGATCGATCGCCACCGCCTCGATCATCAGGTCGATATCGTCCTGTTCGAGCCCCTGGCCCTCCAATTGCGGTCCATTGAGCAAATTCGCATCGGGACGATCGTCGGCGGGCATTTCGAAATCACTCTCGACCACTTCGAGGCCCCAAATCTTGATCATCGCGACAACGCGCGATTCCAGGAAGCGCAGGACGTTGACGACTTTTTCGATGCGCTGGCCCGTGATGTCTTGGAATGAGCAGCTCGTATAGATTTCCGTGGCGCGCTCGTCCAAGCGGTCGCATGCGGCATCCTCTGTGCCTTTTTCGCGCAGCAGCCAAGCAACTTCCTGAACGTCTTCGGCGGCTTCCAGAATATCCGATGTGGCCTTTTCCGTAGCCGATACGATTGCATCGAGCTCGCCTGTCGCGGTGAGCAGTTGGCTGTCTTCGTCGTCGGAGGGCTTGATGGAGGCGATTTCCCGCCGTGTTCGCGATATGGCTTCGCTCATTTCAATCAAATCGCGGCGCAAGCCGTCGCTGCTGGGTACGGGAGCGGCGTCCGGCTGAAGGATCGAGTGTTCGAGTTTGGTAAGCGCTTCGCGAAGCGAGGCAAATTCGGCCGGCTGATTGCGTTTTAGATATTCCGTCAGAAACCAGCGCCCTTGAAGGGAACTGGCAAGCGCCGATTCAAGAGCGTCATAATCGACGTCGCGGATGGGTGATGGCGGCGTAACGGAGTTCATGGCATCAAAGGGTTCTTGCGCGCAACTCATGCATTATAAAGCGATTCGGGCTCATTCGGCCGATGATGCAGAATAACTCTTAGGGATTCGTTGACATTGCCGCGTGGTCGCTCTGCCGGCCGTTTACGGCTTTGTTTTGGACTGTTTTCATGACGTTTGCCGTGCGGCTGGCCGTCTTCTACGGTGCCATATTCCTGGTGATCGGCAGTTTTCTGCCGTTTTTCCCCGTCTGGCTGGATGCCCAGCATCTAAGTGCCGGCGAAATCGGCATTATCCTGGCCAGCCCTCTCTTTGTGCGTATTTTGGTGACGCCCATTGTCGCCTTTGCCGCCGATCACAGCGGCGACCGCCGGCGCTTCGTCATCGCGCTCGCATCCGGCGCGCTTCTGATGAGCCTCCTTTACATACCCTCATCGTCGTTTTGGACAATTTTGGCCGTGACGATCGGCTTCGCGCTGTTTTGGGTATCGATCATGCCGCTGACCGAAACCATCGCCATGAGCGGCGTACGCCTGGATGGTCTCGACTATGGCCATATGAGGCTTTGGGGCTCGTTGAGTTTCATCGGCGTCAGCGTGCTCGGCGGATTGGCGATCGAGCGCGCCGGACCATCTGCGGCGCTCGCCATGTTCATCGTCGCGGTGGCCTTCGTCGTCGTGTCCGCGTTCGCCTTGCCCAAACCGACCGGCAAGGGACGCCTCAAGGCGGCGATAGATCAACCGCGCGTGCGCGCGCGCGATGCTCTGGCCTTGTTGAAATCGCCGCTCTTTCTATTGCTGCTGCTGACCACCAGCACGGTTCAAGGCTCCCACGCTTTCTATTACGCATTCGCCACATTGCACTGGCGCGCCATTGGCATTCCGGCGACCACGATCGGCCTCCTTTGGGCCGCGGGCGTCGTCGCAGAGATCGCGCTCTTTGCGATCTCCCGCCGCATTGTCAGCGCCGTCGGCCCAGTCCGCCTAATCGGCGTTGCCGCGCTGGCTGCCGTCGTGCGTTGGTCCGTCATGGCCTTCGATCCGCCCCTTGCCATCTTGGTGCCCGTACAACTGTTGCACGGTCTCACCTTCGGCGCGGCGCATTTGGGCGCGCTGCACTTTATCTCGCAAGCCATTCCCGAAGATCGCGCCGCCACTGCCCAGGGCCTTTATGCCGCCGTTACAGCCGGCATCGCCATGGGTACCGGCATGCTCATTGCCGGACCGCTCTATGCGCAGATGGGCGGTCGCGGCTATTTGGTGATGGCGTTTGTCGCGGCGTTTTCGGTGCTGGCGGCCTGGTTGCTGCGCGCGCGATGGCAGGGGGGAGAAATCCTGTCCGTCACCGTCAGGACGTGAGCCCAGCTCTTGGCCAGCTAGCCCCACAGTTCGGGTGGCGGCGGCATCACCACATCCAGGTCGTACACCAGACCGGGCTTGCGGTCGGCCGCCAACAGCAGCGGGCCATCCAAATCGACATAATCGGCACGCTGTGCCGCCAGCAGCGCCGGTGCCATGGCGAGCGATGTGGCGACCATACAACCCACCACAATCGTGAAGTCGGCCTCTCGGGCGGCACCGATCAGCGAGAGCGCCTCGGTTAGGCCGCCGGTCTTGTCGAGCTTGACGTTGACCGCGTCGTAGCGCCCGGCAAGTGCTGTCAGATCGGATCGGCCGTGAAAGGCTTCGTCGGCGCAAACAGAACACGCCCGCGCTATCTCGCCGAGCCGCGCGTCCTGGCCGGCGGGCAGGGGCTGTTCGACCAGCTCGACACCGGTTTCGGCCGCCGTGCCAAGCAACGCTTCAAGGCGCCCCTCTGGCCACCCTTCATTGGCGTCAGCGATAAGGCGGGCATCCGGCCTGGCGCGGCGTACGGCCGCGAGCCGTTCTTCGTCGCCCTCAGCGCCAAGTTTGAGCTTGAGCAGGCGGTGTTGCTGCTTTGCCTGCGCCGTCTCGGCCATTTGCGCCGCTGGTCCCAACGAAATTGTATAGGCCGTCATGAGGGGTTCGATGGGGGCGAGCCCAGCGAGTTCGGCGGCAGGTATGCCGGCGCGTTTGGCATCAAGATCCCAAAGAGCACAATCGAGCGCGTTACGCGCTGCTCCGGGCTTCATGGCGCTTTGCAGCTCGGCTCGCGTAATGCCTTCGCCAACCGCCCCTGCCATCGCCCCCAGCGCCGCGACGGCGCCCTCGACTGTCTCGCCATAGCGCGCATACGGCACGCATTCGCCCCGGCCGCGCAGTGCGCCGTCCGCGATGCTCGCCACCACAACATCGGCGGTGTCCTTGGAACCGCGCGCGATCGCGAATTCACCTGCGATGGGCCAACGTTCGTGCGCAATCTCGAGTTTGAGCGCCATTGCGAACTCCCTGTGGCGACTGGCCCAATTCACCGCCGAGAACCGGCCAAATGGCGACTTTGCAGCGTCGTAATTTTAAGGCAAAACTGCGCAGACGCTTGGACGCGGTAAGCGCGACAGGATACATTCGAACGCGCAATGCTCAAAAGAGATCAAGGGGTTGTTCTCCCCACCAGTGTAAGGGTGCCAGGCTTCCGGGTGGAGCTTGAAGGCACCGTTTTTCGCTTGGAGGCAACGGGCTCCTGGACCGTGCACGAGGCCGCCAATCTCGATTCCGCGTTGAAACGGCTGCAGGTACCGATTCCGCCAACCCCGGATTTTACCGGCGAGGTAGACGTCTCGAGCATCGCTGAGCTCGATACTGCGGGGGCTTGGCTCCTACAGCGAACCGCCGATCGCTGGCGCACCAAGGGCCTCGCCACGACCTTCTCCGGTGCGACTCGTGACTTCGCCATTTTGATTGAGGAAGTCGAACGCCGCAGCGAACAGGAGCGGCCTCAAACCAAATCCGAGGGCGGTTTTTCGCGTTTTTTGGTCGACGCATCGCGCACCATGAGCGGCGTTTGGCAGGACGCCCGCATGTTGACCGCTTTCCTTGGCGCGGTTACCGACACCTTTGGCCGCATCATCATGCAGCCCTCGCGCTTTCGCATGCTCTCCTTCATCCACCATGTCGACCACGCGGGTTTGCGTGCGGTTGCCATCATTTCGCTGATCTGTCTGTTGATCGGCGCGGTCGTCATGCAGCAGGCGGCGGTCCAACTGCAGGCGTTTGGCGCCGAAATTTTTTCCGTCAACATGCTGGGCATCCTGGCGTTGCGCGAAGTGGGCGTTTTGCTGACGGCGATCATGGTGGCTGGCCGCTCGGCATCGGCTTTCACGGCCGAAATCGGTTCGATGAAAATGCGCGAGGAAATCGACGCTATGCGGACACTCGGCATCGATCCGATGGAAACACTGGTCGCGCCGCGCATTTTGGCGTTGATCGTTGCCCTGCCGCTCTTGACCTTTATCGGCGACATGATGTGCCTGGTCGGCGGAGGCATGATGGCGATTGCCTATCTTGGCCTCGATATCGCGACCTATGTGGACGTGCTCCACTCGGTGGTCGATTTCCGCCACTTCATGGCGGGCATGGTCAAGGCGCCGTTCGCCGCGCTGATCATTGGTCTTGTTGGCTGCCTGGAGGGCCTGAAGGTCGAGGGCAGTGCAGACTCTCTCGGCTTTCACGTCACCTCGGCCGTGGTCAAGGCCATCTTCCTGGTGATCGTGTTCGATGCGATTTTCGCCATGTTCCTATCGGCTATTGGGATCTGACATGGGAAAAGACCTCGTTCAAACGGCCGAAAAGATCATCAGCGTCCGCGGACTGGCCAAGCGCTTCGGTTCCAAGCAGATTTGGAACGACCTCAATCTCGATGTGCAGCGCGGCGAGATTCTCGCCGTGGTCGGTGGATCGGGGCAGGGCAAATCCGTGCTGCTGCGCGTCATCACCGGCCTCGTGGAACCCGACGCTGGTTCGATCCAGATATTCGGCCGCGACGTCTCCAAGCTCTCGCCGGAGGAGACCGTCGATATGGAGTCGCGCTGGGGCGTGCTGTTCCAGGACGGCGCGCTGTTTTCCTCACTCACCGTCCTGCAAAACATTCAGGTGCCGATGCGCGAACACCTCGATCTGCCCCAAGTGATCATGGACGAATTGGCTTTTCTCAAGCTTGCCATGGTGGGGCTGCGGCCTGAGGCCGCCCACAATTACCCCTCGGAGCTTTCGGGCGGCATGCGCAAACGCGCGGGCCTTGCGCGTGCCTTGTCGCTGGATCCCGAGATCGTCTTTCTCGATGAGCCGACCGCTGGATTGGATCCCATCGGCGCCTCCGAGTTCGATAACCTCATTCGCAAACTGCAGCAGACTTTGGGATTGACGGTCTATATGGTGACCCATGATCTCGACAGTATATTCACGGTGTGTGACCGGGTTGCGGTGCTCGCCGACCAGACTGTGGTTCGAACCGGCGCGCCAGAGGAATTGAGAAAAAATCCGGACCATCCCTGGATCAGGGATTATTTTTGTGGTGAACGCGCCCGCGCGGCCACGGCCTGAGGTTGGATCATGGAAACCAAAGCCAATCATCTGCTCATCGGCGGCTTCGTGCTCGGCATATTGGTGCTGAGCTTTGGCTTCGTGTACTGGATGCAAAACCTGAGCGGTGGCCGCTCGACGGCCTATGCCATTGTTTTTCAAGGCTCCGTCGCCGGCCTAACGACCGCATCTCAGGTCCTGTTCAACGGCGTCAAGGTGGGGCAGGTCACCTCGCTTGCGATCGATGAGGTCGACAGCCGCAACGTCAGGGTCTTGGTCTCAGTCGCCGGCACCACGCCGATACGCACCAATTCGCGCGCCAGCATCGTGCAGCAGGGATTGACCGGCTCTTCGGCGATCCAGCTCACCGCCGGTACGCCAGATGCCGGGCCTCTGACGCCCGTCGAGGGCGAGGAATACGCCGTGATCAGGGCCGATCGCGCCGCCGCCGGCTCCCTGCTTTCTGCCGCGCCGGAGGCGCTCGGCAACGCCAATGCGCTGTTTGCTCGGCTGAATGACATGGTCGCCGACAACCAGGACTCGATTCGCCGCACCGTCACCAACCTGGAGGCCGTGACGAGTGTTTTGGACGATCGCAAGGAAGACATCGACTTCGTGATTAGGGATGCCCGGGCGCTCACCGACCGCTTCAACAAGCTCGCCGACAAACTGGAAAAGACGGTCGATGATTTTTCAGGCTATGTGACGGCTGACGGCGAATCGTTCCTCGCCAAAGCCCAGCAGGCGGCGGAATCCTTCCGTGCACTGGCAGAAAAGCTCGACAGATCGATTGGCGATAGCGCCGATGGCATTTCGCGGTTCGCCAAAACCGGGCTCAAAGAATTCGAGTTGTTCATGCGCGATGGCCGCCGCGCGGCGCAAAATCTAGATCGTGTTCTCGAACGTTTGGAGCAAGATCCCAAAAGCTTTTTACTTGGTGGTTCAGACGTTCCAGAATACACTCCCGGCCAATGATGCGCCCGCAAGGGGCTGACAAAAGTGGCAGGGCGCATACAGATTTGGGGACGCTCCCAGATGGGGGCAGGGCAAACATGCGATCAAGTTCGCGGTCTAAGGCACAGACTGTAGTGCGCCACGTTGGGCAAACGGCCACGGCAATGGCCTGTCTGATGCTGGCTGGCTGCACGCTTAAGGCATCTGCGCCACCGGCCACGTTCGATTTGCGCACGCCCCACGTCATGACCGTAACGGCCCCACGCCCGGCCAAATTCCAGCTTGTCGTCGACGAACCGACCTCCGTCCGCGCGCTGGGATCAAGCCGCATTCTCGTCAAGCCGTCTCCGCAGAAAATTACCTATTACAAATCAGCGGCTTGGAGCGACCGGCTGCCCAGCCTTGTTCAAGTGCGGATGATCCAAGCTTTCCAAAATGCCGGCCTCGTCAAGGCGGTGGGCTCGCGTTCTGACCGGCTGGACGCCGATCTAGAACTCGCCACCCAATTGAACGCATTCCAGATCGAGATGGCCGACGGTGCGACAACCGCCTACGTCAATCTCTACGTTAAGGCCATCGATGGTCAGCGCGGTCAAATGATCAAGGCGCGTGGCTTCGAAAGGCGCGTACCGGTTCAGGGACGCGGCGCGCCCGCCATGGTGGCGGCGCTCGATGAGGCCTTCGATTCGACGATGCGTGAAATCGTCCCTTGGGTCTCGAAGCTCAAACGCTAAAGAACCCGCTTTTCTTCATCGCCAAGCGACAGCGCCACGCATCAATGGATGCGTGGGCCGAAGCTCAATGCGTTTGAGGATGTCAGTGGAGGCGGCCGCTGGCGTGCGCCAGGATCAAATAGACTCGGCCCGTCTCTGATGTGAGGTAGTTTTGGATCAGTTGGCCGTCGCTGTCTTTGGCCTCGGCGTCCTTAAGCAGGCGCTCGAAATCGCCCATATAGCGGTCCACCGTTGCGCGGAAATCTCCGTTTTGAGCGTAACGCTGACTGATTTCGTCAAACGCAGTGCGTCCTTCGGAGGTGTAGAGTTGGCGGTCCAGCACTGAGCGTTCGCCCTGCCTGTATCGCTGCCAAACCTCGGCGGCCGTGCGGTGGTCGATGGCGTTGGCGAGGTCATGCAACCTCAACACGCTGCCGGTTTGCGGCTGGGCCTGTTGTTGAACCTGGGGCTGGGCCTGCTCTGCTTGACGCTGCAGAAACTCGGGCGCGGGCCCCGGACCAGCACCAGCGGCTGCCGGAAAGGGTTCGGTTTCGGGCTCTGAGGCGCGCGCCAGGAGATCGCCGAGCGACCAATCATCACGCCGCTCCATCACGGGCTGGCTCGCCTGTTGGCTGGCGGCGGGCGGTTCCGGGTTGAGTTGCTGCGGGCTGACGGCTTCGCCTTGCCCAGCACCCGTCAATCGCTCTGCCAAACTGCTGGTGACCGATCCCATATCTGCAGGGCTCGCCAGTGCGTGGGGCATTGCTGGCCCCGGCATCGGCATGCGCCGCGCCTCGCTTTGAGCGGGTTGCAAGGGGGTCGGTTGTTGGGCAGGCGGAAAGTCTGGCGCAAATGCCGGTCCGCCGTCCGTCCCGGTCATCGGTACGACCGAGGCTTGGGCATCCTGCTCCTGGCTCATCAGCGCGTTTGCATCGAGCGCTTCGAGCGACGTCGGCATGGGCTGTCGGCGCGCGGCTTCCAAATTGGCGCGCGCTTCCTGCGGCATATCATGGATACGCCTCTGCATTTCTTGCCGCGTCGTCTCCAGCTCGCCGGCCGTTCGATTGGCCGTTGCACGCAGCTCATCTGTCGTGGCGCCGAATTGCTGCGACAGCATGCTCGTCTGGTTGGCCACTTGGCCTGAGATGGTCTCGAAACCCGACTTGATCTCTTCGGCTGCCTTGGCCGTGTGGGCCAGCGCGTCGTTGCGCAGCCGCTCGATCTCAGAGACCGCCTTGCGCGATTGCGCCTCGGTCTCCTGAGCCAAGGCGGCGCTCAACTGTTTGGCGCGGCCCTCGGCTTGGGCCAACGAGTTTTCGATCAGACCCGAATAGGAGCGCATCTGCTTGTCGAGATCCCGCGCCTTCGTGCCGACCGTATCGAGCAGGCTGCTTATTTCCGCATGCCGGCGCTCGAGGATCGAATCGATCTTTGCGTTGGAGGAATCGAGTGCCTGGGCTGCCGAGAGAATGGCTTGTCCCTGGTTTTCGAAGCGCTGCGTCAGGCTGTGGATCTGGTCGATCAGGCTCTTTGAGACGTCCTTGAGCGTGCCGGCCTGGCTGCCGAGGCTTTTCAGGGCTTCGTTGGAGTGCAGCGACATTTGCTGGCTGGTCTCGCGGAACGACTTCGTACCTTCGGCCAACATCTTGTTATAGGCGTTGGTATGCTCGGCCAACGATTGTTGAACCGTCGTGGCGTTTTCGACCAGCGATGTATCCAGCGACTGAATGCGCTCGATCAGATCGGCGCGTATCACCTCGGAACGCTTCGAGATGGTCTCGTCGATGATTTGCGCCTGACCGCTCATCATCTTTTGAATGCCCATGGTGCGCTGCGCCAGGGTCTTGTCGAGCTGGCTCACATGCTGGGCCACTGAGGTCTCCAGCTTGTTGATCTTTTCCTCGGCCTTGGAAATGACGGAGTTGAGCTTGGATTGCTCGCGGTCGAGATCCTGAATAAGACCAGGTACGCGCTTTTCGATGCGCTCGCTCACCTGATTGAGCGATTGGAACAGCTCGTTGCGGTTGGTCGACATCTTGGCGTTGACCTTGTCGGTCGTCTGCTCCATCGCCTTGGCGACTGAGGCCCCGGCGCTGTCGATGCTTTTGGAAACCGACGTTCCCGCCGTCTCCAATGTCTTTGTGATCGCGCCGCCGGCATCATCCAGCGTTTTGGTGACGCTTCGGCCTTGTGCGACCAGCTGCTCGGCGACTTGGGCGCCGCGCTGTGCGAGCTTGTTGTCGACGGCCATGCCGGCCGCCGAGACGGCCGCTGTGATCTTGTCGCCCTTTGCCGTCAGTTTCTCGGCCAGGTTCGACGTGGCGCTGGCAAGCGATTTGGTCGCCTGGTCGCTGGCGGTAGCAATATCCTTCGACACCTGCGCGCCGATGCCCTGGAGCGATTCACTCACCCGCTCGCTGTTGTTGGTCAGGGCTTTGCGTTCGCTGGCAAGTTCGCTGATCAGGCCACGCACGCGCAGCTCGTTCTCATTATAAGACCGCTCGAGCGTCGCAAGTTCGTTATGAAGAAGCGCCTCGAGTTCGCCAGCCCGGCCCATTGCCCGTGAAATCGCATCGTTGACGGCTGCGACTTGCCGGCGGACCGACTGTCCGACCGACGCGACAGATTGTTCAGCCAGCCGGTCGGGCTCGGCCAAACGCACCGCGACTTCGGTCATGGCCGAGGCCATCAGTTTCAATTCCTGCGCCCGCCAGATCAGCAGCGCCAAGAACCAGAACAGCGCGATCGGGATAACGATCGCAGCCAACGAGGCAAAGCCGGTCGGATTGGCAAGCAGCTCGCCGAACGACGAAACGCCGGAAAGTTGATTGTTGAAGAAGGCGTAGGTGATGCCTCCGCACAGCACCAGCCAAATGGCCGTGGCGCCGAGCGCTATATAGAAGGCAGAGCTGGAGGGTCGCTGCTGCAGCGCATAGATCAATCCCCCAATCGAGGGAAGATCGTCGTTGGCTGCGACGGGTTCTCGCACGCCGCTTACACCCCGCGCACCCGCGGGCTCATAGCGCTTCTGCGCAGCGGCCTGTTTTTGTGCAGCCGAAGAAGGCTTTGTCACACTGGATTTCGTCGGCGGCTTTTTGTCCGTTATGTCGGATTTACTGAGTGGAAGCGCTTTCGCCGCGGCGCCCCCTTTAGACTGTTCACTGGCCATTACTCATTCCATCAGATGAATTACGCAAAACTTAAGGGAATTCTCAGCCACGTGCATCCCCTTTATTCGGGCATGTGGTATGGCATCCCAATCATCCGCTAATCGGCGCTTCTGACCTTAACTCCCCGTACATCAGCCCCCAGTGGGTTGGGCCCACTACTCCGCGCCGGAGATATATCTTTAGCGGTCTTTTGCGGCCAAAAAAGGAATACTTTAACTTATCCTTTACGCTGTCGGACGATTGGCGGGTTTGGCGGCATTTTAACGGTCGAATTAACGAACGACATTTGCCCAGAAATTTCCTAATACACTGAAATATATGAGATAAACGAGACAGCACGCGCCATCTCCGGCGGTTTGGCTTTAACTCGATATTATCGGCGCTTCAGTAGCCTTTTCCCATCAACCCGATGATCGGCCGCCGAGCGGGCCAGTGTCGCGACACGGTTGAAAATCGCGGCAAACGGCGGATTTGCAGTGAAAAGTAAGCGTTAGGGTGTGGGGAGTTCGAAATGGAATTGAATACCGAAGGAATGCCTGCCGCATTGCTGGGGCGTGAAGGCGACGAAAACAGTCCGGTCATGCAGCGGCCGGTCGATCTTGTCCATCTGGCGCGCTATACGCTGGGCAACAGGGCGCTCGAGCGCGAGGTTCTCGAACTCTTTCGCACCCAGTCCAGGCTCTATCTCACCCGCCTCAAGGGCGCAGGCAATGAGAAGGCCTGGCGTGACGCCGCCCATACCATCAAGGGTTCGGCGCGCGGCATCGGCGCCTGGCGGGTCGCCAAGCGGGCGGAATCGGCTGAAGGCTTGAAGGGCAAATCCTTTAAGTCGGCGCGTGAAAACGCTGTCCATTCCCTCGAGGCCGAAATCAACGAGACAAACGGCTTCATCCAAGCGCTGCTGATCGACGCTTAGGCTGAGGCGTGGGCCGAGCGCTGCTTTCGGCAAGGCCTTGGGTCGCACAGGTTAAACTCCTCGAGAGGCGCGCCGCCGCTCTGCTGCAGCAAGGACGGATAAGGCGGCGTTGCCCTGCGCGCACTTTTGTCCTATAGGGGCCCCTGGTCGGTGGCTGGACGCTCCGTATTGGGCCAGCCCCGATCGGCAATCATCCCCAAGTCGTGACGAAACAAGCAGGGCAACAGGCATGCCCAAAATCACCTATATCGAACACAACGGAACCGAGCACGTGGTCGATGCCGAAGTTGGCATGACGGTCATGGAAGCGGCCATCAAGAACAAGGTGCCGGGCATCGAGGCTGAGTGCGGCGGGGCTTGCTCGTGTGCGACTTGCCATGTCTATGTGACGGACTCCTGGCGCAAAACAACCGGCGAGCCCGAAGAGATGGAAGAGGATATGCTCGACTTTGCCTTCGACGTGCGCGAGTCGAGCCGCCTCAGCTGCCAAATCCGCGTGACCGACGAGCTCGACGGCCTCGTCGTGCACGTTCCAGAAAAGCAGTTCTAGCCGAGCAAGGATCGATGGCGTCCGAGCAATCAAGCGCACCGCAAAACGGCCAATCGGGCGAGATCGAGACCCATGTCGTGATCGTCGGCGCGGGCCCGGTCGCGCTGTTTGCGGTCTTCGAGCTCGGCTTGGTCGACATCGAGTGCCACCTGATCGACATTTTGGACAAACCCGGCGGCCAATGCGCCGAGCTTTATCCCGAAAAGCCGATTTATGACATTCCGGGCCTGCCCGTGGTCAGCGGCCAGGAACTGACCGACCGCTTGATGGAACAGATCGAGCCTTTCGGCCCGACATTTCATTTCAACCAGCGCGTCGATCAGCTCGAGCGCTTGAAAGACGGCCGCTTTCGCTTGATCACCGACACCGGCCAGGCGTTCGTCGCCAAGGTCGTGGTGATCGCCGCCGGCGGCGGCTCGTTCACGCCAAAGCGTCCGCCATTGCAGGGCATCGAGGCCTTCGAGGGCCAGTCGGTGTTCTATTCGGTGCGGCGCATAGAGGATTTCAGGGACCGCAACATCGTCATCGCTGGTGGCGGAGATTCCGCGCTCGATTGGACCCATGCGCTCGCACCGGTGGCGGCGTCTCTGGGGTTGGTTCACCGCCGCGACAAGTTTCGCGCCAGCCCCGACAGCGTCAACCGGATGCTGAAGTCGGTCGAAGCAGGCGACATGGAATTCGTGCTGGGACAGGTCACCGGCCTGCAGGGCGAGGGCGGCAAACTCCGATCGCTCACCATCCGGGACAACAATGGCGAAGAGACCGAGCGGCCTTGCGACTGCCTGTTGCCGTTCTTCGGCCTCACCATGAAATTGGGTCCGGTCGCCGATTGGGGGCTCAATCTGCACGAGAACCTGATTCCGGTGGATACCGAGAAATTCGAGACGAGCGAAAAGGCAATCTTCGCCATCGGCGACATCAACACCTATCCCGGCAAACTCAAGCTCATCCTGTCGGGATTCCACGAAGCCGCCCTCATGGCACAACAGGCCCACGCCTACGTCCATCCGGGTGAAAAACTGCTCTTTCAGTACACGACCTCCTCGAGCTCTTTGCAGAAAAAGCTGGGCGTGAAGTGAGGATGCGCCTCTCTGCCTGAAGTGATAGAGATGGCGACCGCCGCCGAATCATAGGCGGCGGTGACTGCCGTGCGACGCAAATTGATTGGGGGCCAGCGCAGACCATGCATCCATACCGGACACACAGTTGCGGCGAGCTGCGAAGCGGCGATGTCGGGACAAACGTGCGCGTCTCGGGCTGGGTCCACCGGGTGCGCGACCATGGCGGCCTGCTGTTCATCGATCTGCGCGACCATTACGGCCTCACCCAATGCGTCGCCGATCCCGATTCTCCGGCCTTTAAGGCGGTCGAGGACCTGCGCGCCGAATGGGTGGTGCGTATCGATGGCGAGGTGAGGGAGCGCTCGGCTGAAACCACCAACGACCGGCTGCCAACCGGTGGCGTCGAAGTCTTTATCCGCGACCTCGAAGTCCTCTCGAAGGCGCAAGAATTGCCGCTGCCGGTCTTTGGCGAGCCCGACTACCCGGAAGAAACCCGGCTCGCATACCGCTTTTTGGATCTGCGCCGCGAGGGACTGCATCAGCGCATCGTCAAACGCTCGCAAGTCATCGCCTCGCTGCGCCAACGTATGGTCGGCGCCGGTTTCACCGAATTCCAAACGCCGATCCTGACCGCTTCGAGCCCCGAGGGCGCGCGCGACTTCCTGGTGCCCTCGCGCATGCATCCGGGAAAATTTTACGCGCTGCCCCAGGCGCCCCAGCAGTTCAAGCAGCTCATCATGATGGCGGGCTTCGACCGCTATTTCCAAATCGCGCCGTGTTTCCGCGATGAAGACGCCCGCGCCGACCGCTCGCCGGGAGAGTTCTACCAACTCGACGTCGAAATGAGCTTTGTCACCCAAGAGGACGTCTTCGCGGCAATCGAGCCGGTGTTGCGCGAGCTGTTTGAAGAGTTTGCCGAGGGCAGGCGCGTCAGCGCCGAATTCCCGCGTATTCCCTATTGGCGCGCCATGCGCCTTTACGGCACCGACAAACCCGATCTGCGCAACCCGATCGAGATGAGCGACGCCAGCCATCATTTCAGGGGCTCCGGCTTCAAGATCTTCGCCGGCTTGTTGGAGAAGCACGCTTCGGGCCGCGAATGGACCGAAAACGCCGAAGTCTGGGCGATACCAGCCAAGGGTGGTGGCTCACGCGCTTTTTGCGACCGGATGAATTCCTGGGCCCAAGGCGAGGGCCAGCCGGGGCTGGGCTACATCTTTTTTCGCGACGGCGAGGGCGCCGGCCCCGTCGCCAAGAATTTGGGCGAGAAGCAAACCGATCAGCTCCGCCAGGAACTTGACCTCACCGACGGCGACGCCGTCTTCTTCGTCGCCGGCATTCCGAAGGATTTTGTCGAGTTCTCCGGCCGCGCCCGTGACCGCATCGCAAGCGACCTGGAGCTCACCCAGACCGACTGCTTTGAGTTCTGTTGGGTGGTCGATTTTCCCATGTACGAGTGGAAGGAGGACGACAAGCGCATCGACTTCTCCCACAATCCCTTCTCGATGCCCCAGGGCGGCCTGGAGGCCCTCGAGAGCAAGGACCCGCTCGACGTGCTGGGTTACCAATACGACATCGTCTGCAACGGCGTTGAGCTCTCCTCCGGCGCCATCCGGAACCACGTGCCCGAGATCATGCTCAAGGCCTTCGAAATCGCGGGCTATGGGGCCGATGTGGTGGAGAAGGAGTTTGGCGGCATGTTGCGTGCCTTGCGTTTTGGCGCGCCGCCCCATGGCGGCATCGCGCCGGGCCTCGACCGCATCGTTATGCTGCTCGCCGGCACCGACAACATCCGCGAAGTGACCATGTTCCCGATGAACCAGCAGGCCGAAGACCTGCTGATGGGCGCGCCCTCGGAGGCCTCGCCCGAGCAGCTGAAAGAACTCCATATCCGCTTGAGCTTGCCCAAGACCAAGGCAAAGCCGAAATCCGGCTAACGCCGCGCGCAGGGGTCTGGAACCTAGCGCCCGTTGGAGTTCTGGTTGAAACGCTCCCAGAAATCGACGGTGTTGTTGCGCAGCGTATAGTGGCAGTTGAATTCGCACGGGATCCACATGCCGCTCGGCAGCCGCACCTCCCAGCCATAGCGCGCGCGCCGCACCGGCGCCGTTGCCGTATCGGCCGTGAAGTTGCTCTGCACCGTAATGAGGCTGTAGCCGCGATAGCGCCGGCCGGCCTCTGAGGGCGCCGCCGCCATCAGCAGGACAATGGCTGCCAGCAGCAGGGCCAGAAGCGGTGTGCCGGATTTCAAATAAGCCATCGTGTGTCCTTTCTGAGGTCTTCGGGCAGACGGCCGTCATCGCCGCTCTCATTGCCTAAGTCTAACGGAGATAGGGCCTCGCCAGCCAGATGCAATTGCATGGTGAGCGGGCGATATGAAACGCGCGCGTTGAAAAGAGGGCAGGCCCGTCGCATAAAGTCGCCAATGCGGACGTGGTGGAACTGGTAGACACACAGGACTTAAAATCCTGAGAGGGAAACCTCGTGGGGGTTCGAGTCCCCCCGTCCGCACCACTTTCTTTGACGGCGATTTGCGTAAGGGTTTGGTGATGGCCGCCGGCCGCGCCAATCACCTAGAGGGAATGCAGGGATTAGCGTTTACCGGCTTAAACTGATGATACGCCTCATCGGCCTGATTGATCGCCCCGAAGGGCCATCGAAAGAACCGTACTCGCCGCGGGTTACGCTGGCCGGCGGCCACCGAGTCGCACCATATCAGATTTTATTGGCGTGCAAGAAGAGTCTGCCTGCCGGTTCGGCTCATCTGACCGCCGCTAACCACCCGCAAGTTCTGGCCTTCGATCCCCAAATGGCCCATCTTTGGCGTTATCGTGAGGCTCTGGTTGGATCTGGCGCGTGAAAGTGACGATAAGGCAATGACGAGGGCTTTGGCCAAATGCGCGAGCTTGTTGGCGTTATCGCTGCTGGCGGTGGCGCCCTTGAGCGGCTGCCGCGGCTCGGGCACGAGCGCTGGCGCCGGGCCAGACCGCAATGGGCCTCTCCAGCTCGACGCCGGTCCCCATGGTATGGCCGGCGCTTCGAGCGTTCTGGTGCCCGTCGACCGCAAGCTCGCCGAACGCGACATCGAGAATTACCGCATCAACAAGAAGCGCGCCAAGGGGCCCTATAAGCTCCAGGGCGTCGATCTTGATGGCGATGGCGTCGGCGAGGTGCTGGTGCTGTTTGAGGGCAAGGACTGGTGCAAGTCGACCGGCTGTTCGCTCGCCATTTTCAAGGCCGATGGCCGGGGCTACAAGCCGGTCTTCCGCACCGTCAGCGTCAAGCCGCCGGTCATCGTCACCCGCGAGGAACACCAAGGCTGGCGCGATCTGATCGTCACCAGCGGCGGCGGCCGCGCGCCGACCCGCCGCGTCATTCTGCGCTTCTCGGGGCTGGGCTATCCAAGGAATGCCATGCTCGAGCCCGAAGCCCCGGCCAATCAGCCCATCGACGGCCAGGTGGCGGTCGCCGTGCCCGGCGCTTCCGGCTTGGGTCAGGCCGCCCCGATGCGCGCCCGGTAGAGCCAGTCGAGATCGCCCAGCAGCGCCTGCGGGCTGCGTGCCTTGAGCGCCAAATTGCGCGCAAACCGCGCCACACCGCCCAAATGATAGATCTGGCCTAAGCGTCTCGCCCGGCCTTGCAGGCGGGTGGTGCGCGCCTGGCGATCCTCATAAAGCCGCGCGAAGGCGTGTTCGATATCGGCGCCTGCTTCAAACGTATGCGCCAGTTCGGCCGCGTCCTCGATCGCCATCGCGCCGCCTTGGGCCAGGAAAGGCAGCATCGGATGCGCCGCATCGCCAATGAGCGTGATCCGTCCCGCGCCCCAGCGGGCAAGCGGCGCCATTTCGGCCAATGCCCATTTGCGCCAAGTCTTCGGTGCTGCGGCGAGGCCGCGCGCAGGCGCTGCCCAGTCGCCGTAATGGCTTAGGAGTTCGTCGCGCGCGCCGGGACCATCCCAACTTTCTTCGCGCCAGTCTTCATCGATCACCGCCACGAGATTGAGCTGCTTGCCGCCGGTAACGGGGTAATGCACCAGATGCGCCCGCGGCCCGAGCCACAGGCCCATGTCGCGCGCGGCAAACCCGTCCGGCCGGGCTTTGGCTGGCAGCAGGGCCCGCCAGGCCGTCTTGCCGGAAAATCGCGGCCGCTCGGCGATCCCCAGCGCTTGCCTCAGCGTTGAATGAACCCCGTCCGCCGCGATCAGACCCGCACCTTTCATCGTCCGGCCGTCGCGCCCGCTGAGCATGACGCCGCCACCGCCTTGTTGCGCGCTGGTTGCCTCGAAGCCGGTGGTGATGGAGACGCCTTTGAGTGCGCGCGCTGCTTTCAACAGTGCGCGCTGGAGATCGGCCCGGTGGACGACGCCATAGGGCGCGCCGAAGCGGTTTTCCAGCTCCCCCAGCGGCAGGCTGGTCAGCCGGGCGCCGTTTAAGCCGTCATGAATGTGCAGCGTCTCGGGCAGCACCAGATCGCGCTCCAGCGCCTGCCAGACGCCCCAGTCGGCGAGGATGCGGCTGGCGTTGGGACCAAGCTGAATGCCGGCGCCTGCCTCTTCGAAAGCCGGTGCGCGTTCCAGAACCTGGACCTTGCGGCCGATGCGCCCCAGCGCGATGGCGCTGGCGAGGCCCGCAATGCCGCCGCCCGCCACCAAAATTGCGCCGTCATCACCAACCTCATGCACCCTGTCGGTCATGGTCAGCCAGGTGGTGTCTCAGCCGGTCTCGTCGATGTCGTAAAGGCAATCGGGCGGGTCGGAACGGTAAGGCGCGATCAGCGGATCGCATACGAATCGGGTGGAGCAATAGGGGCAGACGATTTCGTCCTCGCCGCCCATCTCCAAATAGATATGCGGGTGGTCGAAGGGCGGCTTTGCGCCGGTGCATTTGAACTCACTGACGCCGATGCGGATCGTTTCCGCGCCGGAATTGTTGTGGATGTGAACGATCGCCGATTCTGCCATTTTTGCACCAGATCGCGTTTGAGTCGCGCCTTGAGCGGCGGAGCATAATCATTGCACCGGCCAATTGATAGGGGTATGGGCCAAGGCCATGGGGAGCCAAATGCAGACCTTTCAATCAGACGGCATTGAAATCGCTTTTATCGACGAGGGCGCTGGCGAGCCGGTGGTGCTGGTGCACGGATTTGCCTCCAATGTGAGCGTAAATTGGATCGCGACGGGCTGGGTCAAGACGCTCACCCAGGCGGGCTACCGGGTCATAGCGTTCGACAATCGCGGTCATGGCCAGAGCGAGAAGCTGTATGACGAAGCGCTCTATGGCGCGCCGCTGATGGCCCAGGACGTTGGCCGCTTGCTGGATCATCTCGATATCGAACGCGCCGACGTCATGGGCTACTCGATGGGCGCGCGCATCTGCGCTTTTCTTGCCATGGGCCAGTCCGCGCGGGTTCGAAGCGCCGTCTTCGCCGGTCTGGGCATCAATATGGTGCGCGGTTTGGGCGGCGGCGGCCCGATCGCCCGGGCCCTTGAGGCCCCCAGCATCGAGGACGTGGCGAGCCCCACTGCGCGCACATTTCGGCTCTTCGCCGAGGCCACCGGAAGCGACCTAAAGGCCCTTGCCGCCTGCATCCGCGCTTCCCGCGATAAGATCAGCGCCGAGGAGCTTGGCGCGCTCGCGCTACCGGTCTTGGTGGCCGTTGGCAGCAAGGACGTGATCGGCGGCTCAGCCAGCGAACTGGCAAAGCTTATTCCGGGCGCAAAGGCGTTGGAAATCGCGGGCCGCGATCACATGAAGGCCGTTGGCGACAAGACCTACAAGGCGGGCGTTTTGGAATTCCTGGCGGCCCGGCCCTGAACGGCAGGTGGGATGGCGCTAACGGCCGCGGAAGCGCGGCGGCCGCTTCTCGGCGAAGGCCGCCTGACCTTCGCGATAATCGTCGCTGTCGAAACACGCTTCGACCAGCGCGTCGAGCTCCGCAAATTGGTCTGAGCTGAGCGCCTGGGCATGGGCGTCGATGGCTTGCTTGGCCGCGCGGATCGACAGCGGCGCATTGGCGGCGATGGTTTGGGCCATCGCTTGGGTGCGCGCCTCGAATTCGTCGGCTTCGCACACCTCGTTGACCATGCCGATGGCGAGCGCTTCGCGCGCATCCAGCCGGCGTCCGGTATAGATTAGGTCCTTCAGTTTGGCTGCCTGAACCACCGCCAATAGGGGGCGAAACCAGCGCGGATTGTAACCGATGCCGAGCTTGGCTGCGGGAATGGCGAATTGCGCGTCGTCGCTGGCCAGCCGCAGGTCGCAGCAGAGCGCCAACTCCAGGCCGCCGCCCATGCAAAAGCCCGAAATCATGGCGAGCGTCGGCTTGGTGCAGTTGGCCAGCGCGTCGAATGCCGCCTGATTGAGCCGATCATAGGCCTTGGCCGCCTTGCCGGTGCGCTGGGTGCCAAATTCCGATATATCGGCGCCGGCGCTGAAGGCCTTGCTGCCGGCGCCGCGCAGGATCATCACGCGCACGTCGTCGTCGGCCTCGGCCTCCCCGATAAGGCCGGGCAGCGCCGCCCACATCTCTTCGTTCAGCGCGTTCATGCGCGCTTCGTTCTCGAATGTCAGCCAGAACAGCGCGCCTTCGGCCTGTCCGCGGACGCGGCCCCGTTGCTCGGGGCTGGTTTGCGGTTTGGACACGTTTTCTCCTTATGCTGGGGGGATTATCGCGAAAGAAACGCCGCTGGAGCGGGCCAAATGAGACGCATCATAGCCCGCCGGCGCGTTTACGGAGAAATTTCGCGCTTGAAGCCAAGGCGTTGATTTCCATGTTAGGATACACATGTTGAAGCCCACGCGCGGCGGAGACCGAACGGCGAAGTGGAGACGAGTGGCATGGCGCAATCCAGGTCAAACCTAAGGCCCAAGCTCGATACCTGTGATCCGCAATGGATGCAGATACGCGATGAGGCCGAAGCGATCGTGATCAATGATCCGGCGCTCGCAAGTTTCGTGCACGCTACCGTTTTGAGCCACGACCGCTTGGAAGACGCCATTTGCCATCGTCTGGCCCACCGCTTGGCCCATCCCGACATTGACGCCGACGCGCTGCATCAGCTCTTCACCGAGGTGATTTCTGAGAATCCGAAATTGAGCGATGTCGTGCGCGCCGATCTCGCCGCCGTCGCCGACCGCGATCCAGCCTGCAACCGCTTCATCGAGCCGCTGCTCTATTTTAAAGGCTTCCACGCCCTCCAGACCCATCGCTTTGCGCATATTCTCTGGAGCGGACAGAGGCGTGATTTTGCCCTCTATCTCCAAAGCCAGGTCTCGCGGGTGCTGAACGTCGACATCCATCCAGCCGCCCAAATCGGCCGCGGCATTATGATTGATCACGCCTCGGGCGTTGTTATCGGCGAAACGGCGCAGATCGGCGACGACGCTTCGATCCTACATTCGGTCACCCTTGGCGGCAGCGGCAAGGAGACGGGCAACCGCCATCCCAAGATCGGCCGCGGCGTGATGATCGGCGCGGGCGCCAAGATCCTGGGCAACATCACCATCGGCAATTGCTCGCGCATCGCATCAGGCAGCGTTGTTCTCAATGACGTGCCCGCCAACCGCACGGTTGCAGGCGTTCCGGCCAAAATCGTCGGCTGTGCCAAGTGCCCCGAACCCGCGCGCGCCATGGATCAGACGCTCGATCCGGAGTCCGGCGAGGACGACGCCTAGTTGAGCGCGCTCCATCGCCCGCCACGCTCTGGCGCTGGCGCAAAAACAGCATTACAAACAATCGATCGCAGAAGAACGAAGGGAAGCCGTCGTGAGTCCAGAAGAAATCTTGAAGCTTGAGCGCTATTTTCAGCGGACCTTTGAGCTTCCGAGCATTCAGGTGCGCCAGCGCCCGCAAAAGACGGATTCAGCCGAGGTCTATATCGGCGAGGAATTCATCGGCATCATCTTCCGCGACGATGAGGACGACGATCTGTCCTATCAGTTTCAGATGGCCATCCTGGATTTCGACCTGACCACTTGATTGGCCTTGGTCGCCGCGGCCGCTTTAACCCTTTGCTAAGAATACAGGTGCGTGCCGAAACCCGCATGGCACACTGGTCGCACGAGTACCCAGTGCACCAGGGGGTTTGCGTTGTTGTTTCCAGACGCCATTTTTTGCGCCTACATTATGGCTGTGGGCTTTGTTTTCGCCGGCATGAGCGCCAGTTTGCATCAGCTCGTCACGGGCAGGCCGTTACGGTTTGAATGCGCTGGATACGGCTTTGCAGTGGTCTTTGCGGTGCTTGTCCGCGTCTTTGCCGGACCTGCGATCCTTATGCGAAACGCCATCAAAGGCGCTCTGCTTGGCCGGCCGCCCTATTGGTTGGCGCTTTCGGCCATAATCGCCAGCCTGTGGAGCTTTTTTTCCGGCATCATCATGCTCGAACTCTTGGTGCGCGCCGGCCTGTTCGCCTAATACGAGCGATTATTGCGCGGCCACCCCAAACACCGTGTCCAAAGCGAAAAAAAAGAGCCGGCGCTCTTTCGAGGCCGGCTCTCAGTGAGGCCCGGTGAGGTCGGGGAGGGGGGATGGTCGCCGGGCCGAGGGAATCTCTTCTGTGTTGTTTAATCCCGTGCCGTTAGCGCGCTCTCGTGCCCGAAAGCGTTGCCTCTTGCGGCAGGCCGGGGGGCATCAATGACACCCATGAAATCGGATCGTTGAACGACTGGCGCTTGATGAAGGTGTAGCCGGAGTCGTTCCAGACCATGACGCTCTTGCGCTTGTTATCGAGAACGAAGTCGCCGCTGCTGGTCCGCGCCGTCAAAATCGCGTGGCCTTCGTTATGTTCGTCTCGCACGACCGTGATCAGCAGGGCGCTTGAGGGCCAGCCGCGCTCAAGCAGCAGCTTGCGCTTCAGCAGCACATAGTCCTCGCAGTCGCCCTTGTCGTTGGGATAGGTCCAGTGCTCGAGCCGGCCGTAGAGCTGCAGATCGCTTTCCGGTTTCACCAATTGGTTGACCAGATCGTTGACCTCGCGCAGATCCCGCTCACGTTTGGCTGTGAGCTCGACCCGTTCGCTGTCATCGGTCAGCGTGGCGCATTCGGTCGGATTGCGGCGGCAAAAGCCCACATGTCCGATCGGCGGCAAGGCGTGTCCGTAGCTGCGCATATAAGGCGAGCCCACGCTTTGGCCGTTGCGCCATTCTGAAATTTCCGAGTGTACCTCAGTCGTAACTGTGGCAAATCCAAGTATAATAGAGATATAGATCCCAACCTTAGTCATTGTCGCCCCCTGATAGTCCAATAAAAGCGGTTATTTTGTTTTTTCCGCTTCCGTCATCCGTGATGGGACCGACTATCCCATAGAGGATTTGACAATCAGGAAATCAACGTCGAGATATTCTAGGAATATACGATATGTATTTGGGATTACTTTGTATAAAATTTTATAATACTGGATTTGATTAAAATTTTAGCGATCTCTATCGAGCGCCTCTCTCGGACATAATTGGCTGAAAACAGGGAAAATTGATCGCATTGTCGCGGTTGGTAGCGCGTCGGACGCGGTTGCCAATGGGCCACAGCGGTGTGCGTCAGGTCGATGAAACAGCGGGTGTTTGGGTGGTGAAAAAAATCAGATCGGGTGCAAATAAATGCACCGATGATATCAACCGAACTGTTTTTTGATCGTCGTGGGGTGCTGGACGTCGGTAAATTCGATGCCGATTCCGCGGTCATGGTAGCGCACCACGCGGCCGCGCATTTTGCCAAACGTAATGTTCGCCCCGATCCTCGGCTTCAGGCTGAGCTCGATCGAGGCACCCGAAAGCGACACGTCGAGAATCTTGCAAACGTGCTCGCTGCCGTCCTCAAGCACGATCTTTGACTGGGTCTTGCGCGGAATAAGGCGTTCGTGCCGCCGGTCTTCGGCCAGATCGAGCTGTTCGCGGTTTGCCAACCAGGTCAGCTGGTTTGCGATTTTTTCCCGCTTATGGTCGGACGCTTGGATCTTGATGGCGAAACCGCCGTCGAAATTGCGAACCAGCGAGCCTTCGATGCGGCCGATATGGTCGATATAGGCCACGATCCGCTCGCCGAGTTCCCCTGGAGCCGGCGCCAGCAGTGCTGCGCCGCCGGGCGACATATTCAACACCTGACAGGGATATTCCTTCTTGTCGGCGCGCATGAAGCGGCCAAGCAGCCGCAATGGCACCCGTTGGTGGTTGCGGTTTTCGTCCACGAATTCGTATTTGCCGGCAGCGATCGAGCGCAGAGCGCGTATAGCCGATTTTGACGGACGTAGCGCCTCGTCGTCGTCGCTGGAAATATGACTGTCGATGGGCAGGCCCATGGGGTCGAATCCTCGAGCGCTCGGGCAAAACGTGATGAGCCCCGGGATTGTAAGGTTTGCGCCTTAACGAAGCGCTAAATGGCGCCGTTCGAGCGCGACCGACCGGTCTTGGCTTGCCTCAGCGCGTCACCCCGTCGGTGCTCGAGCGCCCGCCTTCGATGACGCGAAACCTGCGCCGGGCATCGCCCGCGATGGTGTGACCGGAGCCATGGGCAAACATTGGCGCTTCCACCACATCGCCGTCTTGCAGGAAATGCGGCATGCCGCCAGGGAACACGAGGTCGACCTGGTTGATTAGCTGGTGATGGATCGGCACCGAACCCAGCCAATAGGGCGGCTCCACGGCCGTCATGCTGCCAAGCAGCCGATTGACCGACCGGCTTGAATGGATCAGCGGCATGAGCGTCATCTCGAAGCGGGCGCTGCGCTCGGCATCGGCCACTGCCTCGAAAGATACGACGCCCACCGCGCCATCGGTCATGACGCCATTGAGCAAGCTGTCGAGGGCTTCTCGGTCGTCGGCACTCCACAAATCGAGCAGATTGATGCCCCGCAATTCGCGGCCCAAATGATCGCAAATCCGCGTACCAGCCAGCCGAAACCGGTAACTGGAGACGTTGTCGCAGTCCAAAATGAAGGTTTCCGGCAGCAAATCCGAAATACGCGACGGTTCGATCTCAAACCGCTGTGGCGCCAATCGGCAGCCGCGAACGCCATTCCAATACGCATAAAGAGATCTGCTCGTCTGCAGTTGCATTACTTGTTCCGACATACACCAACCCTATTTGTCGTTTTGGGCCGGACACCGCGTCCTTCCCATTTTGGTACAGGCGATGCTCTGATCGCCCTGTTGGCTGTGTGTTGAGCAGGTGCCGTGCCAAAGTTGCTTGCGGGCGCGCAAAGCATTAGGCATGGGTGCGCGCGCGCTGGCGCGTTCGGCGCGTGGGTCCGGGAGGGAATGCCTCAATGATGCAGCACGACCGCGGAGGTATGGACCGGCCCCGCAATCCCATCTTCAACGTGCCGGCAAGCGTGTTGATCGCGCTGGGTGTGCTGGTTGCCGTCTATGTTGGGTTGAACCTGCTGCCTTGGGAGGAGCGTTTGCGCCTCCTGCTCACCCTGGCCTTCATTCCTGCGCGTTATTCGGCCGGCGCCGCCGAATTGCCGGGCGGATCGATTGCCGATGTAACCTCATTTGGCACGTACATGCTGGTGCACGGCAGCGCCGTGCATTTGCTGGTCAATGGGCTGTGGATGCTGGCCTTCGGCAGCGCGGTGGCCAAACGCCTGGGCAGCAGTCGTTTTTTTGCCGTTAAGCTGTTTTTCGGGGTGGCGGCGGCGTTTTCCCATAATATTGTTCAATTGGGCGAATCGGTG
>JAJFHN010000022.1 GCA_021775595.1 Hyphomicrobiales bacterium
GCCCCCGCGCCGCTTTGAGTAAGACTCACGACAACCCCAACAATCGCCAGAAATGTGAACCTGCGAACTTATCACGTATTCGCTGGGTCCGTCATTTCAACGGCTTATCATCGTAAACTTCAGGGTTGATTGCGGAACGGCGAAATCCGGGTCTGGGTCTCGGCCTCAGGCGTCTCGGGCGCGTGCACCCACTGGCGGGCATAACCGTCGGATTGATCGGGCGCCGGCGTGTTGATCACCTGTAGCAGGACACCGACCGACGCCAGAATGCGATATTCGGCGAAAGTCAGGGCGTTGCGCGCCGTCTCCAGCGTGACTTGCGTGTTGAAACGGGTGTTTTGGGTGTTCAAGAGATCGAGCAGCGAACGGTCGCCGACATCGAATTGTTCGGTATAGGCATCGACCAATTTGTTGGACATCGAAAGCTGATCACGCAGATGAATCTGGCGCTGGCGCTGTTTCATGTAGCGATCCCAAGACAGCCGAACGGCCTCCTCGACATCGCGATGGGCTTTGCGCAGGCCGAAGCGCTCTTCGTCGATGCGCCGGAGTTGCTCTTGATCGTTGGCCAGATCGATGCCGCCCTTAAAGATGTTCCAGCGCATCACCACTTCGGCCCGCAGCTCGTTCTCGTGGCCGTCGACGCCCTCCAGATCTTCACCGGTGCGGCCGCGAAGTTCGATGCCGACTTCCGGGAAATACTCGGCTTTCGCCTTTTTCTTCAGCGCATAGGCTGTGTCCAGATCGGCCGTCGCGACCTTGATGGTCGGGCTGTTTTGGCGGGCGACGCCGATCGCTTTGGAAAGGTTGGGCGGCAGGTAGCCGTTGATGCTCGAGGGCTCGATATAATGATCGAGCGGCTGGCCGACCAATTTGAAGAACCTGATCTTGGCGGAGTTCAAATCCTCTTGCGCTTGGACCAGACGCGATTCGGCGCTGAACACGCGCTCTTGGGCTTGCTGGCGGTCGGCCACGCTGATGGCCTCGGCTTGCGTGCCCTCTTTGATTTTGCCAAGCATCCGCCGGTGATAGGCAAGATTGTCGTCGGCAAATCCGACAACACGTTGCTGCAGGCCCACTTCGAGATATTCGCGAATTACGTTGAGCGCGGTGAATTCGGAGCGCTCATAGACTCGGTGCGATGCGCCATCGACGCGCGAGGCCTGGCGCTGCACTTCGCCGCGGCGCTCGCCACCGTTAAAGAGCAACTGCTGAACGACGACATTGGCTTCGCGGCGTTGGAATGGCTTGTCGTCTTGGCCCCTGGGGCGCGTCGTCGTGCTGTCAAATTTCTGCACGCCGTAGCGGCTCTCCAGATCGACTTGCGGCAAATAAAGGCGCTTGGCTTGCTTGAGCTCAAACTCGATGGCTTCGCGGTTTGCCACCGCTTCGCCGATTTCCGGATTGGCTTCCAGCGCGACCTTGACGGCTTCCTCAAGCGAGATGGCGGCGGCCGGAGCGCTGGCGCAGCAGAACATGACCGCCGCGAGACTCGTGCTCGCGAGCCATCGACCCAGTCGGCTCAGCTTCCCTGATACTGTACCAGCCACGGCCACTTCAGTTCCCACACCTGCTACGCGAATCACTTGATTTTGCTTTTGTTTTTGTGCTCGCCCGTCATAGAAACGGCGTCGTTGCCAATTTGACAACTCTTCCGATCTAGCAACTTGCCAGTGAGTCTTGCGCTTGGGCAAGCTGAGTCGCGCCGCGTCGGGCAAATAAGACTCACTCTGTGACCGATATGACACAATCGCGCATTGTGTGCATAAGTGATTGGAAAATCCCGATTAATTCACTGTACTGACGATCTCTACCCAGGCGGCAGACGGACGGATGATCGGGTGGTTGCATCCGGCGGCGCACAGGTCGCAGAGTTCGAGGCGCCCCGGAGAGATAAACCTCAGGCAACAATCGCGAAATTGCCTCAGTTGCGTCTTAAAGCTGGGGTTAATTGAACACAACGATGTCAAATTTTTCGGCATCGACGGGACGCCCGTGAGAAACGGGCACAGAGGGCACACCGGCGATAACACCGCATGGCTTACTCAAAACACACGGCTGAGTTCAAGGAAACCGCGCTTTTTGAAGCCGGCGAGGGACCCGTTCAGGTGCCTGACGCGGCGCTTATGTTTGGCGCCCAATTCGAGCGCTCTGGACCCACTGATCTCAAATTGACCGCGCCCGACGGCAGCGAGATGCTGATCACCGGATATTTCGGCAGCGGCACACCGCAGCCCCTGATGGCGCCGAACACCGCCGTTTTGGATGGCGCGACCGTGGAATTGCTGGCGGGACCGATGTTTCCGGGCCAATACGCCCAGGCCGGACCAGGCCAGACGGCTGACTCGATCGGCAAGGTGGAGTCGCTGGAAGGGTCGGTCAGCGTCCAGCACGCCGATGGCACCAGCCAGCAGCTGGCGGTGGGCGATCTGGTGTTCCAAAGCGATGTCATCGAAACGGGCAAAAGCGCGCTCGTTGGCGTCAAGCTCGCTGACGGGACGCTTTTGACGCTGCAGGAATCGGGCAAGCTGATCCTGAGCGAATTCGTCTTTGACCCCAACGGTACGGACAATTCGGCGCTTTTGAACGTGCTTGAGGGCACTTTCTCGCTGCTGGCCGGCGAAGTGGCGCCCACCGGCGACATGAAGATCCAGACGCCGATCGCGACAATGGGCGTGCGCGGCACGTCGATCATCGGCGTCGATGTGAGCGCGGCCGGCGGCCGGCTGACGCTGACGCAAGATCCCGACGGCCATGTCGGCTTCATTCAGGTCTTCAACAATTTGAACGGCGAACTCTACACGGTCCTGCGCACGATCTTCTCCAAGATCACGCTGTCGGAAGGCGGCATGCTGGTGCTCTCGGCCAAGTCGCCGGGCGAATTGGCCTTTGATCAGAACCTGACCAATCTGTTGCATAATTTCTATTCTTCGACGGATGGACCGGAAGCTGGACCAAATACCCAAGGCCAGCCCCTGACGGGCTCGCCCAATTTCGTTCCGCCTCCAGTGCAGGAAATCAATTTCGGCCCGCCGCAGCCGACGTCACCCGATGTGACACCCGTTCAACTCCTGTTGCCGGCCGAGCTGTTCGTTCAGTTCATCGAATCTTTGCTCAAGCTGCCGTTTATCAAGGCGGCCATCCTGCAGGCGAAGCTTGAGGCGGGCGGCATCAAATTCGCCTTGGATGAAGGTGACATCGGCACCGATGATGCGATGCTCGAAGGCAGTTTGCCGTTTGCTTTCGGCTCGTCTGGTCCGGGAATTGTCGGTTTCGCTGGATTGAATGGCCAACCGGTTCTCGATGCCGACGGAAATCAGGTCACCAGTGGTGGCACGCCGTTGGTCTATCAGGTGGAGAGCAACGGAGAATTCAAAATTCTCACGGCTTTTGCCGGTGAGGAAGCAATTTTTAGCATCACGCTCGATACGACGAGTGGTGATTTCAAGATCACGCTTTTCGGCGCGGTCGACCACATTATCGACACGGATTCTCTCGACATCGAGTTCGCCTTCACCATTGTAGCGCCAAATGGTGCGACGGCAGATGGAAAAGTGACCTTCACAATCGGTGACGACGCGCCGACCGCGGTGGGTGACGTTGCGGTGGCCGATGACGGCGCGCGGGACAGCGTCGACATGGTGGTCATGCTCGATATCTCGGGCAGCATGAATTCCAATCCAAATGTCGCCGGCTTCAACACGCGGCTGGCACTGGCCCAAGAGGCGATCCGCCAGCTCTTCGCCAATGCGGTCGTCAACGAAGTGATGATCGTGGCGTTTGCGGGCGCCGCAACAGCGATGACGTTCCAGAGCGCCGAGGCGGCGATCGACTATGTCAATGGCCTTCAGGCCGGCGGCGGCACGAATTTTCAGGCCGCGCTCGATGCGACGATGACCAATTGGACGCCAGGCCTCTCTGATGCCGATCAGACACTCATTTACTTCCTGTCGGATGGCGTCCCCAACAGTGCCATCAGCGCAGAACAGCAGACGGCATGGGAAGCGTTCCTGGCGCAAAACGGTGTCGAAGAGGCCTTTGCGGTCGGCATTGGCGATGGGCTGCAGAACAACGAAAACGCGCTCGATCCGATCGCCTGGCAACCAGACAATGCAGGTTCCAATCCGATCTTCGTCACCGATGAGGGCGCGCTTATCGAAACCCTCACCGGCACGCTTCCCGGGGCGCAAAACGTCATTACTGGTGACGGCGCCGACGATTTCGGCGCGGACGGTCCAGGCGGCGTCACCTCAATCGTGATCGACGGCGTGACCTACACGTATGACGGCGAGAGCATCAACGGACCGGAGGGCCAAGGATTTCCACCAGGAAATTTCCAATTTGACCTCAACACCTTGGCCCAATTCGACGGCGCGTTGCCCGGCGGCGACGGCGGACTTCCGTATTTCACAGGCGATTATGGCATTCCGTTCTTCATGACCGACGGCGGTACTCTGCACGTCATGACCCAGTTGGGCGGGCATTTCTCCTTCCAATTTGCCGACGACGGAGAACTGAAGGCAGGCGATTGGCAATACGAGCCGGCCTATGACGGCGAGTACGGCGACTATTTCGAAGGCGGCGACTCCGACGAAGACGTCATGCTGCCCTATGAGAATTTCCAGTACACGATCACCGACGCCGATGGCGACGCCTCTACGGCGAATCTGACAATCGTGCTGGACAGCGACGAAGTCGGCAACGTTTTGCAGGGCACATCGGGCAACGACACGCTCGAGGGCGAGGCCAGCATCGCCGACGTGCTGGTTGGCAGCGTTGGCTCTGATATTTTCGTGCTCAACAGCGAGACGATCGCGGACTTCATTGCCGATTATGACTTTGACGGCGGCGACCAGATTGATCTCAGCGGACTAGTCTCGCTTGATTTGGACACCGAAGAACTCGGCAATTACGTCAACATCGAAAACTCAGACAGCGATATGGCGGTCGATGAGCTTCAAATCGATCCGACCGGCTCTGGCCAATTCACCACGGTGGCCTATTTCAACGCCGACAACGGCGTGAGCGTGATCGTTGACAATGGCGGTGAAGCCGCAACCGTCGGCGACGTCGTCGCCTAGAGCGCGCCGGCGCGTTCCGCTCTCACAAGCATTTTCGCCAGATTGTCTAAGACGACGCCGAATCCGGCTTTCTGAGCTTTCTGCCTTTGTGGCGGCTCGGCCAAAGAATGGATTCTTCCAGGAAGCCGTCGAGCCAGTCCCGGTGGGCGGTTGCATCGCCATAGTCGCTGAACTTGGCGTAATAGCTGTGGGCGTAGTGCACGCGCTGGGCGTGCTTGATGGGGCACCAGACCTTCTCGGTGCGGGCGGTTACCTCGCGGATGAATCCGATCATGCCGTTGGCGTAGGAGCAATACAGGCAGTTGAATTTCTCCAGCCCGTTCAGGTACACCAGATGGCGCCGGTCGAGCACCATATAGTCGCGCCGGCGCACGCGCTCGATGCCGAAAATCGGAAAACAAATGGCCTGATAAAGCATCACCGCCAGATCCAGCAGGACGATGGGCACGACCATCGAGTATATCACCGGTACCGTCAGCAGAAACAGGAACGGCAGGCCCAGCAGGTAATCCAGAAGGCCGGTCTTGAGCTCCAAATGCTGGCGCAGCGTCGCCGGTTTGAAGACGACCGGCCCATTCTCGCCGGCAACCTTCAATTCGATTCTGCTCTTTTCAAATTCATCTTCGAGTTTGCCTTCAAGATGATCAATCTGCTCAAGCAAGGCGATGATCTTCGGGTTCATCGGGATGCTCCTTCGAACTGACTCTGTGCCGTCTTCGAGCCTGCGGCACGACGCATAACGGGTCTCAACAATCTGCGGTTTTCGAGTGCCGGACCGGTGCAAGTCCAAATCCGGATATCGAATGATATCAAACGCAAAGATGGTTCGAAATTCAAATTGCCAAAGCTGGCAAAGAATCTGCGCCGAGCACAATCGCATGCGCGCAAGACGCCGCGGGCAAGATTCGACCGTTTGGGCCTATCCGATTTTTGGCGAACGGGCTCGTATGGTGAATTTGTTCTTAAGATTTGGCTCGTATTTTGGGCTGGCACTGATTGGAAGGCGAAATCGGCGAGTCAATGGACGGTCAGCTAAACACAAGTGGAATCGCCAAGGGCGCACGGATCCTCATCGCGGATGACGATCCGGTGCTTCGCGAATTGGCTACGACGTCTCTCTCGAACGGGCGCTTCCAGGTGGAGACCGCCAGCGAGGGCCTCGAAGCGATCCGCAAGATCGGCGAAAGTAAGTTCGATCTGCTGATCACGGATCTCAGCATGCCGGGCGCCGATGGGTTCGATGTGATCAATGCGGTGCGCCTGAGCCGTGAGAGCCGCCACATGCCGGTTATCGTGATGACCACCAGCGATGACTATGTCTCGATCGAGCGCGCCTTCGCGGCCGGTGCGACTTCGTTTTGCGCCAAGCCGATCAATTGGACGCTGCTCGATCATCACGTCCGCTATGTCCTGCGGGCGAGCAAGCAGGAAGGCGAGATGCGTCTTGCCCGGCGCGCAGCAGAAAGCGCTAGCCAGCTCAAGAGCAATCTTCTCTCGGTGGTGACCCACGAATTTCGCACGCCGCTGCACCAGATACTGGGATTCACCAAATTGTTGGTCAATGAGATCGAGGGACCGCTGGGCGCGCCAGGCTACAAAGATTATGCCGGTCATATTCACGAGGCGGCGGGTGGTCTCAACCGACTGCTGAGCGACATGTTGTTGCTGACCCGTTCGCTGGCCAATGAATTGCAGATTCAAGAAGCCCAGATTCCGCTGCGCGATCTGATCGAGGGAGCCATCGAGCGCGCTAGCGCCGGCAGGCAAGCCAATGAAGTCGTTATTGTCGATAAGGTACCGGGCGGACGAGACGCTCTGTTGCTTTGCGATACCAACCTGATCATGCGCGCGCTGGAGCACATCATCGAGAATGCGTTGAAATTCTCACCCGAAGGCGCGCAAGTGCAGGTGGTCGCCATGTTGGCGGAAAGCGGAGCGGTAATTTTGACGGTGCAGGACACGGGACCGGGGATCGAGGCCGCGCGGGTCAACGATCTGATGCAGCCCTTCAATCAGGGCGACATGTCGTTTTGCCGGTCGAAAGAGGGCTTGGGCATTGGCTTGGCGATCGCAAAGATCGCGGCGGACGGACACGGCGGACGGCTGCTGATTCATTCCGAGCCTGGTTCGGTCACGACGGTTGGTTTGGTGCTGCCGGCCAGCCGGCTGGTGGGCGATCAGGGTCTTGAGAGCGCGCTCAGCGCCGATGGCGCCGCCGCCCGGTAGGCAAGGCGCCGCAGTGCCTATTGGCACATCTGTTTCAGACACCATTGACGAAAGGCATCGGCCGGCATCGGCTTGGCGATGTAGTAGCCCTGCACCTCGTCGACGCCCGCCGCCGCCACGAAATCCCAATCTTCCGCCGTTTCCACGCCTTCGGCGACGACACGAAGGTCGAGCTGCTTGCCGAGCTGCACACTCGTCTCGACGCAGGTCCGCGCAAAAGGATCGTTGATCGCATCGCGCACGAAGGATCGGTCGATTTTTAACTCGGTGAAGGGGAATTCGCTCAAATTTTCGATGTTGGAATAGCCGGTGCCGAAATCATCGATCGAGATCTCGAAACCCAACAGCCTCAGTCTGGTCAAAACTTCAGCGGCGCTGGCGCGATGTTGCAGGATTTGGCTCTCGGTGATTTCGAAAATGAAATTGCCGCGATCCAATCCGGCAGCGTTGACCCTTTCGGCCGCCAAGTCAGGGAAGTCGAGATTGGCCAACACGTGAGCGCTCAAATTGATGGCGCATTTGATGGTCCAGGGTGCGCGATGCCAATGGGCAGCTTCAACGACTGCGCGTTGGAACATCACGTCCGTCAGGGTACCGATCAGTCCATAGCGCTCGGCCATTGGGATGAAGATGTCAGGCGGGATCACGCCGCGCTCGGCGTGAATCCAGCGCGCCAAAGCCTCCGCGCCAGTGACATTGCCGGTGTTGACGTCAAGTTTCGGCTGGTAATGGGGTAGGATGTGGCCGGCACTCAGCGCCGCTTCAAGGTCGCTGGGCGTGACGGGCGCTGGTTCATCCTTGGCCGCGACGGCTTCGCGCGGCGCGATCTTCGATTTGTCCAACAATTGGGTCAGTGCGTTGGAATCGAAGGGCTTTGAGAGCGCCCCCAGCAGGTTGAGATTGTGCGCGCGGGCGAGCGATTGGGCAGATTTCACAACGGCGCCCGACTCACCGCTCAGAATCGCAAAGGGTCCGGTGTAGTCGCATTTCTTGAGGTAGCGCAGGAACTGAATGCCATCGAGTTCGGGCATGTTGAGATCGATCAGCATGAAGTCGATCTCGCGGGCGCGGTCAAACAGCACATCAATGGCCTGTTTGCCATCCTGTGCCATCCAAATGGACTGAACGCCGCGGGACTCGAAGTAGGATTCGGCCAACAAGCACAGCACCGGGTCGTCGTCGACCACGAGCACATTTTGAATGGCGGTTGCTGTATCGGCCATCGCAGTATCCGGGCTTGATCCGTTTTCGCCGTCTAGAGCGCCGCCATGCAAGGGCGGCGCGGTTTCTCGCTTGCGCAACTGGAGGCTGAAGCCGGCAACCGGCAAGGCAGAGTTTCAGCCGCATTTTGCGTTCTATTGGGTTTCCAGAGTGCTAAGGAAATGCGAGATGCGAGACGTGTCGGCATTCAGAGGCAACATCGACGGCGTTCGCCAACCGGCACCGGTGCGAAGACAGGAAAATTCTCACAAACCCTGAGCTGCAGCCTTGGATGCTTTGATTTTCCGATTCGATGGCTCTTGCCAATCGCGGAAGTGATCCAGCAGGTAGTCGACCGCCCTTCTGGCGCGGGTGGGGAGATATTTGCGGCTTGGGTAGACGATCCACGAGCTGATCTCTTTTGCCCAAAAGGGCTCCAGCGTTGGCGTGAGCACACCGTCGAGCAAGGCGTTGCCGAAATTTTCGCGCTGAAGATAGGCAACCCCCACGCCGGCTCGGCAGGCCTCGACAATCGCAGCCTCGTTGTTGGAGCGCCAGTTGCCCGAGACGCGCACATCCTCGGACCCATCGGCCATTTCGAATGGCCAGCGTTGGTAATCCCCGCAAACGAGGCAATTGTGCAAACGCAGATCCTGGGGCTTTTTAGGGTGACCGTGGCGATCAAAGTAAGCAGGGCTAGCGACGGCGATACGCCTATGATCTGTGAGCTTGCGGGCGATCAGGCTTGAATCGGATATGGCACCATAACGAACCGCAAAATCTATGCGTTCGTCGACGAAGTTAACGTAGTGGGTGTCGAAATTGATCTCGACCGTAAGCTTTGGATGCTCGCGCGCGAAGCCCGCAAGCGCCGGCACGATATGATGCTCAGCAAACATGCCGGCGACTGAAACTCGCAAGTGACCCTCAACCTCGGCCATTTGTCCCGATACCAGCTGGTTGGTCTCTTCCAGTCGCTGCATCATCTCGGCGCAACGCTGGTGATATTCCCCCCCCGCATCGGTCAGCCGAACGCGCCGCGTGGTGCGGGCAACAAGCTGCACACCAAGCCGCTCTTCCAGCGCTGAAACACGGCGGCTCACATGGGACGTGGAGACACCGAGACTGCGCGCAGCCGATGTAAATCCTTGGGTTTCTGCGACTGCGAGAAACTCGCGCACGCCCTCGAAAGCATCCATTGTTGCTCACCTGCAATAGTATCTTGTGAAATTAACCGATTATCACATGGGAGACAATGCGCGTATAACAATGATCGCGGATCATCGGATCGGCCTTGCGAGTTGGAGACACAAAATGAGGGAGACGCCATGAAAGCCGCCGTCGTCGAAAAAGCAAAAGCTCCAATCGTCATCGAAGAGCGCGAGCGGCCGGAACCCGGTCCAGGCGAAGTGTTGATCCAAGTCGAGGCTTGCGGCATCTGTCACGGCGATCTCGATGTGCAGCAAGGCGCGTTTCCCTATACCGACATCACCGCGTACCCGATCGTGCCGGGCCATGAGGTCGCAGGCGTGGTCGAGAAGGTCGGCGCCGGCGTCGATTGGCCGGAAAAAGGCATGAAAGTCGGCATGCCGTGGCTCTATTCGTCCTGCGGACATTGCCCGGCATGTTTGGCGGGAGATGAGGTTTTGTGCGCCGGGATCGACATCACCGGCGTCACCAAGGACGGCGGCTTTCAAGAATACATGCTGGCGCCGGCGCGCCATGTCTCGGCGCTGCCCGAGGGCCTCGACTTCGCCGTGGCAGCGCCTCTGATGTGTGCGGGGCTTACGGTTTTCACCGGGTTGCGGCATGCGGGCTTCGAACCAGGGCAGAAAGTCGCCATCACCGGACTTGGCGGCCTCGGGCATATGGGCGTGCTTTATGCGCGCGCCATGGGCGGGCGTGTGGCAGTCATTTCATCGAGCCCGGACAAGGAAGCGCGCGCGCGCGAACTTGGCGCCGAACTCTTCATCAACTCCAAAAAGGACGATGTCACAGAGGCGTTGCAGGCCTGGGACGGTGGCGCTGACGTTATTCTGGCCACCGCGCCATCGGCAGATATCATGAAAGCGTGCTTTCCCGGACTTGGCCGACACGGCACGCTGGTTGTGCTGGGAGTGACCGAAGATGAGCTCAACTTCGCGCCGACCGATTTTATCTTGGCCGAGCGTCGCGTGATTGGCTCGCTGATTGGTTCACGCACCGATATTCAGGACGCGCTTGCATTTGCCGTCGCGCACGGCATCAAACCGGAGATCACCACGTTTACGCTCGAGCAGGCGGGCGAGGCCATCGGTCAGATGCTGGCCGGCACGCTGCGTGGGCGCGGCGTCGTTGTGATGAATGGCGGCTAGCGCTGGGTCTAAGCCAGCGCGCCGTCGGTGACGAGTATCCACAGACCAACGGCGATCAATACGAGGCCCGCGGCGCGCGCGGTGAATTGGCCGTAGGGAAACAGCTTTTCGATGATGACGAAACCGGCGATCAGCGCAACGAGACCGAGATTCATCACGCCGCCTGCAAACAACAGCAGCATCAGCGCCCAACAGCAACCGACGCAATAGAGGCCGTTTTCCAGTCCCATCTTGAAGGCGCCCGAGGGCCCCGGCCGCCAGCGGCCCAGCAACGCCGCCATGGGCGAGCGGCAAAATTCGAGGCAAACGTCCTTGAGCGGCAGCCACTGATAGACGCCCGCCGCGACCAAAAGGCCGCCGGTGAGCCACGCGCTGGTCGAGGTCATCATTGGTGAGATTAAGCCGAATTGGGATAGACCCATCTGCAGCAATGTGACGACCATGCTGAAGCCGGTCCAGGCGGCCAAATAGCCTGCGGTGAAGATCCAGGCCGCGGGCAGCGATTTGCCGGCCTCGCGGTTCCGGCGCACCATGTTGGCGTAAAGCAGGATCGTTGGCGCAACGGAAGGCACCATCATGCCAACCATCATGATGGCCCACATGGCAAAGATCATCAGACCGGTCGTTAGGCTGAGGGTCGCCCCATGGGTGGCCATGCCCGGCATGGCGGCCATGCGGCTTGCGTCCCAAATGAGATAAAGCCAGGCAAGCGCCGTGAGCGCGGCCAAGCTCAATGCCATCACGGTCCGGTCGCTGCGAAAGGCGCGTTCTATGATGGCGTCGAGCCGCATCGACTCGCTGGACTAACGGTTAGCCCGCCCAAGCAAAGGGCGCGAAGTGGCCGTTGCGCGTGCCGCTGGCGTCTTCCCACTCGATGCCAAATGCGTTGAATTTCGAGTGCTCGGCCTTGGCCAACGCCAAACGCTGGTTGGCCGGATGACCGGTGTTATCGAGATAGATGACGTCGGATTCATCGACCATCGATGCGACGCCGGCGCAGGCCTGATCGACGAAGTCGCCGGCCTTGACCGAATAGCGCGTGCCGTTCTTGCTGATCTCGATCGGGCACTTCTCAACGCCCCTCATCTCGGCCACCAGCGGCGCCAAACCTTCCATCGGTCCGCCCACTTGTCCGGAGGCGATCGCTTCAATCGCCGCCGTCTGCTCGTCGGTCGCCTTCTCGTCGATGATCAATCCGCCGACAAAACCGCCTTCGAGCATCACGCCGGGTGAACGCAGCAGCACGATGAAGGCCAGTCCATCCAAATTCACACCGTCCTTTTCGCCCTTGTCGATTTGCATGGTGATGGCGAAGTCGCATTTCCCCTCGGTGGGCAGCGCCGCCAAATTGGTGAAAATGCAGGGGCAAAGAAAATCGCAACTGCATGTTTCAAAAAATTGTCCTTCGATACTCCAACCCATGGTGGGCTCTCCTTTTGGTCAAACGCTGAATTCTGTGTCCTGAGCGGCTGTCTTAGGTTCCTGTTGCGGCCAATGGCATTTCCTGACCAATCACGTCCGGGTGGCACCAGGAGGGTACGGGGCTGCCCTGTATCACCAGATGCTCGTCGATGCCCTTTTCCATGAAAAGTTTGACATCGGATGGGCAGTAGCAATCGGTGCCGTTGCCGTTCTTGACGATCAGCCCGGCTGGCAGAATGGTTTCTGTGTTGGGCGGTGCGTAGAACGAGCGCGGTCCGTCTTCGGCGATCATCAGGCCATTTTCCATATGGAAGGTTCCGAGCGTGTGGCCGTAGTAGAGCACGTCCATGCCGACCGTGACGCCTTCCTCGATCATGTAGCTCTCGGGGATGGCCTTCTGGGTCGGGAAGTCACCATACCATTCGACGAATTCCAGCCCGACACCGTGGGTGGCCACGGCCGTTTTACGCGGGAACGGGATTTCGTGCTCGAAGATCACGCCGAGCGCGGCGCGGTAGACCTCGGCGGTCGAAACGCCTGGCCGCAGCGGCTTCTCGATCGCCTGATAAGCCCGCATGATCGCATCAACGCCCTTGAGATAGTCCTTGGGCGGCTCGCCCAGGAAGACGGTTCTGTTGCAGTCTGCGTGGTATTGCTGGACTTGGCCCTCGCCCTCCAAAAGGTAGTATTTGCCCTCTTCGAGCACGAAGTCGTTGTCGGGCAAATAGAAGGCGTCGGGGATGTACTGGCCCTTATAGGCGCCGCCCCAGAACAGGCCCTTGTCGGAGACGGTCGAACCACCGTGTTTGATCCAGGTCTCCTTGAAGAGATAGGCAAGCTCACTCCATTTCATGCCCGGCCGCATCGCCTCGATCACCGCTTCGAGACCCAGATGATTGACGCGCGCCGAATAGCTCAGCATGCGCAACTCCTGGGGCGTGCGCGCCTTGCGCACATTCATGATCATCTTGAAGGCGTCGACGATCTCGATGTCGGGCAGCGCTTCCTTGACGTAGTTGGCAAGGCGCAAGTCGTCGAAACCGATGCGGCCCTTGGTGAGGCCGAGCTGCTTGAAGGCGGCGACGGTGGCGTCCACCAGGTTCTTCTCGACGTCGCCTGAGGCGCGCTCATCGATGAAACGGCCAATTTCGGCGACCAGCGCGCTCTCGGTGTCGGGCGGCTCCAGAGTCTTGTCGATTGCGAGCCAATCGTAGAGACGCACATTGGGCATCCACGTCGGCACGCCTCCCACCAATGAGGGCAGGAACATCGTCATGGTCACCAGCGTCGGCGGCTTGGCCTCGTCGCGGCAGACGATCGCGGCCTGATAGGGTTCGACCCAGGGCCAGTCGTCATAGATCGTGTGGACGCCCGACATGTAATAGGCGTTGGTGAACGTCGCGCCGACGATGGCGTCGAGCTTGTGCACGTCCATTTGCGCCATTGCGCGGTCGTAGTTGAAATAGACTTCGTTTGGATCGGGTCTGTGCTGATTGGCCATGACATCACTCCAGCCGGCAGCATCGCGAACGATGCCGCGTTACCCCGACTGGGACGCGCCAATGGGCCCGAGTGTGCGCCGAAGCGGCGCGTCCGGCGGGTTTGCTGCGATCAGGCTACCTTCTGAACCTGCGCGCGCGTGAGAATCTCGTCTGTCAGGTTATCGACCACGACGGGGCACTCGAAATATGTCACCTGAGGATCGGCATCGTAGCGCTCTTTGATGAAGGCGCGCCAATCGCTGTTGAAGACGGCTTCGGCGTCGGCTTTCGATTCCCAAAGATACGCGCCGCCGGCCATGGAGGCGTCTTCCGAGAGCAGATAGTACTTGCGGATCAGCCCCTTCATGGTCGTGTATTTGGGTGCCGAACCTTCGAACAATTCCGCCATCTTGTCGGCGGATTCACCCCCAGTGGGGAATTGGACATAGGCGACAATCATACTTCCTCCCTTGGCGCAGTGCGCCAGTCTTCGCGTGTTATCAGTTGCCGTTTACGGCCTTGGCGATATCGATCAGGCCGTAACCGTATGATGGATCTTTTCCGCTGTCACCCAAGTCTTTGGCGCTCGCTGCAAGGCGTTCCACCGCGCTTGCCGAATTGAGCTGGGGGCTGGCCTGCAGCATCAGCGCGACTGAGCCGCTCACATAGGCTGCGGCCATTGAGGTGCCGGACTTGAGGCCGTATCCATTTTTGCGTCCGGCCGCGAGCACATCGACGCCAGGAGCGGCGATGGCGACGTAAGCGCCGCGATTAGCGTTTTTGTAAAGCTTGTCCTTGGCGTCTGTGGCCGTCGCGGCGATGACGTCATCGTAGGCGCCGGGATAGGCGGGCGGCGCCTTGGGACCTTTGTTGCCGGCGGCGGCGACGATCACTATGCCGCGCTGGGCGGCAACCGAGAGAGCGTTTTGCATCAACGGGTCACGCGGACCGGCGAAGCTCAGATTGAGAATTTTGGCGCCCTTGGTCACCGCGTAATCGATGCCCTTCAGAATGTCGAAGGTGTTCGCGATCGTGCGGCCAAGCTTGCGGTCGCGCGCGAAGGTCTTGATCGAAAGAATCTGAGCTTGCGGTGCGACAGAGGTCATGCCCCTGCGGGCGGCGATGATGCTGGCGACCGCGGTCCCGTGGCTGCTGTCGGAGCGCGCTTTGGCGTCGACGGCGGTGAATTCCTCGAGCACGGCGCCAGTAAGAGCTGGATGCTTGGAATCGACGCCGGAATCGACGACGGCAACAAGAACGCCTTGGCCCTGGGTCGTTTGGTGAGCTTGCGGCACGCCCAGTTTGGCCAGCGCGTATTGCGGCGCGTCGTCGTCCGCCGCGGGCGAGTAAACGTAATTCGGTTGTGCGACGACGCGCGGATCGTTCGCGATCTGCAGCGCGCGTTCAGGCGCCAGGCCGCCTGGAATGGTGGCCCGTAGAATGCGCTGATTGAGGATTGCAATCGTCGTATCTGAGACCGGACGCAGGCCGTATTCCAGCACGAATTGGGTGAGGTCGGCATCGCTGGTGTCGGGTGCGAAGGCCAGCAAAATCTCGCCGCTCAAGAAATCTGGAATGGCGACGGGCACGATGGGCGCCGGCGATGATTTTTTGACCTGACGCGATTTCCTTTTGACGGGCTTTTTGCGCGTTGCGCGCACTGGCGCGGCCTTTTTCTTCTTTTTGTTTTTCGCCGCCGCCTTGGCCGCTTCATTGATGATAATGGCTGTGCCGATGCCGATGCCTATACCGACCGCGCCGCCGCCGATACCACCGCCACCTCTACCGCCGCCACCGCCGCCGCCGCCGCCCGTCTCATTTCCGTAGTGTTGGGCTTGGGCAATCGAGCCGGTGCCTAGGCCCGCAAAAAACAGGACGCTCACGATCAGCGCCAGCAGACGGCTCCCGATCGCATGAGTCCGCCATGACGAAGCGGAGATTGAAGACTCTCGGCATGAAAATTTGGTCATTGGCTCGCTCCGGTCTGCGCGGGTCGATCGCATTCAATATACGCCAAAATCGGCAACCCTGATAGAGAGGGCACGGTGTCTCCGAACGGGTGTCCAACCGGCATTTATTGTGCCTTGGCGGCAAACCCAACAGCGTCGTTGCGCTTTAGTTCGGCAATGACACGCTCGACCTCAGCTTCGCTCAGCTGCTTGTCCGAAACACGGATTACAAAAAGCCCCGATCCCTTGGGACCGCTCACGATGGTCGCATCCATGTCACTCAGCAGCGCCGTTATCGCTTTGGCCGTGGCGTCGGGCGAAAACGAAACGAGCAAACGGGTGCCTGCCTGCAACGTGGGTGTGCCACCCTCTGAGGCTGTCTCGTATTGCGCGCCGCCGTCCCGGCCGCCAACCAGCGTGCCAATCACCACCGCTTGGGCGACGATCAGGACCGCCGCTGCGATACCAGCCATCTGCAGGGCAGGGCTGTTGAAGTCGGGCAGCCAAGCGCTGATGCGCTCAACCAAGCTCGGGGCTTGGGCTTGGGCAATCGCCGGCCCATCGGCAGCCTCGATATCGGCCAACAGCTTGCCAAGCGAACCAGCGCGCGGGGCACCCAGCGCTTGCAACAGGGCGTCGGCTCCCGAAATTTCTTCGCGCACCAGCGCCAGCTGATCGCGGGCTTCGGGGTGTTCCTCGAGATAACGCTCGACGCGCTCGCGGTCGGCATCGTCGATGCGCCCCGTCACGTACCAGGGAATGAGCATCTCGATCTCTTCGCTCGGGCTCGGCGTTTTCAGTCCATTGTCGCTCATCACGGCCATCCTCGGTCCATCCCCACCTCGGCCATCAATTCAGACAGCTTCTTGCGGGCATGAAACATGCGGGTTTTCACGGTGTTTTCCGGAATTCCTACGATTTCGCTCACCTCTTTGATTGACTTCTCATGGTAGTAGACCAGGTCGATAACCTCGCGATGCTCGCTTGAGAGCCTGTTCAGACAGGCCCGGATCAACGCTGCCTTGTCGCCTTTTTGCGCCGCGACTTCTGGCGTATCCGCGTCGTCCTCAATTGCCATTGCGTGGTCGTCGTCGAGCTCCTCATCGGAGCGTTTGCGGATCACGCTTATGGTTTTGTTGCGGGCAATCGCGAAAATCCAGGTGGATGCGGCTGAGCGTCCTTCGAATTTACCGGCGACCTGCCAAATCTCCATGAAAGTCTCGTTTGTGAGCTCCTCTGCCATTGCTTCGTTGCGCACCAAGCGCAGGATGAAGCGGTACAAACGGACGTTGTAGCGGCCATAAAGCACCTCGACGGCGACGCGGTCCTTGGCGGCGATACGCTTTAAGAGTTCGCTGTC
>JAJFHN010000023.1 GCA_021775595.1 Hyphomicrobiales bacterium
GCAACGCAAACCAAACTCGTTCTTGACCACCACAGCCAGGCCAAGGCACGAGGTGGCCGAAGAAATCAATACGGCAGTCGCTGCGCCGGCCGCGCCAAAAATGGGCGCCAGCGCCACGCAAGATGCAATGAAGAGAAGCAATGATCCGACGATGACCGGGATGCCGCGCGCGTGCCTGCCCGACGCGATCAAAAGGGAAAGCGCCGGCCCGCCGAGAGCGCGCACCATCTGGGTTGCACCCAGCAAGATTAGGACGACGGTTCCTGAACGGAACTCATCACCAAACAAAGCGAGGACCTGTTCGCCAAACAGCGCTATGGCACAGACGGCGGCAGCCATTGCGGCAATCGCGACGATGTTGGTTTTGGCGATCGTGCTCTCGATCGATGCGCGGTCGCGGTCGATCAAGAACGACGCAAAGCAAGGCATGACAAGCTGATGTGCGACCTGGACGACAAACCCAAAGAGGAACGCGATCTTGATGCAAAGACCGAATGTTGCGACCTCGGCGGGCGCCATGACAAAGCCGGCGCACAGTATGGCGATATCGGCAAAGAGGGCTGATATCAGCAGCGGCACAACCAGCTGAAGTCCGGATTTTCGCCAAGCTTTAACTTGACTGCGGCCCGGCTTGCCGACGGTACCCGTTGTCCTTCCCGACCATCGCAGAGCCAACCATTGGATCGATGCAACCGCAACGACAAGACCAGTGAACAGACTTGTCACCTCGAGCAAGCTCAGCGGCCCCAACAGAAGGAGCGCTCCGGCGAGAGCTGATAGGAACAGCGCCGGCCGCACGAAATTGTCCGGCAAAAAGGAGAGCGCGAAAAGTTGGAAGCCATTGGCCAAGCCGCCGCTCACGCGCATCATCGCAAAGGCCGGTATCGCCAAAGCGGCGATAGCAGCCGGCCAAACCGTGTTCGGATCGCCACCCGCCGCTACGGCCGTGGCGGCGATGCAAAGACTGGCAATGATCAATGAGACAATGACGGCGTCACGCCGTGCAATTCCAATAAAGCCCAGCAAAGAGGAATCATCCCCGCGCGCCTGGTAGCGGGCGATCAATTGGTTCGCAATTCCCGGGTATCCCAGCGTAGCGACGGTTCCCAGTACAATCGCCATACTCGAAAAAATATAGAACAGCCCAAGGTCGCTGGGGCTCAAGGAATGGGCGAGCAACAGTTGAGTGATCAAGCCAGCGCCCGCGCCCATGACGCGCGCTGCCATCAGACCCGCCGACCTGGAAGCCAAGCCCAGCACCTTCGTGACTGGAGCGATGCTCACTTCAGTCTCCACAAGCTTCGGAATTTGGCCACGCCCTGCGAGCACGAGCGCAGCGCAAAAAGCGTATCGCCAGTGATGCGGCCGCGCCGGCCGCTCCAACGATCGTATTCGCCGGACATTTCAACGACTGCACCCGCCTTGCCGACGAGTCCCGACTTGAACTGTTTCAGCCCGCGATCGCCGGCCGTTCCGCCGAGATCGTACCAGCGAGCGCCTTGGCCAGACAGCCAGCGAACGATCCACCACTGCAGGGCGTAGCCTGCCCGCAGCGGCAAGGCCTCTGCTCCGCTGGCGCCATAAATATAGTAGGCCGTGTCGCCATGAACGGCGACGGCGGCGCCGGCTATCGGTATGCCGTCGCGGAAGGCGAGAACAACTTGGGGTGCGATGGCGGCTGGCAGAGACGCCTGCAAGCCTGGCAAGAGGTCGACGGCGTCGCCCTGAGAAGCGTTTTTGCGCTCGACCATCTCCCCATGCAGCGCTTGGAACAGCCGAATGCCCTCCTCGCCTGGAACGAGTTTGACGCTCAAATTTGATTTTTCGGCCTTGCGCAAATTGTAGCGCCATTTCTGACCGAGACTTGCCCGCTGCGCCTCTTCGTCGAGTTCCAGATTGACTAAGTAGCGGTTCCTGTCGGCGAATGGGCGGCGCACCGCGTAACCGCATATCGCCAATGCGTCCGATTCTATTTCCCAATTGTCCGGGCCTGGTCTCGGCAGTGTGGTGAGCAGCAAACCACGTCGCTCGCAGTACTCCTCGGCCAACGCTTCAAGCGCAAACTTGCAAACTCCAATATCGGGATCGCGGTCACGACGACGCCAGAGCGGTCCAAATTTTACATAGGCGATGCCTTTGCCCAACACTGGCATGGTGAGAAGGACGACGCGCGCCGCGGCGACGATTTCGCCCTTTTCGCGCACAATAAGATGGCTGTTGCGCTCCGGGCTCCACCGAGGCGTGGTGTAGGCAGCCGTCTGCTCCAGCGACACGTCATCAAAGTCCGCCACAACCGCGTCCCATTCGCGGTCCGAGATCGTGTCGACTTCATATGCGAGCCCGGATATTTGACGCGGTTGTGTTTGTTCAACGGCAGTTGATTGCCATGCCACGTCGGTACGGGGCAGTAATTCGGTGTCCATAGCGGCTAGATCTGACATGGGCACCACTCCTATCGGTTGCCGCCGCGACCGACGGCTCGCGCCAATGAGCGCGATTCGACCGCGTTGACGGTAACCCTGGCGGCCGCGGCCAAATGCAGGCAGCACCAAGCCCCAATGCCCAGAAATTTGAAACCGTCATCGAGCAAGATCTCGATGCGGGGATTTGCATGTAGCCATTTAGAAATTGAGCCGAAGTCGTGGTCGGCCAAGATATCCACCGATACGCTGGCGCCCAACATGGCGATAGCCATGATCAAAAAAACCGGCGCGGCGGTAAAGACCGTGCGCCAGGACAAGGCGATGTAGGCCAGGACGATCGCACCATAAATCGCGTAGGTCATCGGCTGCGTTAGTCCGACAAGCGGGAAAACGCTTTCGTGCAACATGAAGAGGTCGTCGCTTGCCAGCCAGGCTGAAAACAAACTCGCCGCGCTGAGTGCGACGATCTCGCGCCGCCGGCTTTCAAAGTGCGTCGCGAGCAGCGCCGCAAAAGCCGTAACGGAAGCGGCGGTCCACCAAAGCAGGATACCGAGGTTTGAAATCAAGCCGTCATAAACATGACAGCAGCCTGGGTACTCTTCAGCGACGGCGATGGTATCGCGAAACAATCTTTCGAGCGGAATCGTGGTTTGCAGGCTGACGCACGCCAGCACCGTTATTTGAGCGAGGATGATGACATAGAACACGCCAAATAGGCCGCGTTCACGGCCGGATCCGAGCGACATGGTTTGACGCAGTTCGTGGATCCAATTGGGCTGAATACTGGCAGCGAGTGACATGGCGCTTGACCTCCGGAGAACGGATTTCCTGGAGGTTTGAAACAGCAAGCCTCATGCCATGGCTCACCGGCCGACAATGTGCCGAATTGACACGAACTCGCCGCCACGATGACCGGATTTGCGCCAAAAACAGTCATGCGAATGATTGCCGTTGGACAACCACCTTGCGTCAATCGCCTCAGCGGGGCGAAACTGGCGCATGGCCGAACTCAAGACCAAACCGACATCCGCCAGCGTCACGGCATTTTTAAAGGCAATCGATAATCCGACCCGGGCGGAAGACGCCCGGACGATCAAATCCTTGATGGAACGGCTTACCGGAGAAAAGCCGAAAATGTGGGGGCCATCGATCATCGGCTTCGGCAACTATCACTACAAATATGACAGCGGGCATGAGGGTGATTTTTTCATCACCGGCTTTTCGCCGCGCAAAAAGGCGCTGACCCTTTACATCATGCCGGGGTTCGGCCGCTATGACGACCTGATGGCGCGGCTTGGCAAATACAAAACCGGCAAATCCTGTCTCTACATCAACAAGCTCAGCGATGTTGATATGGCCGTACTCGAGGAGCTGATCGCCAGCTCCTATGCTTGGATGCGCGAAAACTACGGAAGCTGATGCGCCTTAGGCGCTGTTCTTCACCGGCTCGGCGATCGTATCGAGAGCGCCTTTTTTGGTGCGCCAAAAACGCATTGCGCGCTGGGCATTTTCGGCCTTGAGGCGCAAATAAAGCCGCACCAACGGCAGGACCCGGTCGTGATCTGACGGGATACCGCACATCGGCGACATGGCGATCTCTTTGAACGTGTCGGGCGTCACGCCATTGGCGCGGCAAACCACCGAAAGCGCGGTGCCGGTTTTATCGGCCAGCACGCGCTTGGCCGTGGCGCTGTCGATTTCGGTCAGCCGCGCAAAGCCGACCAAGAACTCCATCGGGCGCTCGTCTGCGACAAAGCGCAGCAGCAGCGACTCGGTCAAAGCGCCGCGATTGACGAAGTCGTCGATGTATTTCTCGGCTTTCGAGGCGGTGTCGTCGTCGAGCGAGCCCTTCATGCTGGAGACAACCGCGTCCAGCTGTTCGGTGCCGACATCGGCGTATTTGTCCAGGATCTGCTTGCGCAGGGTGTCTGACACCTGGTTCATCAGGTCTTTGAGAATTTCCTTCGGCACATTGTCGCGATCGACGATCGCCGTTTGCATGTTCTCGCTCTGGGCCGAGCGATCGGCGATCTGCTGCATGGTTTCGACCTGGATTTCGGCGCTGTCGTTGCGCAGCAGATTGACGACCACATTGTCGTCGCCATGGGAGACAAGCTCCTTGGAGAGATCGGCGCTGATGTCGGGCCGTGCGGTGATCGCGCTCAAATGCGCCTGACTTTGATGGCGCGTGATTTCAATGAGGTCCGACTGGCTGAGCACCGGGCTCTTCTGCAAAACCGGACTGGCGATAGCGATCTCATCGTTCGCCAGCCGCCAAATGAGTTCTTTCGGAGCGTTGCCGTTGGCCGACAGACGATTGGCGAGCTCGGCGCGAACCTGCTTTTCGAGGTCATAGGCGAGCTGGCCCATGATGTCGCCGAAATACCAATTCTGCTTTTCGGAATAGAGCTCGGAGTCTACGAGAAAAAAATCGGTGATCTCACGCAACAGTTGCCGCCTGCTGTCCTGCGAATCGACGCTGGCCAGATGTATCAAGCTGTTCAATTTTTCGAGATTTTCAGCCAATTTCGCATTCCCAAAGGCTTCGCGCGGATCACACTGCGGATGCATTCATCTCAGATTGTAAAACGTCCACCTTTACCAGCCGTTACTTTGATGGCGTGCTGGATACCGCTCGTTACTTGCCAATGCGTGTGATCAAAAATCGATGCGTTCGATATCGAAGAAATCGATGCTGGAACCGTCGTTCAGCGTGATGGTGCCGTCGGCATCGTCGGTCAACGTGATCGAATTGGCGTCCTGGCTGTCGATCGAGCCCTCGGTGAGCGACAGCGTCCAGTCGACGCCGAACGTGCCGAGATTGCCGCCGCCGGACGCGTCGTGGAGATCGATATTGTCGGTCCAACTGGCGCCCTGACCACCATAGGCGGTGTCTGACCCATGACCTTCCCAGAAGACGAAGGTGTCGTGGCCATCGCCGCCGGTAAGCGTATCGTCGCCCAATCCACCAGTGAGAATATTGTCGTTTGCGTCACCGGTCAGCGCATCGGCATGGTGCGAGCCTGTCACGTTCTCGATCGTGGTCAGCGTATCGCCCTGGGCGTCACCGCCGGTGCCGGTGCCGGCGGCAAGATCAACTGTCACACCGGCGCTGGAAGATGAATAATCGGCCGTATCGGTGCCCACGCCGCCATCGAGCGCATCGGCGCCCGCGCCACCGATCAACGTGTCGTGGCCGGTGTTGCCGGTGAGTGTATCAGCGCCATCGCCACCGGTGAGCACGTTGGCGTTGGCGTCGCCGGTCAACGTGTCGTCGTAGTCCGAGCCGGTCAGATTTTCGATACCGGTGAGTGTATCGCCCTCGGCGTCGCCGCCCGTTCCGGTACCCGTCTGCAGGCTGACATCCACGCCAGCTCCCGAGGTCGAATAGTCTGCGGTGTCATTGCCTGATCCGCCGCTCAACACGTCGCCGCCGGAGCCCCCGATCAACGTGTCATCACCAGTGTTGCCGTATAGCGTATCGCCCTCATCTGGACTGCCGTAATAGATCTTGGAGACGATGCCGTAGCTAGCGCCGTCTTGAAGATTCGATTCCCAAGTGACGACGACCGAGCCATCGCTGCGCACGGTGACGGCGGGATCGGTCTGATTGTCG
>JAJFHN010000024.1 GCA_021775595.1 Hyphomicrobiales bacterium
AGGTCCAGGAACAACCCAAGATCCTTTTCGCGCACATGGCTCAGCATAAAGCCCTGAAACGGCTTTGAAGCGGCTTCAAAAGCCTGGTTGAGTTCGATTTCGTTATTGATTAGCGGTTCGATGCCCTTGTCGTAGGCGGACTGGAAGACCGGTCCCATCACGAAGGCGGTCAGAAACAGCGCCAGTGAGATCACGACCGCATTGGGGGGCGATTGCTGGATGCCGATTGCCGTGCGCAGCAGCGACAAGACGACGACAATGCGCGTGAACGAGGTGACCATGACCAGGATCGACGGCGCCAGGCTCAAAATTGTGACGAGGGCGATCAGTTGGACCGCGCGCTCGGTCACCCCGCCGTCTTCGCCAAAGCCGATCGTGACGTTTTGCGCCAGCGCCGAAGCGGTGCCAAACAGCAGCAGAGCGGCAGCGCAAAACAGCAACGCTATCGCGCCGCGAGCTTTGGATGATCTGGAATCAGTCACTGTGATCGGCCTCCGTATCGTCGGCCTTCGCGCGTGCCGGGATGGTTGATGTTGCATCGGACTCAGGTTCGTCTCCGTCGGAGCGGTCGATGCCGCTCTCGATCAGCATGTCGACAGGGCCGCCGGTCATGATGAGATGTTCGATATTGTCGCGGCGCAGCAGAATGAGCTTTCGCCGGCCGTCCACTGCGGCGGCTTCGACGACGCCGAGGCGCCTTTCGCGTCCCCGCAGCAATCCCCCGCCCTGCGAGGATCCTCCAGACAGTATGCCCTTGAGCACGTACCCGCCGATGCCTATGAGGGCGATGACGAAAAGGAATGCACCGAAATAGACAAGCAGATCACTGAGGTCGGTCACCGCACTGTGTCCCCGTAATGGATAGCTGGACGCCGTTGTGCGCGGTGCGAGGTGCGCGACGCTCGACGGCTTAGGTAGGCAAAAATTGCCCCATACGTGGCTAACAAATGGTTAACGCCGGCGATCAATGACGTGGATAGGCGCTCGGTGCGGCGGTCCTTAACGCGAAATTAACCATGACGGCGGCAAAGTTTGCCGAGTGAAGCGCCGCTCCCGCGGTGACAGCACCCGGCAAATGGAGACGCAATCCATGGCATTCAGCGACCTGTCCATTGTTGGATTTCTAAAGAGCAAAATGTCGTGGCATCAGTCGCGGCAGAATCTTTTGGCGGAAAATGTCGCCAACTCCGATACGCCCAATTATCGTCCGCGCGATCTAAAGCCCATGACCTTCGATCCGGCCGCCAGCCGCGTCACCATGCGGCCAGTTGGCACCGCGCGCACCCACGCCTCCCACGTGGCGGGAAAAAGCATCTCGGGCGAACAGCTCAGCTTCGATTCCACCAGGGGCACGGGCTGGGAAATCACGCCCGGGGGAAACTCGGTCATTTTGGAAGAGCAGATGATGAAGGTCTCCGAAAACCAATTCGACTACCAGCTTGCCTCGTCGCTCTATACGCGCTCGCTGGGCTTGATCAAAACGGCGCTGGGCCGCAACGGCTAAGGCACATACGGGCACGACCTGAGGAGTAAAGACCAATGGATCTCATCAAATCCTTGAAAATCGCGGCATCGGGCCTGCGCGTGCAGGGCGGGCGCATGCGGGTGATCTCCGAGAATATCGCCAACTCCAATTCAACCGCCCAAACGGCTGATGGTAAGCCCTATCAGCGCAAACTGCCGACGTTCACGCAGATATTTGACCGAGAAATCGGTGCGCATTTGGTCAAGAGCGGACCCATTAAATTCGACAAAGCCGACTTTGGCAGCCGGTTCGATCCAGGCCACCCCGCAGCCAACGACGATGGCTACGTCAAGACACCAAACGTAAACACGCTGATCGAGGGCATGGATATGCGCGAGGCTCAACGCAGCTACGAAGCCAACCTCAACGTCATCAGCGCCACGCGCCGCATGCTGGCGCGCACGCTCGATATTTTGAGGGCCTGATAGGGACCATAAGGGAGACGCGCCATGCCAGTGAATCCATCCGCCGCCGCCGGTGCTTACGCCACCGCCGCCAAGCTCCTGGGCTCGGCCACCAGTTTGTCGGAGACCGCTCCTGGACCAACCAATCCTTCCGGCTTTGCCGAGATGGTCAAGACGGCGGTCGAGGGCACGCTTTCGACGGGCGGTGTCGCCGAAGCCAAGGCGGCCGAATTGGCCAGCGGCAACGCTGACGTCGTCGAATTGGTAACGGCCGTAGCCGAAACCGAGCTCGCCATCCAGTCCATGGTGACGGTGCGCGACAGAGTTGTTGCAGCCTATCAAGACATCATGAATATGCCGATATAATAACAGCTTACACGTTTTTTCTGATTATTTGATTCGCACATTTGGGGGATGGTCAATGACGGGCGCTGAAGTATTGGACGTCGCGCGCGACGGCATTTTGACGTTGCTGCAGGTCTCTGCGCCGATGATGATTGTGGGCCTCGTGGTCGGCGTGGCCATCGCCTTGCTCCAAGCACTTACCCAGATCCAAGAAATCACTTTGGTGTTCGTGCCCAAAATCATCGCCATCTTCATAACCATTTTGCTGGCGCTGCCCTTCATGAGTGCGGCCATGAATGCCTACATGATGCGGGTGGTGGCGCACATCATCGGCGGTTAACGGAGGCGGCGGGCATGTCGCTCCAATTCGATTTTCTTCCGCAAACGGCCTTTGCCTTTCTGCTGGTGTTCGCCAGGGTCGGAGCCATCTCGATGGCGCTGCCGGGCATCGGCGACCGTACGGTGCCGCCGCGCATCCGATTGGTATTCGCGCTTGCGATGTCGTTGATTCTGTTGCCGGTGATTCAGCAAACGCTGCCCCAATTGCCTGGCGCGCTCAATGGCATGATCGCGGCGCTGATCGGCGAACTCATCGTTGGTATGGCGATCGGCTTTACGGTGCGTCTGATCATCAGCGCCATTCAGATCGCCGGCATGGCGATCGCCTTCCAGATCGGTCTTGCCTTTGCGCAAAACGTCGACCCGACCCAAGGCACTCAAGGGACGATGGTCGGCACATTTCTGTCGGTGTTGTCGGTCGCGATGATTTTCGCAACCGATATGCATCATCTGATGCTGGCGGCGATGCACGACAGCTACACCCTGTTCAGGCCGGGCGACGCCCTCCCGTCGGGTGATTTTGCCAGCGTCGCGCTCGATACGGTCGAAGCGGCCTTTCGCGTCGCGATCCAACTCGCCGCGCCGTTTTTAGTGTTCGGCTTGATCTTCTATTTGGGGCTGGGCGTGCTGACCCGTCTGATTCCCCAAGTGCAGGTGTTCTTTCTGGCCATGCCGGCCAACATCGCCATCGGCTTCATTATGCTGTTGCTGTTGATCGGCAGCATCATGGTCTGGTTCCTGGAATATTTCTCCCAGGCGCTGCAGCCTTTTTTGTTGTGAGGTGAGGCGTGGCCGACAACACCGAACAACATGAAAAGACAGAAGAGCCGACACAAAAGAAGCTCGAGGATTCTCGCAAGAAGGGCGATATCGCCAAGAGTCAGGAGGTCAATTCCTGGTTCATGATTTTGGGCGCCACATTGGTCTTGACGCTGCTGGCTGGCGATACAGCCACGAAATTGACTCTGGTGCTCCAATCGTTCCTTGGCCAAGCCCACGACTTTGCGATCGCCGGCGTCAGTTTGCAGCGGCTGTTCACGACGCTCAGCATAGATGTGCTGGGCGCCTTGGCGCTGCCTTTCATCGTGCTCGTGGTTGCAGGCATTGCCGGCAACATGGCCCAGCATCCCTTGCTGTTTTCGACCGAGCCTGTGAAACCGAAACTCTCAAAGGTCTCGCCGACTGCAGGATTTAAGCGCTTGGTGTCCCTGACCAGTCTGGTCAATTTCGCCAAGGGCATCGCCAAACTCGCCATTGTCGGTGTGGTGATGACCGCAATCGTTTGGCCGAGCCGCGACCAGCTCGATACACTGGTTGCGACCGATGTTTGGGCCATTTTGCACCTGACCCAGTCTATGGCTGGCGAAGTCTTGATCGGCGTCGTGGCTGTGCTGTCGGTGGTGGCGGCGCTCGATTATGCCTACCAGCGCCACAAATGGTGGGAGAAGCAGCGGATGACGGTGAAAGAGCTGCGCGACGAATACAAGCAGCTCGAAGGTGATCCTCAAGTGCGCGCAAAATTGCGCCAGGTGCGCATCGAGCGCGGCCGCAAGCGCATGATGTCGAACGTCAAGAAGGCGGCTGTCGTGATCACCAACCCGACGCATTACTCGATCGCGCTGCAATACGACGACGGCATGGCGGCGCCGATCTGCGTGGCCAAGGGCGTCGACGCGGTTGCCTTCAGGATCAGGGAGATGGCCAAAGAACACGACGTGCCACTGGTCGAAAACCCGCCGCTGGCGCGCACGCTCTATGCTTCGACCGAGGTGGACGATGAAATTCCGAGCGAGCATTATCAGGCCGTGGCGGAGATCATCGGCTATGTGATGCGCTTGCGGCAAACTGCCTCCTGGCGGTCCAAGCCCAGCGCGCGCTCCTCGTGATGGACTGGGGTCTATTGCGGAACGATAGCAGGCCCATGCTTCAGTCGAATCGGTTATTTAAAGTCCATGAGCGACATTGACGCGCCTCTGAAATACACCGACGCGGCCAAAGACAAGGCGGCGCAAGATGGCAGCATCGGGCTGTTGGTGCTGCTGGCTTTGGGGTTGGCTTTTTCTGCGGTGGCGCTCGCCATTCTCTCGCGCGAAGAGGCCGAGCCCTTTGTTCTTGCGATCCTGGGCGGGTTGGCGGTGATCGGCGTCTTTTCGCTGTTTGCCGGCGCCGTCGGTATTCTGCATTTCGGCGAACGCCAGGCGCGCAACGACATCACAAAAGCCTTTGCCGACAATCTGGCCGACGGCATGTTGATCACCGATGCCTCTGGCGGGGTGGTTTATGCGAATGCCACATATTTGGGCCTGGTCGGCGCGGTGGATGCGCCCAATATCCCCACGCTGGAGCGCGCTTTTGCCAATCAACCCCAGCTCTCCGAGCCCGTCTTTCGGTTGATGCGCGCGGCGCGCCAAGGCCGCAGCTGGCACGAGGACGTGGCGATCTCCTCTGAAGACGACCCGGCCAGGGAAGAGCCGGGCGCTGATGGCGGCAAGCGGCGCTGGCTGAGACTCTCGGTGCGCCAGATCGCGGCGCGGCCGCGGCCTGGCAAGAAATCGGCGCTGCAGGTCTGGCAGGTCTCCGATACGACGGCCGAGCGCGCCCAAGAGGGCGATGCCTTCGACAAGCTGCAGCAAATCGTCGCCTATCTGGACCGCGCGCCTGCGGGCTTTCTGTCCTTGGGCGCCGAACAGCGGATCGATTATATGAACGCGACGCTTGCCCATTGGCTCGATCGCGAATTGGCCGATACGGCTGCGGGCGGAGTGGCGCTGGAAGACCTGATGAGCGCGGATTCGGCGGCGCTGATCGCGCGCAGCGCGACCCGCCAAGCCTCGCGCGAGACCGAGATGCTCGATGTCGATCTAAAGCGGGCCGACGGCACGCGGTTTCCCGCCCGCATCATGCTGCGCGCCAACCAAGGCGTTGAGGGCGACGCGGGATTGGCCCACATGATCGTGCTCGATCGGAGCCACGCCGACGGCGAAGCCGAAGCCGTCGTCGGACCTGCCGATGTGCGCTTCGCTCATTTCTTTCAGTCGGCGCCCATCGCCATCGCCTCGGTGGACGGGGAGGGACGGATTTGTTCTTCCAACGCGGCCTTTGCCCGCATGTTCGACCACAGTGAAGAGGTTGGCGGCAATCACGATACGGATATAGCGAGCCTGATCGGTAAAGATGATGCCGGCGATCTGGATGAAGCGGTGGCTGCCGCCAAGGACGGGCAGGTGGTGATCGAACCCGTCGATGTGACCTTTGGCAAGGATGACGGCCGCAACGGCAGGTTCTATGTCTCGCCGGTCGAGCAAGCCAGCGAGCAGAACGAAGTCGCGATCGTCTACGCCATCGACACCACCGAGCAACGGGCGCTCGAAATGCAGATTGCGCAAAGCCAGAAGATGCAGGCAGTGGGCCAGCTTGCCGGCGGCATCGCGCACGACTTCAACAACGTGCTGACCGCCATCATCGGCTTTTCAGAACTGCTGCTGGCCAATCACCGGCCGACGGATCCTGCCTTTCAGGACATCATGAACATCCGTCAAAACGCCAACCGCGCGGCGGCGCTGGTGCGACAGCTGTTGGCCTTTTCCCGCCAGCAAACGCTGCAGCCGGAGGTGTTGGCGCTGGGCGATGTGCTTTCGGAGCTCACTATTTTATTGGGCCGTCTGCTCGGTGAAAAAATCGATCTGAATGTCGTTCATGGCCGCGACCTGTGGAAGGTGAAAGCGGATCTGCATCAGTTCGAGCAGGTGATCGTCAATCTGTCGGTCAACGCCCGGGACGCCATGCCTGACGGCGGCAAATTGACGATCCGCACCTCCAATATCGGCGCGCGCGAAGCCGGCGAGCTCGGACACAAGGGGATGCAGGCCGGCGACTTCGTGCTGTGCGAGGTGTCTGATACGGGCACGGGCATCGCGCCTGACGTGCTGGAAAAGATTTTCGAACCCTTCTTCTCCACCAAGGACGTCGGCAAGGGGACCGGTCTTGGGCTCTCTACCGTTTATGGCATCATCAAGCAGACCGGCGGATACATTTATCCCGACAGCGAGCCAGGCAGCGGTACGATCTTTCGGATTTACCTGCCGCGGCATGTCGAAACGGCCGAGGAGCTGGCGGCGGTCGAACCCGAATTGGTCGAGGACGCCAGGCAACAAGACCTGACGGGCACGGGCACGGTTCTGCTGGTGGAGGACGAGGAGGCAGTGCGCAACTTTGCCGTGCGCGCCCTGACGTCGCGCGGCTACGAAGTGCTCGAGGCGGGCAACGGCGTCGAGGCGCTCGAATTGCTCGAAGCCTATGAAGGATCCGTCGACCTGGTGATTTCCGATGTCGTCATGCCCGAGATGGACGGCCCAACGCTGCTTGGCAAGCTGCGGGAGGGTGATCCCGATATCAAGGTGATCTTTATTTCGGGATATGCCGAAGACGCTTTCAAAAAGAATTTGGGCGAGGGTGAGGAGTTCGTGATGCTGCCAAAGCCGTTCTCACTCAAGCAGCTCGCCGCCACGGTCAAGAAAACGCTGGAGACTTGATGCGTCTTTGTTGCGGCCGGACCTTTCTTGTATGGCTCACCACCGATCCTCGCGCTATGCAATAAGACCGCTATGAGTTCGCCGCCAATCAGCAAGAAAAAGCAGAAAAAGAAGCGCAAGGGCCCTTTCAAGGTTCACCGTTATGGCGGCTGGCTGCTTTATTTTTGGCACGGCATGCGCTTTGGCGCCTGGGCGTCGTTGTTGCGGCGGGGCAAGTTCGACATCACGCTTAATTGCTTGCCAAACATTCTGACCGTTACGATCTGGGCCCCGGTCAATTCACTGCTCTACTATCTCTCGGAAGCGCTTTATGGCCGGCGGGCGGACGCGCGCGAGCTGGAGCCGCCCATCTTCATACTGGGCCACTGGCGCACGGGCACGACGTTGCTGCACGATCTGATGAGTTGCGATCCGCTGCTTGCGGCGCCGACCACTTATGAGTGTTTTTTCCCCAACCATTTTTTGCTGAGCGAGCGGGTCATCGGCCGGATCTTCAACGTTTTTCTCCCCAAAAAGCGCCCCCAAGACGATGTGCCCGTCGCCATGGACCGGCCCCAGGAGGACGAGTTTGCGCTCTCGATACTGGGCTTGGGAACGCCATACAATTCACTGGCCTTTCCCCGGCACGGGCCGGTGGACCAAGACTATCTTGATATGGAGGGCTTGGATGAGGCAGCGCGCCGAAGCTGGAAGGATGGCTTTTTGTGGTTTTGCCGGCGTCTGGCGCTCAAACACGGGCGCCGGTTGTTGCTGAAGTCGCCGCCCCACACCGCGCGCCTCAAACTGCTGCTGAAGCTCTTTCCCGACGCTCGGTTTATCCATATCTCGCGCGATCCGCACGCCGTGGTGCCCTCGACGATCAAGCTCTGGCGCGCGCTCTATTCGACCCAGGGCCTGCACAATCCGCCCCGCCTCGATCCCTGGCTCGAAGACCATGTCTTTGACACCTTCCAGCGCATGGACAGGGCCTATGAGGCCGGCCGAGCGTTGATCCCGGAAGGTCATTTGGTCGAAATCCGCATGGAGGACTTCATCGCCGATCCACGCGGCGTGATCGAAAGCGTTTACGCGCGGCTTGATCTGCGGGGGTTCACCGAAGCCGCGCCTGCTTTTGAAGCTTTTCTTGGCGCCCGGGGCATCCATGCGGGCGGCGCTTACGCGCTCACGCCGGAGATGGAATCGCGAATCGCAGACCAGCTGGCGTCCTATATGGCGCGCTTTGGATACGAGGCGCGCGGCTAAGTGCCGCCGACGTGGATTCCAAACGATCTTATGAAAATTCGGCAGACCTCTGGAATCTATGTCTTTTTTGTCGTTCGACAAAAGCAGGATTCGGCGCCTGTTTGGATTGAGTAACGGTGCTTGATCTTTGGGTCAAACCTGTTTGAATCGGTCTAACGCGCCATGTCGATGCCGACGAGCATTTTGGGGAGAGCACTACCCATGCCTTTCATGAAGAAACTTATCTTATGCGGATTGGCGATCGGCCTGTTCTTTTTCGCCGCCGAGATAATTCCCATGCCTCCTTGGGCGCGCATTGCCTGCTATTACGGCATGCTGTTCGTCGCCATTTATGGCGTCTGGATGGTGTGGAAGAGCAGCGCACCGCCACCCGACGAAGCGGGCAAGTAGGCGAAGCCGAGCAGTTTGATCGGCCGGCAGGGACGGTACGCCGTCATTCTGCCGAACCTTCTGCGAACACGTTTCCGATATTCTCTATATATCAGTCGCTTATTCTCCCTCTTGCAAAAGAGAACAAAGTATGTACATTCTGGTCTCACCGGCGTGCTTCCGTGGAGAAGCCGCGTGCTGTATGACTTAGAAGGGGATGAGACATGGCTGAACCCAAGCTTCGTGTGGTCGAAGGAGATGGAATGGACAAAGACAAGGCGCTGAGCGCGGCGCTCGCCCAAATAGAGCGGACCTTCGGCAAGGGATCTGTCATGCGGCTGGGTCGTGAGGGGCAGGTGGTCGAGATCGAATCCATCCCGACCGGTTCGCTGGGCCTCGATATCGCGCTCGGCATCGGCGGCCTGCCGCGCGGGCGCGTCGTCGAAATCTATGGTCCAGAATCCTCTGGCAAGACCACGCTGGCGCTGCACACCGTGTCCGAAGCCCAGAAGCGGGGCGGCATTTGCGGCTTTATCGACGCCGAACACGCGCTCGATCCGATCTATGCCAGAAAGCTTGGCTGCAATCTCGACGACCTTCTTATTTCCCAACCCGATACGGGCGAACAAGCGCTCGAAATCGCCGATACGCTGGTGCGCTCGGGCGCGGTGGACGTGCTGGTTATCGATTCTGTCGCGGCATTGACCCCCCGGGCCGAGCTTGAGGGCGAGATGGGCGACAGCTTGCCCGGACTCCAAGCGCGCCTGATGAGCCAGGCGTTGCGTAAGCTCACCGCATCGATCTCCAAATCCCACACCATGGTGATCTTCATCAACCAGATTCGCATGAAGATCGGCGTGATGTTCGGCTCGCCCGAGACGACGTCGGGCGGCAACGCGCTTAAATTCTACGCTTCCGTCCGTCTGGACATTCGCCGCATCGGCCAGATCAAGGACCGGGACGAGGTGGTCGGCAATCAGACCCGCGTCAAGGTCGTCAAAAACAAGGTGGCGCCGCCGTTCAAGCAGGTTGAATTCGACATCATGTACGGCGTGGGCATCTCCAAGGCCGGCGAACTTATTGATTTGGGCGTCAAGGCGGGCATCGTCGAGAAATCGGGGTCGTGGTTCTCCTATGACAGCCAGCGGATCGGCCAGGGCCGTGAGAATGTGAAGACCTTCCTGAAAGAAAACCCGGCCATAGCCGAGGAGATCGAGCTTGCCATCCGGCAGAACGCGGGACTCATTGCGGATCAGATTCTGGCCGAAGACCCCGATGATGCCGATGACGGTGACGAGGTGCTCGATGCTCCAGCCGAGGCGCCGTCTTCTTCCAATGTCGAACCATTGCCAGCGAACGAGGACATCAAAGCTCCGAGCCCCCGTTCAAAAAGCGCCTGACGCGCAGATGGCTCCTTAGGGCTCGCAAGACAATCGGCACCGATTACGGGGACCGGCCAACTGGGGCCGGTCCTTTTTTATGGTGCGTGACTTCGCGGCGGGCGTTTCTGGCTGAGCCGCTCGACGTGCATCGCTGGACAGGTGCAGGGTGTCTCGTTAAAAATCCCCCGAAAGGCAACGAATCTGGCAGATGTATTGGAGTGGCGTGACATGGCGTCATTCCGGAGCTTTACGGGTTCAACCCCGCGATCTTGCCGAACGCGGCCTGAACTCCGCAAGAGGTAACGTGCGCGCCCATGACTGGCGTCAACGATATTCGCTCGGCGTTTTTGGATTTCTTCGCGCGGGAGGGCCATCAGGTCGTCCCGTCGGGTTCGCTCGTTCCGCGAAACGATCCGACACTGCTCTTCACCAACGCCGGCATGGTGCAGTTCAAGAACGTCTTCACAGGCGCCGAAACGCTCCCCTATGTGCGCGCGGCGAGCTCCCAAAAATGCGTACGGGCAGGCGGCAAACACAACGACCTCGACAATGTGGGATACACGGCGCGTCACCACACGTTTTTCGAGATGTTGGGCAACTTCTCCTTCGGCGATTATTTCAAAGACCAGGCGATTGACTTCGCCTGGCGGCTGATCACGAAGGAATTTGCCCTGGCGCCCGAACGCTTGCTCGTGACCGTCTTCGCCGAAGACGACGAGGCTTTCGAATTGTGGAAGAAGATCGCCGGTCTGCCGGACTCTCGCATTCTCAGGATTGCGACGTCCGATAATTTCTGGGCCATGGGCGATACGGGTCCGTGTGGACCGTGTTCGGAAATCTTTTTCGACCATGGCGACCATCTGGAAGGCGGTCCTCCCGGAAGTCCGACAGAGGACGGCGACCGCTTTATCGAAATCTGGAACCTGGTGTTCATGCAATATGAGCAAGTCGATAGCTCGAAGCGCATTGATTTGCCGCGCCCATCGATCGACACCGGTATGGGCTTGGAGCGCATTGCCGCCGTTCTTCAGGGCACCCATGACAATTATGAAATCGATTTGTTTCAGGCGCTGATCAACGCCTCGGTCGATGCCTCCCATGTCGCCGCCGAGGGCCCGGCCGCCGCCAGCCATCGTGTGATCGCCGACCATTTGCGCGCGTCCAGCTTCTTGATCAGCGATGGCGTGCTGCCTGCAAATGAAGGGCGCGGCTATGTGCTTCGGCGCATCATGCGGCGCGCCATGCGTCACGCTCATTTGCTCGGCGTCGAAGATCCGCTGCTCTGCCGCCTCGTGCCCGTATTGGTGCGTGAGATGGGTCAGGCCTATCCGGAGCTGGGTCGTGCGCAGGAGCTGATCGAGGAAACCTTGCTGCTGGAGGAGACGCGTTTTCGCAACACCCTCGAGCGGGGCCTGGGTCTGCTCGACGAAGCGACCAGCACAATGGGGCAGGGCGATACCTTGGCTGGCGATGTCGCGTTCAAACTCTACGACACCTACGGTTTTCCGCTTGATCTGACAGAAGATGCGCTGAAGGCCCGCGGTATCGGCGTCGACAAAGCGGCCTTTGATGCCGCCATGGAGCGCCAGAGGGCGGATGCGCGCAAGGCGTGGGCGGGTTCGGGTGAAGCGGCGACTGAGACCATTTGGTTTGACCTGCGCGAGCAAATCGGACCGAGCGAATTTTTGGGTTACGAGACCCAGCAGGCAGACGGCGAAATCCGTGCGCTGATCAGGGACGGCGAGCCAGTCAAGGCGCTCAAGAAAGGCGAGGCCGGCAGCATCGTCGTCAATCAAAGCCCGTTCTATGGCGAATCCGGCGGTCAAGTTGGCGATGCCGGTTTGATTTCAAGTGAAGCGGGCGCGCGCTTTGTGGTCAGCGACACGCAGAAGAAGTTGGGTGATTTGATCGTCCATACCGGAACGCTTGAGAGCGGTGCGCTCAAGGTCGGCGAAGTGGTCGATCTTGCAGTTGATGGTGGGTTGCGCAGCGCGACCCGGGCCAACCACTCCGCCACCCATCTGCTGCATGAGGCGTTGCGCGAGGTTCTTGGCGGCCATGTGGCGCAGAAAGGGTCGTTGGTCGCGCCTGACCGGCTGCGCTTTGATTTTTCGCACACCAGCCCCATGTCGGATGACGAGATTGCCGCGGTTGAGGACATGGCCAACGCGATCGTGCTGCAAAACGCGCCTGTCGAGACCCATCTCATGGCGGTCGATGAGGCCATAGAATCGGGCGCGTTGGCATTGTTTGGCGAAAAATATGGCGACGAAGTGCGCGTTGTCTCGATGGGAACCGCGCGGTCGGGCGAAAAGGCCGGCAAGGTCTATTCGGTCGAACTTTGCGGCGGCACGCATGTCGGAAGCACCGGCGATATCGGTCTGGTCAAGATCAACGGCGAGAGCGCGGTGGCTGCTGGCGTGCGGCGCATCGAAGCGGTTACGGCCGAGGGCGCGCGCGCCTATCTCAACACCCAGGACAAGCGCATGCGTCAAGCCGCCGACCTGTTGAAGGTTCAAGCTGAAGACGTGGTGCCGCGCATTGAAGCGTTGATGTCGGAACGCAAGAAACTCGAGCGTGAGCTCAGTGATGCGCGCCGGCAAATGGCGTTGGGCTCGGCCGAAAATGACGGCGAAGACGGCGTGCGGGCGTTGGGCTCAATCAAACTTCTGGCGCGCACGGTCGAGGGAGTATCGGCGAAAGACCTGAGATCGCTGGTCGATGATGGCAAACGCCAGTTGGGCTCGGGCATCGTCGCCATTATCGGGCTTTCAGAGGGCGGCAAGGCGGGCATTGTCGTTGGCGTAACCGACGATCTCGTCAAATCGTATGACGCGGTGGATTTGGTTAAGGCGGGCGCTGAGGCGCTTGGCGGCAAGGGTGGCGGCGGCAGGGCAGACCTGGCGCAGGCCGGCGGTCCCGACGGCTCGCGGGCTGACGCGGCGCTCAATGCGATCGCCGATATGGTGAGTGGGCAAGCTGGTGCCTAACGCGATCCCGCATACCACGGCGATGCCGAAGCGGACGCTGCGCAAACGCGTTCACGATATTTTGGAGCTCGACGTCAGCCACGATCCCATGAGCGGCGTCGTCAATACGTTCATTGTCGTGCTGATCTTTCTCAACGTTGTCGCGTTTTCGGCGGAGACGATCCCCGCATTGCAAGAGCGCCTCGGCAGCTATTTCAGGCTGTTTGATATCTTCTCGGTCGCCATCTTCTCGCTCGAATATGGCTATCGCTTATGGAGCTGCGTCGAAATTCCGGTGTTTCGCGGGTTGGCTCCCTGGCGGGCGCGGCTTCGGTTTGCCGCCCGCCCCATGCAGCTCATCGATTTGTTTGCGGTCCTACCCTTTTATCTGAGCTTCATCCTGCCGCTCGATCTGCGCATCTTGCGTATCTTGCGCATCTTCCGGTTTCTCAAGTTGGCGCGTTACTCACCCGCGCTGCAGTCGCTTGGCCGGGTATTATCCAACGAGCGCCGGGCTCTGATCGGCGCGCTGCTGGTGATGATCGCGCTGCTGCTGTTTGCCGCGACGGGCATCTACTATCTAGAGCGGCACGCCCAACCCGACATCTTCGGTTCGATCCCCGCGGCCGCTTGGTGGGCGTTGGCGACCTTGACCACCGTGGGTTACGGCGACGTGGTTCCCGTCACCACCGTGGGCAAGATGTTTGGTGGCTTGATCATGATTTTTGGGCTCGGCATGTTCGCGCTGCCCATCGCCATCATCGCCACCGGCTTCAGCCAGCAGGCCAATCGGCATGAATTCGTGGTGACGTGGGCCATGGTGGCCAGGGTGCCGCTGTTTGGTCAGCTCGATGCCGCCAGCGTGGCAAATATCATGTCGCTGCTCTATTCGCGCCAATATGAGGCGCATTCAAAAATTTTCCTCGCCGGTACGCGGGCTGAAGCGATGTATTTTATCGCCTCGGGCGAAGTGGTCGTGCACACCAATGCCGGTGATGTGATGTTGGGCGAGGGCGATTTTTTTGGCGAGATGGCGCTGATCGAAGACCGGTTGCGAAAGTTCAGCGCGGTGGCGCTGACCAAGTGCCGCCTGCTGGTGCTCGACCGCGATGATTTTGTCCATCTGGCGCACCAGGAGCCAGAGATATCCAACCACATCCATGGCGTCGCTAAGGCGCGCGCCAAGGCCGGCAAAGCATCCAAAATGGCCAAGCCCAAGCGCAAACCCGTTAAGACGGCAGGCAGGGCCTGAGAGCGGCCCTCAGGAGCCTCAGGCCATCGCGGCTTGGAGGTTTTCCTCGATCTTATCGAGGAAGCCCTCCGTTGTAAGCCAAGCCTGCTCATCGCCGACCAGCAGCGCCAAATCCTTGGTCATTGAACCGCTTTCAATCGTCTCGACGACCACGCGCTCAAGCGTGTCGGCAAATTGGGCCAAGGCGTCGTTCTCATCGAGTTTGGCGCGGTGTGCCAGTGCACGCGACCAGGCAAAGATCGAGGCGGTTGAATTCGTCGACGTTGCCTCGCCCGCTTGGTGGGCGCGATAGTGGCGGGTGACGGTGCCGTGCGCGGCTTCGGCCTCGACGGTCTTTCCATCGGGCGTCATCAGCACGCTTGTCATCAGTCCGAGCGAACCAAAGCCCTGGGCGACGGTGTCTGACTGTACGTCACCGTCGTAGTTCTTGCAGGCCCACAGGAAGCCGCCCGACCATTTGAGAGCAGCGGCGACCATGTCGTCGATCAAGCGATGTTCATAGGTCAGCTTGGCTGCCTCGAAATCGTCCTTGAATTCGGTGTCGTAAATTGCCTGGAACAGATCCTTGAAGCGGCCGTCATAGGCTTTGAGGATGGTGTTTTTGGTGGAGAGATAGAGCGGCACGTTGCGTTGCAGCGCGTAGGCCATGCAGGCACGAGCAAAGTCGCGGATCGAGGAATCCAAATTGTACATTGCGAGCGCGATGCCGGCGCTGGGGAAGTCGAAGACCTCGTGCTCGATCGTCTCCGATCCATCGGCTGCTTCCCATTTGACGGTGAGCTTGCCTTCGCCCGGCACCAAGAAATCCGTCGCCCGGTATTGGTCGCCAAAGGCATGACGGCCAATAATCAGAGGCTGTGTCCAGCCTGGAACCAGCCGCGGCACGTTTTGACAGATGATTGGCTCGCGAAACACCACGCCGCCCAGAATGTTGCGGATTGTGCCGTTGGGCGAGCGCCACATTTTTTTCAATCCAAACTCTTCGACACGGGCTTCGTCGGGTGTGATCGTGGCGCATTTGACGCCGACGCCATGGGCTTTGATCGCTTCGGCGGCCTCGATCGTCACTTTGTCGTCGGTCGCGTCCCGGTTTTCGATACCGAGATCGTAATATTCGAGATCGATGTCGAGATGCGGGTGAATCAGCTTTGTCTTTATGAGATGCCAGATGATTCGCGTCATCTCGTCGCCGTCGAGCTCGACGATCGGATTGTCCACCTTGATTTTCGCCATAAGGCGCGCCCCTTTTGCTGGCCTGGATTATCGCCGGCCTGCAATTTGTATTGCCGCCGCTTTTCCCCGTCGTTGCGGGATGGCGATCCCTATAGCATTGTGCCCCGATCTGAGAAAGGAGAGGTTCGGTGACGTCTAGCGAGGTGGAAAATGTGGACCTGAACAGCGCGCCTGCCGAGCAGTGCGATCTGCTGCAAGACACCCCCGCGGTCATCTTGGTGCGCCCGCAACTGGGTGAAAATATCGGTACGGCGGCCAGGGCCATGGCGAATTTCGGCCTGGCTGATCTGCGCATCGTCGCGCCCCGAGACGGATGGCCCAATGAGGCGGCGCGCGCTGCTGCCGCGTCCACAGGATGCCATGTGGTCGATGGGGCCGAAATTTTCGAAAACTTGGAGCAGGCGATTAACGACCTTCATTTTTTGGCTGCGACCACGGCGCGACCCCGCGATATGGTCAAACCGGTGATCGCGCCCGAGACGGCGGTTGCTGAATTCACCGGCCGGATGAGGCGGGGTGAACGTTGCGGCGTGTTGTTCGGGCCTGAGCGCTCGGGCCTCGACAACGATCAGATGGCGTTGGCAGATGTCATTATCAGCGCACCTGTTGATCCAACTTATGCATCGTTGAATTTGGCGCAGGCAGTGCTGATATTGGGGTATGAATGGATTAAGGCCCATGGCGGCAAGGCTCTGGGCCGGGAAACAGCTTTTGACGGGCCGGCGAGAGAAGGCTTAGACCTGCAGGGACAAAGACCTGCGACCAAGGCTGAACTGCTTGGCCTGTTTGAACATCTGGAGAGCGCGTTGGATACGTCGGGCTTCTTGTATCCGCCGGAAAAGCGCCCAGCTATGGTGCGCAACATTAGGAATATGCTTCAGCGCATGGGTGCGACGGAACAAGAGGTACGGACACTGCGGGGCATCGTTGCCGCGCTTGAGTCGGGACACAAGAACAGAGGCGGTAGGCCTTAGTTGCGCCCCGATTTTATTATGCGAAGGTATTTTTTCGGTGATAGCCTTTTATCGCCAAGACAACAGAGGCGCGATATGACGAAAGTGTTGGGTTGTGGGCTGGCAGCTCTTTTGGTTTTTACGGCCATACCGGTAGCGTTGGCGCAAAAGGCGGCCAATGAGGTTGCCGTCAGCAAACAGGGTGCCGCTGCCAATAGCAGCGCCAAAGACAAGGGTGGATTGAGTGATCGTACGGTTCGCATTCTGGCGAGCTATGCCTGGGCGCATATTCCAGATGAGGTCTCCAAGCCCGACGGTACGCGCATACCCGTGCGCGGCGTCGATATCGATAAATTCATGCTCTCGCTCGAAGACACCCGCCGCGTCGTCATGGTCGCCGAGCGGTCTGCCCAAGCCAAGATTTGCGGCTTGAACGACATGGAGCGGGCGAACCACGACAAGATGATGAAGGTCGAGCAAGACTCCAAACGCTGGTCGAACGAACAGCTTGCATGGATTCACTGGCTGCATGAGATCACCGTCAAGGTCCGCGTATTTGATCCCGCCGAGGCGTCCAAGCGCGTCGACGAAATGGGTCTCGATGACAAAGAGAAAAAGAAGGCGTTGGAAGACGCAAAGCGCTTCAAGAAGCCCACCTGCAACGATGAAAAGCGCAAGGAAGTCCGTCGCGTCATCGAGGAATTTGTCAGTTCATAGAGCCAATCGGATCATCGAGCGACGAAACGTTAAAATGTCAATTTCGCCATTGCGATTGACACTCCTGCCCGATTGCGATTAACAGTGCGCCGCGGGGCTTTGTCCAGCGTCCAGATACAAACGATCACACTTGAACGGAAAGTGGCATGACCAAGCGCATCCGCGCGAAATACAAGATCGACCGGCGCTTTGGCGAAAACATCTGGGGCCGGCCAAAAAGTTCCGTCAACAAACGGGATTATGGTCCTGGCGAACAGGGCCAGCGTCGGCGTGGACGGCCATCTGACTATGGCACGCAATTGCGCGCCAAGCAGAAGCTCAAAGGCTATTACGGCAACATCACCGAAAAGCAGTTCAAGTCGATTTACCACCAAGCCGATCGCCAGAAAGGCGACACAAGTGAGAACCTGATCGGGCTGCTCGAGCGCCGACTTGATGCCGTTGTTTATCGCGCCAAGTTCGTCCCCACCGTGTTTGCCTCGCGTCAATTCATCAATCACGGCCACGTCAAGGTGAACGGTCAGCGCGTCGACATTCCGAGCTATCGCTGCAAGGTAGGCGATCTCATTGAGGTCAAGGACCAGTCGCGCGACTTGGGCATCGTGCTTGAGGCGACGCAGAGCTCCGAGCGGGACATTCCCGAATATATCGAAGCAGACCACGGTAAGATGACGGCGACGCTTCTGAGAAGCCCCGTGCTCGCCGATGTGCCTTATCCGGTGATGATGGAACCCAATCTGGTTATCGAGTTCTACTCGCGCTAGAGCCAAACCCCACTTCAAAACCCGCCTTCCTGAGTGATATGCAAGCGCGCCTGCGCCCGCTATGCTCGCGCCTGCGCGTCGATAGGGGAGAAGCGTTATGTCGGAAAGTTTCGTCGCTGCCGTGGTCCAGGATTGCGCGGTTGTCTTTGACCGGGCCGCCACGGTCGATAAGGCGGTTCGACTGATCGGCGAAGCAGCCAAACAAGACGCCAGACTCATTGTTTTTCCAGAGGCGTTCGTCTCCGGCTATCCCAAGGGGCTTGATTTTGGCGCTCGCGTTGGCGTGCGCAAGGAAAAGGGCCGCGACGTATTCGCGACCTATTTTGAGAGCGCGATCGAGGTGCCGGGCGCAGAGACACAAGCAATCGGAGCGGCGGCGCACGCCGCAGGCGCTCATGTCGTGATCGGCGTCATCGAGCGGGGTGGCGCCACTCTCTATTGCACGATCTTGTTTTTTTCGCCCGAAGGAGAGCTGCTTGGCAAACACCGCAAACTGATGCCAACAGCGATGGAACGCTTGATTTGGGGCTTTGGCGACGGCTCCACCATGCCGGTCTTCGACACGCCCTTAGGACGCCTTGGAGCGGTGATTTGCTGGGAAAACTACATGCCGCTAATGCGGACCGCGATGTACGCCAAGAACATTCAGCTCTATTGCGCCCCCACGGCTGACGATCGCGACAGCTGGGGCCCATCGATGATCCATGTGGCGCTCGAGGGGCGCTGCTATGTGATCTCGGCCTGCCAATATCTGACGCGGGGCGACTGTCCCGACGACTACGAGGCGATCCAAGGAAATGATCCTGATACGATTTTGATGCGCGGGGGAAGCTGCATTGTCTCGCCCTTAGGCCAAATGCTGCTAGAGCCGCAGTTTGATGGCCCCGGTATTTTCACCCATGAGATTGATATGGGCGAAATCGCGCGTGCCAAATATGATTTGGACGTCACCGGTCACTATGCCCGGGCGGACGTTTTTCAGCTGTATGTGAATGAGCGCCCAATGAATGCGGTGATCAATTCACTGGGCGAAGACGCCGATCCGTTCAAGATCGAGGAAGGCGCCGAGAGTTAAATCGCTCTCGCGGAGGCCTTGAGGCGAAGCCTCAAGTGCCGCCCGCAAGAAATTTATGCCATTTGCGTTTGCTGGTCGTGCGCGACGCCGCGTTCGGTCAGCATGGTTTGCAGCTCGTTTGCTTGAAACATCTCGCGAATGATGTCGCAGCCACCGACGAATTCACCCTTGATGTAAAGCTGCGGGATCGTCGGCCAGTTGGTGAACGACTTGACGCCGTCGCGCAGGCTGACGTCATCCAGGACGTTCACGTCGTGATATTTGACGCCGAGATAGTCTAAGATTTGAATGACTTGGCTGGAAAACCCACATTGAGGGAATTGCCGCGTGCCCTTCATAAAGAGCAACACGTCATTGTCCGCGACCTGCTTGCGGATCCAATCGTGAATTTCGGTTTCGCTCATAACGTGATCAATCCTTATGCTCTAGGAATCGGGTGCTGAGGTTTGGAGTGCGAGCGCGTGAAGCGTGCCCCCCATATTGCCTTCGAGCGCCTCATAGACGATTTGATGCTGCTGCACGCGGGATTTTCCGGAAAATTCCGACGACACGATCTCAGCCGCATAATGGTCGCCATCGCCGGCAAGATCGCGGATCGTGACTTGCGCATCGGGCAGCTTCTTCTTGATCAGCCGCTCGATCTCGGTTGCGTCCATTGGCATTGATGCGGTCTCCAGGCGTTTGTAGCGATATATGTACAATACCCTATATGGTGCGCATATGCTCAGGCAACCAGCCCTCGTGCAATTCCCTTAATCGCGCCAGGGGAAACACGCTTTCATCGCCCATTGTGATGGCATCGCCACCGGTGCGTCCAAGCAGGCGTGCCGGCAGGCCGCTCTCGCTGGCACGGGTCAAAATGTCTTGGCCATCGCCGTCGACGGCCACGATGTAGCGGCCCTGATCTTCGCCAAAAAGCACGGCGTGGAGCGGCAAATTGCCCTGATAGGGTGCGAGTTCGATGCCGATATTGCCGGCTAACGCCATTTCGCAGAGCGCGATCAGCAGTCCGCCATCGGATATGTCGTGTACCGCCGCGACCCCGTCCTCGCGAATCAAGGAGCGCACCAGGTCGCCGGCGCGTTTCTCGGCCTCGAGATCAACCGGCGGCGGCGCGCCTAGCTTGGCGTCGAGCACGATCTGCATATAGAGCGATTGCCCCAAATGGCCGCGCTCGGGGCCGATCAGAACCAGGTTCTGATCTGGCGCGGTGGGCGCAATGCGGGCGATCTGCGTAATATCTGGAATCAGTCCGATGCCGCCGATGGCTGGCGTTGGTGGAATGGCCTGGCCGTTGGTCTCGTTGTAGAGCGAGACGTTGCCGGAGACGACGGGGAAGTCCAGCGTGTTGCAGGCCTCCACCATGCCTTCGATGCAGCCGACGAACTGTCCCATGATTTCAGGGCGTTCGGGATTGCCGAAATTGAGGCAGTCGGTGATGGCGATGGGTTCGGCGCCGGTCGCCGTCAGGTTGCGCCAGACCTCCGCGACGGCCTGCTTGCCGCCTTCGCGCGGATCAGCCGCGCAATAGCGTGGTGTGACGTCTGCGGTGGCCGCCAATCCCTTGTTGGTGCCGTGAATACGTACGACCGCCGCATCACCACCCGGCCGCACGAGCGTATCAGCCATCACCATATGATCGTATTGCTCCCAAACCCAGGCGCGCGAGCAGAGATGCGGTGAACCGATCATCGCTTCGAGCGCCGCTTCGATGCTTTCGGGCGGCGCGACATCGCTCGGGTCTATCGCCTCGGGCGGTTCGGGCAACACCCAGGGCCGTTTGTATTCGGGGGCTGAGTTGGCCAGCACGTCGATCGGCACATCGACCTTGGTTTCCCCCTTGTGGCGGGCGACCAAGCGACCGGTATCGGTGGTAATGCCGACAATCGCAAAATCGAGTCCCCATTTGGTGAAGACCGCTCTGGCAATCTCTTCTGCGCCCGGCGTGAGGACCATCAGCATGCGCTCCTGGCTCTCAGAGAGCATCATGTCGTAGGCGCTCATGCCTTGCTCGCGGGTGGGCACCGCATCAAGATCCAGATCGATGCCGACGCCGCCCTTATCGGCCATTTCGATGCAGGAGCACGTCAATCCTGCAGCGCCCATATCTTGAATGGCGATGATCGCATCGGTCGCCATCAATTCGAGACAAGCTTCGACCAGCAATTTTTCGGTGAAGGGATCGCCAACCTGCACCGTGGGGCGTTTTTCTTCGGTGTCGTCGTTGAATTCAGCCGAGGCCATGGTGGCGCCGTGAATGCCGTCGCGGCCTGTCTTCGAGCCAACATAAACGACCGAGTGTCCGGTGCCCTTGGCGGCGGCATAAAAAATCCGATCAGTCCGCGCCAACCCAACGCACATGGCATTGACCAGAATGTTGGTGTTGTAGCCTTCATCGAAATTGACTTCGCCGCCGACCGTGGGCACGCCGATACAGTTGCCGTAGCCGCCGATGCCGGCCACCACTCCGGAGACCAGATGGCGCGTTTTGGGATGATCGGGTTCGCCAAACCGCAAGGCGTTCAAGTTCGCCACCGGACGCGCACCCATGGTGAAGACGTCGCGCATGATGCCGCCCACACCCGTTGCTGCGCCCTGATAGGGCTCGATAAAAGAGGGGTGGTTGTGGCTTTCCATTTTAAAAATTGCTGCATCACCGTCGCCCAGATCGACGACCCCGGCGTTTTCGCCCGGCCCCTGGATGACGCGCGGTCCCTCGGTTGGCAGCAGCCGCAGCCAGACTTTCGATGATTTGTAAGAACAATGCTCGGACCACATAACCGAAAAGATGCCGAGCTCGGTCAATGACGGCGCACGGCCCAAAATATCGAGCAGATGCGCGTATTCCTCCGAGCTGAGGCCATGTTCTGCGGCAAGATCGGGCGTCACGTGTGCCACCGCTGGCGAGCCGGAAGCCATCAGTGCAGCGCTTCCAGCAGTGAGCGAAACATCGGCGCGCCGTCGGTGCCGCCAAGGGCTTCATCGGCGAGGCGTTCGGGATGAGGCATCAGCCCCAAAATACGGCCGGTTTTGTCGATCACGCCGGCGATGTTGGCGCGCGATCCGTTTGGATTTGAATCCTCGCCGATCGTTCCATCGGCATCGCAATAGCGAAGCACGACGCGGCCCTCGTCCTCCAGCGCGCGAATGGTATCGTCGTCGGAAAAGTAGTTGCCGTCATGATGGGCGACTGGGATACGGATCACGTCGCCTTTGGTGTAGTGGTTGGTGAAAATCGTGTCGTCACGCTCGACGCGCAGCAACACGTCGCGGCAAATGAATTTCAACGAGGCGTTGCGCATCAAGATGCCGGGCAGCAGTCGAGTTTCTGTGAGAACTTGGAAGCCGTTGCAGATACCCAAGACCGCGACGCCGGCGCGCGCCTTGGCGATGATATCGGTCATGATGGGCGAATGGGCCGCCATGGCGCCAGAACGCAGATAATCGCCATAGGAAAAGCCGCCGGGCAATACGATCAAATCGCTGTCGGGCACCACTGCCTCGCCGTGCCAAACCATTGCCGGGGCATGACCCGTCAGCTGCTCCAAACTCACCGCAACGTCGCGGTCGCAATTGGAGCCCGGAAAGACAATAACGCTGGACTTCATGCCGGCTCCAGCTCGAACTGATAGTTTTCGATGACCGTGTTGGCGAGTAATTGCTCGCACATGGCCTTCACCTCTGCTTCGGCGCGCTTGGGGTCGCTTTCGCTCAGTTCGAGCTCGATATATTTGCCCTGGCGGACGCCATCGACGCCATCAAACCCAAGCGCTCCCAGCGCGTTGGCGATGGCCTTACCCTGGGGATCCAGGACGCCGTTTTTTAAAGTGATCTTGATCCGCGCCTTCATGAGCTCACTGCCGTGATCGTCGGTTTGCTATTTGGTGCTCACCAGAACGGGGCCCTTGCGTTCGGAGGGCTTGTTTTCCATCAAGATGCCAAGCCGCCGAGCGACTTCCTGATAGGCCTCCATCAGGCCGCCCATGTCGCGGCGGAACCGATCTTTGTCCATCTTGTCCTGGGTTTCGATGTCCCACAGTCGGCAGCAGTCGGGTGAAATCTCATCTGCCAAGACAATGCGCATCATCTCGTTCTCGATGACGCGGCCGAATTCGCATTTGAAATCGACGAGGCGGATACCGATGCCCATGAACAGGCCGGTGAGAAAGTCGTTGATGCGCAATGCCAGCGCCATCATCTCGTCGATCTCCTGAGGACTGGCCCAGCCGAAGGCCGTGATGTGCTCTTCGGAGACCAAGGGATCGTTGAGTTCGTCAGACTTGTAGGTGAATTCGATGATCGAGCGGGGCAATTGCGTGCCCTCGTCAATGCCGAGGCGCTCGGAGATCGATCCGGCCGCGATGTTCCGCACGATGACTTCGACGGGGACGATTTCGACCTCGCGGATCAGCTGCTCGCGCATATTGAGCCGCTTGATGAAGTGAGTCGGTACGCCGATATCGCCGAGTTTGACGAAAATAAACTCGCTGATGCGGTTGTTGAGAACGCCCTTGCCTTCGATGCGGTCATGCTTGGCGTTGTTGAAGGCGGTGGCGTCGTCCTTGAAGTGCTGGACCAGGGTGCCGGGCTCAGGTCCCTCATAGAGGATTTTGGCCTTGCCCTCATATACGCGGCGGCGCCGACTCATGGGCTGATCCTTTCGTGAAGCGAACGCTGGAACGCGTCACCACACCAGTTCTCGTACTGCTGGATGACAAGCCTAATATGGGAAGCTTCCAGCCCGACTTAAACGGCGGCTTCTACGCTGGAATCGGTAAGCGGATTCGCTTCGACCCTAGCCGAACGCTCGGTCCGAAACAATCACTTGCTGCGGGCAGTGGAAACAGGCGTTCGACCCGCTTGATTTGGGCCAATGCGCGGGCTATGCCTGCAGGCGATCTTGTACGCAGTGCGTCCCGATGCCATTTGAATTGACGGTTCGGGGGCCGCTTCCAGGGAGTGTTTTATGGTCACATTCGACGAACGAGAGCGCGCCTACGAGAAGAAATTCGCGCTTGATGAAGAGCTTAGGTTCAAGGCCACCGCTCGGCGCAACAAGCTGTTGGGTCTTTGGGCCGCCGAGATAATCGGATTGGGCGAGGCGGAGGCGGAAGCCTATGCCAAGGACGTGGTGATAGCCGACTTGGAAGAGCCCGGCGAGGAAGACGTTTTCCGCAAAATTCGAGACGATCTCGACGCCAGGGGCGTTGAGCAGTCGGACCACCAGATCCGCCGCATCATGGACGACCTGATGACCAAGGCGATCGATCAGATCGAGAACGAGAGCAAGGCTTAGTACGGCCGGAACCGGGGCGCCGCAATGGTTCAGGATCTCATCCGCGACGCCGCCCGCGACAAACGGCTTCTCTTCAACAGTTGGGTCATGCTGGGTTCGGCCCATGCCGTCGAGGTGTTGGGGCAGGCGGGCTGGGACACCGTAACGCTCGACATGCAGCACGGTGCGATCGGGCACGAGGCGATGGTCGCGTGCCTCACCGCAGCGCAGGTGGCGGGCATGCCGGCTCTGGCGCGCGTCGCCGACAACAATCCGGGGCTGATCGGCGCGGCGCTCGATGGTGGCGCGCAAGGGGTTATTTGCCCGATGGTCAATTCCGGCGAGGACGCCGAGCGATTGATCGATGCGGTCAAGTATCCGCCCCGCGGCAAGCGCAGTTGGGGGCCTTATCGCGCCAAACCGATGATCGAGGGCGACTATTTCGAAGGCGCCAATGGCTGGACGGTCGCTTGCGCCCAAATTGAAACGGGTGAGGCGCTCGAAAATATCGACGATATATTGGCAACGGACGGCCTCGATATGGTGCTTGCCGGCCCCAATGACCTTGCGATTACGCTCACCGGTACGCCGAATATTTTTGCGGCTGAAGTCGTCGATGCGCTTGATTTAATTCTAAAGAAAGCCAGAGAAGCGTCTGTTATGGCAGCCGTTTTCGCTAACAACATTGACTTTGCGCGCCCGCTCTCAACGGCCGGTTGGGATTTGCTGACGGTGGGGACCGATGGTGGGTTGTTGGCCGCTGCAGCGTCTGATGTCATCACGCAGCTGCGGTCGGCTTAAGCGTCTCCAAACACCCGCGCGAATATGGTGTCGACATGGGCGAAGTGGTGCTCAAGGTCGAAGCAGGCCTCAAGCGTGTCGGCCGAAAGCGCTTTGGCGACGTCTTTGTCGGCTTTTAGCAGATCGAGAAAGGCCCCATCGCCCGCCCAAACCTTCATGGCGTTACGCTGGACGGCTTGATAAGCGTCTTCGCGGGAAAAGCCCGCCTGTGTCAACGCCAGCAGCACGCGCTGGGAATGAACCAAACCTCCCAACAGATCGAGATTGGCGCGCATTTTTTCGGGATAGACCACCAGTTTTTCGACCACGCCGGTGAGCCGGGCAAGCGCGAAATCGAGCGTCGCGGTGGCGTCGGGACCGATCATGCGTTCGGCGGATGAATGCGAGATATCGCGCTCGTGCCACAAAGCCACGTTTTCCAGCGCCGGCGTGACATAGGCTCGCACCATGCGTGCCAGTCCGGTCAGATTCTCTGACAGTACGGGATTGCGCTTGTGCGGCATGGCGGACGAGCCTTTTTGGCCCTTTGAGAAATACTCTTCTGCTTCAAGGACTTCTGTCCTTTGTAAGTGCCTGATTTCTGTCGCCAGCCGTTCGACAGAGCTTGCGATGACGCCCAGCGTGGCAAAATACATGGCGTGCCGGTCACGTGGCACCACTTGGGTCGAGATGGGCTCAGGTCGCAGCCCCATGGCGTTTGCCACGTGGGCCTCGACGCGGGGATCAATGGTGGCGAATGTGCCGACGGGGCCCGAAATGGCGCAAATTGCGACTTCGGCGCGGGCGGCCTCGAGCCGGGTCTGGGCGCGTTCAAATTCAGCGTAGGCCTGGGCAAGCTTCAGCCCGAATGTGGTGGGCTCGGCGTGAATGCCATGGCTGCGGCCGATGCAGGGGGTCAATTTGTGCTCCAGCGCGCGCGTTTTGAGCGCGGCGAGCAATTTATCAAGATCCTCAAGCAAGAGATCGGCGGCGCGCACCAATTGGACGTTGAAACACGTGTCCAACACGTCCGAGGAGGTCAGTCCCTGGTGGACATATCGCGCTTCATCGCCGACATGCTCGGCGAGCGATGTTAGGAAGGCGATGACATCGTGTTTGACCTCGGCCTCGATCTCGTCGATGCGGGCAACGTCGAACCCGCCGCGCTCGCGCACGGCCTTGGCTGCCTCGGCCGGGATGACGCCGAGTTCGGCAAGGGCGTCACAGGCGTGCGATTCGATTTCGAGCCAGATTCCGAATTTGCTCTCGGGCGACCAAATTTCAGCCAATTGCGGCCTGGTGTAACGGGGTATCATGTCGTGCTCTTATCTTGGCCCGGGTGCGGGGCGGAGACGCCTGATGTAGCAACGGGCGCCCTTGCGCTCAACGGTTCGACGCGGTCTTGGTTTCCGCCAGCCGGCGTTGCGGGCCAACAAGGGCGATGATCAATCCCGCTGAAACCAACAATCCGGCAAGTGCGATTCGAAGCGGGACGGCGACAAAAAGCGCGAACGTGTAAAAACCGCCGACCGAGGATGAGTAAAGGCCGCCAAGGCTGAAATCATTCGCGTTTGGGTAGGAAATGATGTTGTTGGCCACCACCAGCAGCCCACCGATCGCGCCAAACGACAGGATGTAGGTCATCAGCGCGTTGACGAAGCGAATGAAAAGACCGCGCTCGGCGGCGAAACCCTGAAGCCACCAAGCGACAAGGCTTGCGAGGAAGCCGGCAATGGCGCAAATCGCTAACGTATGGCGCGCCTGTACGGACATCATGCGTCCGGGATGCATGTAATCGGTCACCAAAACTGCGGCGCTCGACACGCCCATTACGGCTGCAAACAGCAGCGCTAAAACCAGCCCCACAATCATCGATAAAACGCCGTCGCTGCTCATATTTGCCCCGTTATTCGCGCCCGCCAATTGAGCGGCACATAAGCACGGGGTGAACGGGATCGCAATCGCCGATCGCTGCTGGTTTGTCCGCCCACGCTGCGGCGCTCAGCGGTCCTTGCCGGTGACGGCAATGAAACGTCTGTCGGGCCCTTCGAAACCGACCCGCAATACGCTCAAGAGCAGGGCGTAGACAGTCGATTGGTCCGGCCCGACATAGCGCACGACGTCGCTGATGGCGTAACTCAGCGGGCAACTGCGGCTTTTGGGGATCGATGCGTCTTCGTGCATGATTTGCGGTGCGGCATCCGCCTTGGTCATCTGAAGGCGATAGCCTTTGACGGGCTCGACACTCAGACCCTCGCACGCTGCGGCCGATAGCGGAAATTGCTCCAGCGCAAACGACAACTCTTGCGGTTCGCCAGAGAGCGGAAAGCGTGCATCGACGCTGAGTTTCAACGGATTGCGTCCGATCTCGGCCGCCGGATTGCTGGCGAGCAGCTGACCTGCGTGGCGGATTTTGAGTTTTTCGAGAATTGCAGCAGCCTGTTCTGCCACCTTGGCCCGTGCATCGGCGACTGCGGCGGTCTCATCGCGCAGCAAAACGCGGATGGGCGTTTCCGGCACCCAGTCGTCGGCATCGACATCAATGACGACGATTTCGGCATATGGAAATCCCGAGCCGTCCTGGCGGCCAAATTGCTCGAAAGCGAAGTGGCGGCCCTGATCGGAAAAGCCAATGATGCGGCGCTCGGCGTAGTCACCGGCAAAGGCCGATCCGATTGCCAAACCAAGGCCGAAAAACATCAAAGCAAGCGGCAGGATTCTTTGCATTGTCATGACGGTTCGACCCTCTCAACTCTGTGGAAACAGGTCGCGATAAGCGGGCGGCGAGGGTGGGGTTTCATAGGCGGTTGCCTCGAAGACGGCGCGTGCGATGGCGCGGGCAAGCGTGTCGGCGGCCAGTGCGCCGAGCCGCGCCAAATCATAGACAGGATCAGCAAGCGATTTGCTGCCGCAGGAGAGGGCAAAGACGACATCGCCATCGAGCGGCGTGTTAACTGGATAGATGGCGCGCGCCAAACCCGCTTGAGCCATGATCGCCAGGCGTTTGAGGTTTGTGCGATCAAGCTCGGCATCGGTGGCGACGACGCAGAGCGTGGTGTTCTCGCCAAGCGCTCCCTTGAGACGCGGGTCCAGGGCGTCCGCTGGCCAGGTCTTTGGCAAGCCGCGTCCGCCAAACTCATGATCCAACTCGAAGGGTGCAGCCCAGAAGTGGTGCGTGTCGGCGATGGTCACATTGCCGACGGCGTTGACGGCCGCCAAGGCGCCCAGCGTGATATCGCCATAAAGAGCCGAGGCGCTCCCCAGCCCTCCCTTGTGGCGCTCGGTCGAGGCGCCAAAGCCCGCGCCGGCGCTGCCAAGGGCGAATTCTCTGGTGGCGTTCTCGCAGGCTTGGAAGGCGATATCCTGATAGGGCGGATGCCGTCCCCAATCCTTGTCGCCGCCGTTGAGGAGATCAAACAGCACAGCTTGAGGCACGATGGGCACGCGCACGGGCCCGACCGCAAAACCGGTGCCCTGTTCGCGCAGATAACTTTGGACGCCGCTTGCCGCATCCAGCCCGAAGGCAGAGCCGCCAGATAGAACGAGAGCGTGAATGCCGGGAACCACGCCGCCTTCATCGAGCGCCCGCGTTTCACGGGTGCCGGGGCCGCCGCCCCTGACATCGGCAGCAGCCGGAGTGGGGGCGTCCAGCAACAAGACGGTGACGCCCGAGCGCAAATCCGCGTCATGGGCGTTGCCGACGCGCAGGCCTTCGACGTCACTGATGAGATTGCGCGGGCCCGCTGGCGCCATCACACGTCATCCCCGGGGCGTGAGCGTTGGATCAATTGATTTGGGCGTAGGTGAGCTCGTTTTTGCCTTCGTCGAAGCTCCACCGATAGAAGGCGTAGGGCGGCAGATTTGGATCGCCCCTCTTGTTGAATTTGAACTTGCCGATCACGGTGTCGAACTCGTTGGCGTCCAGCGCCGCGATGACCTTTGCGGGGTCGGTCGAGCCGGCCGCTTCGGCGGCCTGCTGCCAAGCCTGGAGGGCGGCATAGGTGTAGAGCACGTAACCCTCCGGCTCGATGCCCTTGGCGCGGAAGCGCGCCACAATCTCGGCTGCGGCAGGGTTTTTGCGCGGATCGGGAGAGAAAGTCATCAGCGTGCCCGCGCCGTCCTTTCCGACAATCGAGGCGTATTCCTGGGTCACCAGTGCATCGCCGCCAATCAGGATCGTATCCATGCCCTGCATGCGCATTTGGCGCAGGATCAATCCAGCCTCGGTGTGATAACCGCCCAAATACAGCACGTCGATGCGCGCCTGCTTTAGCTTGGTCACGAGCGCCGTGTAATCTTTTTCTCCGGCCGAGAACGCCTCATAGATCAGCTCTTTTTTACCGGCTGCGTTCATTGCGCGTTTGGTTTCATCGGCCAGCCCTTTTCCATAGGCGGTTTTGTCTTGAATGATCGCGACGTTCTTGTTGGCGAAATTCTTGGCGATGTAAGCGCCGGCCACGCCGCCTTGTTGGTCGTCACGGCCGCACACACGAAACACGTTGGGTCCGCCGTCGTCGGTCAGCGTCGGGTTGGTCGAGGCGGGGGAAATCATAACGATGCCCTCTTCCTCATAGACTTTGGAGGCCGGGATTGAGGAGCCTGAACAGAAATGGCCAGCGACGAATTTGACGCCTTCGCCGACCACTTTATTGGCGACGGCGACGGCCTGTTTTGGATCGCAGGCGTCGTCGTTGAGCGACACGTTGAGCTTTTCGCCCAGCACGCCTCCGGCGGCGTTGATATCGGCTTGGGCCATCTCGGCGCCTGCCCGAAATTGCGCGCCGAAGGAGGCGTATTGCCCCGTCAGCGGTCCGATGACGGCGATGTCGACGTCGGCTCGGGCTGCAGCGGTAAGGGCGAGCGAGATTACGAGTGAGAATGCGGCGGCGAGCAGACGGGTCATTGCATTTGGTCCTTGATTCGCATGCATCGGTGCTGCGGTTTCAAAATGTGCTGTGCGGCCCCTGAACGTCGCATGAATAAAGCACAGCAAACGCGTTGCAAATGTGGCACTTTTTCAGCGTTTCGACCAGGTGAGGGGGCTGGTTGCCTGATAGAGCCAGCTGTAGCGCGCGGTCATTTGCCGGGCGCGGGTCAAACGAAATCCGAGCAGAGCAAAGGCCATTAGCACGCTCGTATCGATCACGTAAAAATGGCGGCTCAAAAGCGTGCCGTCAAAGAGCGCAAATTGCAGGAAACGCACCGCGGCGCCCATCAGCAGCATATAGAGCACCACCTGTCTGACGGGCTGCCAGGTCAGCGCCAAACCGCGGCCGGCCATATAGGCTGTGGCGCCGCCGAACAGGCAGGTGAGCAGCGCAAACGACGCAAAAGATGTTTCCCAGATGACTCCCATGGCTCTGCCTGTACGTTTTCTTCAGCCTAGCTTTTGCCGCCCTCGAGATAGGCGGCGCGGACCTCGTCGCGCGCCAACAACTCTTCGCCTGTGCCCGTCATCGTGATTTCGCCATTGACCATGACATAACCGCGATGGGCCAGTCTCAGCGCATGATAAGCGTTTTGCTCGACCAAAAATACGGTCAGCCGCCGCTTGGTGTTCAGCTCTTTGATGACGTCGAAGATCTGCCGGACGATCAGGGGGGCCAGACCCAGCGAGGGTTCATCGAGCAGCAACAACCGGGGTCGGCCCATCAGCGCGCGCGCAATGGCCAGCATTTGCTGTTCGCCGCCCGAGAGCGTGCCACCACGCTGGTCGGCGCGCTTGGCGAGGATCGGAAAGAGGTCGTAGACGGTTGCGAGATCCTTATCGAAAGTCTCTTCGCGGCAGAGCACGGCGCCCATTTGCAAATTTTCCAGCACCGTCATGCGGGGAAAGATCCGCCGGCCCTCTGGCGACTGCGCGATCGAGAGATGCATGATTTGGTGGGTGGGCAACCGCGTGATGTCTTGTCCGGCAAACGCAATATTGCCTTTGCTGGCGCGCGGTTTGCCACAGATCGACATCATCAGTGTCGATTTGCCCGCCCCGTTGGCGCCGATCAATGCGACGATCTCTTCCTCGAAGACATCGAGATTGACCCCGCGCAATGCCACGACCTTGCCGTAGGCAGCTTCCAGGTTGCGGATTTGCAGCAAGGCCTGGCTCACCGGGTCGCTCCTTGAGCGACCGCGTTATCATCGTCGGCGATGCCCAAATACGCAGCGATAACGGCTGGATCCTCGCGCACCGCTTCGGGCGTTCCATCGGAGATTTTCTGACCATAGTCGAGAACGACGATGTGATCGGAAATTCCCATGACGACAGCCATGTCGTGCTCGATCAGAAGAATCGAAGCGCCATCGTCGCGAATGCTGCGCAAGAGCGTGTTGAGCTGTGCCGACTCGCGGGGATTGAGGCCGGCGGCGGGCTCATCAAGACAGAGCAACACCGGTTTGGTGCACATGGCGCGGGCGATCTCCAGCCGCCGTTGATCGCCATAGGGCAGCTCGCCAGCAGCGTCGTCGGCGCGATCAACAAGATCTATTCGTTCCAACCATTGGCGCGAGAATTCAATCGCCTGGGCTTGGGCGCGATAATAGGAAGGCAGCCCAAGAATTCCGCCCACCGTAAAGCCTGAGGCCCGCATCAGCGAGTTGTGCTGGGCTGTCAGCAAGTTCTCCAAAACGGTCATACCTGCAAACAAACGGATGTTCTGGAAGGTGCGCGCCACCCGCGCCTTGGCGGTGACTTCGTTTTCGGGCATGCGCTCCAACAGAAAGACCGCGTCTTCGCCTCGGCCGCGATGGCGCCGTCCGCTCATTGTCAGACGCGCCAGCCGGTCTGCGCCCTCCTTGGCGTCGCCGCGCCCATGACGCACGGACAGCCGGCCCTCTGAGGGTTTGTAAAAGCCGGTGATGCAGTTGAAGACGGTGGTCTTGCCAGCGCCATTGGGGCCGATCAGGGCGGTGATCTCATTGCGGCCAGCCACAAAACTTAGATCATCGACGGCCGTCAGTCCGCCAAACCGCATGGTCAGGTGCTCGACGTCGAGAATCGGGTCCGCGTCCCACGTCGCGCCCATCAGCGCCCCTCGCCAACCAAATCGGCGCCTATTGCCTTGCGGTCCTTGAGCACGACCGAGGGCGTGCGTGTCGCGATCAGGCCGCGCGGCCGCCAGACCATGATCAGCACCATGGCGAGCCCGAAAATCAGCATGCGGTAGAGTTCGAGTTCGCGGAAGAGCTCGAATCCGCCGATCAGTACAACGGCGGCGATGGCGACGCCCACTTGGCTGCCCAAGCCGCCAAGCACGACGATCGCCAAAATGATCGCAGATTCGATGAATGTGAACGATTCCGGCGAGATGAAGCCTTGACGCGTGGCGAAGAAGGAGCCGGCAATTCCGCCGAACATTGCGCCAATGGCAAAGGCCGTGAGTTTTGTATTGGTGGTGTTGATGCCGAGTGAGCGGCAGGCGATTTCATCCTCGCGCAAGGCTTCCCAGGCCCGCCCGACCGGCAGGCGGCGCAGACGAATGGTGACGACACATGTCAGAAGCGCAAGCATCAGAATCACGTAATACAAGAAGACGATCCGTTGCAGAGGCGAGTAGGTCAGACCAAAGAAATCGGCAAACGTGTTGTCGCCGATTGCCTTGAATTCCAAGCCGAAAAAGGTCGGACGCGGGATGCCCGAAATGCCGTTGGGGCCGTTGGTGAGATCGGTCCAGTTAAGCAGCACAATTCGGATGATTTCGCCAAATGCCAGGGTGACGATGGCCAGGTAGTCGCCGCGCAGACGCAACACCGGAAATCCGAGAATGATTCCCCACAAGGCGGCCATCGCGCCGGCGATCGGCATGCAGACCCAAAACGATAGGTCGAAATGAACGGCGATGATGGCGTAGGCATAAGCGCCGACGGCATAGAAGGCGACGTATCCCAGATCCAGCAGGCCCGCCAGGCCGACCACGATATTGAGGCCCCAACCGAGCATCACATAGGTCAGCACCAGGACGGAAAGATCCATGATGTAGCGGTCGGAAAAGGGAAAGATAGGAAGGATGACGGCAAAGATGAGCATGCCGGGCGCCAGAAAGCGGCTGGTGTCGCCCAGCCACGCCGTGTTCCGGCCAATCACCGCGCTCAGGCCATCGCGCGCATCGCGGCCGCTTTGCTGAAGCAGATTGAGCGCCAAGCGTCCGGCGAAGACGATGCCCGCGGCGGCGAATGCCAGCCACCAGCGACTTACCAGCACCAGACCACCGGCTTCTTGAACCGTTCGCTCGCTCAACAGTGGAATGGCGAGCACAAGGGCAATCAGCGCGGCGATGCCGGCCTCGCGCACGCCGCCTACCAGATCGAATTTGGGCGAGGCGGCGGGCAAAGTCTGCTGCGCGCGTGTGGATTTTGCCGTCGCCAAGCCGTCAGACCTTTTCGACTTCGGGCCGGCCCAAAAGACCGGAGGGCATGAAAATCAAAACAATAGCGAGGATCGAAAACGCCGCCACGTCCTTGTATTCGACTGAAAAATAAGCCGACCAAAAAGTCTCGATGAGACCAATGATCAGGCCGCCCAGCATGGCGCCGGGTAGGGAGCCGATGCCGCCGAGCACGGCGGCCGTGAAGGCTTTGATGCCGGCGATGAAGCCGATGTAAAAATCGATGACGCCGTAATAGAGCAGGTACATCAGACCGGCGACGGAGGCGAGTGCCGCGCCCATCACGAAGGTGAGCGAAATCGTGCGATCAACATTGACGCCAAGCAACGCAGCCATCGTGCGGTCTTGCTCGCAAGCCCGTTGGGCGCGCCCAAGCGATGTCTTAGAAATGATCAGCGAAAAAATCGTCATCAACACAACTGTGGTCGTTACGATCAGGATCTGGATGTTGGAGAGGTTGACCACGAATCCATCCCGCTCCATCAGCGCGTAGCCGCCGGTGATTATTGGCTCAAGGGGTTTGACGCGGGCGCCCTGAGCGATCTGGACGAAGTTTTGCAAAACGATCGACATGCCGATGGCGGTGATCAGAGGCGCCAGACGGAACGATTCTCGCAGCGGACGGTAGGCCAGGCGCTCGACCGTCCATCCCCACATCGAGGTCAGCGCCATGGCGATCACCAGCACCAGGAGAAGTGTCAGCGGTATCCAGGTGATGCCGAGAGCGATGATGGCGAGAAAGACGATGAGCGAAATAAAGGCGCCCACCATGAAGATATCGCCATGGGCGAAATTGATCATGCCAATGATGCCGTAGACCATCGTATAGCCGATAGCGATCAGCCCATAGATCGAGCCCAACGTGATCCCGTTGATGAGCTGCTGCAGAAAGTATTCCATGGACCTGCCTTCGCTCGACCGATCGCCCCGTGCTGCCAGGAGTGCAGCTTAGAAACGGCTGTGAAGGACTGACGTATTGTGACTGCCGATCCGGCGTGCTGGCTGCCAGTAGGTGACCGTGCCGGGGTGGTTGTCAATGAGATGTCAGAGAAGGTTGTGCGATCCGTCGCAAAAGGGCGGGTCGCCGGTGTCCTTGCAGCCGCACAGATAGATGGTTTCCGTCTTTTCCGCGGTGAAAACCACCGGCTCAAGTCCGGTGCCTTCGTGCGATCCGTCGCAAAAGGGTTGGTTCTTGCTGCGTCCGCACCGGCACCAGGCGTATTGTTTGCCCTCTTCAACTTCGACCGGATATGGACCCAGTTGCGCCACAATCGGCTCTTCCGCCATGACAGTTATCCTTTCCTTGGACTTGTCGCCGCCCGTCAATTGTCACTGCATCGCAGCGCCGACGCTTCCCCATATGGTGAGAAGGCTTACCGAATCCGCGGATTGGTTACAAGCGCGCCATGCACAGGCCGGGCGCGTCCTGGTGAGAACGCGCGCGGCACCGCAATGATTGGATTTTTGGCAGGGGATTGCAGACGGCGATCAGGAGACGGTCAGCTGCTCTTTCACTGACCAGGTTTCACCCTTTTCATCCGTCCAGATGAATTCGAATTCGCCGGCGGCCGGCACCGCCATGAAGAATGAAATGTAGGGATTGGCCGAAATGGCTGGGTGCAGCGCGGTGCGGAACACCTCTTCACCGTTAAACTTGGCCACGAAGCTCGTGATGATGTCGCGGGGGACCATCTTGCCGCTCTTGGCGTCTTTGCGGAATCCCGTTTCCATTTTGTGGGTTATCAGCGTCTTGACCTCGATGACCTCGCCGACTTTGGCGGACTTCGGGATTTTGATACGCGGTTTGCTTGCCATATCGGATTGTTCCTGGTGTTGAGTTTTCGAGCGCCGGCGCCTTAACCGCCGCAGCCGCCGATCGTCACCTTGACGGTTTTCTTGCCCATGTAGAATGAGCCGTCGGTCAACTCGGCGACGGCGAGTACGTCCTGGGTGCTTCCGAGCCGCATGCGGCTGGAGACCTGCGCCTTGCCGCTGCGCGGCGAGAAGAAGAAGCTTGCGACGTTTGGATTGGGATTCTTGGTGGCGAAGACATGTACGGCCTTGACGCTGTTGGTCGAGCCATCGTCTTCGATGGAAATCGAGAAGGGGACGGTGTTGCCATTTTCCGCGACTTCGGGAAGATCGATCGTGACCTTGCCTTCAATGGGCTTGGCGTCGCCGATGGCGGTCTTGAGGGCCTCTGGCATGGTCGGCGACTGCACTTGAGGTTGCCCCTCTTGGGCGAAAGCGGGCAAGGCAGGCGTCAGCGCCGCGATCGCGGCAACGGATGCACCAACCATCACTTCGCGGCGGTCCAGGGCGTTTCTTTGGGATCTTGCTGTCATCTGGGTCATCTCTGTTGCGATACCGAGCCTATATATAGGATTTCTACTACGTGTTTTCAAAGGCGAATGTTAGGCCGAATCTGCCAGGCCTTCTCTTGGACTTTCGCCCCAAGTGCTTCAGCTTTTCGACAACACGTCATCTAGCATCTGGCGCGCGGGCGCACAATCAATGGCGATCGCTTGCTTAACCTAAGCTGCACCTTTGCTGCGATATTCAATTGATTCTGTCAGTGCGACCGCTCACTATCGAGGTCGTGGTCAGACCCGTCGCGCGACGGTCGCCGGGATCTTGGACGGTCTGTGGCGCTCTTGGGGATTTGATCGGGTATGAGGTCGCAATAACAAATGGCGCATCCCATATTTATTCAGCCCGAAAAATCTACTTTTGACCGCGAAGTTTGGGGGCATATTAAAGGTGCTGGACGTGATGCGGCGGGCCGCCGGATCACCGCCAACACTGCGCCGTGAGACCGTGCTTTGATGCGATGACGGTGGCCGCCAAGTGCGGCCGCCGCGTCAATGGAGGACTTGCCCGATGTCAGTTCTAATTTTCTGCGCTCTGGCCATTGCAACGATTATCGCGCTGGCGTTGCGCAAGGCGCCCATTTGGGCCTGGGCGGCGGGTATCGCGGCGCTCTGCTTGATCGCAGTAACGGGCTTGCCCTTTGTCGAAGCGATTGCTGCGCCCTCGTCGATTGGTGTCGCGATCGGGGCTGTTATGGCGCTTGCACTTGCGGGCCTTTCGGTTCCAGACCTGCGGCGCAAAGTGGTGACGCGGCCAGCCTTTCACGCGTTGAAAAAAATCATTCCGAACGTGTCGGACACCGAGCGTGAGGCGCTTGAGGCTGGCACGGTGAGTTGGGATGCCGAACTCTTTTCGGGCGATCCCGATTGGCGCAAGTTGCAAGCTATTGCGCCACTCAGCCTGAGCAAGGACGAACGCGCCTTTCTGGAGGGGCCGACGGAAGAGCTCTGCAAGATGATCGACGATTGGTCGATACGCCAGTCAGATCGCGAAATTCCGGACGAAATCTGGAAATTCCTCGGCAAGCACGGCTTTTTTGGCATGCTGATCTCGAAGGAACACGGCGGCTTGGGCTTTTCGCCCCAAGCCCAATCGCTGGTGATCGGTAAAGTGTCGTCGCGCTCGCCCGATACGGCGACCATCGTCATGGTGCCAAATTCGCTTGGACCTGGCGAACTCATCGAGAAATACGGCACCGACAGTCAGAAGGAATACTATCTCTCCCGTCTGACGAAGGGAGAAGAGGTGCCTTGCTTCGCGCTGACGGGCCCCACATCGGGTTCGGACGCCGCCTCGATGCGAGATATTGGCGTGGTTTGCAAAAAGCAATTCCGGGGCAAGGAAACTCTGGGCATCACTCTCAACTGGGACAAGCGCTATATTTCGCTTGGACCCAACGCGACGATCCTTGGACTGGCATTCCGCCTGTTCGATCCCGATGGCCTGCTCGATAAAGGCGAGGACATCGGCATCACCCTGGCGCTCGTGCCCACAGACCACGACGGCGTTGAGATCGGCCGGCGGCATCTGCCGTGCGGCTCGGCGTTTCCCAACGGGCCAAACTGGGGCAAAGACGTTTTTATCCCGTTGGACTGGGTGATCGGTGGCGAGGAGCGCGTCGGTCAAGGTTGGCGCATGTTGATGGAGTGCCTCTCGGCGGGCCGTGCCATTTCGTTGCCCGCCTCCGGCGCCGCCGGCGCCAAGGCGATGCTGCGGGTGAGCTCCGCTTATGCGCGCATCCGTAAGCAATTTGGGTTGCCAATCGCTCATATGGAGGGCATCGAGGAGCCGTTGGCGCGCCTTGTCGAACAGGCCTATGTGCTTGAGTCTGGCCGTGCGGTGACGGCATCGATGGTGGCGGGCGGCGAGAAGCCGGCCGTGATATCGGCGCTGCTGAAGTATCAATCGACCGAACGATTGCGCAACTGCGTCAATGACGCTCTGGATATTCACGGCGGGCGCGGCATTTGCGACGGACCGGCCAATTATTTGCAAGCCGCCTACCAGATGGTGCCCGTTTCCATCACCGTGGAGGGCGCCAATATTCTGACCCGCACGCTCATCACTTTTGCGCAGGGCGCGCTCAGGAGCCATCCATTTCTCTACACCGAGACCCAAGCGCTGCAGGACGATGATGAAGAGCGCGGCTTTGAAACCTTCGAGGAGGCGTTCAACGCTCATCTCAAATTTTCTCTCGCCAATATGGTGGGAGCGTTTGTTCACAACCTCACCTTTGGCGCCTTTGCCAGCGCGCCGCCCAACGCGGGCAAAACGAGTAACCTCTATAAGCAGCTCTGGCGCTCGAGCCGCAGCTTTGCGCTTGTGGCCGATCTCACCGTCGCCATGTTGGGCGGTGGCCTCAAGGTCAAGCAGAAGCTGACCGGCCGCCTAGCCGATGCCTTGAGTGAGCTTTATCTGCTCTCATGCGTTCTCAAGCGGTATGAGGACGACGGTTCGCCGGCAGAAGATTTGAAATTCGTCGAGTACTGCGCGGCCAATTGCCTCTACCGGTTTGATGAATCGATGCGCGGTGTGATCGATAATTTCCCGGTGCGCCCGGCCGCCTGGTTTATGCGCATAATGTTGTTCCCGCTGGGCGCGCGACGTCGGCCGGCCTCAGACAAGCTCGGCAAGGAGGTTGTTCGTTTGGCGATCGAACCAGGTGCTGTGCGTGACCGCCTTACGCGCGACATTTTCATTAGCGACGATCCTGCCGATCCCACCGGTCTGTTGGAGCACACGCTGTTGAAGGTGATGTCCGTAGCAGAGGCGGACCGCAAACTTGAAAAAGCGATCCGCAAAGACATCGTGCGGCGCTATCACACGACCGATTGGATTGCCGAGGCCGAGGGCAAGGGTGTTCTCACCGGCGATGAGGCCAAGGCATTGAAGGAAGTCAAAACTCTGGTCGAGAAGGTGATTGCGGTCGATCATTTTGATGCCGCAGATATCACCGGTATCAGGTCCAATTCGAATGCCAAACCAGAGAGCGTTGCCGCCGAATGAGTAAGCCAAAACCAGCTGACATCAAGAGCCTCAAGGATTGGCGCTTCGAAATCGATTTCGAGGGTATTGCTTGGGCCGTTTTCGACCGTGCCGGCGAGACCATGAACACGCTTGGCAGACGGCCAACCGAGGAACTCGCGGCCATCGTCGAAGCGGTCGAGGCGGCGGCGAAATCGGGCGAGACGCGCGGTCTCGTGTTGATTTCGGCCAAGCCGAGCAATTTCATAGCCGGCGCCGATATCAGGGAATTCGACAATCTGGCGACGGTAGGCGAGGTCGAAGAAGCGGTTCGGGCAACAATCGGGTTGCTCAATAGGATCGAGCGCCTGCCGATTCCCGTCGTGGCGGCCATCCACGGCTTTTGCCTGGGCGGTGGGCTCGAACTGGCGCTCGCTTGCCATTATCGCATCGCCACACGCGACGACGCCACGCGCGTTGGTTTCCCGGAAGTTCGGTTGGGAATATTTCCTGGCCTAAACGGCACGGTACGCTCCATCCGGTCAGCCGGTGCGCTTGACGCCATGCAAGCCATGTTGACGGGTCGCATGCTGCGCCCCGGGGCAGCGCGTGGCATGGGTTTGATCGATCAGTTGGTGAAAGATCATCTGTCGTTGCGTTGGGCAGCGCGCAAAGCGGTTTTGCAAAAGCGCAAATCCAAGGGCGCGCCTTGGTGGAAACGCGCAATGTCGGCCTCGCCGGTGCGCGGTCTTCTGGCTGGCAAAATGCGCCAACAAACCGCCGCCAAGGTGCGCGAGGAGCATTATCCCGCGCCCTTCCGGCTGATCGATTTGTTCGACGCCAATGGCGGCGATCTCGATTTGATGGCGAGCACCGAGACGGATTACTTCGCGCCGCTGATGGTGGGCGATACGGCTCGCAATCTACGCCGCGTGTTTCGCTTGAGCGAAATGCTCAAAGATGAAGCCCCCAAAGTCGGCTTCACGCCCCGGCGCGCCCATGTCATAGGCGCGGGCACGATGGGCGGCGACATCGCGGCAACCTGTGTGCTTTCCGGCTTCGAGGTGAGCCTGCAAGATCTCTCAATCGAGCAAATTGAACCGGCGCTCAAGCGGGCGAAGAAACTCTTCCGCAAACGGTTGAAAAAGCCGCTCGCGGTCGAGACGGCCATGGCGCGCCTGATTCCCGATGTGGACGGCGCACACGTTTCGCGCGCCGATGTGGTGATCGAGGCGGTTGTCGAGAAACTCGAGATCAAACGGAAGATCTTCATCGAGTTGGAGCCCAAGCTCAAAAAGGGCGCGGTGCTGGCGACAAACACGTCATCACTCAACATCGAAGACATTGCCGAGCCCTTGAAAGATCCCGGCAGGCTGATCGGCCTGCATTTCTTCAATCCAGTGGACAAGCTGCCATTGGTCGAGGTCGTGCAGGGCAGGCGGACCAGGGAAGAGGAAGTCGGCAAGGGCAACGCTTTCGTCACCGCCATCAAAAAATTCCCGCTGGTGGTCAAGAGCGGACCCGGCTTTCTCGTCAACCGCGTGCTTGCGCCCTATATGATGGAAGCGATGCGGCGCTATCAGGCGGGCGAGCCGCGTGAGAAGATCGACGAGGCGGCGCTGAAATTCGGCATGCCGATGGGTCCGCTTGAGCTCTCAGACGTCGTTGGGCTCGATATTTGTCAACACGTTGCCGAAATCATCGGTTTGGCGCCGCCGGAGGGCAGCACGCTGGAGCGTATGGTCGCCTCCGGCAAACTCGGCAAGAAGTCGGGCGAGGGCTTTTATCGTTGGGAAAATGGCAAACCCCAGCGCGAGAAAACGGAATACAGGCAAGATGAGCTCGAACGGCTCGGCCGCGAGCTGGTCAAGCCATTGCTGGATGAATGTGAGAAATGCCTCCAAGAGGGCGTGGTGGCGAGCGCTGACCATGTAGATGCCGGGGTCATTTTCGGAACCGGATTTGCACCGTTCCGAGGCGGTCCGCTGCACTATTTGGAAAGCATAAGAAACGGCGAGCGGTCGACCGCGGAAGCCGCGTAAGCGTTTTAGTAGGAGGGCGAGTGATGGCAGAACAGGCGATGCGCCGTGTTGCAGTGATTGGCGGAAAACGGATCCCGTTCTGCAGGTCCTATACCAGCTATGGCGAGCTCTCCAATCTAGACATGATGACGACGGCGCTGAAGGGCGTCGTCGACAGATATGAGCTTGCAGATACCCATATTGACGAGGTCGTCGGTGGCGCCGTCGTTACCCATTCCAAGGATTGGAACCTGGCGCGGGAGGCGGCGATTGGCGCGGGCCTCGGCCTCACCAGCCCGGGCATCACGATGATGCAGGCGTGCGGCACCAGCCTGCAGGCCGCACTCGGCATTGGCGCAAAAATCGCCACCGGACAGATCGAAAGCGGCATCGCGACGGGTGCCGATACCATTTCGGATGCTCCGATCGTTTTTGGCCGAAGTTTCGCCCATCGCTTGGCCGGTTTGTCGCGGGCAAAGGGAATCGGACAAAAATTGGCGGTATTCAAGGGATTTCAGCCGGGCGAACTGGCGCCACAGCCGCCCAATACGGGCGAGCCGCGCACCGGGCTTTCGATGGGTCAGCACTGTGAATTGATGGCCCAGAAGTGGGAGATTTCGCGCGAAGACCAGGATCAGTTGGCTTACGACAGCCACAAAAAAGCTGCCGCAGCCTACGAATCCGGCTTTATGGACGACCTGCTCGAGCCATGCGCCGGCGTCTTCCAAGACAACAATATGCGCGCCGATATCAGCTTGGAGAGAATGGCTTCGCTCAAGCCGGTTTTTGATCGATCCAAGCGCGGCACATTGACAGCCGCCAATTCAACGCCCTTTACCGATGGCGCGTCGGCCGTGCTGTTGGCCAGCGAGGAATGGAGCAAGGAGCGGGGCCTCAAACCGCAGGCTTATCTCACCCATTCGCACACGTCGGCCCTCGATTTCGTTGCTGGCGAGGGGCTATTGATGGCGCCCACCATCGCGGTGAGTGAGCTGCTGAAGAAGGCAGGGTTGGAACTGCAGGACTTCGACTATTATGAGATTCACGAGGCCTTCGCAGCACAGGTGCTGTGCACGTTGAAGGCATGGAACACGCCGGAATATTGCGACCGCGTCTTGGGGCGCAGCAAAGCGCTCGGCGAAATTGACATGGAAAAATTCAACGTGGTCGGCTCCAGTCTGGCTTACGGCCATCCATTTGCGGCAACAGGTGGACGAATTCTCGCGACTCTGAGCAAGCTGCTGGAGAAAAATGGTGGTGGCCGCGGTTTGATCTCGATATGCACTGCTGGTGGTATGGGTGTGGCTGCAATCGTAGAAAGCGCCGATGGATCAGCGGGTTCGGCCAAGTCGAAGAATGGCGCGGCCGGTTCGGCAAACGGTAAATCGGACTAGTTGCGGTATCGGATATAGAGTTGTTTTTTGCATGAAGGGGCAACACATAGGGTTTTTGGGAATGGTCATGGGGCTGCCACGTTAATATTTATGCTTAACGATTCCTTATGATGAGATGCGATACATCTGAAACCATTAGCCTAGGGCGCCGCCTCACAATGTGGGCGTCCGAGCACCGAGGAGGGTGTTTCATGCGGCTTCCCGTGTTTGCATTGTTGTTGGCGCTGTTGCCTTTTTCACAAGCTAATGCCCAAGCGCAGACCCCAGCGCCGAAGGATCATCCCGCCTACGGCGTTTGGTTGACGGACAATGGTAAGAGCAAGGTTCATGTCAATGATTGCGATGGCAAATTATGCAGCACAATCATTTGGTTGAAAGACCCGCTTGACGACAACGGTCAACCCCATCTCGATGACAACAATCAGAATGTAGCGTTGCGCGACCGTCCCGTAGTCGGCCTCAATGTGCTGGATCGTATGACGCAGACGGCCCGCTACGAGTGGGAGGGCGAAGTCTATAATCCCGAGGACGGTAAGCTGTACAAGGCCTACCTCGCGATGATCAAACCCGACGTTATGCGGCTCAAGGGCTGTATGCCCATGGGTTGGCCGTGCCGTTCGAAATTTTGGAAGAAATTGGACGAAGAGCCGCCCGCGCCGGCTGACCAAATAGTCGCTTCGCCGGAAGATGGCGCACCTGCAGAAGAACAGCCACAACTGGCCCAACAAGAGGCCGTGGAAGTGGCCGAACAACAGGTTGACGTGACGACGCAAAGCGTCGCTGAGAGCGCGCAGCAGGCCCAAACGGCCGCCCGTAACGCAACTCCGCCTCAAGCCTTGACGCCGCCGCAGGCGCTGACGCCGCCGCGCCAAGTCCAGCCCGCGCCAGTGGCGCCACCCAAGCAGGTTGCCCGCGCGCCAATGCCGCCGGCGCCACCTCAATTGACGCCTCCAGCACCGCCTGCGCCGCCGGCGCCACCACAAGCCGCAGCACAGCAAGCCGCGCCGCCACCTGCCCAAGCACCAGCGAGCCGCGCTGCTGAGACACAGGCTGTTCCGGCGATACCCGCGCTGCCGCCGGCCGCTGCGCTGCCGCCAGCTGCTCAACCAATCCAACCCCAGCGCCAAGC
>JAJFHN010000025.1 GCA_021775595.1 Hyphomicrobiales bacterium
TCCACTCCGGCGGCCTTGGCCACTGCGCCGATCTCGTTGGCGAACGTCACCTTGGTCGCATGCCAGGCGTTGCAGCTGTACTTGACCATTTCGGCAATCTCGATCGGCTGGCGGAACAGCGGCGCCGGCAGCTCCGCATAAAGCGAGGCCAGCGCGTCGCCCGAGCGGGTGTCGAGTTCGCCGATCACCGTCATCGGCGGCTCCAGGTAGTCGCGGATTGCGGTGCTTTCGCGCAGGAACTCCGGATTCACCGCCACGCCGAAATCGGCGCCGGCGCGCTTGCCAGACGCGTCTTCGAGCAGCGGAATGACGTGCTTTCGCACCGTGCCCGGCAGCACCGTGCTTCGAATCACCACGGTGTGGTAGGCGGCCTTGTCAGCGAGCGCCTTGCCGATCGCACGACACACCGTCTTGATGTACTGCAGACTCAAAGAGCCGTTCTTGTGGCTCGGCGTACCGACACACACCATGCTCAGTTCGGATTGCGCCACGGCCTCACCGACCTGTGTGGTGGCACGCAATCGACCGTTTCGGGTTTGTCGCTGGAGAATGTCCTCCAGCCCGGGCTCCACCACTGGCGCCTTGCCACGCTGGGTGAGATCGACCTTGAGCTGCGACACATCGACGCCGATGACCTCATGGCCGCTTTCCGACAGGCAGGCGGCGCATACCGCGCCGACATAGCCCAGACCAAAAATGCTGATTTGCATGGTGTTCCCTTCGAGTGAGCAATTGCCGGCAAACATTGGTCGTGACGGCGGGCCTCCGGTGCCCGTCATCACATGGCGCCGTCCTGGCACCGCTGCCAACAGAGCAACGGCGATGCCAATCCAAAAAAATGCCGTTCAATCACGCGATTAATCGAAGGCTCAGCGTGCAGCGACCAAAGTTGCCCATGGAACCGATCCGAAACTGTCTGCGTTTGCAGACAGCGATTCGCCACCGGTCCCCAAGCGATTGATTCTCCTGATTGGCAGAGGCGACTCCAGTTGGAGACACCGACAGTGACGCGCGAGCCGGGTGCACGGATACCTATGGATCCCAACGCAGTAAATGCCCGCTGGGCACGGCTGTTGCGCGCCTTGATCGCGCTGACGCCAGGATCCGCCCGCCATCTGCCAGCGCACCTGTCGTGCAATGACGACAGCCACCACGACCGTCACGGAGCAGCGCACGCAACAAACACCCATGAGCCTCGATGGCATGGGCTGAAGCGGATGCTGCCGACCACCATGAGCGGCCTGGTGGCCAGCAGCACGCTGCTGGCGATCACACCTCTGCTGGTCATGCTCGTGGTTTCGGGCATGGCTCTGGAGGGCCTGCTGATGCGAGGGGAGAAGCTCATCGCCGATGCCCAGCGCATCGAAGTGCAGGGCGCCCGTCTGCAGGACGACCTTGAAGGCCTTGAGCGCGCGTGGCGTCAGTACCTGGTGTTGCGCGATCCCAGCCTTCTGGCATTGATCGAAAGCCGGATGGGCTCCGTGGCACAGCGCTCCAGGGCGCTGCTGGAGGAAGATCTTTCCGACGCCATCCACGATCCGGCCCGAGAACTGCTCGACGTCGTGGCCGGCATCCGCCGGGAATGGCACTTGCGACGTGCCGGCGCGATCCCGCAGTCAGAGCTGGTGAGGCTGATGCAACTGCTGCATGTCGAGGCTGATCGGATCGTGACCGAAGGGCGGCTGTCGATCTATCGGCAGGTGGGCGACCTGCAGCGTCGCTCGGCTGCCGCTCGCCAGCGCATCACCGTGGCCACTGCACTGGCGCTGCCGTTGACCCTGATCGTGACCTGGCTGCTGTCGCGCCTCATCACACTGCCATTGCAAGGCCTGCGGGCCTCGATATCCGCACTGGGGACCGCCAACTACGACGTGCCGGTCCGCATCGAGTATCCGCGCGAGCTGGCGCGCCTTGGCGACAAGCTGGAATGGCTGCGGGTGCGCCTGCAAGTGCTGCAGGCGGACAAGGATCGCTTCCTGCGCCATGTTTCGCACGAACTCAAGACGCCCCTGGCCAGCCTGCGCGAAGGCACCGATCTGCTGTTGGAGCAATCCCTGGGCAGCCTGACGCCCACACAGACCGAAGTGGCACACCTGCTTGCCGAGTCGGCGCAGGACCTGGACGCACAGGTTCGCAACCTGCTGGCGTATGCCGAGTGGCGCAGCGGCCAGCGCGACATCGACATGAACTGGATCGATACGCGCATCCTCGTCGACGAAGTGTTGCGCGCGCACCGCCTCACCCTGGCCAAGCGCCGGCTGCGGATTGTCTACAACCTGCGCACACCGCATCTCTACGGAAACCGCCTGAACCTGCGGGTGTCATTGAGCAATCTGCTGAGCAACGCGATCAAGCATGCGCCGGCCGACAGCGCTATCGACATCGTGGCGGATCGCGACTCCCACGGCTGCTGTCTGTCGGTACGAGATCGCGGGCGCGGCGTTCCGGAGGTCGACCGTCTACGCATCCTGGAGCCGTTCGTACGCGGCACCGAACCGGAAGAGTCGGGCGCACGCGGAACCGGCATCGGCTTGTCGATCGTCAGCGAAACCGTCAAAGCCCATGGAGGCAACCTTGAAGTATCCGATGCAGAGCCCGGTGCGCGCTTCGCGCTGTATTGGCCTTGTCCGCCCGCTAGTCCTTGCTAGCGCCATGCTCGGCGGTTGCACGAGCCTGCCACTGGCGACGACTTCGGACCCGGACCCCACGCAGCCCTCCTCCGCGCTGTCGTTCTGGGATCGCGCGCTGGCCGCCGAGCCGGCGCAGCGGGCCGGAATGCTGCGCAACGCCAAACGTGCCCGCGCCGAATGGGCCGAGGCGATGCTGCTTAGCCTGCCGCCCGACGGCGATGACCTGGCGGCCTCGATGGAGCGCCTGCGCGCAGTGGAACGCAAGGGCGTGTATCCGGACCAGGCTGCCTTGATACGGCTGCGATTGAGCGAATTGCAAGAGCGCTCGGCCTGCAACGGGCAAATCGCCCGATGGCGCGCCCGCGTCAACCAGATCGTGGAGATCGAACAGGACATCCGCAAAGGAAACGCAACCGATGACGAATCGAATACTGGTCGTTGATGACGATGACGGCCTGCGCCGCCTGCTGACGTTGCGCCTGCAGTCGGCCGGCTACGAAGTGACTGCCGCCGACAGCGGCGAATCGGCCTGCGCGGTCCTCGGCGAGGCAGATCCGCACATGGTCATCACCGACCTGCGCATGCCCGGCATCGACGGACACGAGCTGATGCTGGAGATCCAGCAACGCATCCCCGACCTGCCCGTGATGATCCTCACCGCGCACGGCGACATCCCCGACGCGGTGCGCGCCACCCGCGCCGGCGCCGCCGAATTCCTGACCAAGCCGGTGGGCGCCGAATTCCTGGACCGCGTTCATCATCATCTGCAAAAGCGCATGCCCGAGGACGTCTCGGGCTTCAGCGGCATCGTCACCCGCAGTCCCGGCCTGCGCGACGTGCTTCGCCAGGCAAGACGAGTTGCCAAACTCGATTCCGCGGTGCTCGTCAACGGGCCCAGCGGGACCGGCAAGGAGCTGCTGGCGCGCGGCATCCACGAGGCCAGCTCGCGCGCCGGCAAGCCGCTGGTGACGATCAACTGCGCGGCGGTGCCGGCAGAACTGCTCGAATCCGAGCTGTTCGGCCACCGCAAGGGCGCTTTCACCGGCGCCGCGTACGATCATCCGGGGCTGTTCCGGTCGGCGCAGGGCGGAACCGTGTTTCTCGACGAGATCGGCGACATGCCCCACCCGCTGCAATCCAAACTGCTG
>JAJFHN010000026.1 GCA_021775595.1 Hyphomicrobiales bacterium
ATGGGACAAATCCCGGGCGCGGGCAAAAATCGGTAAATCCGGAAAAAACTCATGCAACGCCGCAACGATATGATCGGACGTCGCCGTTTGATCGATCGTGACGACCGCGCCGCGCGCTTGGCCCGCTCCCGCGGCGTGCAGTATTTCGATCTGGCTGGCGTCGCCGAAAAACACGGGCATGCCCTTGGCGCGGCACGCCGCAATCCGTTTGGTGTCGAGATCGAGAGCGACATAGGAGATGCCGCCGGCTGACAAGATTTCCGCCACGATTTGGCCGACACGGCCGAAGCCAGCGATGACGACGTGGTCGCCCAGATCCTCGCCAATGTCGGCGATGGTTGCGATGGGCTCCTTGGTCCGCTTCGACCAAAACGACGAAAATCGACCGCCCGCATAAGCCATGAACGGCGTCGCCACCATCGTCAGCGTCACGCTGGCCAGCAGGATTTGCGTGATGTCGCTGGCAAGAAGCCCGAGCGAGCCGGCGGTTAGAAAAATGATGAAACCGAACTCGCCGCCCTGGGAGAGCATAAGGCCAACGCGCGCAGAGACCTCCAGCGGCACGCCCACGCTGCGGCACAACAGCGCCGTCACGATGCTCTTGCCGACCATGAGGCAAACAATCAGCAAGGCGATTTGCGCCAGCTCCCGCTGGATCAAGGCGATGTCGATCGACATGCCGACCGTCATGAAAAACAAGCCAAGCAGGATGCCGCGAAACGGCCGAATGTCCGCCTCGACCTGATGTTTGTATTCGGTCTCAGCGAGCAAAAGACCAGATAGAAAGGCGCCCAAAACCATCGATATGCCGACCAGCGACATCAACCACCCGGTTCCCAGAACCACCAGCAGCGTGGTCGCCACGAAGAGTTCGGAACTGCGGGTCTCGGCGATTATGCGGTAGACGGGCCGCAAGATGAGCCGGCCGACGCCGACAACGAGCAGCAGCGCGGAAACCGCCTTGGCGATCGCGAAGCCCATGACCGTGATGAAGGACCCTTCCCCTTCGGCCAGCAAGGTCACCAGCATCAGCAAGGGCAAAATGGCCAGGTCCTGAAAAAGCAGAATAGCGAACGAGACCTTCCCATAAGACGTCGCCCGCTCTCCTCGTTCGATCAGGAGCTGAAGAACAAACGCCGTCGACGACAAGGCCAAACCGCCGCCGATGATAATGGCCGCCTCACCTGTTGCGCCAAGCGTCCAGGCAACGGCGCCGATGAGGCAGGACGTAATGGTGACCTGCAGCGCGCCCAGCCCGAAAACGTAGCGGCCCAAGGCGCGCAATCGCGCGAGCGAGAGTTCCAAGCCGATCATGAAGAGGAGAAAGACGACGCCCAATTCCGCCAGAGTGTGCGCGTTCTGCGAATCCCTTATGACCGCCAGGCCGTATGGTCCGATCAGGATGCCGGCCGCCAAATAGCCAAGCACGGGACTCGTCCGCAGCCGCCGGAAGGCCGGCACCACGACAACGGCGGCCACCAGAAAGATCAGAACGTCGTATAGGATTTCCGAGTCTTCCAATCCGTAGCTCCAGATCGATCAGGCCGCCCATTGGGCGACCGGACACCCCGACAAGCCGACTTGCTCTTAAACTTCGACGGCGGCTGCACTAGCCCTATCGCGATTCGCGCAGCCGATCCTTGCCCGAGATCGCCAGCCAGCGGGGTCGGCGTGAACCACGGTGAAACCTGTAATTTTGTCAGCCGATCAAATTGGCCGGCACGGTCGCATCGCCCATCAGCGTCATCATGACCCCATCGTTGGCACCAATCTTGACGCCGATCAATGCCGGCAGCGAGCAGACCGGCTACCTGCTGGTTCAAGCCAATTGCATCCCGAATATTTGCGACCTGCGCGATCAACAGGAGCCGGGCCATCGAATGAAACGGTTCAAGAATATTCTCTATGTGGCCGATCCCGTGGTCGAGGCGGGAGAGGCGTTCGAGCGGGCCGTCACGCTTGCGGAAAAAAATCAGGCCCGTTTGACCATCGCGGAGGTGTACGAAACGATACCGAGTTTCATCACGCGGAAAACTCCTCAAAACTTGCGCAATCTGGTGCGTGACATTCGCGGATCCGAACTGTCGAAGCTGTGCCGGTCGGTGCGGAACCGCGTAAAGGTGCAATCGGAAACTTTCGAGGGCACGTTTTTCTTGGAAGTCATTCGCGATGTTTTGCGGTCGGGGCGAGATTTGGTCGTTAAGCCGGCCGGCGGCCGCCACAGCGGCTATGGGCGGCTGATCGGCGGCGATGACATGCACTTGTTGCGCAAGTGCCCGTGTCCGGTGTGGTTGATCAAACTGCCCGTGGCCCCCAGCTACAGCAGCATCCTGGCTGCCGTCGACTTCGATGACGAAGACGAGGGCGGCGTTAAACGGGCCCTCAACCTCCAAATCCTTGAGCTGTCCTTGGCGATCGCAAAGGCCGAGCGCAGCAAGCTGCATATCTGCCACGCCTGGAAGCCGCCCTACGAAAACCTGATGAGAAATCGGGCCGGACTGTCCTACACCGAAGTCGACACATATGTGGCCGAGGTGGAATCAGGTCACCGGAGCCGGCTCGACGGTCTGATGAACGCAGTAAAAGAAGGAGCGGGGCGCGAGGTCTACGATGCCGTTCGGCCCACGATCCATCTCGAGCGCGGCAATCCGCGGCAAGTGATTCTGGCCCTTACGGAGACGCTTCACACCGATCTCGTGGTCATGGGCACGGTGGGGAGAGTT
>JAJFHN010000027.1 GCA_021775595.1 Hyphomicrobiales bacterium
GTGTCGAGATCACCGAATTCGCCGATCAAGAGGGCCGCCGTCTTGATGCCAATACCGGGAACGCCCGGCACATTATCGGTGGAATCGCCGGCCAGCGATTGCACGTCGATCACTTTTTCCGGCGGCACGCCGAATTTTTCAATCACCTCGTCGTGTTCGATTCGCTTGGCCACGCCGCGTTGGCGCATATTGAGCGTGTCGACCATGGCGACGCCGCCGCCGATCATCTGCATCAGGTCTTTGTCTGAACCGATGATGGTGACTTCAGCGCCCGCTTCGCGCGCCTGCCTGGCATAGGTGGCGATAATGTCGTCGGCCTCGTAGTTTTCCTGCTCGATCGACGCGACGTTGAAAGCACGCACCGCCTGGCGGATTAACCCGAATTGCGGCCGCAAATCCTCCGGCGGCGCATCGCGATTGGCTTTGTATTCGGGGTAGATATCGTTGCGGAAGGAGGTGCCGGAGTGATCGAAAATCACGGCGATGTGGCTGGGAAAGACGTTCTCGCGGCTCGGATCGCCTTCCTGCAACAGCTTCCACAACATGTTACAGAAGCCCGCCACCGCGCCAACCGGCAAGCCGTCGCTTTGGCGGGTCAGCGGCGGCAGCGCGTGATAAGCGCGAAAGATGTATGACGAACCATCCACCAAAAAGACGTGGTCGCCGGGCTTGAGGCCCGCGTTCGCCTCAGCCTGTTTTTTGTCGGTCGCTGCGCTCATGGAGCCGCACTATAAATGGGCCGGCAGCAAAGGTCAGGACATTTCAGCGCCACAAAAAAAGAGGGATGAAGCATTCGCTTCATCCCTTTTAAAGTGCCCGATAGGTGGTGTGATGCCAGTTGGGGAAAACGCTATAGATCAGTGTCCTTAGGTTTGCAGGGGAGAGCTGCAATCTTGCATTGCCTGTAGGGTGTTTGACGCCACCGTTTGCATTTCAAGGAGCGGTCCTGGGCCAACGCCCATTCGCCGAATGAATTGCCGTATTTCTCTGCCGCTTCCTCTTCCCAGCGCACGATCGCTGCCAATTCGGCGACGGGCTCGGACCGGTTGCCGTAGCCGAAAACCGCGACCCGAGCGGCCGAGCAATCGTGATAAGCGTGGCGTTCCAGGCCGCCAAATTGCGAGGCAAGCGCCGCGCCACCGGCCATCAAAAACAAAATTGTGATCGTGATCCACTTCGACATGGGGGGCAGTACCTTTGTGAACCGATGACCACGATATAGCGCAAAAATCCTTCCGCTCCGCCAAAACGGGGCCGTCAAATTAGCTCAAATTGTATCTAGTCTTGGCGCGACTGCGGGGCGCCAGCAGGCGGCAATTCGGGCGCGGCCTTCAGATCGGCCGCGATCGCTTCCGTGATGATCTGCGCCACCCTCTCCGATCCGGTCGGTGTCAGGTGAAGACCGTCATAGACATCGCCCGGCTGCCAGTCGCGAGCTCCCGCCAAATCAATCAGCAAGGCGCCTTCCGTTTCGGCCACATGCGCTATCAGCGCATTGGCGTAAGCGTGGATGGAGGAAAAGCTCGCCGCGTCGAAGTCACCGCGTGCGAGCTGATCTGCGCCCAGCAGATCGCCTTGCGCGTTGGCCGCACCGCCGACGCCGGGTTTCACCAGGACTTGCGTCATCAATACGGGTTTGATGTCCCAGGCCTTGGCCAGCCGAACGAAGCTGCGCAGCGCGGGTTCATAATTCTCCCGCAGGATTTTTCTGCGCGCCATCTCCTTGACGTCAGGCGCCTCGGCGGGTGCGGCAGCCGGCTTCACCGCGGCATTGTTGGCGGGCGCTTGCGCACCGGACTCTTGGCCGCGTTTTGAAAAAACCTGAGCGATTTGCAATTTGAGCGCCTTGATGCCCTGGCCGAGCGTGCGGAATGTATGTGGGAACGTGCGGTCGCGCAGGTCGCGCAGCGCCTGCGTCGTGCCGCGATTGCGCTCCTGCACCAGTCCGATGTCTTTCTTATCCATCCAGTAAGTCTCGTACCCGCCGAGCCAGCCAATGTCGTTGGTGGCGTGCATCAACACCGCATAGCGCGGCCGGCGCGGTACGATTTTACCAATGGTGTTCACCAGCGAGTGCATCGTGTGATTGCCGGAGCGGCCCGCATTGATGGCGTTGATATTGAGGCCTGTTTGCTCTTCCAACAGCTGGCCCGCGCGGGCTGGAAACCGTTCCGCCGGGCGCAGATACAAGCACTCGGTCGTGGAGCCGCCGACAAAAGCGATCTCGAAATCAGGTTGGGGGTGCCGGGTCGAGGGCTCGATGAAACCGTGCTCGTCAATGCTGAGCGTGTAGCTGTCGTCGACCGGGCCGGCAGGGTCGTTGTAGCGGGCCTCCGGCGTTTTGAACGTGCGGCTCGAATTGGGCAACCATTCGCGCATCGCCAAGAATCGTTTGCTGGGCAGCGCGCGCGCTTCCTGCTCGCTGGGGCGCAAGGCCAGCTCGGTCACGAGCAACAGGCCGCCCATCAGCAGTCCGATCAATGTGATCGCCGTCAGGACTGGATTTCGCTCAAATCGGTTCATGCGGGGTTCTCGAACATTCCATGTGGCCGGCCGCCAATACGCCGTCACGGCCGCCGCCCCTATAGCACAGCGCCAGCGCGCGCTGAACAGGGCGCGCACGGTCAATAGGCCGCGCCCCGCGCCTATTCCCTTCACGTAACCTCAAGTGCTAAAAACGATTTTACTGCGCCTGTGGGGGCTGTGATCGGCTCGTTCCCCGAGCTGCCATGGACGCAATAAAAAGAGTCCAATGAAGGTGCGTTTGGTTGTGGAGGCGTTTGTGTCCGGCGGCGGTACCAGCCCGAACTCAGTATCGAAGGCTATCGTTCGTTATTTGGCCGCCCGCGGTGTTGATCGTATTTTTGGCCTGTGCGGCGGTCACATCATGCCGCTCTGGATCGACGCCGACCGCGCCGGTATTCGCATCATCGATGTCCGTGACGAGCGCGCCGCCGTTCATATGGCCCAGGCGCACGCCGAAATCACCGGCGAATTGGGTGTCGCCCTGGTCACCGCCGGTCCCGGCGTCACCAACGCCATCACCGGCATTGCCAACGCGCACATTTCCCGCGCGCCCGTTTTGGTGATCTCCGGCACGCCGCCCAGGCCGCAAGAATTCCGCGGCGCTTTGCAGGGCATCGATCACGTGCCCCTGGTCGCAAGCATCACGCGTTATGCGCGCACCGTGCGCGAACAAGGCTTGGTGCTGCCTGAACTTGCAACCGCGTGCGCCAAGGCGCTTGGCCATGGCGGCGCGCCGGGACCCGTCTATATCGATTTTCCAACCGATCTGATGCGCGAAACACTGGCCGCAGCACTTGCCCGCGACGAGCTGTTCGAGGCCAAGGCGAAACCGCTGCTGGCGCCCGCCGCCAAGGACGTCGAGAGGGCGGTGAACCTCATATGGGCCGCCAAGCGCCCGCTGCTCATCGCCGGCCGCGGCGCCCGCGGCGCCGAGGCTGAAATGGCCGATCTTCTAGACCGCACCGGCGCGCTTTATCTCGACACCACCGAAGCCCGCGGGCTCATCTCAGACGACCATCCGGGCTTGGTCAACGCCATGCGCGGTCAAGTGATGCGCGATGCCGACCTGGTCCTCACCATCGGCCGCAAGCTCGATTTTCAACTCGCCTATGGCTCACCGGCCGTGTTCGAGAGTGCGCGCTTCGTGAGGATCGCGGACAATCTGGACGAGCTCGCCGATAACCGGCGCGGCGAAGCCGAGATCTTGGCCGATCCCAAAAGCGCGCTTGCCGCCATTGTGGAGCAAGCCGGCAACGCCAAGCCGCAGACCGATCGCGCCTGGTCGGAGGGCGCGCGGAAAAAGCACGAAGAACGCGTGGCCAAAATGTCGGCGGGCCTGGCCGCCTCACCGGCCGACGCCGCCGGCCGCATGCACCCTTACGCGATGCTGGGCGCTCTAAAAGACAAGCTGGACGACGACGCGATCCTAATCGCCGATGGCGGCGATATTTTGAGTTTTGCCCGGGTTGCGCTTTCGCCGCGCACGTATCTCGACCCAGGCGCCCTGGGCTGTCTCGGCGTCGGCGTTCCCTTTGGCATCGCCGCAGCGCTTGCCCGCCCCGGCGCCCAGGTCGCCGTCGTCACCGGCGATGGCTCGTTCGGCTTCAACGGCATCGATATCGAGACCGCCAAGCGCCACAAGGCCGGCGTCGTCTTCATCATCGCCAACAACGCGGCCTGGAACATCGAGGTGCACGACCAAAAGGTCACCCACGACCACAATGTCGGCACCAAACTGACCGACTGCAATTACGCCCAAATGGCGCAGGGCCTGGGTCTTCACGCCGAGCGCGTTGACGACGCGGCCTCGCTTCCCGAGGCGCTCGAGCGCGCCTTCGCCAACGCGCCTGCACTGCTGGACGTCGCCGTCTCACGCGAAGCGATTTCGTCCGACGGCAAGGCCGGATTGGCCTGGGTGCCCGACCTACAACCCTTGGAGGCCTGGGATGAAATGGAACGCGCCTGGCGCAAGGGGGCGAAAGCCTAACGAGCGAGTTTGTTGGAAACGGCGCCGAATGGCGTCAGAGCGATTTGTTGAGTTCAAAATGGGAGGAGAGAACTATGGCCGTCAAACGACCTGAGGAATTCAGCCATCACGAAGCCAAGGTGAATGGCGTGAACATCCATTACGTGATGGAAGGCAGCGGTCCGCCGCTCGTGATCATGCACGGTTGGCCGGGCTTCTGGTGGGAGTGGTATAAGTGCATCGACGAGCTCGCCAAGGACTTCACGGTGATCGCGCCCGATATGCGGGGCTATGGCGATTCCGAGAAACCGCCGCTCGACGATCTCTCGCAATACCACCTCGACCGCACCACGGATGATCACGCCGCGCTGTTGGAGCATCTGGGCCACGACAAGGCCTATATGGTCGGCCACGACTACTCGGCCATCGTCATGCACAAGTTCGTGCGCAAATACAAAGACAAGACCATCAAGGCGATGATCATGGATCCGATCCCGCCGGACATCGAGGTCCGCTACCTCTCGGTGCCGCACTTTCCGGAATCCTGGTATTCGCAATACCACCAGCTCGACATGGCGGTGGAGCTCGTCGACTCAAGCCGCGAGGCGACCCAGATATACTTCAAGCATTTCCTCTCGCACTGGTCTTACAACAAGGACCTGGTAACGCCCGAAGAGCTTGAGATCTACACCGACAATTTCGTCAAGCCCGGCAACGTGCATGGCGGCTTCAACTACTACCGCGCCAACCTGTCGCTCACCAGCGCGCTGTGGACGCCGCTCGACCGCACGATTTCCGATGTTCCCCACACCATTCTCTGGGGCATGGGCGATCCGGTTATCCCGTCCGTCTGGTCCGACCTCGTGGCCCAATGGCACAACAATTACACCATCGAATATGTGCCCGATGGCGGTCATTTCCTGATGATGGAAAAACCCGACATCGTCATCGACCGCATCCGGCGGATGAAGGACTAAGGGCAGCGAGTTGAGGGTGCGGGCCGATGGGTCTATAGAGAGCCTCACGGTCTGCACCCGTAGCTCAGCTGGATAGAGCGCCGCCCTCCGAAGGCGGAGGTCACAGGTTCGAATCCTGTCGGGTGCGCCAAATCTTCCGTCAAACCGCCCATTCGGGCGCAGTCCCAAAGCGCCAAATCCATTAACCCAGCGCTAAGCCATCCCGTGGGAAACTGGCGAATCGACCGGTTTTCGTTTCGTAATGCGTGGACTGCCCCCAATGGAAATTGGCGCCTCCCCAACACAAGTGTTCGGTTCGCCTTCGACGGATTCGCTGTTTGCCGCGGGCCTCAGCCAGGGCGCTTCGCCTGAGCAGGAAACCGCCCGCGTCACGATCGATGCCCATCGGGCCGAGATCAACCGCATCCGCGGCTACAAGCTGCGCCTGACGCCGGCCGAAAAGAACAAACTCGGTGAAATCCAGGTGCGGGTTCAAGAGATCGAGGGCCGCGCCACGGAGGGCACCGTGCGCGACGACGAACTCGAAGAGCGCACCCAATTGCTGAAAGATGCCGACGAAATCATCGGCAAACAGACGGTCGACGTCGAGGCGGACCAATTTCTGGCCAACACTGCCGGAATTCTGGAAGCGCTGCTCGCCCCCAAACTCGACCCCGCAACTGCGGCCAAGGTCGAACGGCTCGAGCGGGTCAAGGACAACCTCGAGAATTTGGTCAACGAACGCCCGGAAAGCAAAACCCTGCGCTCTCAGTTTCAGAGCATCACGGTACAGCTCAACAGTTTGACGCCGCCGCGGCCGGTCTCCACGCTCTCACCTGCCGGGTTGAAGGCCTATGACGATTTGGCGGAGCTGATCAACGATCACGCCGGCGCCAAGATCCAGCTCAACTCCCGCGAAACCATCCGCGTGGTCGAGCTCGAGGCCTCGATCATCAGTCTGCAGGGCCTGCTTCCGCCCGACCCCAGTCAGCAGCCAACTTCGGCCGCCGTCTCACGCGCCTACACAAGACTGGGCTAGCGCTAGGTCTCATTTGAGCGCCTCAACCGCCTCGGCATGCCGCGCGCCGGTCGCCTCGGCGACGGCGGCATGGGTGATTTTGCCACCATGCACGTTGAGCCCGGCGCGCAGATGCGGATCGGCTCGCAAGGCATCGTTCACACCCTTATCCGCCAGATCAAGAACGAAGGGCAGCGTCGCATTGTTGAGCGCGAAGGTGGACGTGCGCGCCACCGCGCCCGGCATATTGGTGACGCAATAGTGCACCACATCGTGGGTGACGAAGGTGGGCGCGTCGTGGCTAGTTGGGCGCGATGTCTCGATGCAACCGCCCTGGTCGATAGCAATGTCGACGATCACCGAACCCCGCCGCATATCCTTGACCATGTCTTCGGTGACGAGCTTGGGCGCGGCTGCACCCGGCACCAGCACGGCACCGATAACGAGATCGGCCTCGAGCACGTATTCAGCCACGGTGTGGCGCGTCGAATAGGCGGTATCGAGTGCCGCGCCGTAGAGCTCATCGAGCCGGTAGAGGCGCTCAACATTGATGTCGATGACGGTGACCTGCGCTTCGCAGCCGACCGCGATGCGCGCCGCGTTGGAGCCCGCGACACCGCCGCCCAGCACCACGACCTTGCCCGCCGGCACACCCGCCGCGCCCGCCAGCAAGGCGCCGCGCCCGCCCTGTTCCATCTCAAGCGCATGCGCACCGACTTGGATCGACATGCGTCCGGCAACTTCGCTCATCGGCGCCAGCAGCGGCAGGCGACCGGCATCATCTGTGACGGTCTCATACGCGATGGCGGTGGCGCCGCCCGCGGCCAATCCTTCTGCCAGGTCAACATCGGCGGCCAAATGCAGATAAGTGAACAGCGCCTGACCGGGACGCAGCATCGCGACTTCGCTGTCCTGAGGCTCCTTGACCTTGACGATCAAATCGGCGCGTTCGAAAACCTCGCCGGCGTCGGCGGCGATTTCGGCGCCCGCACTGATATAATCGGCATCGCTCAAGCCCATATGAGCCGCCGCATCCGCCTCGACGAGCACCTGATGGCCGTGCAGAACGGCTTCCCCGACGCTCGCCGGGGTCAATCCCACCCGGTACTCGTGAATCTTGATTTCCTTGGGCACGCCTATGAGCATCGACCGATTCCTCCTTCATCCAACGTGGGAAGGGGCGGGGGCTGGAACAACTCGCGTCTTCGACCGCGCCTCAGCGGCTCATTGGCCCATAATCGTGAGATAGAGCCCCAACGCCATCACAAAAAACGAGCCGACCGGAATGAACAACGGTTTTTCAAGGAGCTTTTCGCCATTGCGGCGCACGGCTTGAGGAAAGACGATACGGCCGATGCCCTTGATGAGCGATATCCAGCCGATCAGCGTGATGACCACGCGCCAATCGGCCACCCACAGGTTGTTGAACATGACGATCACCATGCCGACCACGAACGCCAGGGTGCCTGAGAGATAGATCAACGATGGGCTGTCCAGGAACTCGCGCGTCATGGTCCGGTAATGCTCCCGGTTGAGCAACATTCCCAACGCCACCAGCACCAATAGTGGACCGGCGATGCGAGCAATCAGAACCGATGGTTCCATAAGGCTTTCTCCTTCTTCCCACGCCCTGTCAGCTTGGGTCATTGACGTGGTCGCTGCGTTGATCGGAGTCAATATTCGGAAGAGCCGGACCGCACGCGGCTCAATTGCGCCCCGCCATGGCGAACGCCTGATTCTTTGGCCGCCCATGACATAAATCAAACCGCGCCCAGCCGATCAGTTGCATAAGAATTTTCCCCACAGCATGGCGACCGTGCCGCCTATGGCCGGTCGCGGGGAATGGCCGCATACCAAATACGATGGTCTTGCGTTGCGCCGATCGCTCTGCACCCGAATGGAGCGTTGGGAACCAAAGTCTGTATCCCAGCATCGGCTGTCTGCCATCAAACGAGAGGTGTGTGGTCCATAGCGCTGGCCCCTCCCAGCGCACCGCGCACAAGCGCAACAAGACCCGGCTCCCGCACCGCACGCGGGGGCCGGGTTCTTTGTTTGGCCCCATGGTTTTGCGGCGAATGCGTTTAAAAACGGAATTTAATCCCCATATATTGAGGATGACAGCCAAAAAAGCTCCCAATCAGACCAGTCCCGAGGAGCGCCTGCGGCGCTGCCTGTCGTGTGGCGCAAGGTTCATGAGCGCTTGGATGGGCAACCGCGTCTGCAAGAAATGTCAATCGAGCGCCCTGTGGAAACAGGGCTGCTGACGCGCGCCATCAACCGGACATTGGTCTCTCTCGTCAACTAACGGCTTAGACCGCTGAGATGTGGTCTAGCAGCGTTGACGCACGTCTGGACCGCCGAATTGCGCTCCTCGTAAGAGATTGATCTGCGGAAGAAAAAGGCCAGACCCGAAGGTCTGGCCAGGTTCGCTCCACAGCCCAGGTCCTCTGTGTTGAAACATTAGACCGTTTGCATATTCAGACTTCTTCCACTGTCACAATTCAGCACCACCACTGCGCAATATTCGACGCGAGTTCCTTGCGTGCTGGCCAATTTAGCCCCACTGCAATATCAAAGGTGTGTGGTCGGGTATTGTGAAAACGCCGTTCCACGCGGTTCGACGGATCAGGGTGCCGATCGGCGCCAAGGAGATCGCGCTTCGGCGCTCAGGCGAAAAATTCTTCCGGTAGACTCTATGGATCTAAGCGACATCAAGACCCACGCCGCGAAGGCGAGCGACCTGCTGAAATCGATGTCGAATCAGGCCCGGCTCATGATTCTTTGCAATTTGGTCGAAGGCGAGCGATCGGTGTCTGAATTGGAGCAGCTGCTCAAGCTCAGCCAGTCCGCTATTTCGCAGCACCTCGCCATTCTGCGCAGGGAGCGTATCGTCGCCACCCGGCGTCAAGGTCAGAACATCTATTATTCGTTGGCGAGCGACGAAGCGATGGCGATCCTCTCGACGCTGTATGGGCTCTATTGCAGCGACAAAAAGTCGAAGTAGAAGCTGGCCTAGTCCGCACAGTTTTTTTCTCAACGCATCCAACCAGCCCGCCACATTGAGGCAAGCTTGACCCACATCAAGGTGCAGCTGCCTTTGATGACGCTTCATGCCTGTCTGAGGAGCATGCTGCATGACGCCCAGGGTGAAGGCATTTTTTGACGAGGCGACCTACACGGTCTCCTACGTCGTGGCCGAGCCCGATGGCGAACATTGCGCCATCATCGATTCCGTACTCGACTACGACCCTAAGTCCGGCCGCACGAGCACGCGCTCCGCCGATGCTTTGATCGCTTATGTCGATGGCCAGGGCTTGAGCGTCGACTGGTTGATCGAAACCCACGCCCATGCCGACCACGTCTCGGCCGCGCCCTACCTCAAGGAGAAACTTGGCGGACGCACCGCGATCGGCGAGCACATCGCCAGCGTTCAGGGTCTTTTCAAAACGGTCTTCAATTTGGAGGCCGAATTCGCCACCGACGGCTCGCAATTCGATCATCGTTTCAGGGATGGCGAAACATACGAGATAGGCGCAATGGCGGGCCGGGCGATTCACACGCCGGGCCACACGCCGGCCTGCATGAGCCATATCATCGGCGATGCCGTCTTCGTCGGCGACACGCTGTTCATGCCCGACTACGGCACCGCCCGCGCCGATTTCCCAGGCGGCGACGCGGGCGAACTCTATCGTTCGATCCAAAGAATTCTGGCGCTAGAGCCCCAAACGCGTCTTTTCACATGTCATGATTACAAGGCGCCGGGACGCGACAAATTCGCTTGGCAGTCCAGCGTGGCCGAACAGCGGGAAAAGAACATTCACGTGCACGATGGCGTGAGTGAGGAAGACTATGTGGAGATGCGGACAACGCGCGACGCCACATTGGATTTTCCGATGCTGATTCTGCCTGCCATTCAGATCAACATCCGAGCCGGCGACTTGCCGCCGCCGGAAGACAATGGCGTCTCGTATTTGAAAATCCCCATCAACGCATTGTGACTTCACGCTTTTGATCTCGCGCCAACGATCCTGCGAATGCGCTATAAGCGGACGGCAACGCAACGCAGGAGAGGCCCGTGTTTATTGCAATGAACAGATTCCAAGTGAAAAAAGACCGCGGCGGCGATTTCGAGCGCATGTGGCGCGAACGCGACAGTCATCTCGACGAGGTGCCCGGTTACGTGGAATTCCGCCTGCTCAAGGGTCCCGAACACGAGGATCATATCCTGTACGCCTCGCACACCTTATGGGAGAGCTATTCTCACTTCGAGGCATGGACCAAATCGGAGGCTTTTCGCAAGGCCCACGCCAACGCCGGCGACAAGTCCGATCCCGTTACGCTTGGACACCCGCAATTTGAAGGCTTCGAAGTCGTTCATAACCGGTAGCCACACCCGCCCCGCAAAAAAAAAGCCAGGCCCGAGGGCCTGGCGAGTTATTCTGCCGGTGTAGTCATGCAGGCATGCTGCGCTCTTTGTCCCTGCGCGGGCCGTTGAGCTGGTGTCATCCAACGACTTATGTGATTCGCAACCTGTGGATCTAGTGTGGACAACTCAATTGGCTGCGGAATTCCCGTTGTCAGTTGCAGAAATACCACGCACAGATTCGCCGGTCGGCACCCTGCCTCAATTTCTTTCTCTAGCGGCAGCTTCGCCGCGACGTCACAATCGGCCTATGCGACTGTCCAATGCCATCGGAGCTATGGCGCTCATCGCGGTCTTTGCTCTCGCCTCCGCCGGATTTTCGCCCGCGAGCGCCGCGATCTTTGGCAAGGACAGCCGCCGACCCGTCCCCCAATCTTTCCGCGCCGCCAGCGACGCGGTGGGCACCTTACGCGCGCCGGGTCGGGGCTCCATCAATGAATGCAACGCGGTCTGCGTCTCCTCCCAAGTCATCGCCACATCCGCCCACTGTCTGTACTTCCCCGTGCGCAACGGCTCGCTGCCGCGCCTGCCAGCGGTCAGCTTTCGCAACGCAAAAGGCCGAAGCACCATCGCCGGCGCCGCCCAAGGACAAGCCGCCTGGAACGTCATCGCCGGCGCGACTTTCGTATCAAAGCGCAAGAATTGGATCGTCTCGCGCGATTGGGCTTTGGCGCGCTTGGCCGCGCCGGTCTGCCAGGGCGTATCTCTCGACATCGTGACCAAAAACAAATGGGGCGATCTGTTCGACAAAGTGCTGGAGCGAAAGATCTTCATCATCTCGCAAAATCGTTACGGCACGCGGCTGCGCTTGGAATTTGCAGATGCCTGCGACAAGCCTCGAAATGCGCTCGAACTGGGTATGCAATGGCTTGCGATCGATCTTGGAAGCCGCGAGCCCAAACATTTGATTCCCCATCGTTGCGACTTCAAGCGCGGCGCCTCCGGTTCGCCCCTGCTGCTTAAGGAAGACGGCAAGGTGAAAGTACTTGCCATTAACGCCGCCGAATCTGATGGCCGCATCCTCACCGATAAGCTCGGAAAGGCGATCGCCAGCCAGGTCAACGCCAACTTCGCCGTCAGCAGCAAGGCGTTCGCTTCGCAAATCGGTCTGCTCCAGAAGCCGCAAACACCGATGGCGCGTCAAAGCGTCCGCGCGCTGCAGAGCGGCTTGGCGCGCTTGGAGCTTTATTCAGCGACACCCGACGGCGCCTTCGGGCGCCGCACCCGCCAGGCCATTCTCGATTTCGAACGCCGTTATGGCTTGACCATCTCCGGTCTGCCAACACCTGCGCTGCTTGCCACGGTCAGCGCCGCAGTCGCCGCGCCCGAAGCCGCTCGCGATGCCGTCATCGCCTATTTTAAAGACCCATCGACCGGGCCAAACACCGCGTTGGCCATCGATCCCAAAACCGGTGTCGTGGGCCAGGCTGATGGCTCTGACGCCACGCCAACCGAAGCGGCCGAGAGCGCTCTGAGCGCCTGCCTGAACATTGGCGGAGACTGCCGCATCTTCGCGCTCGGAGATGAGGTCGTCTTCAAACCTGACGATGCCTCCAACACAGCGCCACCCAGCCCAACTCAATCGAGATAACGGGCAAAGAAATCTGCAGTCCGCTGATTGGCAAGATCGGCAGCTTGGGGATTGAAGTTGACCGAGTTGGATCTGGCGAAGGCGTGTCCGGCTCCGCCATAGAGGTGAAGTTCTACGCCATCGCGGCCTTCGAGCGCACCGTAGATCGCCGCCCGCGCCTCTGGCCCGCACAATTCATCCGTCTCGCCAAAATGCAACAACAGCGGACCAATGCCGTCTTTTGCTTCATCCAAGACGGATTCAATCCCCACACCGTAATAGCCGACGCAGGCCTCGGCATCCGAATGAACGGCCGTGTGATAAGCGAGCCGTCCGCCAAGGCAAAACCCGACAGCGCCGACGCGCGCGCATGATCGCCGCAAATGACCAACCGCCGCAACGCAGTCCTCGACGCCCTTGGCATTGTCGAATTTGCCGTAATATCCCATTGCGCGCTCGCGTTCGCTCTCCTGCGTGCTGTCGAGCGCCACGCCAGGTTCAATCCGCCAAAACAGGTCGGGAACAATGGCGCGCCGACCCTGCGCGCCCCAATGATCGGCAACGGCCCTCATGCTCTCGCTGATGCCGAATATTTCTTGGATCACGACAACGCCGCTCGCCGCGTCTTCGGGCCCCGACGCGTAGGCTTGGAATTGCCCCGACCCGTCGGCCGCCTCAATCTCGATCATCGTGCCCGTCATCAAATTCCCTTTCTTCTCGACCGCTCTAGAATGGGTGCGCCACAGCATATTTCGCGCTAGCTTAGTCAAATTCGCCCGAGCGTAGCAGCAGAGATTGCCATGCGTCTGATCACCCTATTCGCGAGCCTTGCATGTGTTGTTGCGGTAGTCGCCTCCAAGCTGAGCGCCCAAGAAAACCGCCCCGCCGATGCCCACGAATTCTCGTTTCCCGCGATTGACGGGCGCACCCTGGCGCTCAAAGCCTATCGCGGCAAAGTCCTCTTGATCGTCAACACCGCATCGCAATGCGGCTACACGCCGCAATATGCCGGCTTGCAAACCCTGTGGCAGACCTACCAGGACCGCGGGCTGGTGGTGATCGGCATACCGTCCAATGATTTCGGCGGTCAAGAGCCCGAGCACGAAGGCAAAATTCTAAAATTCTGCCAGGGCACCTATGGCATCACATTTCCACTAGCCGCAAAGCAGCGGGTAAGCGGCGCCGGCGCGCACCCATTTTACCAATGGGCCGCCGAGCAATTGGGAAGCAAATCCGCCCCGCGCTGGAACTTTCACAAATACCTGGTTTCCGCCGACGGCCGCGTGGTGGCTTGGTTTTCATCACCGACAAAACCAATGTCGGCCGACATAACCAAAGCTGTGGAGGCCGAGCTCGCCGCAGCCAATGCGTCGCCGATACCCGCCAACACGGCGGGCGATTCCTAGCACCTGCATCCAAGGCCTGCTTCTATGACGCACGAGACCAGCCCCGGCGAAAGCTGGATCGATGAAACGTTGCATGACGATTTTCGATTTCGCATCAAGGTTCAGCGTGTGCTGCACGAAAGCCGCACCGAACATCAGCACCTGATTATTTTCGACAACGAGACATTTGGCCGGACGATGATGCTCGACGGCGTCGTTCAGCTCTGCGAACGCGACGAATTCATCTATCACGAGATGATGGCGCATGTTCCGCTGTTCGCCCTGGGCAGCCCCCGCAACGCGCTCATTGTTGGCGGCGGCGACGGCGGTGTTCTGCGCGAGGTTCTGAAACATCGCTCGATCGAGCGGGCGACGCTGTGCGAAATAGACCGCAGCGTCATCGATCTGTGCAGCGAACATTTTCCGTTTATCTCGAATGGCGCCTTCGACGACGATCGCAGCCAAATCGTGATTTCCGATGGCACCAAATTCGTTGCCGAGACGGCAGAGCGGTTCGATGTCATTTTGGTCGATTCCACCGATCCCATCGGACCGGGCAAGGTGCTCTTTACGCGTGAATTCTATGCCGACTGCGCGCGCTGTCTCAAACCCGGCGGCGTATTGGTGACGCAAAACGGTCTGCCGTTCGTCCAAGGACCCGAGTTGGAGCAATCGCTCGGCCACTTCAAATCACTGTTCAAGGACGCTTGGGCCTATCTCATCACCACGCCGAGCTATGTCGGGGGTCCAATGGCATTGGGTTGGGCGAGCGATGATACCGCATTGCGCCAAGTCGATCTGGGCGAACTCGCCGCCCGCTTCGCGCGCTCGGATATTCAAATGCGCTGCTATAGCCCGGACGTGCACGCGGGCGCTTTCGCGTTGCCTGGATATGTACGTCGGCTTGTCGAGGGCGCGGCCTAACACAAGCGTTCAGGCAGCGGCAGGTTCCAGAGCGCCCGGCCGCAACAACAACAACGGGCATTCGAGGCTTGTGGCAACACGCACGATCGCCAGGTCGCTGCCGATCAAACGTCCGCCAAATCCCGCCACCAACAGCCCGCCCCCCAGCCGGTTGACGCCGTGGGCCAGAGCCGCCGGCTCGCTGCTCGCCAATGGTTCCACCAGAACCCGGCGCTCGCGGCCAACGATCGCGCTGAGTTTGATGGCGAATTCGTCGGGACGCGACAGAGCTTCCGGCACCGCAAGAACGGCCAGCTCATCAACCGATTGATCGCCAAATTGCAGGGCTGTTTCGACAATCTCTTTCATCCGCGATGGGTCGTCGATCAGCGCGATGATGCGCCCCTCGGCTCTTCTCACGCCCTCGCCCACCAACAGGCAGCCCGCGACACCCGCCAGACACGAAACGACCGCGCGCATGTCGCGATGAGTCACGGCCGATATCGGTTCGCCGAAAACCAGAATTTCCGCCCGTTCGCCGGCCAACCTCATCGCGTGCCCTGGCTCGTCGCGCACCGTAGTGAAGCGTGTTTTGACATCGAGGCGGCGGGCAATCGCCTCGATTTGACGCCGCGCAGCCGTCGAGGACGCATGCATTTGACGCTCGACCGCCGCCTGCGACAACGGCCGCGAGCGACGCCCCGACATGGTGATCTCGCGCGCGAAGGGCATAGCCGAAAGCGACAGCAGATCGTCGTCTTCGACAAAAATACTCTCAAAATCACGATGTAACGCGGCCGCCAACCGAAGCGCCGCTTCCAGTGTCACCGGATTGGCGCTGCGGGCGCGCAGCTGCAGCACGACCGGGCGCTTGCCGGCCGGCGGTCGCTTGGCCATCATGACGTGAGTTCCCCAGGCGCGCCGGGGCCATTGTCGGAGAAAAATTTGCGTCTGTTCTCGGCAAATTCGAGCAAGCGTTTTTCCACGCGGTCATTGATGCTGTCGGGCTCAAATGCGCCATCGGAACCCCGTTCGCCCGCCGGCAACCCGGTCATGATCTCAATGCCCTGGGCGATCGTTTCCACCGCATAGACAGTGAATTCACCGCGCGCCACCGCCTCGACGACATCATCCCGCAACATCAGATGTTCGATGTTCGAATGGGGAATGATCACACCCTGCCGGCCTGTCAGACCGCGGCCATTGCAGATGTCGAAAAACCCTTCGATCTTCTCGTTGACGCCGCCAATTGCTTGTACGTCGCCAAACTGGTTGACCGACCCCGTCACTGCAATCGCCTGACTGATCGGCACCTCTGACAACGCGCTGAGCAGCGCATAAAGCTCCGCCGATGAGGCGCTGTCGCCATCGACTCCGCCATAGGACTGTTCGAACACCAAGCTGGCCGAAAGTGCCATCGGCACATCGAGGGCGTATGTGCCTTCGAGAAAGCCTCGCAGAATCATAACGCCCTTTGAGTGCAGCGGCCCGCCGAGCGCCACTTCGCGCTCGATATCGATCAACCGCCCGGCGCCCATGCGGACCCGGGCGGTGATACGGTTGGGCCGGCCATAGGCGAAGTTGCCAAGCGCCTGAACGCTCAGACCGTTGATCTGCCCCACATGCCCGCCATCGGTGTCGACCAGAACCACGCCGCGCTGGATCGTTTCCTGAACCTTTTCGCGCAACCGATCCGATCGGTGGATCTGCTCGGAAATCGCGCGCCCGACATCGTCGTCGCCGATGACGTCGCGGCCCTCCTCCCCGGCCCAATAATTGGCCTCGCGTAAGATATCGGCCAGCGCCTCAACGCGCAGAGTGAGCTTTTCGGAATCCTGTGCAATGCGCGAGCTTTTCTCGATCATTCTGGCTACGCCGGCGGCATCGACCGGGCGCAAACCGTGCAGGTCGACGACCGATGCGATCAGACCCGCATAGGCTTGGTAGGCGTCATCGTCGCGGTCCATGGTGTCGTCGAAATCAGCCTGGACCTTAAAGAGCTGATTGAATTCCGGATCGGCCGCCGCCATCGAGTAATAGAGCATCGGATCGCCAAACAGCACCACTTTGGCCTTGAGCGGGATTCGCTCGGGCTGAAGCGAAATGGTGCTCACCATGTTGAGCTGATCGGTCGGCGACTCGATACTGATTTCGCCGGACTTCAACGTCCTCTTAAGCGCCTCCCAAGCATATGGCGCCCCCAGCATCTTGCGGGCATCGAGCAGCAGGTAGCCGCCATTGGCGCGATGAAGCACGCCTGGTTTGATCAGCAGAAAGTCGGTGATCAACGACCCCATTTGCGGCAAATGCTCGATCCGCCCGATCAAATTGCCGAGCGTCGGGTTGTCTTCTTCGATGACGGGTGCGCCTTTTTCGGCGATGCCATCTCCATCCTCGGCGCCAACCAAGATATTGACCATATAGCGCCGATAGCGGACGTCGCGCGAGCTGTCGACGGTCTGCGAAACGATCTGCTCACTCTCGCCGCCCTCGGAAACGAAGAGCCCCACATTGCGGATCAGGTCATGCTCGACCGAGTCCAGATAGGCGCCAACCCCCTCGAGCTCGGTAAACGCCTCGCGCACATCGATCAGCGCTTGGTGGACCGCGCCTTCGGCCAGTTCTTCATTCAGCTCGCGGATGGAATCGCGCGCCTCCTTTTGCAAGCGCGGCACCTGCTGCAACATCGACTGCAGCTCGGTTTGCAGGCCCTCGATCTTCTTCTCGATCTCTTCGCGTTCTTTTTTCGGAAGCTCGTGAAACTCTTCGGGCTTCATTACATTGCCATCGTCCGAGGGCGCCATGGCAAAGCCTGACGGCGTCCGCAGTACCGCGATGCCGCGCGCTTCGGCCGTCTTATTGAGTTCTTCGAATGCCTGCTCCTGACCGGCTCGAAATTGCTCGTCCACCGCGCGCCGGCGGGTCTGGTACTCCTCGCTTTCGAACAAGCCGGGAATTGCTTGGCGCAACTCGTCGATCACGCCGATCATAGCTTGTGAAAGCTGACGGGCGCGGCCTCGTGGCAGCGAGATGGCGCTGGGCTGGTGGGTTGTCTCGAAATTGTAGACATAGACCCAGTCGCAGGGCGCCGGCTCATTCGCCGCTTTGGCTTCCAACAGAGCCCGTACGGCGGTCGACTTGCCTGAGCCCGCCGGACCCAGCACGAACAAATTGAACTCGGGCTCGTCGATGCTCGTGCCGAAGCGAATGGCGTTGAGTGCGCGCGCCTGTCCGATGATGGTTGTCGAGGGTTCAAGCTCGCGCGTGGTGCGGAACTTAAACCGCGAAGGATCGCACTGCCGGCGCAGTTGCTCGGGCGCCAGCGCGTGGTGCGACGGGTTCAGTGTTTCGATGACGAAACTCCATAACTCTCACTCGCCGAGGCAGCAATATAGACGATTTTTTGGGCCCGCCCGCAAGCAGCCAGCGCGCCGTCCGGAAACAAGCCGTCTAGTTGCGAGAAAGAAAATGCAGACTGAAGAGCGCCCTGTCGTCGATCCAAACCTCATCTGACTGCCAGCCCGCTCTCCGCGCCATGGCGCCAAATTCTTCAATCGAATATTTGTGTGAGTTTTCGGTGTGAATTCGTTCGCCCCGCGTCAGCGTGAACGGGCGACCCAATACGCTGAGGCGCTGGTCCTCAAGACTGACGATGTAGATCTCAATACGGCCCTCCGTCTCGTTATAGACGGCCTCGTGCTTGAATTTTTCCAGGTTTAAATCGCCATCGAGTTGGCGATTGATGCGTTCAAGCAAATTGAGATTGAATTCTGCTGTCACGCCCTCGGCGTCGTTATAGGCGGCAAGGAGAGTATCGGTGTTCTTCTTGAGATCGACGCCAACCAAAAATGCGCTGTCTTGCCCCAGCAGCTCGCCAGCATCGGCCAAAAACCGCGTGGCGTCAGCGTGGCTAAAGTTACCGATTGTTGAGCCCGGGAAAAAGCCGAGTTTTAGCGCGCCGGACACCGCATCAGGCAACTCAATTGCTTCATTGAAGTCGGCATGCACCGGAATGACGGTTAGGTCCGAAAACTTCTTTCGCAACGCTTCGGCGGCTTCGCTCAGCGCTTTGTCGGAAATGTCGATCGGCACATAGGCGGCTATGTCTTGCAAGCTCTCGATCAAAATGTGGGTCTTGCGGCTTGATCCCGAGCCAAATTCGATCACTGCGCAATCTGAACCAACCAATTGCGATATCCGCGGTCCATACTTTTCCAACAGCGCAATCTCGGTCCGGGTGGGATAATACTCTTCGAGCTGCGTTATTTTCTCAAACAGCTCCGAGCCGCGGGCGTCATAGAGAAAATGGCAGGGAATATGTTTTGCCCGCGCGCCCAATCCATCGATCACCGCCGTCGCGAATTCGTCAGCAAAGGGCTGCGCCTCCGCCAGCGTGTTTCGTGCATCCATGGCTATCGATCTTCTGCCAGACGCAGGCCGGTGAACTGCCAGCGCTGGTGGGGATAGAAGAAGTTTCGGTAAGTGGGCCGAATGTGCCCGTCGGGTGTGGCGCACGAACCGCCCCTCAGCACGAATTGGCTGCACATGAATTTGCCGTTGTATTCGCCCACCGCGCCGGTGGCGGCCTTGAAGCCGGGATAGGGCGAGTAGGGGCTCTGGGTCCACTCCCATACGTCGCCATACATCTGCTTGAGCCCGTCCGTTCCGTTGGCCTTTGCGGCGAGCGGCCGCAGGGCGCCGTGCCCCAGCATGTGACCGCGTTGCGGGCAATCGCGCGCGGCCCTCTCCCACTCAAATTCGGTCGGCAACCGTTTGCCCGCCCAACGGGCAAAGGCATCAGCCTCATAAAAACTGACATGGCTCACGGGCGCTGCGGGATCGACGGGCTGGAGGCCATGCAAGCCCATTTGCCGCCAGCCATCTGAGTCTTCTTCCCAATACAGCGGCGCCCGCCAGCCGTCTTCGCGCGCCGCCGCCAGTCCGTCGGACAACCACAGAGCGGGTGTCCCATAGCCGCCGTCGGCGATGAATTCGAGCCACTCCGCGTTTGTGACGCACCGCGTCGCCAACCTGAACGGACGCAGCAGCGCCTCGTGGCTGGGACGTTCATTGTCATAAGCAAATCCGTCGCCCGAATGCCCGACCTCCACGATGCCGCCATCGAAATCGACCCATTCAAGCGGGGCAGCGGGCCCCTCTTGCGGCAAGGAACCCACCTCGCGGTAGGCCGGTTTCAACGGCTCCATGGAAAACAGGCTGAGCACGTCTGTTAACATCAGCTCCTGATGCTGTTGCTCATGCTGAATGCCGAGCTCAATGAGCGCTGCCGCTTTGGCAGGTACATCGTTGTCTTTGCGGGTGAAGAAGTTTTGCATGGCCGCGTCCACGTGGGACCGATAGCCTCGAACCTCATCGTTGCTTGGCCGTGTCAGCAAGCCGCGTTGCTGCCTCGGATGGCGCTCGCCCGCCGCCTCGTAATATGAGTTGAAACAAAACGCAAAGCGCTCGTCGTAAGGCGCGTACGTCTCATCGAATTGCTTGAGCACGAACGTTTCAAAGAACCATGTCGTGTGCGCCAGATGCCATTTTGTCGGACTGGCGTCGTCCATCGCTTGAACGACCTGATCCTCATCGCTCAATGGCTCGGCGATTTCGATCGAAATCCGCCGGGTGTCAGATAATCTAGAGCTGAGATGGGATTGCTGGGGATGTTGAGACGGCTCAGTCTCCGCTGCATCGGCAGACTCAAAGGACATTCGTTTCTCCGTTCGAGATGGCTGACACTACGAAATAAGACAAATATTGACCACCCAATGGCGACATCTCTATTTTCAATTCGACGTTATCTGACAATTGATCGCCAATTTCATGTTTATACGCCGGAATTGCAGGGTCCAGTCATGCTGTTGATCTGGCCTGTTTTGTCTGTGACGGCATCATCAATATTGCCGAATTCTGTCCTATTTTCCGCGATGATTTGGATTGTTGAACAGAAATGAGCGAATCGGACCCGGTTATTATCAGTGACGGCCGTCAGTCGCCAATCGCGGGTGAAATTCAGCGCGGCGCCTGCCGTCTGATGCGCACATTCGGCAACTCGGTGGTAACGGAGCTGTCGCTGTCGAGCGGACACCGCGCCGACATCGCGGCACTTTCGCGCACGGGCGAAATCTGGATAGTCGAAATCAAATCTTGTCTGGCGGACTTCCGGGCAGATGGCAAATGGGACGCCTACCGCGAGCACTGTGACCGATTTTTTTTCGCCGTCACCCAGGATTTCCCCCTCGATGTGCTGCCATCTGATACCGGCCTCATTTTGGCCGACCGCTACAGCGGCGCCATTATTCGCGAAGCTCCCGAGCACAAAATCAGCGGTGCGCGGCGCAAGGCCGTAACCCTGCGCTTTGCGCGGGCGGCCGCGAGACGGCTGCAGTCACTGCAAGACCCAGGACCGGTCAGTGATTTGTAAATGGGGGCTATTTTGGCGCGCGCTTGGCCAGGATGCGCTGCAAGGTGCGCCGGTGCATATTCAGCCGCCGCGCCGTCTCAGAGACATTGCGATTGCACAGCTCGAACACCCGCTGAATGTGTTCCCAGCGCACCCGGTCCGCCGACATCGGGTTTTCGGGCGGCTCCGCCTTGCTCTGCGTCTGAGCCAACAGCGCGTTGCAGACATCATCGGCGTCCGCCGGCTTTGCCAGATAATCGACCGCGCCGAGCTTCACCGCCGTCACGGCGCTCGCGAGATTGCCATAGCCCGTTAACACCACCGCGCGCGCATCCGGTTTGTGCTCCCTGAGCACCTCGATTACTTCGAGGCCAGTACCGTCATCCAAGCGCATATCGACAACCGCGAAAATCGGCGCTTCCAGCTCGATAGCAGCTTTACCCTCCTCGACGCTCTCAGCAATGCGCACGTCAAAGCCGCGCTCTTCCATCGCGCGTGCCAGCCGGCTCAAAAAGGGTTTATCGTCGTCAACGAGGAGAAGCGACCGGCCAGCGCCGATATCCGCCGACATGGTTTCTTGAACGTCTTGCTCATCCATGGTGTCCATCCCAATGGGCATAAAACCGACCAGCCATTCCGGCCACTATCAACCTATTGCGTCTCATCGCCAGTCATTTTCAAGTCAAGCGCGTCGCGCGGCCAAATGAGTTCCACCACTGCGCCTGCCTCCGGCGCGCGCTTGTTTCTCAAATCCACTTCCGCGCCCGAGCGCTCCAGCAGCGTCTTGGCGATGAAAAAGCCAAGCCCCAGCCCGACATGTTCTCCCTCACCCTCTAGCTCGGCGCCGTCTGCAGCGCGCGTCGTTACAAATGGTTCGCCCAGTCGCTTGATGACGCCAGACTGCAGTCCCGGACCATCATCGGAGATCGTGACCGTCACCGTATCGTCACTCCAGCGCGCCTGAACATCAACCTTGCTGCTGGCGAAATCGACTGCATTTTCAACCAGATTGCCAAGACCATAAAGCACGCCGGGATTGCGCGCGGTAACAGGCTCCTGCTGAGCGGTCTTGTCGAGTTCGATGTCGTCCATCGCTTTGGCGTCTATTTCGATCTCGGGACCCAGAATCCGGTATGGCTCCACAACCTCGGCCAGAATCTGGCTCAGCGGTGCGCGATCAAAATGCAGGTCCGAAGCGCCTGCCTGGCTTGTCAGGCGCGATAAGATCTGCCGGCAACGCTGAGCCTGGCTTTGCAGCAACTCGGCGTCCTCCATCAGCGGGCTGCCCTTCGGCAGGCCCCGCATCAGTTCCTTGGCCACCACCGTAATGGTCGATAGCGGGGTGCCGAGCTCATGGGCGGCGGCGGCGGCAAGGCCATCGAGCGCCGAGAGCCGATGTTCGCGCGCCAGAATAGACTCCGTCGCCACCAGAGCGACCGACATCTGATCTGCTTCCTTGGCTATCTGCCAGGCGTAGTAGCCCATAAACGCCGCGCACAGCACGACCGTCGCCCAGTTGCCCAAAACATAGAGCAACGGCAGCTGGAACTCCTGATCCGGGTACCAGGGCAGCGGCAAATGAAAGACCGCGAGCGCAGTTGCGCAGATCAGCGCCAGACCGCCGATAGAGAAGGTGACGCGCCGGGGCTGGGTCGAGGCTGCGACGGTAACGGGAACGGCAAACAAGAACGCAAATGGGTTTTGCATGCCGCCAGTCAGATAAAGCAGCGCGGTGAGCTGCAACGTATCGTAAAGCAGCATGTTGGATGCCGAGCCCGTATGCACCTGCTCTTCTTCCGGCAGCTGCAGGCTCAGAATGATGTTCAGGAAGCCCGACAACGAGATGACCATCAGGCAGGCTATGATCGGGATAACGAAGCCAAGACCCCAATAGACCGTGAGCACCGTGATCGTCTGTCCGACCACCGCGATCCAACGCAGACGGACGATGGTCTGCAACCGCAAGCGGCTTCGGTGCTGCCGCACCTGCGTTAGTTCCGACAAGCGCATTACGCCCAATTGCTCCCGCTTTACTTGGCTATTTGACGATAGCACAGTAGATAAACGCACTTGAGCCCGCTACGGCAATAGCCTTAAACCCCCATGGCGGACAACCATTTCCGGCGACTTGGAGCCCACGCGGCGCGCAAGCCATCTGGAGGCCGCAAAGTCGACCTAGGCAAACGGCCAATCCGTCGTGCATAGAACCACCGGCCAGGAATTCATTCGCTATGAGCGCAAGCAGTGCCAAGTCCCAAGTGCGCCCCGTCGCGGTGACCAGGCTGCGAAAGACTTACGACTCGCTCGTCGCGGTCGATGACATCAGCTTTGCTCTGGAATCAGGTTCGATCACCGCGCTGCTCGGTGGCAACGGCGCCGGCAAGACCACGACCATTGCCATGTTGCTCGGGCTCGTCGAGCCAACATCGGGTCTCATCGAGGTGTTTGGCTCCGACATCATGACCGACCGCGGCCTTGTGGCCCACCGCATGAACTTTGTCAGCCCCTATGTCGACATGCCCATGCGCCTGACCGTGCGCCAAAATCTCTCGGTCTACTGCAAGCTTTATGGCGTCGTGAATGTCGCCGAACGCATTGCCGAAGTCAGCGAAGAGCTGCAAATGACCGAACTGTTGAAGCGCGCCACGGGCAAGCTTTCGGCCGGACAGAAAACGCGAGTTGGCCTGGCCAAGGCTTTGCTCAACGCGCCGGAACTGTTGTTGCTCGATGAGCCGACCGCCTCGCTCGATCCCGATACGGCCGATTGGGTGCGCGGACACCTCGACGCCTACCGCAGGGCGCGCGGCGCAACGATTGTGCTGGCGTCCCACAATATGGCCGAAGTCGAGCGTCTGGCCGACCGCGTGCTGATGCTCGAGGCCGGCCGCGTGGTCGAAGATGGTGCGCCGGCGAACCTGATCAAGAAATACAAACGCGGAAGCCTCGAGGACGTGTTTCTCGATATCACACGCAAGCGCCGGCCACGCGCGCCGGTCGAGGAGACCGCGTCATGAGCAAGTCTTCTATGCGGCATCCGCCCATCATGCACGACCCCCACGGGCCAATTGCCTCCGCACGGCGCATCGCGGCGATGATCGAGCGCTACATCTATCTGATCCGCGGTTCCTGGGTGCGCATCGTGGAGCTGGTCTACTGGCCGCTTCTGCAAATGCTGATGTGGGGGTTCATGCAGCTTTACCTGGCGCAAACCTCTTCGCTTTTTGCCCAAGCCGGTGGACTTCTGATCGGCGCCGTATTGCTCTGGGACATCTTGTTCCGCGCCCAAATCGGATTTTCCATCTGTTTTCTCGAAGAGATGTGGGCTCGCAATCTCGGGCAATTGCTGTTGAGCCCGCTGCGCGCCAACGAGTTTCTGGTGGCGCTCAGCGTCATGAGCCTTATCCGCCTCGCCATCGGTCTCGTGCCGGTGATCGTGCTGGCCTATTACATGTTTGACTTCAATCTCTTCGGATTCGGCATGGCGCTTGGTGCGTTTTTCGCCAATTTGGTTTTGACCAGCTGGTCGCTTGCGCTGTGCTCGAGCGGCATCATCATGCGCTATGGACTGGGCGCTGAAGAATTCGCCTGGTCGCTTGCATTCATCATGCTGCCGCTCTGTTGCGTCTATTACCCGGTCGCCACTTTGCCCGATTGGCTGCAACCGGTGGCGCTGGCGCTTCCGCCAACCCATGTCTTCGAAGGCATGCGCGGTCTCGTTCTTGACGGCATCTTCGACAGCGCCGCCATGTGGCGTGCATTGTCGCTCAATGCCGTATTCTTGGTCGTGGGCTATGGTGCGTTCCGTTTTTTTCTGCGCAGCACCCGCGTCAACGGCTCGCTGTTGACGCAGGGTGAATGACAGGCCCTGGAGGCACACCCGTGAAGCCGGTGTCATCAACGCGGTTGCGGCTGATACTAATCGTATCGGCGTTTTTCTCGATTGGCGCCTACGCGGCAAGCAAATGGCTTGCACAGGATCTGCCAAAGGCAGGCCGCGCGGTGGTGGTGCCGGGCAGCAAGGCTCAGGTGGGCGGTCCCTTTACACTCACCGATCACACGGGCAAGCGCGTTTCCAACGAAGATTTCCGCGGCAAACACATGCTCATCTTTTTTGGTTACACGTTTTGCCCCGATATTTGCCAAATCGGCCTTCAAACCATGGGCGCCTCTCTCGATCTGTTGGGAGATCGCGCCGACCGGCTCGTTCCGATTTTCATAACCATGGATCCCGAGCGCGATAGCGTCGCCACCATGGCCAATTATCTGACCAACTTCGACAGGCGCCTGATCGGTCTGACCGGGTCGGTCGACGAAATCGCCGGTGTCGCCAAGGCGTTTCACGCCTATTCTACCAAGACCGGCGGCAGCGACGCTGGCGATGATTACCTGCTGGATCACACATCGATCTATTATCTGCTCGATGAAAATGGCGACTACGCCGCCCATTTTGCCTATGGCCGCAGCGCCGAACAGATTGCGGCAGAAATCGCTCGCCGGCTGTAATCGGCCAGCCTATTTGGCGGGCCAGGCCCTTCATTTTCCACAGAAATTCTATCCATTCGGCGAACGCTGTTGCAGTGCAGCAGCGCGCGCCCTATAGTCATGTTGCGGTGCAAAATACGCCGATTCGGGGGACACATGCCGCTGTATCAACTCTATGAGATCAATCATGCGGCCGTGACGCCGGCGCGCACGGCTGCTGATTTGTGCCGTGTCGCCTTTCGCAATCCGTTCAATCCCCTGACCTATACGACATTCGGCCGCAGCGTTTCAGCAGTCTGCGAAATGTTCGAGCGCGCGACGCGCCGCTACGACAAGCCCGAATTCGATATCAAGGACATCTCGGTCGGCGGCGGCCGGGTGGCGGTGACGCAAAAGACGGTTTGGAGCCGTCCATTTTGCCGGCTCCAGAATTTCACCAGAGAGGGCGGTGCCGGCGACCCCAAGCTTCTGATCGTGGCGCCGCTATCGGGACACTATGCCTCGCTGCTGCGGGGCACCGTGCGCGCCATGTTGGCCGATCACGACGTCTACATCACCGATTGGACCGACGCCCGGATGGTTCCGCTCGCTCAAGGATCATTCGACCTCGACGATTATATCGACTACCTGACCGAGATTTTTCATCACTTTGAAGGTGACATTCATGTCATGGCCGTTTGCCAGCCTTCAGTGCCGGTGTTGGCCGCTGTCTCATTGATGGAAGCAGCCAAAGACCCCCATGTGCCCCGCTCCATGACGCTGATGGGTGGGCCCGTCGACACGCGCATCAACCCGACCGCCGTCAATCGGCTGGCCGAGCGCAAGAGCCTCGACTGGTTCCGCCGCAACGTCATCATGAATGTGCCGTGGCCCCACCCAGGTGTCATGCGCGAGGTCTATCCGGGCTTCCTGCAGCTCACCGGTTTCATGACCATGAACCTCGACCGGCACGTCGATGCCCACAACAATTTGTTTCGCCACCTTGTCGAAGGCGATGGCGTTGCAGCAGACAAACGCCGCGATTTCTACGACGAATATCTTGCGGTGATGGATTTGGACGCTGCTTTCTATTTGCAAACGGTGGACACGGTGTTTCGACGTCATGCGCTGCCAGCCGGCACCATGACGCACCGCGGAACGCCCGTCGAACCAAGTCGCAACCGAACGGTCGCGTTGATGACCATCGAGGGCGAGCTGGACGACATTTCCGGACTGGGCCAAACAGAAGCCGCCCACCGGCTCTGTGTAAACCTCGACGATCATAAGCGCGCACATTACGTCCAGCCCAATGTGGGCCATTACGGCGTCTTCAACGGATCGCGTTTTGAGAGCGAGATCGCGCCGCGCATCGGCGATTTCATCCGTGCGCACGGCGGCTAGGCGATAACGCCCCAAGTCTTCCACATGCTAAGTTCAGCGCCGCCGATTCGCTCGCACATCGGCGCGGCACTGCAGCATTCGCGGAATGACTATCCATGGCGTTTTGGCGAAAAGCCCAAAGAGACGCAATCAAACAGGAACCCTCCCAGATCCGCGTTGCCGGACTCGATCAACCCGTTTGCCTGCGCCGCACGCCGCGCGCGCGCCGCTTGAGCCTTCGCATCAACGAAGCCAAGCGCGGCGCAGTTCTGACCATGCCGCCTTATGCGAGCTATGCCGAAGCGGGAGACTTCCTCGCCCGACATTTCGATTGGCTGCAATCACGGCTGGCTGAATTGCCGAGTCCGGTCCCCTTCATCGACGGCGCAAACATTCCGTTGCGCGGTGAACAGCACGAATTGCGCATTGTCGGAAAAGCTCAAGGACGCACAAAGGTCTGGTACGAAAGCGGGATGGAGGGTGCAGGCTCTCTCGGCAGTGGCGGCGCAACGCGCGCTCCGGCCATGAATCGGATTTGCGTAATTGGCCCCGCTGCCACGGCACCCATACGATTGGTCCGTTGGCTCAAGGCTGAAGCACGCGACGACATTTCGCGCCAAGTCGCCCACCATGCGCAGGCGTTGGACGTGACACCAGCACGCCTTTCGATCCGCGACCAATCGACCCGTTGGGGCTCGTGCTCGGCCACGGGCGCGCTCTCGTTTTCCTGGCGCCTGATTCTGGCGCCGTCATTCGTGCTGGATTACGTCGCCGCCCATGAGGTCGCCCATTTGCGCGAACTCAATCACAGCGATCGGTTTTGGACGCTGGTTCGCGACACAATGCCCCGCCTCGATGAAGCCAGGACGTGGCTTAGAAAGCATGGTCCCCGCCTGCATCAATACGGCAGAGGGCACTGAACGCCGATCGAACGGCTCGAAACACTTTGATGTTTGGTTTGCGGAGAAAGAGGCCGCACTCTTGCGAGTGCGGCCCCTTCCCGCAGAATAGCCCGCTTACCTCCACCGTCGCGATCGGTTTCTCCGGCAAAGTATCACACGTGGTCAGGTGTGTTTGAGGCCACCACAGCCCACGGGATATCCTGTACTCATCCAAGGCCGAAGCCTCGGATGCGGCCATGTTAGGCACCCCATTTCACCCCGGCCATGACAGAACATCGGCATGGTTAAGCCGTCAGCCGCTCAATTGCGGGCGGCTATTTGCTGTGAATTCGATTTATCCTCTAATCCCGGCAACTTAGCTGGTGCGATCCCCTTGTGCGCCCCCGCCATCAATGCACGCCAGATTTCCGCCGGCAGCGAGCCTCCCGTGACCTTCTTCATAGGCCGGCCGTTGTCCCTGCCCACCCAAACGCCGGCCACGAAATGCGCGGTGTATCCCACGAACCAGGCATCGCGAAATTTCTGTGTCGTGCCCGTCTTGCCCGCCACCTGATGACGGCCGATCGCCGCCCGCTTGCCCGTTCCCTCGGTGACGGTGGCCGTCAGCATATCGTTCATCGCAGCCACATATGGGCGCGCGATCACGCTTCCAAGGCCCGATCCCACCCGCTTGTAGACGACCTTGCCGCCGCTGGTGCGCACGCGTTTGATGACGTGAGGCAACACGCCCTTGCCGCCATTGGCAAAGGACGCATAGGCGCCGGTCAGCTCGAGCAAAGTGACCTCGGCTGTGCCCAGTGCAATCGACGGCTTTTCATGCAGCGGAGAATTGATGCCGAGCCTGCGCGCGGTGCGCACTACGCGCCATCGGCCAACCTCCATTGTCAGACGCACGGCAACCGAGTTGATCGACTTTGCGAGGCCATGGCGCAGCGTCACCGCGCCCTGGTATTTGCCCGAATAGTTACGTGGCTTCCAGCCATTGACCGAAACCGGCTCGTCATAGGCTATCGTTTCGGGATGCAGTCCGCTTTCGACCGCGGCAAGATAGACAAACGGCTTGAAGGCCGAACCCGGTTGGCGCATCGCCTTGACCGCACGGTTGAATTGACTGCGCTTGTAGGAGCGTCCGCCAATCAACGCTTTAACGCCGCCGCTGGGGTTCATCACGACGACGGCCGCCTCACCCTTTTTGCCCAGTATGCCGTGGCTCGCCATGATGCGGTCGACGCGGGCTTGTGCCTCGGTTTGCAGGCGCGCGTCGATGGTCGTCTCGATCACCAAATCGCCGCTCTGCTCGCCGATGAACCCGGGCAGCAGCTCGACGATCCAATCGACGGCGTATTCGTATCCGGTAATACCGCTTGGATCGCGCACCCGCGCCGGCGCGCCGAGGGCCGCCAGCGCCAGCGACGGGCTCAACAGGCCGGCTTCGACCATATTACTGATCACCTGCGTAGCGCGCGCCTCGGAGCGTTTGATGCTGCGCGTTGGTGCATAGCGCGAGGGCGCCTTCAACAAGCCGGCCAAGAGCGCCGCCTCAGACAAAGTGACGTGGCGCGCGGATTTGGCGAAATACCGCCGCGCCGCGGCCTCGACGCCATAAGCGCCACCGCCGAAATAGACGCGGTTCAGATAGAGCTCGAGGATTTGCGACTTGGAAAATTTGGTTTCCAGCCACAATGCCAGGATCACTTCCTGGGCTTTGCGCGCGAACGTGCGCTCCGACGTCAAGAACAGGTTCTTGGCGAGCTGCTGGGTGATTGTGCTGCCGCCTTCAACCACATTGCCCGCTCGCAGGTTCGCGATCGTGGCGCGCAGCAGACCAAGAGGGTCGACGCCGAAATGGTGATGAAAGCGGCGATCTTCCGTCGCCAACACCGCGTTCACCAGATAGGGCGGCAATTGCCTCAATCGGATATGGCCGCGCCGCAGGCCCCGCTCGGCCATAACCGTACCGTCTGCCGCCAAAACCGTGATGTTGGGCGGGCGTTTGTCCAGCCCTTCGACCACCGAGGGCGGCAGCGTGGATGTAAAGTAGAGCCCGGCGCCGCCGGCTGCGATCGCGCCCCAAACGGCTGCGATCGTTCCCCAATAGAAAATCCAGCGTACCAGCGGCCATGGGCCGCGCCTAGCGGGCCTACGCTTTACACTCATCACCAGCCCCAACAACAAACGCCGGACGGATCGACCACCGGCGCGGATTTCCACCCTTTTAGAGGCTATGGCGTTGTCTTTAAGACCGGGTTAACCACCCGCATTGGCGTCCGCGCGCGCTAAGGCGCATCCTTGAAATCCTCAGGCGGCGGCATGCGTTCCAATCGCCAGCGGCAGCGCTTCAGATGCGCGATCACGGTGCGGGCAACGATCTTGAGAGCATCGCGCCCCTGCGCCTTGATCCGCAACGGCGATGCCGCAAGCGCGCTGGCGATATCGAATTCCAGGTGTTTGTCGTCTTCCCACTCACTCATGAGGGCGTGATAACACGCATAGAACATAAAGTGAACAAATACTGACTGTTACTCAACAAGCACGTCGACGCCGTCGTCATGCGTTTCGCCTTTTGCGACGATGGCCATGGCCTCGGCCGGAAAGGGGCGCGCCAGTTCGAGTGCCTGCTGCGGCGAGCCGTCGAGCCAGGTGTCGCAGTCCTCGCTCTCCAGCAGCATCACCGGCATTCGGGCGGGATGAACGCTGGCCACCAAAGTGTTGGGACGGGTTGTGACGATGGCGACAACCGCCATTTCGAGATCTTCACCATCGGCCTTGAGCTTTCCCCGCCAACCCCGCCAGATGCCCGCTAACGCAAAAAGCGGTCGTGGCTCTGCTCCCTTAAGGCCAAACCAATGGGGCACTTTGGGCTTACCGGCATTCCACTCGCAAAACGAGCTGGTCGGCACCAGACAGCGCCGCTCTTCGAATGAATTGCGCCAAAATGGGCTCGACATAATTTTGTCGTCGCGGGCGTTGGTGACGCGCTTTGCGGCTTTGCCTTTTTGCGGCAAGACGAAGCCCCAATTCATCGTCTCAAGCGTCCGTCCGTCTTGGGCGTCATTGCGGATGACGGGCGAATCCTGTCCCGGCCAAATCGATGGCATGAGCGGCATATTGCCGACGCGATTGCTATCGAAGCGGAATTGCTGACGGATCGCCTCGACGTTCGACGTCAAGGTGCGGGCATTGCACATAGTATCCAAGAACCCCGTTCAGCCCTGCGAATTTTGCCTGACGGTGCCCTATTGCGGCATGTTTTGGAAGACTCGTGCATTCCGCGTCAGCAGCTGGGCAAACGCTCTGCTGGAGTAGACAATCGCGGTCTTGATTCCTTCGATAGTCAGCAATGGCTGCTTGGCTGGTCGCGTCAAACGACTGCTTTGGGGTTGGTAGACCATAATCCCGACCTCGCCCAGATCATCAACCATCTCGACGAGGCGCCGCTTATTCGTGAAGGGATCGGCCGTGATTTCCTTGACCACGTCGTCCGTCAAAACGAGATATTCGCGCTCTTCGATGCTGTTCTTCAGCAACCGGTGGATCAAAATCACACTCTCGCCGGCGACCTCATCAAAGTCTCCGACCTTTTTTTGAACCACCTCACCAACGTGGACGAAGGCCTTCAGAGTAAGATTTTCGACCGTCTGGCACGCGCTGCAGCGGCATCCGCCGATCGTTCCGCGGAATTGCGCGGCGCGTTTCTCGCGAAAGGCATCGAAAAACGAACCAACCTGAGTGACGATGTCGTCGAGCGCGCCTTCATCGTCCTCGTCTATTGCTGCGACAAAAAACGCCGCATCCCCTTGCAGCTTGTTGAGGCGCAGCGGAAAGCGCGCCTGCTCGGCGACAGCTTCGATCAGCTCGGTGATGATCTGCTCGGCATGCAAAATGCTGAGCTTGTGGAACAACACGAACCGCGTGTAGCCGCTGATGTCGGCAAGCACCAACGCCGTCTTCTGGAGTTTCATGATAACGCATCCAATCGGCCAAACTCACCCACTGGACAAGTGGGGACGGCGCACTATCCCTCAAGCGAGCACACGCAGATGTGAAGTGCGCGATCAAATATCCAGATTGGTCACTTCGAGTGCGTGTTTTTGGATGAACTCGCGCCGTGGCTCCACAACATCGCCCATCAGCCTGGAAAAGATCTCGTCGGCCTCATCGGCCATATCGCCAACCCTCACCTGGAGCAACGTGCGTGAATCCAGATCCAGCGTGGTCTCCCAAAGCTGATCCGGGTTCATTTCGCCCAGGCCCTTATAACGCGACGTGCTGACCCCCTTGCGGCCCGCCGCGATCACCGCCTCCAACAACGTGCTCGGCCCGTGGATTGCCGTCACAAGCTCCTTGCGCCGCAGCGTCGCCGGCTTAGCATAGATTTCCTGCAACTGGCTGGTCCATCGATCGAGCTTGTGGGCGTCGGACGAGCCGATGAAGGGCCCGTCGATCAGATGCGACTCCGCCACGCCGCGCACCTCGCGCGAAAAGCGCAATCCACCACCCTCAAGTGCCTCGCCCTGCCAGCCCTGTTCGGTTTCCTCGGAAAGGTAATCCAGCCGCTTGGCGATGTAATCGGCAGCCTGTTGGGAGTGATCGTCGTCGCCCAGCACGCTTGGATTGAGAGCGCCCGCGATAGCCGCCTGCTCAACAATGAAGCGGGGATAGCGGCTGTGCAGCCCATTGAGAACGGTGGAGATTTGCCGTGCGGATTCGACGACTTCCTGTAAATCTTGGCCGGCGCGCTCGTCGCCCGCGCCGGTGGTCAGCACAGCATCCTCCAGACCCGCATCGATGAGGAAGCCCTCCATGGCGCGCTCATCCTTGAGATAGGTCTCCGACTGACCGCGCTTGGCCTTATAGAGCGGCGGCTGAGCGATATAGAGATGACCGCGCTCCACCAGCTCGGTCATTTGCCGGTAGAAAAACGTCAGCAGCAGCGTGCGAATATGGGCGCCGTCCACATCGGCGTCGGTCATGATGATGATTTTGTGATAACGCAATTTCTCAATATCGAAATCATCGCGCCCGATGCCCGTGCCGAGCGCCGTGATCAATGTGCCGATCTCTTGGCTTGAGAGCATTTTGTCAAAGCGCGCGCGCTCAACATTAAGGATCTTGCCGCGCAATGGCAGCACGGCTTGGAATTCGCGGTTGCGCGCCTGCTTGGCGGAGCCACCCGCCGAGTCGCCCTCAACCAGGAACAGCTCGCATTTGGAGGGATCGCGCTCCTGACAGTCGGCAAGCTTGCCAGGCAGATTGGCGACATCGAGCGCGCCCTTGCGCCGAGTGAGCTCGCGCGCCTTGCGCGCGGCTTCGCGCGCCGCTGCCGCCTCGACGATCTTGCCGACGATCGTCTTGGCATCGCCTGGATTTTCTTCGAACCACTGATTGAGCGCTTCGCTCATCATACTCTCGACCACCGGACGAACCTCGGAGGAGACGAGCTTGTCTTTGGTTTGGCTTGAGAATTTTGGATCCGCCACCTTGACCGAAAGCACGCACGTCAGCCCTTCACGCGCGTCATCACCCGTCAGCGACACCTTCTCTTTCTTGGCAATGCCCGATTCAGCCGCATAGGTGTTGACGGTGCGCGTCAGCGCGCCCCGGAAGCCCGCCAAATGCGTGCCGCCATCGCGTTGGGGGATGTTGTTGGTGAAGCACAGGACGTTCTCGTGATAGCCGTCGTTCCACCACATCGCGGCCTCCACAACCACGCCGTCGCGCTCGGCATTTACCGTGACCGGCGCGTTGATCAACGCACTGCGCGTGCGGTCGATATAGCGGACGAACGCTTCGAGACCGCCCTCATAGGCCATCTCTTCGCGCCGCGGCTCAACCCGCCTGTTGTCGTTGAGCACGATCGTCAGACCGGAATTCAAAAACGCCAATTCGCGCAGCCGGTGTTCGAGCGTGCCATAGTCGAATTCGACCATGGTGAAGGTGTCCTGCGACGGCGTGAAGCGGATCTCCGTTCCCGTCCGCCCCTCAGATGCCTTACCCGTTGCTTTCAACGGCGCCGCCGGCTCGCCGTCATGAAAGGTCATGGTGTGCTCTTTGCCGTCCCGCCAGATGGTCATGAAGAGCTCGGAGGAAAGCGCATTGACGACCGAAACGCCAACGCCATGCAGGCCGCCTGAAACCTTGTACGAATTTTGATCGAATTTTCCGCCGGCATGGAGCTGGGTCATGATGACCTCGGCGGCCGAAATATTCTCCTCCGTATGGATTTCGACCGGGATGCCGCGCCCATTGTCGGTGACCGTGACCGAGCCGTCCGCATTCAGCGTCACCTCGACCAGGTCGCAATGGCCCGCCAGAGCTTCGTCGATGGCGTTGTCGACCACCTCATAGACCATGTGATGCAGTCCCGAGCCATCATCGGTGTCGCCGATATACATGCCCGGGCGCTTACGGACCGCGTCGAGTCCCTTCAGGACTTTGATCGAATCGGCGCCGTATTCGGCATCTTTGTCTTTCGGTCGGGCAGGCGCTTTGGCCATTCAGAACCCCATCATCTTGCGTTGTGAACGAGAACCACTATCAATACCTTGTTTCAGACACGAATTCCACCATCCACAACCGTTATCACCTGGGCGTTTTCGCCCATCGGCGCAAAGACGCTCCCATCGGTTCCCGTCATCCAGGCCTGAGCGCCCAGGCGGGCGATTTCCGCAAACAGCGCACCACGGCGATCGCCATCAAGATGAGCCGGTATTTCATCCAGCAACAGCAGCGGCGACTGGCCTGCATGGTTGTCTTTGACGAGCTCCAAATGCGCCAAAATCAGACCGACGAGCAAGGATTTCTGCTCGCCCGTCGAACAGCTCTTGGCCGGCGCGGTTTTGGGGCCGTACTCCACGATCAGATCGCTGCGATGGGGGCCCTCGAGCGTTCGTTTGGCGGTCCGGTCGCGTTCTCGGGTCTCCGCCAACCGCGCCCGGTAGAAGTCTTCGACATCGACCGCCGCCGCCGTCATCAACATCTCCTCCAGCAAACCTTCCAAGGCGAGATTGGACCAGGGGAACGGCGCGCTGACGTCGCCCCGGCGGCGCGTCTCGATCCGGCCGGTCAGACGCGTGACCAGATCCAAGCGCGCGGCGGCGATCGCAACGCCAGCCTCGGCGATCTCCATCTCGAGCCCCTCAAACAACGCCTCGCCGCGCTCATACGTTTCAAACGCCTTGTTCCGCTGGCGGACGGCGCGCTCGAAGCGGCGGTTCTCGCGCGCGTTACCCGGATTGAGGCTCAGCACCAGCCTGTCGACGAAGCGCCGCCGTTCACCAGCCGATCCCATAAACAGCCCGTCCATCGCCGGTGTCAGCCAGACCACCCGAACAAGCTCGCCAAGCGCGCCCGAGCCCGACATTCTTCGACCGTCGACGCGCACACGCCGCCCGCTTGCCCCTTCCTCAAGACCAGCCAGTCCGGTGCCGATTTCATTGACCTGATCGCCAACATGCACCCGCGCCGCCACCGCCCAACCGTCAGCTGCACCGCGCCGGGTGATCTCCGCGTAAGCGCTGCGGCGCAGACCATGGCCGGCGGCAAGCAGCGAAACCGCCTCCAGCAGATTGGTCTTGCCCGCGCCATTGTCACCGACCAGCACGACCGGCCGCATGTCGAGCTCCAGTGTGGCGGTCACATAATTGCGAAAATCGGTGACCGCGAGCCGTTCGACCCACAGCCTGTCGTCTTCGATCGGAAGATTGAGGGCGCCGTTCACCGGTTCAACCGGTCCGAGCGCACTGGTAGATTAGGCGAGAATGGCCTTGCCGGCCCCATGCACTAGACCCGCATCGGCATGAGCACATAGATCGCTGAGCTTTCGCTGCTGTCGCGCACCATGGTTGGCGAGCCCGCATCGGCCAGCAAGAAACGTGCGGTATCGCTCTCGAGCTGCCCCGAAATATCGAGCAGGTACCGTGCGTTAAAGCCGATTTCAATGGGTTCGCCCTTATAGTCGACGTCGAGCTCCTCCGTCGCGCTGCCGCTGTCGGGGTTGTTGACCGAAAGCACGAGCTTGCCATCACTGATATTGAGTTTGACGGCCCGGCCTTTTTCACTCGAGAGCGTCGATACCCGATCGACCGCGTGCGCGAACTCGGCGTTCGACACCCGCATTTCCTTGTCGTTGCCCTCGGGAATCACCCGGCCATAATCGGGAAACGTGCCATCGATCAGCTTTGAGGTGAGTTGGATCGCACCGCAGGCAAATCGAATTTTCGTAGCCGAGAGCTCGACGTGAACGCTCTCATCCTCCTCCTCGAGGATCTTGTGGATTTCCTGGACCGTCTTGCGCGGCACAATCACGCCCGGAATATCCTTGGCCCCCTTTGGCAGGTCGATTTCCACTTGCGCCAGGCGATGGCCGTCGGTCGCGACGGCGCGCAACAAGCTGCTTCCCTCGCCCGCAACCTCATGCAGATAGATGCCGTTTAGGTAATAGCGCGTCTCTTCAGTGGAGATGGCAAAGCGCGCCTTTTCGATCAGCCGCTTGAGATCCCTGGCGCCGATGTCGAAGGCATGGCTCATATCTCCAGCACTCAAATCCGGAAAATCGCTGGGCGGAAGCACTTGCAGCGCAAACTTGGCGTGGCCAGACGTGAGCGCCATGCGACCCTCATCGGGCCCGCGTGAAAACTCGATCTGCGCGCCATCGGGCAATTTGCGAACGATGTCATGAATGATATGCGCGGCGACGGTCGTTCCGCCTTCTTGCGAGACTTCGGCGGCAATGCTTTCCACCACCTCCACATCGAGGTCGGTGGCCGTGAGCTTCAGGGCATCACCCTTGGCCTCGAGCAGGACATTGGAAAGAATCGGTATCGTGTTGCGCCGCTCGACGACACTCGTCACGTGATTGAGCGCTTTGAACAGAACGCCTCTCTCGGTGATCAGACGCATGAGTAAGCCTTAACTATGCGGTGAAATGGGCTGCCGGACGGCGGCAGCGTCCATTATCCCTCAATTCCGCTCTCATCAAAACAATAAGATTCGTCCGGCCGGAAACGGCCACAGACTGCCGACGGTGATTCTTATTCAGTCCTTGAGCAACCTCATCAGCAAATCGACCTCCTCCTGCAAGGACGGATCGTCCTTCATGAGCGAATCGATCTTTCTTATCGCGTGCAGAACAGTGGTGTGATCGCGATTGCCAAACCGACGCCCGATTTCGGGCAAGGAGCGGGACGTCAGCTGCTTGGCGAGATACATGCCGACTTGCCTGGGACGCACGATCGAGCGGTTGCGGCGACTGGAGAGCAGATCGGATCGGTTGACGCCAAAATGCTTGGAGACGATCCGCAATATGTCTTCGATTTTGACCCGCTTGGGCTCGCTGCCGCGCATCAGATCACGGATGATGTGCTCTGCCGTTTCCATCGTGATGGGTTGTTCAGTCAGCTGAAAGGCCGCCCGCAGCCGGATGATTGCGCCTTCCAGCTCGCGCCCGCCGTCGGTCAACCGGCTCGCCAGGAAATCCGTCACCGCACGCGGGATCCGGAAACTGGGATCGCGCTCGCATTCCTCTTCGGCGCGGCGGGTCAGGATGCGATGGCGCAACTCGTAGTCCATCGTTCCGATTTCGGCTACCAATCCGCCAGCCAAACGCGAGCGCATTCTGGCGTCGAGCTTTTCGAGCTGGGCAGGCGGACGGTCTGCGGCGACGACCACTTGCCGGCCGCCATCGATCAGCGAATTGAGCGCGTGGCAAAACTCCTGCTGTATCGTCGCGCCCTGCAAAAATTCCATGTCGTCGATGAGCAGAATGTCGATGCCGCGCAGTTGCTCCTTGAAGGCCAGCGCATCACGCGCGCGCAACGCCTGCACGAAGCTCGACATGAAGCGCTCCGCGGTCAAATAGAGCACCCGCGCCGACATCGCCCGCCGCCTGACATCAAGCGCGATGGCGTGCAGCAAATGCGTTTTTCCAAGCCCGACGCTTCCCTGGATATAGAGCGGATTGTAGCGCAGCGGTTGAACGCTGATGGTTTCCGCCACCTCTTGCGCTGCGGCGTGCACCAAGCGGTTGGACGTGCCAACGACGAATGAGCCGAAGCTGAATCGGGGATCAAGCGGCGATCCCTCGAAGCCGTCCGAGCCCGTTTGCATCGGCGCCATGGGACCCGTTCGGACCTGACCCGGTTCCCGTCGCAACGCGTCAGGTTTTCCCTGCCGCTCTGCTTGCAGCGCGTGCGCCGCCGCCTGCTCGGCGCTGTCATGGGGTCTGCGAACCCTAAATTCGATACGCGCGGTTTGCGGAAACTCCTCTTGGGAGCAATTCAACAAGCGCTCGTAATAATGGGATTGCAGCCAATTCTTGAGAAATCTGGTGGGTACGGAGACGTGCACCGTCGCCGCATTGACGTTTTCGAGTTCGACGCGCCCGAACCAGCTCGAAAAGACGTCTTCCCCCAATTCAGCACGCAAGCGTTTGCGTACCCGTTGCCAGCTCTCCAGATGTGTATTTGTGTCTTGATGTTGCGCCTTGTTGTCCACGTTTTTTGCTTCTTTCTGCGCCGCCCTGCTGACCTGATGTTTTTCGGTCATACCTGGTCTCGTTGTTTCTTGACGCGTGTGCGCCCGTTCTTCTTATGGCGCCCGGCACCATGTCCCTACGCATACCCACTTCAATGCACACTCAGCCGGTCCCTCTAGCCCTGCAGCCAGGGCAAACCGACAACCTTCCACCCGGCAAGGACCCCTCGATGCCTGTCGTTGTCGGGCGGCCCTTCGAAGCCGCCAGCAACGTTGTGGCACGCACGGTACCCCGCCATGACCATCGCCTGCGCTGCTGCGAGGCTCCGGACACCCGAACGGCAAATGAAATAGAGGTCAGCGTCCTGATCAGTCCCCAGCGCATCAAGCGCCGAGGCCAGCTGGTCAGCAAACGACGGATTGCGCTGGTTATCGGGAAAGCCCATCCATTCGACCATAAGGATTTGCTTCCCTATGGCCGTTAAATCCGGCACCCCGACAAAGGCCCATTCCGCCTGCGTTCGAACATCGACGAGTTGCGCGCTGGAGTCGGCGGCCAACCGCTCCCAGACTTCACCCGCTTCGACGTCGTCCACTCCAAGTCGCTTTTCCGACTCGGCCACGTTGATCTCTCAATCCCAAAGGCGCCAAGCAACTCAATTACAAGAAAATCCCGAACACGCGTCCTGAATCTCAAGTCAAGCCCGCAATTAGTTTACTGCGACGCTAGACTTCAAGTTAACGGGCAGGATTTCCTGCCCCAACAAAACACACGGGTACTGCACATCTGCTTGGCAACGCCAGCAAATTACTACAAAAATACCAATTTTTAGGGGATCTGCCCCGTTCGGATGCCTAGATTATAACGCTGCGGCTTAGTGATGCAATGGCTATAATGCATTCAGGCGCCGGAATTTTTAGGCAATTCCCGGCGCGCGATACTGTTTTGGATGCACCTTCTTTTGCCAAGGTGCTGGGATACAAAGCAGAATCGCCGCTGCAGGGCTCTTTTGCACCACCACGCAATAATCCGCAGTTTTCCGCAGAATGCCGCGATTTTTCGCTGCTTTGACATCGCGGCCCGGCCCGCCGCGCGCGCGCGCACGCGCCGTCAAAAACCCTAAGACGTTGAATCTTCGAAAATTTGATTTGAGAGGCCGCGGCGGCGCCGTTTCGGCCAATCCGCCGGCTGTCACCTTCTTGCAACAAACCGCGAAAAATGTGTGGAAAGTTGGCTCAGGCGCCCAGTGCGCGCACCCTGGCAGAGAGGCGAGAGATCTTTCGGCTGCCGGTGTTGCGGTGGATGATGTTGCGCTGAACAGCGCGCATGACATGCGGCTGCGCCTCACGCAGCGCCGCTTGCGCCGCCTTCTGGTCACCGGCTTCCACGGCTTCTTCGACCTTGCGCACATATGTGCGCATGCGGGTCCGCCACAGTTTGTTATGGGCCGTGCGGCGCGCCTGTTGGCGCACTGCTTTTTTTGCCGATTTTGTGTTGGCCATGCCGCTTTCCTGAATTCATCAAACTCCGGCATTGCTCTGGCATGCGCGTGCAATGCTGGCGCCGGAAAATCGAGCTGTGTATATAGGGGCCACCAAGGTCCGTCAACGCCACGAGCACGTCGGCCGGCGGCCATGATACAGCAGCGCCCGAGGAAACACGATCTTGACCAATAACTTTCACGAGCATTTCCGTGAATCTGAAGTGGCGCCGCCGAGCGAGCGGGCCACCGGCATCGTGTTCGCGTGCGTTGCGTTGCTGATCGCGGCATTCACCTACACCAATCCGTTCGTCGCTGCACCGGCCCTGGCGCTTTCCGCCGCCTTCGCCCTGACAAGCTGGCTCAAGCCCGCCTGGCTGGCGCCCCTCAACCGGGCCTGGTTCCGGCTTTCGCTCCTTCTCAACCGTGTGGTCAACCCGATCGTCATGCTGCTCATCTATGCGGTCGCAATCGTGCCGACCGGTCTCATCATGCAGGCGCTGCGCGATCCGCTGAGCGCCAGGCCGGCGCGCGGGCGCGCCAGCTACTGGCACGAGCGCGATCCCGATGAAGCCCGCAGCACCATGTCAAATCAGTTCTAGCGGTACGCAGGCAGCAACAGTCCATGATTTCCATTTTCAAAGAACTCTTCGCCTATATGAGCGCTCGAAAAAAATGGTGGCTGGCGCCGGTCATCGTCATCTTGGTGCTGTTTGGCGGTTTGTTGGTCCTCGCTCAAGGCTCCGCCGTGGCGCCCTTCATCTACACGATTTTTTAGCGCCACCTCGCCCTCGACAGAAACGATTCCTCCGTGCGCATCCTCGGTATATCCGCCTTCTATCACGACAGCGCGGCGGCCATCTTGCAGGACGGCCGCATCATCGCCGCCGCCCAGGAGGAGCGCTTCACGCGCATAAAACACGACGCCCATTTTCCCGACAACGCCATCCAATATTGCCTCGATGAAGCTGGCGTCAGCCTGGATCAGGTCGATCACATTTGTTTTTTCGAGAAACCGTTCTTGAAATTTGAACGCCTGATCGAGACCTATCTGGCGCGCGCGCCGCGCGGCTTTGCGTCCTTCCGCATGGCAATGCCGCTTTGGATCAAAGAGAAGCTTTTCCAGAAGACCAACATTATACAATCGCTCGAGCCCTATGCGCCCTCAGGCGAGGTTGAGCAAAAACTTCTGTTCTCCGAGCACCACCAGAGCCACGCTGCGTCCGCCTTCTATCCCTCACCCTTCGAAAAGGCGGTGGTCTTGACCATGGACGGTGTCGGCGAGTGGACGACCGCCTCCGTTTCGATCGGCAGCGGCAATCAACTTCAAGTCGAGCGCGAAATCCGCTGGCCACACAGTCTCGGCCTGCTCTATTCGGCCTTCACCTATTATACGGGCTTCAAGGTCAACTCCGGCGAATACAAGGTGATGGGACTGGCCCCCTATGGCGAGCCAAAGTTCGCTGAACTCATCATGGAGCACCTGATAGACGTTAAGCCCGACGGGTCGTTTTGGCTCGATCAGAGCTATTTCAATTACGCCACGGGTCTCACCATGACCAATGAGCGTTTCGATACGCTGTTTGGCGGACCGCCACGCGCACCCGATGAGCGCATCGGTCAGCGCGAGATGGATCTTGCCGCATCCGTCCAGCAGGTAACCGAAGAGGTGATGTTGCGCATCGCCCGCAATCTGGCAGAGAGCTACCAGCTGCCCAATTTATGCCTGGCCGGCGGCGTGGCGCTCAATTGCGTCGCTAACGGCAAACTGCTGCGGGACGGCAGTTTTGAGAATATCTGGATTCAGCCTGCCGCTGGCGATGCCGGCGGCGCATTGGGTGCGGCTTATGCGGCACACCACCTGCATCTGGGCGCGCCGCGAAACGCCGATGGCGATCGCGACGCCATGCAGGGAGCTTATCTTGGGCCATCCTTCGACCAGGCCGACATTGAAGCGCGTCTCAAGCGCGCCGGCGCGACATTTGATGTGCTCGCAGACGATGCTCTGTTTGAGCGGGCCGCCCGCGCGCTGGAAGCCGGCGATGCGTTGGGCTGGCATTCGGGCCGCATGGAGTTTGGACCCCGCGCGCTTGGCGGACGCTCGATCCTGGGTGATCCGCGCAACGCGGAAATGCAAAAGACACTCAATTTGAAGATCAAATACCGTGAGAGCTTCCGCCCCTTTGCGCCATCGGTGATCGCGGAGGATGTGAGCGACTATTTCGAGCTCTATAGCGCCAGTCCTTACATGCTGCTCGTCGCCGACATACAGCCCAAGCGGCGGCTCAAAATGAGCGCTGCGGACAAGGCGCTGTTCGGCATCGACAAGCTCAATGTGACGCGCTCCGATTTACCAGCCGTCACGCATGTCGATTATTCCGCCCGCGTCCAGACCGTGCACAACGAGACCAATCCCCGTTATTACGCGCTCCTCCAGGCCTTTAAACGCCTGACGGGCTGCAGCGTGCTGGTCAATACATCATTCAACGTGCGCGGCGAGCCCATCGTCTGCACGCCCGAAGACGCCTTCCACTGTTTCATGGGCACGGAGATGGAGTCGTTGGTGGTCGGCAATTGCTTCTTATCGAAAGCCGATCAGGACCCCGCGCTGGCGAGCGATTACAAAGACCGCTTCGAACTCGATTGACGAGGCCCTTTAGCGGTTCTTGAAATCGGGTTTGCGCTTTTCGATGAAGGCGTTGGCGCCTTCCGTCTGGTCCTCGGTCGCAAACAGCGAAACGAACGTGCGCCGCTCAAAGCGCGCGCCTTCGGCCAAAGTCGTCTCGTAAGCTCGGTTGACGGCTTCCTTGGCCAGCAACACCGAGGGCAGAGACATCGAGGCGATTTTTTTGGCCGTCTTGAGCGTCTCTTCGATCAAGTCGCCTGCCGGCACGATACGGCTCACCAGTCCGCTTCGCTCGGCCTCCTGCGCGTCCATCTGGCGGCCGCTCAAACACATTTCCATGGCCTTTGATTTGCCGACAACCCGCGTCAGTCTTTGGGTCCCGCCAGCGCCCGGAATCAATCCCAAATTGATTTCCGGTTGGCCAAACACCGCCGTATCTGCCGCGATTATGAAGTCGCACATCATGGCGAGCTCGCAGCCGCCGCCGAGCGCAAAGCCCGCGACCGCAGCGATCACCGGCTTGCGCGCCTGCGCCACCCGGTCCCAGCTGGCCAGAAAATCTGTCGTGTAAGCCTCGACAAATGTCTTGTCCTTCATCTCTTTGATGTCCGCGCCCGCTGCAAAGGCCCGCTCGCTGCCCGTGATCACCACACAGCCAATTGCCGCGTCCGCCTCAAATCCATCGAGCGCCTGGCCCAATTCGCCAATCAGCGCACTGTTGAGCGCGTTGAGCGCGTCTGGCCGGTTGAGCGTGATCAGCCCGACCTTATCCTTGGTCTCCACGATGATATTTTCATAACCCATGACGGTCCCCGTTTCGTGATTGCGGATGGTGCGGCGGTTCAGCGCTGACAGCGCGCGCAAAAAAATGTCGACCGGCCGCTTTGAACGATGCGTTGAATTGTGCCGCGGCACGCGGCGCGGGGGCAATTTTGCCCCTCCCGCCCATAGACTGCAAACGAATGTTGAAAATAGCCGAGCGAACCGTCGGCGTGCTGGTAGTCCTTGAGGCTCGATCCACCGGCTGCGATGGCATCCGCCAGCACCGATTTGACCGCCTCGGTCAGGCGGTTTGCCCGGACGCCGGGCCCACCGGTTGATTTGGCCAGGCTCGCTGCGGCTCGCTCCGGCGACAGCCCAGCGCGGTGCAACGCTTCGCAGACATAAATATTACCGAGCCCGGCAATCAATTTTTGATCGAGCAGCGCTGCCTTGAGCGGCGTCTGCTTGTTGGCGAACGCGCCCGCCATAAACGCCGGCGTCAAATCGTCACTCAAGGGCTCCACGCCCAACCCGCGAAAAAGCTTGTGTTGGCCAAGGTCCGTTTCGCCGATCAGGTCCATGAATCCGAACCGCCGCACGTCGTTGTAGACGACACGCGTGTTGCTGCTCATGTGGAAAACGACGTGATCGTGCGCATCGCCGCGATCGGCTGCGATCGCATCGGGGTTGGCGTGACCGCTGCTATTGGTCTGGTGGACGGTGAACCGGCCGCTCATGCCCAAATGCATGGCCAGCACATCGCCGCTATCGAGACGACCGAGCAGATATTTCGCCCGCCGCTCGAGCGCCGCCATTCGCACCCCCTCCAGCCGCTCGCCAAAGCGCTCGGGAAACGGAAACCGCAAATTGGGCCGGCGCTGCTCGACGCGCTCGAATCGCGCGCCAACCAGCGCGCCCTCAAGCCCCCTGCGTACCGTTTCAACCTCCGGCAATTCAGGCATTGCACCCTCGGGAAACCATAAGCGGTAAAACCGGTCAATCCGGCGGGTCGAACCATAGCCTCCCCATCCCGGCTGCGCTATTCTTGCGGCCATGGGTGACGCAAGCAGAACTGGATCCCGCAGCGGCAGCGGGCAATTCGACCTGCCCAATCTCAGCGCCAAGGAGCGCCAGGGATTGGTCGGCCAGGTCTTTGCGCGCGTCGCCGAACGCTATGATCTGATGAACGATTTGATGTCGGGCGGTCTGCACCGGCGCTGGAAGGACGATCTCATCGCCTGGATGGCGCCTCCCAAATCGGCCAAGCCCTACCGGTTGATCGACGTCGCAGGCGGCACCGGCGACATTGCGACGCGATTTCTGCGCGCCGCCGGACCCAAAGCCGAAGCGGTCATTTGCGATCTCTCACCCGAGATGCTCGCCGTCGGCCGCCGCAGGGCCGAGGGCGCCTGGCGCCAGCGGCTCAGCTTCGTTGAAGCAAACGCCGAATCGCTGCCGCTCGAGACCAGTTGCGCCGACGCCTATACGATTGCGTTTGGCATCCGCAATGTCAGCGATCGCGCCCGCGCGCTGAACGAAGCCTACCGGGTGCTGAAACCCGGCGGCCGCTTGTTGATCCTTGAATTCTCACACACCGATGTGCCAATTCTCGATACGCTCTATGAGCAATTTTCCGAGCGCGCCATTCCAGCACTCGGTGCAGCGGTCGCGGGCGACGCCGCCTCATACCGCTATTTGATTGAGAGCATCCGTGAGTTCCCCGATCAGGAGACTTTTGCGGACTTGATTTCGGGCGCCGGTTTCGCCCAGGTCAAATACCGTAATTTAAGCGGCGGCATCGCGGCGATTCATTCCGCCTGGCGTCTGTGAGGGTTTTGCCGGTGTTCAGTGCCATATCGAACACGTTGAGATTGACCCGCGCGGGTTTTGTTCTGTTCCGCCATGGCGCGCGCGTGATTCCCGGAGACGTGGCCCTGCCCGAGCCCGTCAAGGTCTTCAAGCGCATCTGGCCCCAGGCCAGCAGCAAAGACAACAAGCATCAAATCGCTGGCCGCGGCAACGAGACGCGACTGGCCAGCGCCCTGACATCGCTTGGTCCAAGTTACGTCAAACTCGGACAATTTCTGGCCACCCGTGACGACATTGTCGGACGCGAACTGGCGCGTGATCTCTCCCGCTTGCAGGACCGCTTGCCGCCTTTTTCGAATGCCGAAGCCGAACGCACCGTTGCCGAGGCGCTCGGCGCCGAAGTGTCTGAACTCTATGAGGAGTTTGGCCCCGCCGTCGCTGCCGCATCGATCGCGCAGGTGCACCGCGCCAAGACGCGCGATGGGGCCGGTCACGCCCGCGACGTCGCGGTGAAAATTCTGCGACCTCGGGTGGAGACCCGCTTTGGCAAAGACCTCGAGAGTTACTATTTCGCCGCCCGCACCATCGAGCGCCTCAGTCCCGCTTCGCGCCGCCTGCGCCCGGTCGCCGTTGTCGACACCCTGGCCAAGTCTGTCGCGATCGAGATGGATCTGCGCATGGAAGCCGCCGCCATATCCGAGATGGCCGAGAACATCGCCGGTGACGAGGGCTTCCGCGTACCCAAAGTCGACTGGTCGCGCAGCGCAAAGCGCGTTCTAACGCTGGAGTGGGTCGATGGCATTCCACTCTCCGATCACACCGCGCTCAAAGCCGCCGGCCACGATCTTGAGCGCCTCGGCGACACGCTGATCCAAAGTTTCCTGCGCCACGCCATGCGCGACGGCTTCTTTCATGCCGACATGCACCCCGGCAATCTGTTCGTCGACGTCGAGGGCGACATCGTGGCCGTCGACTTCGGCATCATGGGTCGGCTGACCAAGATCGAGCGCCGCTTCCTGGCTGAGATCCTTTATGGCTTCATCACCCGCGATTACAGGCGCGTCTCGGAAGTGCATTTCGAAGCGGGTTACGTGCCGCGCAAACACTCGATCGATCAGTTCGCACAAGCCCTGCGCGCCATCGGCGAACCATTGATGGACCGCACGGCAGAAGAAATCTCCATGGCGCAGCTGCTCGGCCAATTGCTGCAATACACCGACGTCTTCGACATGCAGACCCAGCCACAACTTATCCTTTTGCAAAAAACCATGGTCGTGGTTGAGGGTGTCGGACGCATGCTCAATCCCAAGCTGAATATCTGGCAGACCTCCGAACCCGTTGTGCGTGGCTGGATCGAGAACGAAATGGGTGCCGAAGCGCGGTTGGCCGGCGCGGCTGAAGGCGCCGCCAGCGTCGGTCATTTCATTGGCGAAATTCCGCGGCTCTTGGCCGAGGGCGAACGCGCCGCCGGCGCCTTCGCCGATATGGCCGAGGACGGCCTGCGGCTGGATTCCTACTCCATAGACCGCCTCGCCGATGCCCAAGCGAAACGCAACAGAATGTCCCGCATCGCAATTTGGCTGGCGGCCCTCTCGCTCGCCGTAATCGCCTATTCGCTGCTGAGTTAGATCATCGCGCCTTGCTTGCAAATTACCTAGATTGTAAGTTATCTCCATGAAACTTTCATCCTGGCTCAACGATACAGGCACCCGCGCCTGCGATTTCGCCAAGGCCATCGGCACCACCGAAGCCACAGTCAGCCGCCTGAGACATGGACGTGCGCAACCTTCGCTCGACTTGGCTTGGCGTATTTCCGATGCAACGGGCGGCGCGGTTACGGCAAACGATTTCATGGTACGTAAGTCCGACGCCAAACTGAGCGCGGTCGAAACACAGGGTTCAAACGGCGGTGGCGACTTCGATGGCAAGAGTGTGCTGCTCATTATGGGCGGCGGCATTGCAGCCTATAAGGCGCTCGATCTCATCCGCCGGATCAAGGAGCGCGGTGGGCGCATCCGCGTGATTTTGACCGAGGCCGCCCAGGAATTTGTCACGCCAATCTCCGTCTCCGCCTTGGCCCAGGAGAAGGCTTACACCGATCTATTCGATTTGAAGGACGAGGCCGAGATCGGACATATCCGCCTGGCGCGCGAGGCTGACATCATCGTTGTCGCGCCGGCCACAGCTTCGCTTATGGCCAAGATGGCGGCAGGTCTGGCCGACGATTTGGCCACCGCCACGCTGCTCGCGGCCGATGCGCCCATTTTATTGGCGCCCGCAATGAACCCGCATATGTGGGCGCATGCCGCAACACGGCGCAACGCCGATCGCTTGATGGGCGATGGCGTTTCGCTGATCGGTCCAAACGTTGGCGAAATGGCCGAGAGCGGCGAATGGGGCCTTGGCCGCATGGCCGAGGTACCGGAGATCGTCGCCGCCGTTTCCACCCACCTCGGCGGTATTGGCGACGGCTTGCTTACCGGTCTCCACGTGCTCGTCACGTCCGGTCCAACCCACGAGCCGCTTGACCCCGTGCGCTATGTCGCCAACCGTTCATCCGGACGCCAAGGCCATGCGATCGCCGCCGCCGCACACCGGCTGGGCGCTCGGGTGACGCTGGTGAGCGGTCCAACGAACGAACCCGATCCGCCCGGCGTCGATACCCAGCACGTCGAAACCGCCGATCAGATGATGGCGGCGGTCGAGGGTGCGCTCCCTGCGGACATCGCGGTCTGTGCGGCCGCCGTCGCCGACTGGAAATCGCGGGCGCCCGAACTTGAAAAGATGAAAAAGCAGTCCGGCCAAGAGACCTTGACGCTGACGCTCGAGCGCAATCCCGATATTTTAGCCGCGCTCTCGCAAGACCCGACGCGGCGCCCGCGCCTCGTCATCGGCTTTGCGGCCGAGACCGAAAGCGTCGTCGAGCACGCCACCCGGAAGCGCCAGGCAAAGGGTTGCGATTGGATCATCGCCAACGATGTCTCATCGCAAACAGGCATCATGGGGGGTTCAGCCAATACGGTTCATGTCATAACGGCTGCTGGCGCCGAGGCATGGCCCTCCATGGCAAAGACGCAAGTCGCTGACAAGCTGATGCGCCTGGCCGGCCGGCATATGTCGAATCTGGCGCAGGCGGCGGAGTAGATACCGTGCATGAAACCATTCAAATCCGCCTGGAAATCTTGCCCCATGGCGAAGGATTGCCGCTGCCGGCCTACCAAACCGATGGCGCCGCCGGTATGGACATGGTTGCGGCCTTTACCGATGATGCGCCTCTGACCATCAAACCCGGTGACCGGGCCTTGGTGCCGACCGGCCTCAAGCTCGCTCTGCCGCCGGGATACGAGGCCCAGGTTCGGCCCCGCTCGGGATTGGCGCTTGAGCACGGTGTGACCGTGTTGAAC
>JAJFHN010000028.1 GCA_021775595.1 Hyphomicrobiales bacterium
CGGCACGGACATTTATTTCGCCCGCCAGCTGGTGGCCGAGCGGCTCCAGACCGTGCGCGGCGGGCTACCCCCCGGCATCGATCCCGAAATGGGGCCGATTGCCACGGGATTGGGCGAAATCTTCATGTACACGGTCGAAGCCGAGCCGGGTGCGCTCAACGCCGATGGCGTGCCGTGGACGCCGACGGACTTGCGCACGCTGCACGATTGGGTGGTCAAGCCGCAGCTCGTAACTGTTCCCGGCGTGACGGAAGTCAACACCATCGGTGGGTTTGAAAAGCAGTTCCACGTGACGCCGTGGCCGGACCGTCTGGCGGCCTACGATCTCAGCCTGAGCGATGTGATCACGGCGCTCGAGCGCAACAACGCCAATGTCGGCGCCGGTTACATCGAGCGCTCCGGCGAGCAATATCTGGTGCGGGTTCCAGGGCAAGCCAAATCGATCGAAGATCTGGCGAGCATCATTGTCACCCAGCGCCATGGCGTTTCGATCCGCATCAAGGACATTGCCGATGTTGGCTTGGGTGAGGAATTGCGCACCGGTGCGGCGACTGAGAACGGCCGCGAAGTGGTTCTTGGAACCGTCTTCATGTTGATCGGCCAAAACAGCCGGACAGTTTCGACGGCCGTGGCCGGCAGCATCGAGGAAATCAACCGCAGCCTGCCAGATGGTGTGGTCATGCGCACCGTCTACAATCGGACGACCTTGGTCGAAAAAACGATTTTGACCGTGGCCACCAATTTGCTGGAGGGTGCCCTTTTGGTGATCGTCGTATTGTTTCTGCTGCTCGGAAACATCCGCGCCGCGATCGTCACCGCCGCAATCATTCCGCTGGCCATGCTGATGACGATCACGGGCATGGTGCAGAACAAGGTTTCGGGCAATCTGATGAGCCTCGGTGCGCTCGATTTCGGCTTGATCGTCGACGGCGCGGTGATCATCGTCGAAAATTGCCTCCGCCGGTTCGGCGAGGAGCAAAAACGCCTCAAACGCCTCCTCAAGCGCGAAGAACGTTTTGATCTGGCGGCGGTTGCGACGGGCGAGGTGATCCGGCCCAGTCTGTTCGGCGTGCTGATCATCACCGTGGTCTACATTCCGATCTTTGCGCTGACCGGGATCGAGGGAAAAATGTTCCATCCCATGGCCTTCACGGTGGTGACGGCTTTGCTCAGCGCCCTCGTTCTCTCCCTGACTTTCGTGCCCGCCGCGGTCGCGTTGTTTGTGACTGGACCGGTTGATGAGGGCGAAAATCGCGTCATGTCGAAAGCCAAGGAGATCTATGAACCGCTGCTCGAGCGCGCACTTGATTGGCGGTACGCCATGGTCGCCGGCGCCAGCGCCATCGTTCTGCTGAGCGCGCTGCTCGCAACGCGGCTTGGTGCGGAGTTTATTCCACAACTCGATGAGGGCGACATCGCGATGCACGCTTTACGCATTCCGGGAACCAGTCTGAGCCAAGCCATAAAGATGCAAGAGGCGCTTGAGGATCGGCTGCAGAAATTCCCGGAGGTCGAGAGAGTGTTCACCAAAATCGGTACGGCCGATATCGCCACCGATCCCATGCCGCCCAATGTGGCCGATACGTTCCTGATGATGAAAGACCGCAGCGAGTGGCCAGATTCGCGCAAGCCGCGTCTCCAGCTCGTGGCGGAAATCGAACGCGCCGTGCGCGCCATCCCCGGCAACAATTACGAATTCACCCAACCGATCCAAATGCGCTTCAATGAACTCATTGCCGGTGTGCGCAGCGACCTGGCGGTCAAGGTTTTTGGCGACGATCTCGATACGCTGCTGACGGCGGGCGAAGAAATTCAGACAGCCCTTGAAGGCGTGCAGGGCGCGTCGGATGTTCGCCTTGAGCAGGCGACGGGTTTGCCGCTCCTCTCCATCGTTCCAAACCGCGAAGCCTTGGCCCGATACGGCCTTTCGGTCGGCGACATGCAGGACGTCGTCGCAGCGTCCATCGGAGGACGCGTCGCGGGCCAAGTATTCGAGGGCGATCGCCGGTTCGATGTCGTGGTCCGCATGCCTGAGGCTTTGCGTGACAATGTCGAGGCAATTCGACGCCTTCCGATTCCGCTACCTGAGCATGTGCGTGAAGGCGACGAGGACGGCTTGGCTTTCGTTCCCCTTTCCGAGGTGGCCAACGTCGAAATTTCGCTCGGCCCCAATCAGATCAGCCGCGAAAACGGCAAGCGGCGGATTGTCGTCACCGCCAATGTCCGCGATCGCGATCTCAGCACGTTCGTGGAAGACGTCCAGCAAGTGGTGAGTGGCCAGGTGCAAATTCCGCCAGGCTATTGGATCGAATATGGCGGAACATTCGAAAATTTGATTTCTGCCGGCAACCGCCTGCGGGTCGTTGTTCCCCTGGCCATGCTGCTGATCTTGGCGTTGCTGTTTGCGTTGTTCGGTTCGATCAAAGACTCGCTTCTGGTCTTTACCGGCGTGCCCTTGGCGCTCACCGGCGGTGTCATCGCACTGTTGTTGCGCGGATTGCCTTTCTCAATCTCGGCCGCCGTCGGCTTTATCGCGCTCTCTGGCGTTGCGGTCTTGAACGGCGTGGTGATGGTCTCCTTCATCCGTGATTTGCGCGCCAAAAAAATGAAACTCGATAAAGCCATTCGGCTGGGCGCGATGACCAGGCTGCGGCCGGTTCTGATGACGGCGCTCGTAGCCAGCCTGGGTTTTGTGCCTATGGCGCTCAATGTCGGCGCGGGTGCAGAGGTTCAGCGTCCCCTGGCGACCGTGGTTATCGGTGGCATAATCTCATCCACGGTGCTCACGCTGCTGGTGCTGCCGGCGATTTATAAGATCGCCCATCAAGAAGGCCTCGATTGGGGCGCCGAGTTGCGCAAGCTGATTGCCAAAGCCCAAACGTCCTGGAGTCCCGCCAAGTGAGGTTTGCGCCGGCGCGCGCCTTGGAGCGCGGAAATTTCATTCCGCTGGCGCCTCACGCGCGCGCTTGAAGGCAACCACCTCAAGGGCGCCGTCAATACCGCGGACCTCGACAACGCGAATGTCGAAATCCTTGGGCTCCAGGCCGGCCCGTTTGATCGCTTCGCAGGAGACAATGAGTTGGCAATCCAGCTCCTTGGTCATGGCTTCGAGCCGGCTGGCCGTATTGACGCTGCGCCCGATGACGGTCATGGCCGCGCTGGCTTCATGACCGATCTCACCCATAACGAGTGGGCCCATATGGATCCCCATACCGACCTTGAGTTCGCTGCCCAGCTCATCGGCCAATTCGCGATTGAGCTTTTCGATCACGAGATCGATGTCACGCGCTGCGGCGATCGCATGCGCGCAGCCGGCATCGGTTCCATCTTCGCGGCCGAACACGGCCATCATGCCATCGCCCATGTATTTGTCGACCCAACCCCGGTTATTCACGACCGCATTTCCGGCCGCCGTGAACGTCTGGTTCAAGATATGCACAATGTCGTATGGCAGCTTCGATTGACTCCAATTGGTGAAGCCACGGATGTCGAGGAACAAGATCGCGAGCGAACGCTCGACGCCCTGCGCTTCCGCCCGTTGCATCGAGACGGTAGCGCCCGGCCGCAACAGCAGGCGCACGGTGACGGGCTCGCTCGGCCTGATTTGACAGGCAAGCCTGATGCTGGGACCCGCCGCTATGCGTTGCAATGTCTCGGCTTCAGCCGCTCCGGCGGGCGCCAGCGACTCCAGACCATCCAGCACCTCAACGCGGCACGTCGAGCACCGTGCCCGACCGCCGCACACCGACATGTGAGGAACGCCGTTGGCCCGGCTGATCTCAAGCAGCGTTGCACCCGGTACCACCCGCAACTTTGGCTGCGGCACATAAGAAACCGCGAGATTGGAGGCCAGGCGCGAAGCAGCCCAGCGGCCAGCCATATAGAGCAGAACCGCGATCAGGAAGGGATAGAAGACGTAATAAGAGAGCGGTGTCATCCAGCTCAACCAGTCGAGGGCTTCGCCTTGCGGCCAATTGGTCTGCACGCGCATATCATTCAACACCTGCGGGTCGGCGGCTGCGGCCTGGACGTCTTGTCCCGCGACCATGAAGCCCGCCAGCGCGGCAAAGGGAATGAGCACGGCGAGCGCAAGGGCGAACGGCTGATAGCGGCGGTAGCGTGGCGAAAGCCGCAACCAGTAGTGCAGGCCAATGCAGCTGTGCGCCCAAACGATCAGCAGCAGCGCGCTCTGATCAGGCCACTTGCTGGGCCACAATTGAAGCAGCTCGTAAACATAGGTGTCGTTGACGCCAAACAGCGAATTGGCGAGGTGCGTGTTGACAATGTGCGGGAAGAGCAAGAACGGAATGGCCAGACCAAGTGCGATTTGAGCCGCTTCCCATGGCGGCATCCGCAATGTTCGCAGGCGCGCCACGCGCACCAGTCCGAGCGCCATATGCACCAGAAGGGCCAAGCCCAGAATGATGCTGACCGGTTGCGAGCGCGTGACAACAAGCCGCCAACTCTGCACCGTCTCCATCGCCTCGACACCAGCCAGCCCGACGGCGTGGTTGAGGAAATGGGTCGCGACGAAGGCGAACAGAATGAGGCCGGAAACCAACCGCACCTTTTGCACAAGCGTGCCATTCGTCAGCATGTTCATGGCGGACATTCTCTCGTGGGTCTCGGTTGCTGAGGTAAGCCATTCGCATCCCCATGCCAAGCGACACAGCATTCGGCACCGGAATTCGGCCTGCGGCGCTTTGGCCGTTGCACATCACACTTGCCCGATGACATAAGGGGCCATGTTTGCCTCTCTCCTCATCGCCAATCGAGGCGAAATTGCCTGCCGCATCATTCGAACCGCCAAACGGATGGGGCTGCGTACGATTGCAGTTTTCTCTGAAGCGGACGCGGGCGCGCTTCATGTCGCGGAGGCCGACGAGGCCCATCTGATTGGGCCGGCAAGAGCCAGCGAAAGCTATCTCAATATCAACCGCATTCTCGAGGTCGCCAAGGCGAGCAAGGCGGATGCGGTTCATCCTGGCTACGGCTTTCTCTCCGAGAACGCCGAATTTGCCAAGGCGTGCGCCAAGGCTGGGATCGCGTTCGTAGGCCCACCCATTGCGGCCATGCGGTTGATGGGCCGCAAGGACGATGCAAAAGCCGCAATGAAAAAAAGCGGTATTCCAGTGGTGCCGGGATTTGAGGGCCGTGGCCAGGAAGCCGGCGAGCTGCTGAAGGAAGCCAAATCATTGGGCTTTCCGGTGATGATCAAGGCGGTCGCGGGCGGCGGCGGTCGCGGCATGCGCCTGGTCAAGCGGGCGCAAGACTTCAAGGAATTGCTTGAAAGCGCGCGCCGCGAGGCTGAGGCGGCTTTTGGCGACGGCGAGGTCTTGCTCGAGAAGGCCGTGCTGGAGCCGCGCCATATCGAAGTTCAAATATTCGCAGATGCGCACGGCAATGCGGTTCATTTGTTCGAGCGCGATTGTTCTCTCCAGCGCCGTCATCAAAAGGTCATCGAGGAAGCGCCCGCACCGCGTTTTCCAGCCGGCTTGCGCGCGCGCATGTGCGAGAGCGCCGTCCAGGCCGCCCGGGCGGTGAAATATACGGGCGCTGGCACGGTCGAATTCCTGCTGCAGGGCGGTGCGCTCGACGATGATAGTCCGTTCTATTTTCTTGAAATGAACACGCGCCTTCAGGTTGAGCACCCGGTCACCGAAGCGATCACCGGGCTCGATCTGGTGGAATGGCAGTTGCGCGTGGCAGCCGGCAAGAAATTGCCGTTGAACCAGACGCAGATCGTCTGCGATGGCGCGGCGATTGAGGCGCGGATTTGCGCCGAAGACCCAGCCCACGATTTTCAGCCCACCGCGGCGCCGATTTTCGGCCTGCAATGGCCGCAAGGAGATGGTGTGCGCATCGACACCGGCGTGCGGCAGGGCGATGCAGTCTCGCCGCATTACGATTCGCTGATCACCAAGGTCATTGTTCATGGACCCGACCGCAAGACGGCGCTCAAGCGGCTGTTGAGCGCGCTGGAGGCCACAATGGTCGCGGGCCCCAAGACCAATTTGGGCCTGTTGCACGGCTTGGCCAGCGCCAAAGCCTTTATCAAGGGCGATTACGACACGTCGTTTATCGAGCGAAATCTGACCAAATTAATCGGAAAGGGCGTCTCGCCAACTGCGCTGGCTATGGGCGCGGAGGCATTATTGGCGCGCGGACACGAGCTGGGCGAACAACGCCGCAAACGCCGCTCAGACGAGCTGCGAAGCCCTTGGAGCAGCGCGGATGGATTCGTGTTAGGGCAGCGAGATCAGCAGGTTATGTCATTGTTGGTCGACGGCGAGGATCAGGATTTCACGCTGGCATGGCATGCCGGCAAGCCGAAGGTCATGGCCGTGGGCGGCATCGACGTCTCCAACAGGCCGGTTGGTTCAACCGCCCGGATCGTCGAAGCGGGCGCCGGCCTCATCGTCGTCGATCATTTCTCCCAATGCGACATCAGGGTGCCTGAGATCGGGCAAACCAAATTAGATGTGGATTCTACCGGCGGCACGGTCACGAGTCCGTTGCATGGCCACCTGGCAAAGCTTTACGTTGGGCAAGGTGACAAGGTTTGCACAGGGGATCCGATCGCAGTGCTCGAAGCCATGAAAATGGAACACGTGCTGCGCGCCCCCTGCAGTGGGACGGTTGAAGCCGTCGCGTCGTCGGAAGGCGACCAGCTGGCGCAAGGCGCAATCGTGGTGCAGATCAACCAAGAGAGCGGGGAGGGCGCGTGACGCTCAATCTGATCAAGCTGGCGGTGGGTTGCGAAGGCCTCGCTCATTTGCGCGACTTTCAGGCAAATCGCTTTGCCGGCAACGAGGTTCCAGGCCGCGTCGGAGAAATTTGGCACCGCACAAGAATCGGGCCGCGCCGGCGCGAGGAGCTGCTCGATGGCGGGTCGCTCTATTGGGTCATTCGCCGAGCGGTGCAGGCGCGCCAGCAGATCTTGGAACTGCGCCAGGTGACCTGCGATGACGGCATCGAACGTTGTGAATTCATTCTCGATCCCAAGATCGTCCAGACCAGACCCCAACCCCGTCGGGCCTTCCAGGGATGGCGATATCTGGATTCGACGGACGCGCCACCCGATCTGTCGACTTTGGCCAAGGGTCTCGAAGACATCCCACCACAAATGCGCAGCGACTTGATCGAGCTCGCGCTGATCTGATCGGCCAGATTTCGCTAGGATGCGGGCCGCCGACCTTTTGCGGCCCTAGGCACGGGCGCATTGTCGATCAGCCGTGTTTTGCCAAGAAAGGCTGCCCCGAAGACGCGTGCTGGCCCGCCCTCCGATCGCGTCATGGGCGCAAGATCCGAGATGCGGCGCGCCTCGAGATAGTCAATGCGGAAGCCGCCGGCCTCAAGGCGCGCCCGGCTGGCCTTGAGCGCGCCGCTCACCGCTCGCCCCGCGGCGATATCGGTTGCCGCATCGACAAGTGTACGCTGCAGCAGAGGCGCGGTTTGACGCTGGCCCGCGGTCAAATAGACGTTGCGCGAGGAGAGAGCCAGGCCATCGCTCTCGCGCACGGTGGGTGCGCCCACAATGCGAACGGGAATGTCCAGATCGCGAACCATGCGCTTGATGACCAGGAGTTGCTGGTAGTCCTTCTCGCCGAAGATGGCGATATCGGGTAGGGCTTGCAGCAGCAGTTTTGCGACAACGGTGGCGACGCCGGCAAAATGGTGCGGACGCGAAGCACCGCACAAACAGTCCGTCAGGCCGGACACGTTCACCTGGGTCGAAAAATCATCGGCGTACATCTCTGCAACGCTTGGTGCAAAGATCAAGTCGGCGCCAACACCCGACAACGCCTTGCGATCGCTCGCCTCGGTTCGGGGGTAAGTCTCAAAATCCTCATTGGGACCAAATTGCGTCGGGTTGACGAAGATCGATACGATGACGCGATCGGCTTTACCCTGGGCAAAGCGCACCAATGACTGGTGCCCCTCATGCAACGATCCCATGGTGGGAATCAGGGCGACGCCGTCACCCTCGGCGCGCCATGACGCAACCCGCTTGCGCAGGCTTCCAATTTTGCGCACCGTTGCAACTCGGTTGGCCATTGTCCAAGCTCTCCTCGCGGGCGACATTATCAGCGCCGATTGCATGCGCCAACGACGAGAAATTCCTACCGTTTGATACGATAGTTACGTGATGAAATCCGATGAACAGCGCGAAGACGCGGCCGTGGGCGATGAGAAGAGCGCTCAGCGGTTGAGCCGTTTGCCGCCGCGCCATGAAATCGCCAACGCCTATCTCGCCGACGAAACGGAGTTAGTCGACGAGTTGATCCCGCGGGCGCGGTTTGCTGATGACGAAAAGAAACAGATCGAAAAGGTTGCGGCCGGGCTGGTGAAGGCGGTGCGCGAGGGACGGCGCACCTTTGGCGGCGTCGACCGATTCACCAGTGAATACGGCCTGACGAATGAAGAAGGCGTGCTGCTGATGTGTATGGCGGAAGCCTTGCTGCGCATCCCAGACGCCGAAACGGCCGACAGATTCATCGCCGACAAGATTTTGGGCGGCGACTGGGAACGTCATCTGGGACACTCGGAATCGGTGCTGGTCAATGCCTCGACCTGGGGTCTGATGCTGACCGGCCGCGTCCTAGAGCTGGGCGACATGGGAAACAAGGGCCTGACGGGCGCTCTGTCGCGGATGGTGGCGCGCTCGGGCGAGCCCGTCATCCGCGAAGCCATGCGCCATGCCATGCGCGTTTTGGGCGAGCAGTTCGTATTGGGGCGCACAATCGCCGAAGCGATCGAGCGGGGCGAAGAAGCCGAGGAACAAGGCTATCGCTTTTCATACGACATGCTGGGCGAGACGGCGCTCACCCAGCGCGACGCGGACCGCTATTTCGAGCGTTACGTCGAGGCGCTGGAGGCGGTCGCCGATCACGCCGGCCCACCGGCGAACCAGGGCGACGATGTGCTGCACGCCAGGCCTTCGCTCTCGGTCAAGCTCTCCGCGCTCCATCCCCGGTTCGATCCCGCCAACGAGCGTCGCGTGCGGCGGGAAGCCGGCCCCAAATTGCTCAAACTGGCGCGTCTGGCCCGCAAAACCTGGCTCGGCCTCACCATCGATGCGGAGGAGGCCGACCGGTTGGGTCTGACGCTGCAGCTGTTTGGCGATCTTTTGGCCGATTCGGCGCTCGATGGCTGGAACGGTCTCGGCATCGCGGTCCAGGCCTATGGCAAACGCGCCAGCGCAACCATCGATTGGCTCGAGGCGGTGGCCGGCCGCGCCAATCGCCGCATCCCGCTCCGCCTCGTCAAGGGCGCCTATTGGGACACCGAGATCAAGTTCGCCCAGCAACAAGGTCTGGCCGATTACCCGCTCTTCACCCGTAAGGCCAACACCGACATTTGCTATCTGGCGTGCGCCCGCAAACTGCTTGGCGCCTCGAAAGCCTTTTATCCGCAATTCGCAACCCACAACGCCAACACCATCGCCGCCGTAACGGTTATGTCGTCCAAGCCCGGCGCATACGAATTTCAACGCTTGCATGGCATGGGCGAGGCACTCTACCAAAACGTGATCGCGGCCGACCGGCTTGCCCAGCCGGCCCGGATCTACGCGCCCGTTGGGGGCCACGCCAGCCTGCTTGCCTATTTGGTGCGCCGCTTGCTGGAGAACGGCGCCAACACGTCGTTCGTGAACCGGCTTGCCGATGACGAACTGCCGATTTCCGAAATCATCACCGATCCCATCGACAGGGTGGCGGGGCTCAAGGACAAGCGCCATACGCGCATCCCCAAGCCGCCCGATCTCTACGAGCCCCATCGGAAAAATTCAGCCGGCGTGCCCCATTGGGAAAGCCATTGGCGCCTGCCGTTGATTGGCGAGCTTGAGGGCCATTTGGCCAGACCGGTTCTGGCGGGACCCATCGTGTCGGGCAAAACGCGCACCAGCGAGAACGAACGCATTATCACTTCGCCCCACGACAACCGGGTCGAGGTCGGGCGCTGTGGTGACATCAGCGAAGGGCTTCTCAAGAGCGCGCTGGCGGCCGCCCACGCCGCAGCATCCGATTGGGACCGGCGCGGCGGCCCGGCTCGGGCGGAGATACTTGAAAAGGCGGCCGACTTGATTGAGCACAGCCGCGCCAAGCTCATGGCCGTGATGATCCGCGAAGCGGGCAAGACCATACCCAATGCGCTTGGCGACGTGCGCGAGGCGGCTGATTTTCTACGCTACTATGCGAGCGAAGCGCGCCGCACTTTTTCGGCGGGAGATTTGCTCAAAAGCCCCACCGGCGAACGCAATCGCTATCGGCTGGGCGGGCGAGGGGTGTTTGGCTGCATTTCACCGTGGAATTTTCCGCTCGCCATTTTCATCGGTCAGATCGCAGCAGCGCTTGCAGCCGGCAACGCCACCGTCGCCAAGCCCGCCGAACAGACGCCGTTGACGGCCTTTCTCGCCGTGGAGCTGCTGCTTGAAGCCGGCGTGCCACCCGATGTGCTGCATTTGGCGCCCGGACCTGGCGAGACGATTGGCGCAGGGCTTGTGGCCGATACGCGCTGCGATGGCGTCGTCTTCACCGGCTCCAACGAAACGGCGGCGGCCATTACACGCAAGCTCGCCAGCCGCCAAGGCGCACTCGCGACTTTCATCGCCGAGACCGGCGGTATCAACGCCATGATCGTCGATTCCAGCGCGCTGCCGGAACAGGTCGCCCGCGATGTCATTGTCTCGGCCTTCGACAGTGCCGGTCAGCGCTGCTCGGCGCTGCGTGTTTTGTTTCTGCAGGACGATGTCGCCGAACCGATGACGGCCATGATCCTTGGCGCCATGGAGGAGTTGCAGATCGGCGATCCGTTCGATTACGCGACCGATGTCGGTCCGGTGATCGACGCCGACGCCAAATCCGCGCTCGATGCCCACAAGGCGCGCATGCGCGAGGAAGCCCGCGAATTGATCGAACTCTCGGTTCCGCCGGCCAGTCGCTATGGCACCTATGTGGCGCCGGCCGTCTACGAAATCCCGGCAATGGAGATGCTGGAGCGCGAGGTGTTTGGGCCAATTCTACATATTGTGCGCTATCAAGCCGGACGCCTCGACCAGGTCGTCGACGCCATTAACGCCAGTGGTTACGGCCTAACGCTCGGTGTGCACAGCCGCATCGACGAGACTGCAGACTTCGTCGCGCGCCGTGCGCGGGTCGGAAATATTTACGTCAACCGCAACCAAATTGGCGCCGTCGTCGGTGTCCAACCCTTTGGCGGAATGGGGCTTTCTGGAACCGGACCAAAGGCCGGCGGACCACATTATCTGCCACAATTTGCCGTGGAGCGGGTGCGCACCACTGACCTCACGGCAGGCGGTGGCGATGCGGCTCTGTTGTCGCTGCGTCCCGACCGCGAGACCGATACATAGTAAAACCGCGTTGTCTGGGCACAAGATAAGCCCCATCTTATGGATGGCTGACGTTTAGCCCACCATGACCCAAGGCAATCCTATGGCGACCAAACCAAAGACGCCCGCCCCAAAGACCAAGGCCGACCAGGCCCTGGCGGAGACCCCATCAAGTGACCAGGAAGTTGCTGATTTTCTGGAGCACGTCAAAACCATAGTGCCGTCACGCGCCGGAACCGGGCGCGGACGCCTGTTGTTTGCGATGGACGCAACCATGAGCCGGCAACCCACTTGGGACATGGCCCTTGGTCTGCAGGCCGACATGTTCGCCGCCGTCAAGGCTGTCGGCGGTCTTGATGTTCAATTGTGCTATTTCCGCGGGATGGGCGAATGCCGCGCCAGCAAATGGGTCGGTGACCCCGATGCGCTGTCTCGATTGATGACCAAGGTTTCTTGCCGCGGCGGTTACACCCAAATCGCCAAAGTGTTGAGCCACGCCAAACACGAGACCGAAGACAACAAGGTCGACGCGCTTGTCTATGTCGGTGATTGCATGGAAGAGGATATCGATCATTTGGCGGCATTGGCCGGCGAACTTGGCCTGATGGGCGTTCCGGTCTTCCTGTTTCAGGAGGGTCGCGATCCCAAGGCCGAACGTACGTTCAGGGAAATCGCCCGATTGACGCGCGGGGCCTATTGCGGGTTTGATCAGGGTTCGGCAAAGCAGTTGCGCGAGCTGCTCTCTGCCGTGGCCGTGTATGCCGCGGGCGGTCAGCGGGCGCTTGAGGACCTGAGCCGCTCGCAAGGCGGATCGGCACGGGTGCTGCTCGAACAAATGAGTTAAGGACGACGTCACAAGCCAATGCATTATTTATTCGGCGGGCTGGCGCTGCTTGTCTTTCTGATTTTCGCCGCTCGCACCTTCGTCAAGGCCAATCCGAAACAGCTCGCCCAAACGATGCGTTCGATCGGGGGCTGGGGCCTGATCGTCGCTTCCGGACTGTTGGCCCTGCGCGGGCTATTCCCAATCGCGCTGCCGATGGCCGCCATGGGCGCCATGCTGCTGGGCAAGGGTTCGCCGTTTGCCGGCGGATTCGGTCCGTTTCGCGGCAATGCCAACAAGAGCAGCGCACAGACATCCAAAGTGCGCACGGTGCATTTGGAAATGACGCTCGATCATGACAGCGGAGACATGGACGGACGCATCATCAACGGCCCCGGCAAGGGCATTGGTCTGAGCGAGTTGGACCGACCGGCTTTGATCGAGCTCTTCACGAATTATCGGGCAAACGATCCCCAGAGCGCACAACTTCTGGCAGCTTATTTGGACCGGTCGCACGAGGGATGGCGCGATCAAGCCGGCATGGGTGGCGGCGATGCGCCGGGGGCAGATGCGCGCACTGATGCCATGACGCCCGAAGAGGCGCTCGAGGTGCTTGGCCTAGAACAGGGCGCGAGCACACAGGACATTGCCAGCGCCCATCGCAATTTGATGAAAAGAATGCACCCCGATCAGGGCGGCTCGACTTATTTGGCGGCGAAGATCAATCAGGCCAAGGACGTCTTGCTGCAAAAATCGGCGATTTGAGCGTGGTCTACTCGGCGCGCATCACAACGCAGGTAATCGAGCGCTGCTTGAGGCGCGAGCAGGCCGATCGCGCGGTGGCTTCGGAAAATCCGGCGAACCTGGCGCGGTAAAGCGCGCGGCGTTTTTTACGGTAGGGCATAGTCAGTGCGCTGTGACCGGCCAGCAGATCGCCGGCAACCGATTTCACCTTATTGAGCTGCTGGCTTGCATCCGATGACGTCTTGTAGGCGCCGACCTGGACGTGAAAATCGCCGTTGCTGCGGCCAGGTGCGATCGCTGCGGTGCGCGCCACGTCGCGCTGCATGCGGCGTTCATGGGCAAGCGCATCTTCGATTTGAGCCAGTTCTTCAGGATCGATGTGCGGTTCGGCCCTGCCCTGGGAGGCCAGCGCCAGCGGCGCGCTGCCGCGCTGACTGACCTGTGGCGCCGGGCGCTTGGATGCTGGGGCGGGCTTGCGTTTGGGCGGGGTGGCGCTGGCAGGCGGCCGCTTATGCTTGCTGGCCTTCCGCAGGCTGCGGTCGAGAACGCGCCGCATCTGCGCGTTGCGGCTTTTCGATGATTTGCCGCCCATCACAGCAGCCACGACATGCTTGTTGCCGCGCCGCACCGATGAGGTGAGGTTGAAGCCCGAAGCGCGCGTATAACCCGTCTTGATGCCGTCCGTTCCCTTGTAGCTGAAGAGCAACGCGTTGTGATTGCGGTAGCGACGGCCGCGATATTTGAACTGCTTGGTTCGAAAGAACCGGTAGTGCTTGGGATGATCGCGTTGGATGGCCAGCGACATTGTGACCATGTCGCGCGCTGTGGTCACTTGTTCCTTATTGGGCAATCCTGAAGCGTTACGAAAAGTCGTCGAGCGCATGCCGATGGACCGTGCCTTGGCCGTCATCATCTTGGCGAAGTTCACTTCCGATCCGCCGAGATTTTCCGCCACCACGGCCGCCACGTCGTTGGCGGATTTGGTCACCAGTGCGCGGATGGCGTCGATCGCGCGGATCGATTCGCCTGGTTTTAAACCCAATTTGGAGGGCGCCTGGGCTGCCGCGTGCTTGGTCACGTAGAAGTCAGTGGTGTAGTCGACTTTGCCCTCAGCGATGAAGTCGAACAGCAAATAAAGCGTCATAATTTTGGTGAGTGAAGCGGGATAGCGGGGCTTGTCGGCGTTTTTTGCGTAGAGCACCTTGCCGGTGTTGGCGTCGACCGCCATGCCGGCATAGCGCGGCTTGGCTTGCACATGACCCGGCAGCGCACACAAGGCAAAAACCGCGACGGCCGCCAATACAGCGACTGATCGCAAGACACGCGCTCGAAAAGCGCCACTCAGATATACGATTGGCACCGCGTCCACCCCTAAGCCGTTCGGCTAGTTCTGCGCAAAAAACTAGAGCGAGGGGCGTTACAAAGCGGTTAAGCATGCCGCGCCGAATGTTGGGTCATGGTTAGCAAATGGTTTATGTTGCAGTGCAAAAAAATATTTGACATTCCTTGGTGCAGCGCATATATTTTGTGCAGCGCAACAAGAGAGCATTTTCTCGTGCGCGCATAATTTTCAGCCGGCTATCAGGCAAGCAAGGAAGACGAGATGATCAACGGAATTGACGATTTTCAAAAGATGGGACAAGCGAACTTAGACGCGGCCACCAAGAGTTTCGGTGAAGTCAACAAAGGACTTCAGGGCATTGCCACTGAGGTGACCGATTATTCGAAGAAAGCCTTCGAAGACGGTACGCAAGCATTTGAAAAGCTGGCTGGCGCCAAGTCGCTTGAGCAAGCTTTTGAAATTCAAACGACCTTCGCCAAGACCACTTACGACAACTACGTCGCTGAGTTCACCAAGCTGAGCGAGATGTATGTCGACCTGGCCAAGGAAGCCTATAAGCCGGTTGAGACCGCTATCACCAAAAAAGTGTAACGCACCGTCACAGACGCTTACTCTTTTGCGAAAAGGCCCGGTATCATCACCGGGCCTTTTTTTATTGCCGATTCGCAATGCCGCTCCGGCGGGCCCCAGTGGCCTACGCCTTATTTTTTCAACCATTTTCCACGCAATACGTCCGTCGAATTGCACGCCCGCCCGCGATGCCCTACATAGTGTGTGCCGGGGGTGAATAGATCACGCGCGCTCTGATCGGGGAGCGCGCTGGGAACTTCAATTCAGTGCAAGATCACCATCAGATCCAAGCCAGAATGAAGATTTCGGCAATGTCGCAAAACAGCAAGGACGACCAGGGTGACGAATCCGGCACCGGCATTGTCACCAAGACCAAACCAAAGACCAAGAAGCCGAGTCTGTATCGCGTTCTGCTGCTGAATGACGACTACACTCCCATGGAGTTTGTCGTTTATATTTTGGAGAGGTTCTTCAAGAAGGGCCGCGATGAGGCGACCCAGATCATGCTCCATGTGCACCAAAAAGGCGTCGGTGTGTGTGGTGTCTTTACCTACGAAGTGGCGGAGACGAAAGTGACTCAGGTGATGAATTTTGCCAGACAGCATCAGCATCCGCTACAGTGCACTATGGAAAAGGAGTAGGAAGGTCCGGTGACCTCGTTTTCATCCAGTTTAGAAGAGGCGCTTCATCGCGCGCTGGAACACGCCAACGAGCGCAGCCACGAATACGCGACGCTCGAACATTTGCTGTTGGCGCTGTTGGACGATCGCGATGCGGCTGCCGTTCTGCGCGCCTGCGATGTCGATATCGATACGCTGCGGGAAAAACTGCTCGATTATGTCGACAATGATCTGGCGGGCCTTGTCTTGGATGACCAAGAGGAATCCCAACCCACCGCCGGCTTCCAGCGCGTCATTCATCGCGCCGTCGTCCATGTGCAATCATCCGGCCGCGAGGAGGTGACGGGCGCCAATGTGCTCGTGGCGATTTTCGCCGAACGCGAGAGCCACGCGGCCTTCTTCCTGCAAGAGCAGGACATGACCCGCTTCGATGCGGTCAACTACATTTCGCACGGCATCGCCAAGCGCGCTGGCATGGCCGAGCCCAAGCACGTTAGAGGCGTCGACGATGATGCCGCTACGGTTGAAGGCGGCGAAGAAAAGCGGCGCGGCGCCGATGCGCTCGATACCTATTGCGTCAATCTCAACGAAAAAGCCCGCAAGGGCCGCATCGATCCGCTGATCGGCCGTGAATCGGAGATCAGGCGGACAATCCAGGTGCTCTGCCGCCGGCAAAAGAACAATCCGCTGTTTGTCGGCGATCCAGGCGTCGGCAAAACGGCGATCGCCGAGGGTTTGGCGCGCCGCATCACCCATGCGGAGGTGCCCGAGGTGCTGCAAGACGCCACCATATTCCAGCTCGATATGGGTGCGCTGCTGGCAGGCACGCGCTACAGGGGCGATTTCGAGGAACGGCTCAAGGCCGTGATGAAAGAGATCGAAGACTATGAGGGCGCGATTCTCTTCATCGACGAGATCCACACGGTGATTGGCGCGGGCGCGACCTCAGGCGGCGCCATGGACGCGTCCAACCTGTTGAAGCCGGCGCTGCAAAGCGGGACGCTGCGCTGCATCGGTTCCACCACCTACAAGGAATATCGCCAGCACTTCGAGAAGGACCGCGCGCTGGTGCGCCGTTTCCAGAAGATCGACATCAAAGAACCCAGCATTACCGACGCCATCGATATCCTGAAGGGTCTCAAGCCTTACTACGAGGATTTCCACAAAATCCGCTACACCAATCAGGCGATCAAGACGGCGGTCGAGCTCTCGGCCAAGCACATTCATGACCGAAAGCTGCCCGATAAGGCCATCGACGTTATCGACGAGACCGGCGCCTCGCAAATGTTGCAGCCGCCGTCACGCCGCAAAAAGACGATCGGCGTCAAAGAGGTGGAGAACACAGTCGCCACGATGGCGCGCATTCCGCCCAAGAGCATCTCGAAATCGGACGAAGAGGTGCTCGCCAATATCGACCAAGAGCTCAAGCGCATGGTGTTTGGCCAGGACCAGGCGATTCATGCGCTGGCCTCGGCGATCAAACTTTCGCGCGCCGGCTTGCGCGAGCCGGAAAAGCCGATCGGCTCCTATCTCTTCTCGGGCCCAACCGGCGTCGGCAAGACCGAGGTCGCTCGTCAGCTCGCCAAGTCCCTTGGCGTCGAATTGTTGCGTTTCGACATGTCCGAATACATGGAGCGCCACACGGTTTCGCGCCTGATCGGCGCGCCTCCCGGCTACGTTGGGTTCGATCAGGGCGGTCTGTTGACCGATGGCATCGATCAGCATCCCCACAGCGTGCTGCTGCTGGATGAGATCGAGAAAGCCCATCCCGATCTATTCAACATCCTGCTCCAGGTCATGGACCACGGGAAACTCACCGATCACAACGGCAAGAGCGTCAATTTCAACAACGTCATTTTGATCATGACGACCAATGCCGGCGCCGCCGACCTCGCCAAGCCGCCCATCGGCTTTAGCCGCGACAAGCGTGAGGGCGACGACGAAGAAGCGATCAACCGCATGTTCTCGCCCGAATTTCGAAATCGGCTGGACGCGGTGATCCCGTTCTCCGGCTTGCCGCCAGAGGTGATTTCGAAAGTCGTCGACAAGTTCATCTTCGAGCTCGAAGCGCAGCTTCAGGAGCGCGGCGTCGCGATCGAACTCACTCCAGAGGCCAATGTTTGGATCGCCGAGAAAGGCTTCGACGAGAAGTTCGGCGCGCGGCCGCTGGCGCGCGTCATTCAAGAGTACATCAAGCGGCCACTTGCAGACGAGCTCTTGTTCGGCAAGTTGAAGGCCGGCGGCACGGTTCGCGTCTTGCTCGAAAAAGCGGATGGGGAGAGCAAACTCGGTTTCGAATTCATTGCGCCTGAGACCAAACCGAAAAAACCGCCGCGGCCAAAGGGTGGAGGCTCCTCTAAGCCGCGCAAGAAGGCGGCCGCCCGGTCATCGGCAAGCGCTGGCAAGAAGAAAGGCCCGCGCAAAGGCAAGGGACCAGGTAAGGCGGATTCGAGCCCGGTACCTAAAGTTCCCCTGCCGGCCCGGTAGCAAGCCACTTGGCGTCACAGACACCTGCGCTTGAAAGGCCCGCTTGGACCCAAGGCGCAACGCGGCGGCAGGCCTACATGCGCGGCGTTATCGAAGCGCCATCGATATCCGTCGTCGTCATCATCACAATGTTTATCGGATTTGGAGCGTTGGCGCGCGACGTCGGGCTCACGGTCGTCCAGGCGGTCTTTGTGTCTTCAACGGTCTTTGCCTTGCCGGGCCAGGTGGTGCTGGCCGATCAAATTGCCCAAGGCGCGACAATGGCGGCGGCTTTCTTCGCAGTCACGCTGACGGCAATTCGGCTCTTGCCGCTCACGGCCTCGCTTCTGCCCCATATGCGCGACGGCGTTTCGCCGGGCTGGTCGCTTTATGCCCTGTCCCACATCATCGCCGTTACGACTTGGATCGAATCCATGCGCCGGCTACCGCCGCTGCCGGTCGAATTGCGCGTGCCCTATTTTGCTGGCTTTGGTTCGGTGCTGTTTGGTTCAAATATGGTCGCCACCGTTTTTGGTTATTTGATCGCTTCGTCGGTGCCGACCGCGTTGGCGGCGGCTCTTATTTTTCTCACGCCCATCTATTTCTTTCTGTCCCTGATCAGTGCATCGCGCGATCTGAGCGATGCGATAGCTTTGCCGTGCGGATTTATCTTGGGGCCGCTCATTTTTCTTTTCGCGCCGGGTTTTGATCTCGTCATTACTGGGCTCGTTGGCGGCACACTCGCTTATGGAGTTCTGCGCTGGCACGAGGGCCGGTCATGACGATGGACGGTGGCCTGGCAAGTTTGTTCTTTCTATTCGTTGCGGGCTTTTGCGCAACCGCGCCATGGCGCGCTCTCGGTGTGCTGCTTTCCAAGGGAATCGACCCCGACAGCGAATTGCTGCGCTGGGTGCGCGCCGTCTCCACAGCCCTAATTGCCGGTCTTGTGGCGCGATTGGTGTTTTTCCCCGCCGGCGTCCTGGCGGATATACCGCTCACGATCCGCTTGACCGCTTTCGCGGTGGGCATCGCGATCTTTTTTCTCTCCCGCCGCAATTTGGCTGCGGGCATATTGGGCGGCGAGGCGGCGTTTTTGCTCGCAGCCGCACTGTCTTGATGCGACCGTGTCAGTCGATCAGCAGCGGCGTTTGTCTGAGATACGTTTCATCATCGATTTGACGCACCAAGAAGTCAGCGACATTGGCGCGTGAGATAAATCCGCCCTCCCACTGACTGGGTTCGGTCAGGGCGCGGTATTTGCCCGTGCGGCCAAAGCGGGTCAAAAATCCGGGCCGGACGATCGTCCAATCAAGATCGCTTTTTCGAATGACTGCTTCCTCTCGATCTTTGTCCTGGTAGACCGTACCGAGCAGCAACGGTTGAAACAATTTGGTGTAGAAGAACCCGCCCACGCCGCGAGAATCGCCGGCGCCAATGCCCGTCACGGCAATCAGCCGGCGCACGCCGTGCCGCCCCATCGCCTCGATCACCAAAAGCATGGAAGCGGAAAAGAGCCGCACGGGCCGCGTCGTCGGCGGCGTTCCAAGTGCGGTTATCACCGCATCACAACCTTTGACGGCAAGGTCGACGTCGGCTTGGTCAAGCGCGCTGCCCGTCAGTTTTTGTAGCTTGGCATGGGTGATGGGAATGTCGCCGGCCGAGCGCGCCAGCGCGCGCACGCCGTGTCCTGATTCAAGCGCCATTTTGACGGTTTCCAAGCCGATTCCGCGGCTGGCGCCGATGATCAGGATTTCAGCCATCTGCGGATTGGCCCTTATGCCGAAGCGATCTGGGCACGAATTTTCTCTCCATGCGCGGCCAACACGTCGTCGTCCTCCATGGTTTGAGCCGGCGGCCTGAGTTGCTCGCCCGCCCAACGCGGCACGATATGAAAATGGATATGAAACACCATCTGTCCGGCCGCGGCCTCGTTGAACTGTTGGATCAAAATTCCCTCCGCCCCCATTGCATCACGCACGATCGGCGCCAATTTATGGACGCACGCGATTAAGTGGCCGAGATCGCCAGGCGCGATATCGAACATATTTTGTGCTTTGGCTTTGGGGATCACCAAGGTGTGGCCATCAGCGCGCGGCATGATGTCGAGGAAGGCGAACGAGTGATCGTCTTCATAGACCTTTTGGCAGGGAAGCTCGCCGCGCAGAATTTTTGCGAAAATATTGTCGTCGTCGTAGGCCATGGCGGTGTTTTCCGATCAGCTGCTGTTTGTTTCGAATTCGGGCAAGACGCGCGCTGACTACTCGTCACCCTTGTGTTCGAGCGTCCCGTGCCGAAAAGGAGCGTGCCGGGCCATCGCCTCGTTTTCCATTTCGACATAGCTGCGCTCGCGGGTCAGAAATTGCGAAATGGCCCGTCGCAGCGAGGGATCGGCGATGTAATGGGCGCTGTAGGTCATTTTTGGCATGTAGCCGCGGGCCAATTTGTGCGGCCCCTGGGCGCCGGCCTCGACGAATTGGAGACCGCGTTCAATCGCGAAATCGATCGCCTGGTAGTAGCAAAGCTCGAAATGCAGAAATCTATGATCTTCGTTGCAACCCCAATAGCGGCCATAGAGCGTGTCTGAACCGACAAAATTGAGGGCGCCGGCAATTATGCGCCCCGCACGCCGCCCCAAGATCAGCAGCAGTTGATCGGCCATCGTCTCGCCGATCAGCGAAAAGAACGTGCGGTTGAGATAGGGCGAACCCCATTTGCGCGCGCCTGTATCCATATAAAATTCATAGAAGGCGTCCCAATGGGACTCATTAAGATCGGCGCCGGTGAGCCATTCAACCTCGATGCCCTCAGACAGCGCCTCGCGCCGCTCCTTGCGGATAGACTTGCGCTTGCGCGCCGTCAGCTGCTCGAGGAACTCGTCAAAGGCGCCATAGCCCTCATTCACCCAATGGAACTGTTGGTCGGTGCGTTTGAGCAAACCAATCGTTCCCAGCCGTTGCCATTCTTCGCGGGTCAGAAAGGTGAGGTGAAGCGATGAGGCGCCGATCCGGTTGACGAGTTCTATGCCCGCACTCGTCAGCGCATCCTCCAAATGATCGGCCTGAGGGCCGGGGGCGACGAGAAGGCGGCGGCCGGTCACGGGCGTGAACGGGACACAGGCTTGCAGCTTGGGGTAATAGTGGCCGCCGGCACGCTCGAAGGCGTCCGCCCAGGCGTAATCGAAGACGTATTCGCCCATGCTGTGTCCCTTGAGATAGCACGGCATGGCGGCCAAAACGCCGCCCGAACCATCATCGACAACGAGGTGTTGCGCCATCCATCCGGAATGGGGATCAATGCAACCGCTGTCTTCCAGAGATTTTAGAAATGCATGCGATAAGAATGGGTTATATGGACGAGTTGCAACGCCGTCGACGCCGCAAGGGTTGGCGCAGGCATCCCACGCCGCCGCATCGACACTCGTAATATCCTGCTCCACGCGTACGACGATCTGCTCGCTGTCGCCCATGTAGTCTCACCTCCGGTCGTCCAAAGGATCTAGGGCTCAAATCCTTCGAAAATCATGGCGTCTGCCCAACGCTGAGCCGTGGCCCGTTGCTCGGGCGTCCGCACCGTCCAGGTCAGCAGCGGCCAACCAAACAGGGCTTGCCCCAACCACGGCGCGAACGCCGGCAGGGCGTTCACATCATAAGCGATGAAGTGCGGATGTGCGAACCGCGCGGCGAGCAGGTGGCGCAGTCTGAAGCGCTGCAGCGACGACAGCATGTGCCAATAACCCACATTGTCGAAACGCCCGGCGACGAGCCCCCTCGGCGTGGTCTCATCCTTGGCGCGGAAGGCGGCGATCAGCTGGGGATCGAAGGACATGACGCCCACTTGGCCGCGATAGGCGGTGATAACGGCGGCGATGCGGGCAGCGAGCGGTTCGCGCACTTGCCAATCGCTTTTGACTTCGAGCACCAGCGGAACCTGGCCCGCGACCTGATCGAACAATTCGCCCAAGCTCTGCATACGGTCGCGCGTTTGTTTGAGCGGAATGCGGCGCAATTGACGGGCGCTCAGGGTGGAGAGCGGGCCCGCGCCATCGGTCAGACGGTCGAGTTCGGCGTCGTGGAAGACCATGACCTCGCCGTCACCGGCCAGCCGCAGATCGACTTCGACCGCATAGTCCTTGTCGATCGCCGCCTGCACGGCTGTGGCCGTGTTTTCGATGATGCCTTGGCTCGCGTCATGAAGGCCGCGATGGGCGATGGGGCGCCGTAACCAGTCAAGCCGGGTCAAAAGCCTGTCCCCCACTCATTTGACGGCGAAGAGCGCTTCCACTTCGACAGCCGCATTGAGCGGCAAACTGCTGACGCCGACAGCCAATCGCGAGTGACGCCCTTTTTCACCCAGCACTTCAACAATCAGGTCTGAGGCGCCGTTGAGCACCTGCGGATGGTCGATAAATTCGGGTGTGCAGCTGATGTAGCCGCCGAGTTTTAGGCATTGTTCGATGCGTTCAAGATCGCCAAGAGCGGCCTTGGCTTGGGCCAGCACGTTGATCACGCACAATCGCGCCGCCTGCCGGGCCTGTTCGACGTCGAGATCGCTCCCCACATGTCCCTTGTAGGCAATTCCGTCGGGTCCGACGGGCATTTGGCCTGAGATATAAAGGCGCGAACCATCGATCATGAAAGGAGCATAATTCGCAACCGGAGCGGCAGGGCTCGGCAATTCCAAATTGAGCGCGGCAAGACGCTCATCGATCGTATCTGCCATATGTCACCTCTGTTGCTGATTTTGCCGGAGGGCCGCAGACGGCAAGGCGCGCCGCAGGGCTTTATGAATTTTAGAAGGTTTTTGCGTCAGGCTCTAACGTTAGGGCGGCCGGGTATAGAAATTTATGCACGGAGCTTGGGCTTGTAATTTGTCTAATGCCAGCCCTCATTGTGCGGTAGGTTGAGACCATGCGAACACATGTCATGTCGAATTTTGGACGATTGTCGGCCCTTATACTGGTGATCGGCCTGCTTGTCGCCGCTGCCATGCTGGCAGCGCGTCCGGGCTATGGGTTGGCGCCGGGCCAAACGGTCACATTGGCGCCCCACCGCGCGGTTTATGAAATGAAGCTCGGCGACACCCGAGGCAATTCCAATGTTTCGGGCATCGTTGGTCGCATGGTGTTCGAATTGTCTGGCGCGGCGTGTGAAGGCTACACGGTCAATATGCGGCTGGTGACGCGCGTCACCGACAAATCGGGAAAAGCCTTGATGAGCGATCTGCGGTCATCGACCTGGGAAGAGGGCGACGGCGAAAAGTTTCGCTTCAATTCGAGCCAGTACCTCAATCAGAAGCTGAGCGAATTGGCCAGCGGCAGCGCCAATCGTGTCGGGGAGGGCAAACAGGTCGACGTCCTGCTGCAAAAACCCAAGTCTCAGAAATTGGCCTTACCCGCCGACGTGATGTTTCCAGCCCAGCACGCAAGGGCGATTTTGACCGCCGCACTTAATGGCCGCAACACCTTGGATGCTGATCTCTATGAGGGATCGGAAAAGGGCGAAAAAGTTCACAGCACCACAACTTTTATCGGCAAGGTCATGCCCCCGGGGCGCAATAAAAAACTCGAAAACGTCAAGAATGCCGAAGTGCTCGACACGCTGAAATCATGGCCGATTTCGGTGGGCTATTATGAAAAAGAAAACAGCCAAGAGGCCGCGCCGTCTTATGAGGTGGCCTATCGTTATTACGCAAACGGCGTGAGCCGCAGGCTGGTGATCGACTATGGCGACTTCTCGATTCATGGTTCGCTTCAGTCGCTTGAACTGCTCGACGAACCCAATTGCGAGCGCTAAGCGCGCCGCATCAAGCCACCAGAATCAAATTCATTCAGCTCCAAAGCCATGCGGCGCCACGCACGCCGCTTTCAGGTCCGTGCTTGGGCGGCCTGATGTCGATCGCCGGTGATTGCGAAAAAATAAATGGCGCCATCAATTGCGGCAGATCGCGATAGAGGTGGGGCAGTTGCGAGAGACCGCCGCCCAGCACCACGACATCCGGATCGACAACATTGACGATGCTTGCAAGCGCGCGTGCCAGACGGTCCACATGGCGCATAAGAGTGGCGCGCGCCGCCTCATCGCCCTCCGCAGCCCGCCCGGCGATGGTCTCGGCATCGGCTTCATCGTTGCCTGCGCGCGCGTGATCGGCCGAGAGCGCCGGACCCGACACCCAAGTTTCAATGCAACCCTCCCGCCCGCACCAACACCGCGTCGCCTGCAGCTCATCGGGTCGTGGCCAGGGCAGGGGATTGTGGCCCCACTCGCCACCGATGCCCAAAGGGCCGTTGACCAACGATTGACCAATAACGAGGCCGCCGCCGCATCCCGTTCCAAGGATAACTCCGAACACACAGTGGACGCCGCTGCCCGAGCCATCGAGTGCTTCAGATAGCGCAAAGCAATTGGCGTCGTTTGCGATGCGCAAAGGCCGCTGCAGCTTTTCGCTCAAGTCGGCTTCGAGCAGTCGGTCGTTGAGCCAAGTCGAATTGGCGTTCTGCACCAGCCCCGTCGCCGGCGAAATTGAGCCGGGAATTCCAATTCCGATGGACGCAGACGGTTTGGTCTCGCGTTCGATCTCGTCGACCATGCGCGCGATTGCGGCAAGCGTCCCATCATAATCGCCCCGCGGTGTGGCCTCGCGCCGGTTGGCGCGCATTTCGCCATCACCGCCAAAGGCAGCGGCTGCGATCTTGCTGCCGCCGACGTCGCAACCGATACGCAGGCGTTCACTCACGCCGAACCCTCATGACCGCCCCGGCCCAAGGTGAGCGCGCGATGGGCCTGCACCACGTCGGCGGGTCGAAGCCCAGTGTTGGCGCAAAATGTGAGGACCAGTGCGTCGTCGCTCATCAGATGATCGAGCACGCCCGCGAGAAACGCAGCGTCGCCGGCTTGTTCGGCGAGGGCGTCGGGAGTGAGGCCGGTGAGTTGCAGGAAGCGGGCAATACGATCGCGATCACCGGCCAAAAAACCGAATGCTTGGGCCGCGACCGCTTCTGCCTGCTCGCCGTTCATTCCAGATCGTCCGCCATCATCGCCCGGCTCGTCAATCAGACAATTCTTAAACAGTTGGTTACTCATTTCAGGTCAAATAAATCCAACGGATTTCGCAACGCGTGCAGGCGTTGTCATTGGGGTGGCCCGCCGGGCTCGGTGGCATGGAATATTCAGACGAATTCAGCGATCAAACCACCGACGAATCTGTGGTAACGGGAGCCATGACAAAAACGGTTTTGATCGTTGAAGACAATGAGCTGAACATGAAATTGTTTCATGATCTGCTCGACGCCCATGGCTATGACACGCTCCAAACCAGGAACGGTATGGAGGCGCTGGAGCTGGCGCGCGAACACAAGCCAGATCTTATTTTGATGGACATCCAGCTGCCTGAAGTGTCCGGCCTCGAAGTGACCAAATGGCTCAAGGACGATGACGAATTGCGCGCAATACCCGTGATCGCGGTGACCGCATTCGCCATGAAGGGTGATGAGGAGCGCATCCGTGAAGGCGGTTGCGAGGCCTACATTTCCAAACCAATCTCCGTAGCGACGTTTATCGAAACCGTCCGCCAGTTTATCGGCGAGCCCTAAACCGAAAGGTCAGGCAACAATGACCGCCCGCGTCCTTGTCGTCGACGATATCGAAGCCAATGTGAAGCTTCTCGAAGCGCGCCTGACGGCGGAGTATTTCGAGGTCGCGACCGCGCGCAACGGTCCCGACGCTATTCAGATATGCGCCACCGAAGGCGCCGATGTGGTGTTGCTGGACGTCATGATGCCGGGCATGGACGGTTTCGAAGTCTGCCGAAGGCTAAAATCGGATCCAAAGACCCAGCACATTCCAATTATCATGGTGACGGCGCTGGACCAGCCGGGCGACAAAATTCAAGGCCTTGAGGCTGGCGCTGACGATTTCCTGACAAAACCGGTCGACGACATCGCGCTGATCACCCGCGTGAAGAACTTGGCGCGCCTCAAGACGCTGACCGACGAAATGTTGATGCGCGCCAACACCAGCGAGCAAATGGGCTTGTCCGATACCGACGGTGGAGGTGCATTCCTCTCAGGCAGTGGCGGCCGCTTGCTTATTGTCGAAGATCATGAGCGCTTCGCCCAACGCATGTACGAGACCCTGCAGGCCGAACATCCCGACATCACCCGCGAAACCAACCCGCAAACGGCGTTGATGACGCTTGCGGAAGGGGATTTCGACCTATTGATCGTTTCACTGAGCCTCAAGGATTCCGACGGCTTGAGATTGTGTTCGCAGGTCCGCTCCCTCGACCGTATCCGCCATCTGCCCATTCTGGTGATCACCGAGCCCGGCGACGACGCCCGCTTGCTGCGCGGTCTCGATCTGGGCGTCAACGATTACCTGATGCGGCCAATCGATCCCAACGAAATGCAGGCCCGCGTGCGCACGCAGATAAAGCGGAAGCGTTATGCCGATTATCTCAAGAACCGCTTGGCCGAAAGCGTCGAGATGGCCATCACCGATGCGCTCACCGGCCTGCACAACCGGCGCTATATGGAAAGTCATCTCAAGACT
>JAJFHN010000029.1 GCA_021775595.1 Hyphomicrobiales bacterium
TACCTGCCGGGGGTTCTCTAGATGCCAAACCCACCCCACGGCATGGCGCCCGGCCTCCGCACCTATCTCACCGGATTCACGCTGGCGCTGATCCTGACCGCGATACCCTTTGGCTTGGTTGCCTTTGAAATTTTGCCGCGCACACCGGCGCTGCTAACGATCGCAGCATTGGCAATCGTCCAGGTCCTGGTGCATTTGCGTTATTTCCTGCACCTGGATCTGAAGCACACGCCGCGCGAAAATTTGTTTGCGCTGCTGTTCGCAGCATTTCTGATTTTCATTATGGTCGGCGGCAGTCTGTGGATCATGTTCGACCTGCACCACCGTATGACGTGACGGGCGCTCGGTCAGCCGTCAGCGAAGAATCCACCAATCCCAGCCGCCATTGTTGGGGCAATCGCCAGGTCCGCACTCCAGGAATGTCAGGACCGTCTGCAGCGCGACAACCACAACAAGCGATCCCACGCCGATTGTGGCGAGCTGACTCAACCATTTTGGTTCTTTTTTGCTCGGCTCGAACTGGCCATGGAACAATTGGGCGATGGCGACCGCCAGCATCACCGTGCCGAAGATAACGACGCCCCAAACATACATGTTCAAGCCAAGTATGGATTCGCCGAAGGGCATGTTGGCCGTGGACTCCATTGTCGGCAGGCCCGTTGATTTGTCGAAGAACGGGTTGATGTGCAGCATCGACTGGCGCAGCGATATGGCCATTCCGAAGACGGCGGAAACCAGACATACGCCGTAGTTTCTGGCATCGGGTCCAAGCATCAGGTTCATCGCCGCGCCCACCGCGACGCCGACCATGGCCAAGCGCTGTAACAGACAAAGCGTACAGGGCAGCTCGCGATAATAAAATTGGATGATAATGGCGCCGATCAGCACCCCGACCATCGCCATCATCCCAACGAAATTGAGCGCGCGCGCAAGCTCGGGCGTTACGATTGGCTGGCTCATAGCTGAATTCCCAGGTTCGTCGAGAAGTCGACATCTTGCACAAAGATGACAATCCCGATGATCAGTGCGGCCAGCACCAGCGACCATCCCCAGCTGGCCTTGCGATACCAGAGGAAGAATGCGCTCAAGGCAAGCAGTCCAAATGCCAATGTCATCATAACGGGTCGCCCTCGTCGGTGTTTGCTGAACCTATTGAGCTGCGCGGATCGTCTCTCCGCTGAGTATTTGGATCGTAGCCGATAGCGGTCATATCGGCAATTTGGCCGGATTGAATCCAGCCGAAGTGTTGCTATCATCGCAGCCCCGCCCGCCGGCTTCCGACTTGGAACGCGCCGCCGATGTGGCATCTTGCAGTTAGATAAAAATAGGTGAGTTACGCATGCCAAGCGATAGCAGCTCTCAGCCGGAAAACGACCTCCTAGAAGTGAAGGGCGGTCTGGATATTCTTTCGACTCTGCGTGAGGAATTCGAACAGTGGGTCGATGAGGCGCAAGACAAATCCAAAAACGAGGCCCTCACAAATGTGCTCGCACACATTGAAGTTTTGGAAGGCCAATACCGCGCGCGAGAAGCAACATTGGAAAAGCAAGCCAAGACCGGTTGAATGATCCCCCGGCAAGGCAATTCCCCTGTGTCGGGCTCCCGCGTTTTGAATCGAAAATGATTGCACCCCATCGCGCAGCCGCGCCGGCAATACAGGTCCTGCTCGCCATCACCAACGCAACAACCGAATTTAGACAAGCGATCTAAGGGGCGCACGATGGAAGAAGTGATCGGCCACGTGCTTGGCGTCATTTTGCCGGTCATGTTGTGCGTGCTGGTCGGTTATGCGCTGGCGCTTCTCAAGCTGCCCTTCGATAACAAAGTCATGGCGATGCTGCTGGCAAATGTCGGTTATCCGACATTGATCGTCTCGCATCTCAGCAAGCAGCACGTCCCGCTCGGCGCCTTCATGGAGATGATGCTGGCGGTCCTTGCCGTGGTGGTTTGTTTTGCTTTGATCGGCTCGACTTTCCTGTTGCTCATGGGCTTGCCGTTGCGGGCTTATTTTATTCCCAACATGCTGAACAATGCCGGCAATATCGGCTTGCCCGTGTGTGCCTTGGCCTTGGGCAACCAAGGTTTGGCGTATGCCATGGCCTTCGTCATCGTCATCCTGATCATCAGTTTCACCGTCGGCACCTGGGTGCCCAGGGGCAAAATCACATTGGGCGATGTGTTCCGAAAGCCCGTGATCTACGCCGTGATCCTCGCCATCGTACTGATGGCGACCCAAGCACGCTTGCCGTCGCCGATCGATAGCACCTTCGACATTCTTGGCGGGTTTGCCATCCCCTTGATGCTGATAACGCTCGGCCACACCCTAGCGACGCTGAATCTGGGCATGCTGTGGCAAGGTGCTGGCCTTGCTCTTTTGCATTTGCTGATGGCGGCGGGCGTCACCTTTGGCTTGCTGCACGTGTTCGAATTTGAGGATGTGGCGCGGAGCGTCTTCATACTCATGTGCATGATGCCGATTGCTGTAACGCCCTATTTGTGGGTCGAGCTGTACGATCCAGATGAGGCACCAGGCGTCGCCAGTTTCATTTTGGTCTCGACCCTGCTTTCGATCATCGTGCTGCCGCTGGTGCTCGCATTCTGGATTTGAGGATGGGGCGTGAGCCGGAAACGCTTTGGCTCGATAACGGCATAGGCTATTCTTGATTCTGGCTTCCCCGCTGATCGTGATCGAAACAACAGCAAGCATGAGGTGCATTCATGGCTAAGCAACCCACATCCAGCGTTTCTCCTCCGTCCATGGCCATGGTGCAGGCTGCGATCGCGGAAAATCGCAAATGGTTCATGGTGTTGGGGCTGGCTTTGATCATCCTCGGCGCCATCGCTATTGCGTTTCCCTTCGTTACGACCATCGCGGCGAAGATCTTCCTGGGCTGGGTGTTCCTGATCGGCGGCATCGTTCAGATTTTTCATGCCTTCTCGACCCAGAAATGGAGCGAGTTTCTGCTGACCTTGCTCATCGGCCTGGTCTATCTACTGGCCGGTGCTTGGTTAGCGTTCTTGCCTCTTGCAGGCATTTTGACCCTGACCGCGTTTCTGGCGGCCATGTTTATCCTGCAGGGTGCGCTTGAGGCCGGCATGGCGGTTCGCATGCGCCCGCGCGAAGGTTGGGCCTGGATGCTGCTCGCCGGCATCATCGGCATCGCCGTTGGCGTGTTGATTATCGCCGAACTGCCGAGTTCGGCCACCTGGGCGATCGGCCTGCTGGTTGGCATCAACATGATCTCGTCCGGATTCGCTTATTTCTTCCTCGCCATGGCTGCGGGCAAGGCGGCGGTGGCCTGAGACCGAACGCCGGCAGTCAGCTTACGGTGAACTGACCCATCATCCCGCCGTCCTCGTGCTCGAGGATGTGGCAGTGATAGAGGAAAGGCACAGCATCGCTCGCCGGCTGGTCGACGCGCACCAGGATTTCGGCTTCTCCCTGCACCAGCACAACATCCTTGAGGCCCATCGTCTCATAAGGAACCGATTGGCCGTTCTGCGACATCACCTGAAACGAGGTGGCGTGCACGTGGAATGGGTGGGCCATCATATTCGCCGAGACCACCCACCGTTCGGTTTCGCCGCGCTTGAGCTCCTGGTCGACACGGTCGATGTCGAAGGCGCGTCCATTGATCGCCAATTCACCCATCATTCCGCCGCCTCGCATTCCGCCGCCTCGCATTCCACCCCCCATGCTCCCTCTGCCCATGCCGCCGCCGTGCATGTCTAGGCTGAGGCGGCGGGTGCGTACGGGGTCGCCGAGATTGGGTGTCGGTGCGCCAGCGAGCGCTGCGGGCAGGGTGCTGACCGCTGCCGGCTTGTTGCGGTCTGGAGCAAAACTCATCACATCGAATTCGCCCTCGGTTCCGCCAGCGGCCTGCGGCGGGTTGTCCGATCCGCCGCCCATCATGCCCCGACCCATCATGCCGCCGCCCATCATGGTATTGCCGTCTGGCCCGCTCAGCAGCGAGACCGGACTGGCGTTGGAGAAATCGACGATGATTTCGACCCGCTCGGCCGGCGACAATCTGAGCGAGGTGAGGGCCACCGGCTTGGGAAGCAGGCCGCCGTCGCTTGCGACCTGATGAAATGTCCGGTCGTCGGCAAAGCGCAAATGATAGATGCGCGCGTTTGAACCGTTGAGCAGGCGCAGCCGGACCAGGCCCGCGGGCACCGATGCTTTTGGCGTGACGGCGCCATTGACCAGAACCGTATCGCCCTTGAAGCCGTGCATCATGGTGTGCCGCCGGCTGCTGTAGGCCAGGTGGCCGTCACTGTCGAATGCGCGGTCTTGAATCACCAGCGGCAGGTCGTCGACGCCGTGAGTTTTGGGCAAACCGGGATCGGGCGCTCCTGGGTCATCGACGATGATCATGCCGGCCAGACCTTGATAGACCTGCTGGGCGGTGCGGTGATGGACGTGGCTGTGATACCAGGCTGTGCAGGCTGGCTGATCGATCAGCAGCTCGGGGTCCCAGCTGGCGCCGGGCGCGATTTCGAGCTTGGGGCCGCCATCGACAATGGCTGGCACGTGCAGGCCGTGCCAGTGCGTCGTCACTGGTTGGCTCAATCGGTTGAGCACCTTTGGCCGCGCAATGCTGCCCCGGCTCACCCGCAGTGTCGGGCCGAGATACGGCTGGCTGTAGCCCAGCGTCGGGGTCGTCGCGCCAGCCAGCATCGACGATTTTCCGGCAATTGCTTCCAGAACCTGAGGGTCCGACTTGAGATCGACCAGCGACGGAATGGGCAATGGCGCACCGGGCTCGCGCGCAAAACTTCGCTTGGCGAGCGCAGGTGCTGCCACAAGCGCGGCGGTGCCAGCCAGGAATGTGCGGCGTGAAAGACCCAAGGGCTTCTCCAATAGGCAGCTGGGACCCGCCAAAGCACGACGGGCGTCATTGATCTAGCCAATAGCTCTGCAGCTATGAATGATACAGGTCAATTGGAGCGGTCGGCGGCATCGCGTGCAGTGGTGCTCGTCTCAGCCAGAGTTTTGAGCGGCACCACAAATGGCACGCCGTCCGCCGTGCCGCGATAGGCGGTGATGCCATAGACCGTCTTCAATACCTTGGACGTCAAAACCTTCGCCGCGCCGCCAGAGGCGTGAACCTTGCCGTGATCGAGCACGATAAGCCGGTCGCAAAAGCGCGACGCCATAGTGAGATCATGCAGCACGACCACGACGCATCGCCCCTGCTCGGCTAGGCCGCGCAGATGACCAAACAGATCAAGCTGATGAACGGCATCGAGACCGGCGGCAGGTTCATCCGCTAACAGAATGGGCGTCTCCTGGGCCAGCGCGCGCGCGATCAATGCGCGGGCCCGCTCGCCGCCTGACAGCTCGATGACAGAACGCTTTGCGAAATCAGCCACATCCATGGCGGCCAGCGCATTAGAGATTGCCGCCCGGTCGGCTGGCGACAATGCCGCGCCAAAACCGCGATAGGGCAATCGGCCGAGCGCGACGAGATCTTCGACGCTGATCGCCCAGTGCACGACATGGTCCTGAGGCAGCAGCGCGAGTTTCTGCGCGCGCAGTCGGGGCGCCATTTGGGCGATATCTTCACCTTCCAAGGCAATTGATCCGGAAACGGGGTAGAGCAGACCCGAAATCGCGCGAAGCAATGTCGTTTTGCCCGCACCGTTCGGTCCGACCAGGCCGACGACCTCGCCCGCATATGCTTCGAGGCTGACGCCATCAATAATCCGCTGCCCGCCGAGCTCGACGCTCACCTGCTTGGTTGTAATCATCGGGTTGGTCACAGCAAGCTCCGGCGCGTCTTCATCACCAAATAAAAGAACAACGGTGCGCCGACCAATGAAGTGAGCACGCCCAATTTTAGGTCCGCGCCCGGCGCAATCACGCGTACGGCGATATCGGCGATCAGCACCAACGCCGCGCCGCCCAACATGCTGGAGGTGAGCAGGCGGCTCGGTCGCTGCGCCACCAGGGGCCGCAACAGGTGAGGAACAACCAAGCCGACGAAACCGATGGCGCCGGCCACCGCCGTCGCAGCGCCGACACACAGCGCTACACCGACAACGAGCAAAACCCGTGTGGTCGCCAGATTGACGCCGAGATTGGCGGCGCCGTCTTCGCCGAGCGTCAATGCATCGAGCGAACGCCCCAGCAAAAGCAGCATCGCAAGCCCCGGTAAAATCAACGGTGCGGCAAGCCAAACATGGGTGAAGCTGCGGTCGGCCAGCGAGCCAAGCAGCCAGAAAACGATCTCGAGCGCTGCGAAAGGGTTGGGCGAGAGATTGAGCGAGAGCGACATCAGTGCGCTGGCGAATGTCGTGACCGCGACGCCCGCCAGAATCAGCGTGAGTGGACCGCCGCGCAGCCCGGCTAGGGCCTGAACGATGAGGACCGCGGCCAGTCCGCCGGCCAAGCCGCCGAGCGGAAGCGCCAACGCGAAGGCGCTGGCCAAACCTGTGTTTATGGTCGTAACCGCGCCAAGCGCAGCGCCGGCCGAAACGCCAACCAGTCCGGGCTCGGCCAACGGATTGCGCAAATAGCCCTGCAATGCCGCGCCGGAGAGTCCGAGCGTGGCGCCCACCAACACGCCGAGCAAGGCGCGTGGCAGCCGGATCTCGCGCACGATCAAGACAGCGGCGTCGTTCTCGCTTTGCGTGCCCGCGAACAAGGCGAACAGTGTGGCCTTCGCGCCGATCGCCGCAGGTCCGACCAGCAGCGATGCGACAAAGGCGGCCGCGACCAGCAACGAGAGGCCCGTCAGCAGCCAGGCGTAACTGATTTCGACGCCCTGCCGCGTATGCGCTTTCACCGCGACGCTGCTCATTGAGTGCTCTGCTTGGCCACGATGCGTTCGCGCGCTTCTGCCAGGCGCGTGACGACTTGTGCAATGTGCGGCGTGCCGCAAATCCACAACCGGTCGGGAATGGTGAGGCTTGGCACTTGGCTTAGCAAACGGTGCATCGCCGGGTGATCCAAATTACCGATTGTCAGCGAGCGCCGGCGGACCGAGCTCAAGCCCAATACGATCAGGTCTGGATTGTCGAAGACCATTTGCTCAAGCGACAAACGCGATGGACCGCTCATGCCCTTTTCGGCCGCAAGATTGCGCAAGCCGGCGAGCTCGAGCATCTCATGCAGCAGCGTGCCCGAACCAGACGTGTTGTTACCGCCATAATAGGGTGCGGCGATTGGGCTTGGGCCGTCGCCTGGGCGTTCTGCCGCCGCGAGTTCGGCGTCGAATTTTGCAATGATCTCTTCGCCGCGCGATTGCTCGCCAAGCGCGGTGGCAATCATCTCAACATTGTGCCGAATATCTGCAACGCTGTTGGCCGGCGGCACTTCGAGCACCTGAATGCCCAACCGGCGCAACAAAGCGATCGTGGGCCGTGTGGTGAAGGTTCCGGCGATCACCAGATCGGGTTTGAGCGTAATCACATCCTCCGCCAGCGTGCTGGTGATTGGCAGGTCGCGCGCCTCCTCGGCCAGATTGGATGTGTCGGGATTGATCGCGTGATAGCTCACCGCGGCGATATGGTCTGGTTGGGCAATCATTATGACGAGCTGATCGGTACACAGATTGAGTGAGACGATCCGCTTTGGCGAGCGCTCGTCGGCGCTCGCCGGTTGCGTGACAGAAAACAAGGCGAGGAGGCAGATTACGACCGCCCGGATGGTGTCGGAAACAGGGCCTGGCATGTCGCTCTTCTGCACTCCCGCATCGTTTGCGTTTTTAGTTTTGTGCCGTTTCCAGCGGCGGGTCGTCGGTCGAAAACTTGACTCTCACACCGCCATAGGCAGCGATGCCGGGGGTGTTGAAGCTGAACACCTCCTCATAGTCTTCATCGAGCGCGTTCTCAACGCGTCCAAAGAGCTGCAGCCGCTGATCGACATCATACTGCACCGCAAGCTTGAGCAGCACAAAGTCGTCGAGCGTCGTGGTGCTTGGCGCGAACGTAAAGGCGTCGAAGACGATGTCTTGCATCTTGCCGTTGTATTCAGCGCCAATATCGAAGAGACCCCTGCCGTCGGCAAAGCGCAAGGCGGCATGAACCGAGCCGGAATGCGCAGGACGCCTGATTTCGGCGGTCGAATCCGGTTCGTGCGCGTCGAGATAGGTATAGCTGCCGGTGATCTCAAGCCTGTCGGTCGGCTTTGCCGTCGCCGCGACCTCGATGCCGTCCCGCGTGCTCTCGCCAACCAGATTGGCCGACGTGAACAAGAAGAATCCGGCTGGCACCGAGACGATCTCGTCCAGCAGATTTTGTTCAAAATAGGTGACGTCGACGATGAGTGCACCGCCGAAGAAGGCCTGCTCGATGCCAGCGTCCCAACCTTCGGATTCCTCCGGCAGCAGGTTGGGATTGGGCACGAAGAAGCCGGGCAGGAGGCCAAACTGCTCGAACATGGAGGGGAACACCACCCCGGTGCCATAGCTGGCATGCGGCCGTGTGCCGGTCTCGGGTATCAGCAGAGCGCCCGCGACCTTGTAGGTGGTGAAGTCCTCGAATGTGTTGGAGTCGTCGTGGCGGATCGCTCCGTTGACGAACAGCCGGTTCATCAAGTCACCGCGATATTCGCCGACATAGCTCTCCACGTTGCGCGTCCGGCGAATGAAATCGGAATTGGGCAAAAAGCCCTCATCCTCGTTTTCCAGCATACCGGTGAACTCGTGCGTCGAGTCGAGCAGGCCGGGCGTCTCGAGGCGCAGGGTCGAAACCACGCCATATTGACGCTGGTCGGAGATTTGATTGGTGTTGCCGAAGGCCGGGTTGACGCTGCCGAGCGACGTCTCCTGATCGTTGATGTAAATCCGGTTTTTCCAATGATCGTCGAAAAAATTGAGGTGCGCCGCTGTTCCCCAAACCTCGGTTTCGGTTTCGTTGGTGGCGCCCAGTTGATCGAGCGTCACGCCGAAGGTGCCGGGGCCGGCGCCGGGCGCCGCGCCGAACAAACCGTCGATATCGGTCAGGTTGGAAAGCCGGTGATATTTGGCATCGATGCTAAGCGCATCGGTCAGTTGCGCACCGCCCTTGGCGCGCACATTGACCTGCCGCGAGCCGTCGTCCTCGAAGCCGAAATTGGAGACATTGACGCCGCGTGTTTCACGCGAGGTCAGGCTGACCAAGCCGTGGGCGCGATCATTGCCGCCGCGCAACGACACATTGCCCGAGCGCGTTTCGAAACTTCCGCCCTCGGCCCGGGCTCTGACTTGCGCTGGTCCTTTGCCGTCCGATGTTACGATATTGATCACACCGGCCAACGCGTTCGAGCCCCACACTCCGCTTTGGGGTCCGCGCAGCACTTCGATCCGTTCGATGTCTTCGGCCAACAAGCTGGCAAAATCGAAAAAGCCGTCAGTGGTGCGGTTGATCTCGATACCGTCGATCAGCACCAGCGTATGATTGGCTTCCGCACCTCGTATTCTGACCTGGCTGAGCCCGCCGAAGGCGCCGGTCCTGCTGACCGAAACGCCGGGCACCGAACGCAGCGCGTCGGCCACGTGCCGGATTTGGCGCTGCTGCAATTGCTCGCCGGTGACGACCGTCGCCGCCGTGCCGAGCGTTGCAATATCGATCTTGTCTTGGCTTTGGCTCGCACTCTCGACCACGATGCCCGAAAGTTGTGTGTCTTGCGCCAGCGCGCTGTCGGCCGCCGTTGAGAATGCGCCGACAGCGATGGCCCAAAAAACAGTTGCCGTTTTCAATCCGCACGGCCGTTTGGCCGGCGTTGGTTTTTGATAGTCGAATCCCATTGTACCCTCCGTCAGTGACAAACCACTGCGAGCGGGAACACGAGGTCAGATTCGAAAATGCAATGAAGGCGTGGTGGCCGCGCTAGAGCACGCGCCGCCTATTCATCCCTTCGCTTATGATCGATTGGATCAAACGCACATCCGCACATAGCCAAACCTGCCGTGACTCCCAACTCACTTCAGCAGTCGCCACTACGGACGTCCGTTCCCATGCGCACCCCGCACACCGGATGGGCGACACCGCGAAGGCAGGTCTCCTGGCTCGTGGCTCAAACGTTCGCTTCGCCTTCCCAGCAATCGGCTTGAGGCCAATGCCAGTGGCTATTGTGAAGCGGACTAACCACTTACAGTTGCGGGGGCAGCCGCGGAGTTGAGATAGCAATCTCTCACCGCGTTCCCTTTTAACCGCCCGGGATTTTCAACCCCCGGATCGGAACCATCGCACCGCCAACGCTAGTGAAGACGTTTCGGCGCAGTCAAGTTACTTCGCCGCGCCATGGTATTTTTTCATGTGATCTGTGATAGATGGGCAACATGACATTGCCGCCGCCATCGACCTGTCGAGGCGTTCTGAACCGTGTCATAATGGATTGCTTTTTTGCCGGCAGTCGGCGGTAAATCTCAAGTGATCGAACGGGAGTCGCGGTTATGAAACATCAGGCGCTGCCAACCTCGGCGGCTCGCTCGATCGCCGACGCCGTTAAGCGGGTCGTAAATCCCGTCGGATCGCCCGCAGTGCTGAAAGGCCGGCCCCGCAACTCGTCAGAAATCACGAAGCAATTTGGCGAGGTCGACGCCATAGTGGTGGGCACTGGTCCAGGCGGGACGTCGGTCGCGCGTGGTCTGGCGCGTGCCGGCAAACGCGTCGTCATGCTTGAAGCGGGCAGGGACCACCGCGGCAGTTGGTACTACGGCACGCCCTTGGGCCCGATGATCTACACCGAAAAACGCGGCTTCTTGCGCTCCAAGGAAGGCATCGCCATCGTCCGTCCGATGCTGACCGGTGGCGCCACCAACATGTTTGCAGGCGCCGCCTCAGGGCCGCCCGACTGGTGGGAGGCGCGCACCGGAATCAATTTGGGTCAGGAAATCGAAGAGACAATCGACGAGCTCAACATTGCCGTTTTGCCCGACGATCAAATGGGCCGCGCGTCGCAACGCATCGCCGAAGCGGGCAGGGCGCTCGGCCAGGACTGGTATGCCCAGCCCAAATTCAATGATGTTTCTCGCTGTCGGGTTGCTTTCGACTGTGGCGCAAAGTGCATGTATGGCTGCCGTTGCGGCGGCAAATGGACAGCCAACGATTTCATGGACCAGGCGATTGCCGCCGGCGCCGCGTTGTTGACCGAGTGCACGGTGCGCGAAGCGATCATTGAGGAGGGCGCGGCCAATGGCGTGCGCGGGACGCACCGCGGCGAGCCGTTCGAGCTTCGCGCCAAGTCGGTGATCATATCGGCCGGCGGTATCGGCACACCGCGCATTTTGCAGAATTCGGGCATTGCCGATGCCGGCAACAAGCTGGCCGTTGACACCAACTTCGTTATTTTCGGCGTTTCCGAGCAGCGCGGTAACGCTGATGAATCGCCAATGACGGTCAGCTACTGCGACGACGAGGCAGGACTGATGTACTCGTCGCTGATGCAACCCTGGGGATTGTTTTCGTTGCAGCAAATCCTGATGGGACGCCAGCACTGGCCTAAGATCGGCAAATTTCCCCGCATGATGGGCGTCATGCTCAAGATCAAGGAAGACTTGAAGGGCTATGTGGCGCCCGATGGCGAGATTTCCATGCCGCTGACCGAAGTCGATATGCGGCGCGCCAATCAGGGCTATTTGGTCTGCAGAGACATTTTGATCAAAGCCGGCTGCGATCCGGATTCAATCTTTTGGAACCCGCCCCGCGGCACCCATCCTTGCGGCACGGCGCGCATTGGCGAGCACATCGATGCGGATCTCAAAACCAAATTCGACAATCTCTACGTCTGCGACGCCAGCACCTTTCCCGATGCGCTTGTGCGCCCTCCGACATTGACCATTATCGCGCTTGGCAAGCGTTTGGCGCGGCACTTGAACGCCGATTTGTCGGCAACCTCGAAAACAGACCAGCCGGCCGAGGCTGCTGCACCTGTACACTGAAATCCGCTATGACCGCGCCAATCGACAATCTCTCCCAAGTTGCTGGCGACACAGCCCAGCCTCTCATTGAGCGCACCATTGCTGAAGTCTTCGCCCAGACCGTGCGCGAACACGGTGAACGCGACGGGGCAATTTTTTGTGCCCAAGAAGTCCGCCTGAGCTACGCCGAGCTTGCAAACCGCGTCGACCGATTGGCCGCCGGATTTCACGCGCTCGGTTTGCGCAAGGGCGATCGCATCGGCATTTGGTCGCCCAATCGGCTCGAATGGTTGCTGACCCAGTTTGCCACCGCCCGTCTCGGGCTGGTGATGGTCAACATCAATCCAGCTTACCGGCTGGCCGAACTCGAATTCGCGCTCAACAAGGTCGGCTGCAAGGCGCTCGTCACAGCCACGCGCTTCAAGACCAGCGATTACATCGCCATGCTGCAGACCTTGGCGCCTGAATTGGCCTCGTCCCGGCCGGGTGCGCTTGAGGCCGCCAAGCTGCCGGATCTAAAGACCGTGATTCAGATGGGCGAGGAAGACGTCGCCGGCATGTTCGGCTTCGAGCAGGCGATTGCCGCCGGAGAAGCAGTTACAGACGGTGACTTGGACGGCATCACCGCAAGCCTCGATTGCCGCGAGCCCATCAATATCCAGTTCACGAGCGGTACCACCGGTACGCCCAAGGGCGCGACGTTGACCCACCGCAACATCCTCAACAACGCCTATTTCCTGACCCAACTCATTGAGCTTGGCGAAACCGACCGCTTGTGCATTCCCGTACCCCTCTATCATTGCTTCGGCATGGTGATGGGATCCCTGGCCTGTGCCGTGAGCGGCGCGGCTATGGTGTTTCCCTCCGAGGTCTTCGAGCCCGGCAGCACGCTGGCGGCCGTCGAGCAGGAGCGCTGCACGGCGCTCTATGGCGTGCCCACCATGTTCGTGGCCGAACTCCAGCATGCCGATTTCGCCAGTTTCGACCTCTCGAGCCTGCGCACCGGCATCATGGCGGGCTCGCCGTGCCCGATCGAGGTGATGCGCCGCGTTGTCTCGGACATGAACATGGCCGAAGTCTCCATCGCTTACGGCATGACTGAAACAAGCCCCGTCTCGTTTCAGTCGAGCCCGCATGATTCAATCGACAAACGCGTGACTACCGTGGGCCGCATCCATCCCCATGTGGAGGCCAAGGTCGTCGATGAGGCAGGCCGAACCGTCCCAGTCGGGCGCGACGGCGAGATCTGCACGCGCGGGTATCTGGTGATGGCGGGCTATTGGGACGATGAAGAGCGCACCCGCGAAGCCATCGATGACGAGGGTTGGATGCACACCGGCGATCTGGGCCGCATGGATGAGGAGGGCTTTCTCAACATTGTCGGCCGCGTCAAGGACATGGTGATCCGTGGCGGTGAGAACCTCTTCCCTAAGGAAATTGAGGATTTTCTCTACCGCCACCCCAAAATACAGGCGGTTCAGGTGTTCGGCATCCCGGACGAGAAATTCGGCGAAGAGCTGTGCGCCTGGATCATGCTGAAACCCGATGAAACGGCCGAGGAAACCGAGATCCGAGCCTTCTGCGAAGACCAGATCGCCCACTTCAAGATTCCGCGCCACATCCGCTTCGTCGACGAACTGCCGCTCACCGTCACCGGCAAGCCGCAAAAATTCAAAATGCGCGAGGCGATGATCGAGGAACTCAAGCTGCGCGAGCTGAAAACAGCCTAACGGTCTCTGGCCGCTCGCCTACCAGCCTACATCAGCGCCATCACCCGGGTCGGTCCGCCCGTCGCGCCCTTGATCTTCGTCACCCCGACCACGATCGTGGCGCCCTTCGGCGAGACGGCCGAAAGATTGGCGACGTTCTCAAGACCCCATTTGCCCGCCGGCAGCAGCGACACGTGGCAGGCGAAATCCTTCGACTGGCCTTGATCGAGCGAAATCGTATCGCTGGCGATGCCGACGATATCGGCCTCTTCGAGCAGCATCTTGGCGCTCTCGCCATGAAAACCCGGAAAGTGCATCACGCCCTTATCATCGGCGTTGCGGAATTTGGCCGAAGTGGCGTGCCGGTCCCAGCCCGAGTTCATCGCCACGCAAGCGCCCGGCGGAATCGGGCCATTGGCTTTGATCCAGGCCTTGATGTCGTCGGGCGTCAGCGTTGTGTTGGCATCGCCATCGGCGCGCTCGCGAATGTCGATCATCACCAGCGGCGCAACGAGCTGATCGGCTGGAATTTCATCGGCGCTGGCGCCCGATGCGGAGAAATGTATGGGCGCGTCGATATGCGTGCCGGTGTGTTCTGAGAGCGTCCATTTCTTGGTGTTGTAACCGTCCTTTTCGAACGTCTTCAGCGTTTCGATCTCAAGCTGTTTGCCTCCGCCATAAGTTGGGAACTCAGGCGACAGTGTATGGGTCAGATCGACAACTCGGTTGGCGATCACCGGCATTTGCCTGGCGCTAGCAGGCTTGGGTGCGGCCGCGGCCGCGATGGCCACGCCGCCGGCGAGCGCGCCCTTGAGCAGGCTCCTGCGGTCCAATTCCCGGGCGACGGCATCAAAACATTCTGGTGCGCACATGAGCCTTTATCCTCCTGTCGGCATTACTGAAACAGTATTTTGCGCAATCCTATCATCGCAACACCACCACGCGAAGCGCTCGAACCAGAAACTGCCCCATTCCTGCGCTATGGGGCTTGTGTTGATGTAAACGCGATCGGAACAATGGAGTAACGCGTATGGTAATGACCGATCTAGAAAAGCTACGGCGTCTCAGTGAGTACGCCGATTTGATCAGCAATGCCGCTGTAGATGCTGAAGATGCGAGGGGTCGCATCGGCCAGATGATAGTCAGGGCCGAAGAAGACATCCGCACGAAATCGATTGAGATCGAAGTGCGAGAATCGCAGATCAACCTGCTGCGCCACATTGCCGACGTCTTGCCGCTTCAAGCCAATGGGCCTGCAAAGGTGTCCGTGTCCCAGTCTGGACGCATGCCCGCGCAAGCCAACTCCCTGAAGAACTAGGGCAAGGCTGATCACATCGATTGCCAGCGCGTCCGGCAGCGCTGGTATTTCGAAGAAAATATCTAAAAATCAATCAGTTAAACCAATTCATGCGCAGCGTTAGCCGCTGGGCAAACGGCGCCGACTGCCTGATGCATCAGGTGGCGCGCTGACCGCTCGTAACCTCGACCGCAGAATTTTTGGTTGAGTCGGCGCTTTGGGATCGCGCTGCGCTTGTTGGATAATGCGCCTGCGCCATCGTCCCGAAGCGCCGGTTGAGTTTTTTGAGGTGCCGGCCATAGGCGTAATAGTCGCGCTCGAGCAAATGACGTTCCGTCGCCATGAAGGTGTCGATCGATTCAGCCTTGCGGCCGCCCGATTTGAGCGCGCCGAACCAAGACGCCCGCTCATGGCCAAGCGCCCGCGCCACGATGAAATTTGCGATCAGCCGCGCCTGGTAGTCGGCCAACCGCCAGATGCTGCCATTGGCTTGGACGAGCCCGGCGGCAAACAATGTGTTTTTTTTCGGATGAAACACATTGAGATAGAGCTTCGGCCTGTCGTCATCATCGATCAACAGGCGCTCGTCGATGAACGGAAAGCTCATGGCATAACCGGTGGCATAGACGATGAGATCGAATTCGCCATCGCTCTCGTCGTCAAAGCGAACGCGCTTGCCGTCGAACGCCTCGATGTCCGGCCGCACAGTTATGTTTCCGTGCGCGACATGGCCGGGAAGTTCGGAATTGAGCGTCGGATGTGTGTCGAGGATATTGTGCTCGGGCGTCGGCAGGCCATAGCGCCTTGCCGGTCCTGTGATGATGCGGTGTGCGAACATGTACATGTATTGCCGTATCAGGCGCGGCAGACGCATCGCCTCGAAGAACGCCAGGACCTTGTCCGTCGGCCAGCCGCACATAAATTTTCGCACGAAAAAATATCCATGCCGGATGCTCAAATGCGCTTCCTTGGCGTGGTGCACGGCGTCAATGACGATGTCGCAGGCTGAATTTCCCGCGCCAACCACCAGAACGCGCTTGCCTGCCAGTTGCGAGGGATGTCGGTATTTGCGCGAATGCAGGATCTCGCCCGTGAACGTGCCGGGACGCTCGGGCATACGCGGCGTGTCGTGATGCCCGTTGGCGATAACCACGCCCGCATACTTGCGCGGCGTACGCTCGCCCGCGAGCTTGACCCGCCAGCCTCCGTCGGCTTCCTCGACGCTTTCGACGGCGGTGTTGAGCGTGATGTCGTCGCGGATGCCGAAATGATCGGCGTAGTCCTTGAAATAGGCCAGCGCCTGGCGATGGCTCGGATAAATCGGATCGTCTTCGGGCATCGGAAAATCTTCGAATTCGGTCTGGGTGCGCGAGGAAACGAGGTGGGCAGTCTCATAGACCAAGCCCGTCGGTGTCGCCTCGTTCCACAAACCGCCGATGTCTGCTTCGCGCTCGAAACAGTCGAACGGGATACCGCGTTCCTTGAACGTCTTAGCGACGGCAAGCCCGGAGGCGCCGGCGCCGATCACGCAATATCGATCGATCTGGGTCGATTTGGTCATGACTTCAATGCTCTGTCCGAGTCTCGCTTCAGCCTTTGCGCGCTTCGCTTAGATAATGCTCACGGAACTGTCGGGCGACAGGTCCGGGCTCACCATTGCCTATTTTTACGCCGTCGATTTCGATAATCGATAGCACGACGGTCGATGCGCTGGTCAAGAAGGCCTCGCTTGCCCCTAAGGCTTCGTCCACGCTGAAGGGCCGTTCGTCGACCCGAATACCGGTTTGCTCGGCCAGTTTGATAATTGCGCGGCGCGTTACCCCGGCCAGAATCGCCGAGCTCAACTGCCGCGTGACGAGCGTGCCATCCGCCAGCACGATGAAGGACGTCGACGACGTGCCCTCGGTGACAAAGCCGTCCTCGACCATCCACGCCTCAAATGCGCCTTGGCGTTTGGCCGCTTCCTTGCCCATCGCTTGAGCGAGCAGCGCTGTCGATTTGATGTCGCGGCGCTTCCAGCGAATATCGGGCAGGGTGACGACTTTGACGCCCATCTCGGCAAAGGGCGAGTTTGTTAGAGTCTTTTCTTGCGTAAACGCGATCAGCGTCGGTTGAATGCCATCGGGGTAGGCGAAGTCGCGGTCGGCGCTTCCCCGGCTCACTTGCATATAGATCAAGCCTTCGCGCAATCCGTTGCGTTCGACCAATGCCTCGTGCATGGCCCGCAGATCGCCCGGCTCGAGCGGCGCGGCGATTTCCATTTCACCCAGCGAGCGGGCGAGCCGGCTCATATGGTTGTCGAAGTCGACGAGCTTGCCATCGAGCACGGCCGTCACCTCATAGACGCTATCAGCGAACAGGAAGGCGCGGTCGAATATTGAGATCTTGGCGTCTGCCTCCGCAACGAAGTCGCCGTTGACATAGACGGTGCGTGAGCTGCTCATGGCATTATTCTCAACAAAAACAGACTATTACGCGCTGATCCTAGGCGCTGTCCGCGCCGCGCGCCGCCTTTGAGTGGCTCTCGACCTCAAGCCCCGCCTCGCTGATCATGGCGAGATCTTCGTCTGTATCGTTGTTGGCCGTGGTCAGCAGTTTTTCGCCATAAAAAATCGAGTTGGCGCCAGCCAGCAGGCAAAGAATCTGCGTCTCGCGCGAAAAATCGTGCCGCCCGGCCGAGAGCCGCACGCGCGAAGAGGGCATGACGATGCGGGCGGTGGCCACCATCCGCACCATGTCGATCGCATCGACGGGCGCGCGGTTTGCCAAGGGCGTGCCCGGTACGGGCACCAGCGCGTTGATCGGCACGCTTTCGGGCTGAGGGTCGAGGTTGGCGAGCACTTGGAGCATGCGGGCCCGGTCGAGTTCGCTCTCGCCCATGCCGATGATGCCGCCCGAGCACAGCGTGACGCCGCTCTGGCGCACGCGCGCCAGCGTATCCAGCCGGTCCTGAAAAGTCCGCGTCGAGATGATCTCGCCGTAAAACTCGGGCGAGGTGTCGAGATTGTGGTTGTAGGCAGTAAGACCCGCCTCGGCCAAACGGTCGGCTTGGTCTTGGCTCAACATGCCAAGCGTGACGCATGCTTCCAGCCCGAGCGCCTTCACGCCCCGCACCATCTCCAACACGGCATCAAAGTCCGGCCCGTCGCGCACCTCGCGCCAGGCCGCGCCCATGCAAAATCGTGTGGCGCCGGCCGCGCGTGCTTGCTCGGCTTTCTCGAGCACGTCGCCGACATCCATCAACGCTTGGCGATCGACGCCCGTCGCCTTCGCGTAATGGGCCGATTGGGGGCAGTATTTGCAGTCTTCCGGGCAGGCGCCGGTCTTGATCGACAGCAGGCTCGCAAGTTGCACGGTGTTTTCAGGGTGGTGTTTGCGGTGAAGCTCTTGCGCGCGAAAAATGAGCTCCGTCAGCGGCAGCCCCATGATGTCGACCACCTCTTGCGCCGACCAATCGTGCCGCAGATCTGCCTTGGCGGACCCCTTGGGTCCGCCGCTGCCATTGGCGGGTGGTGTTTGCTCGCTCTGCATTTGCTCGTTCATGACGTTCTACTCGCGGCATTTGCTGCCGGACCGGCGCTCCGGTAATACAGGATCATGGTGCCAAGAGAAAGCCGCTATGATGCCTTTCTAAAGGAGCGCAATGTCGAAGGCTTGCGCCGCGAGCTGCGTCACATGGGGCGCGGGGGCGCCGTCGGCGTGACATTGGACGGCGTCGATTATGTCAATTTCGCCGGCAATGACTATTTGGGACTGAGCCATCACCCCGCAGTTATCGAGCGGGCTCGCGATTGGACGAAGTCGCTCGGTGCCGGATCTGGCGCCTCGCGTCTGGTCACCGGAAACCTCGAACCCTTCGCTCCGATCGAAGCCAAATTGGCGGCTCTGAAGAACATGCCCCAGGCGCTTGTGATGGCCTCGGGCTTCCAGGCCAACGCCGCCGTCTTGCAAGCCCTGCTCGACGCCAAGGTGCTGGGCGGCGAACCGCTTGTCTTCGCTGATCGCCTCAACCACGCCAGCATGCATTTTGGTTGCGCGGCCGCGGGCGTGCGCCAGATCCGTTATCGTCATTGCGATTCCGCGCACTTGGCTGAATTGCTGGCCAAGTACGCTGACGACCCTCGGCCCAAATTCGTTTTGACCGAGAGCGTGTTCTCCATGGATGGCGACGTCGCGCCGATGGCCGACATAGTCGATCTGGCCCATGGCTCGGATGCCCTTGTGGTTTGCGATGATGCTCACGCCACCGGAGTGTTGGGCGAGAAGGGAAGGGGCCTGAGCGGTGGTTCCGATCTTGTCATCGGCACATTCTCCAAAGCCCTTGGCAGCTTTGGCGCTTATGTGGCGTGCTCGGATCTGATGCGCGACTATCTCATCAACCGCTGCGCCGGCTTGATCTATTCGACTGCTCTGCCACCGGCCGTGCTTGGCGCCATCGACGCCGCGCTCGATCTGTTGCCTCAGATGGATGACGAGCGCGCTCACGTGGCAGGGCTCGCCGCCACCTTCCGCCGCGAGGCCCGCGCGCTGGGCTATGATGTCGGCGGATCGCAAAGCCAGATTGTCCCTCTGATCGCTGGCGAATCGGACGCCGCGCTCGCTTTGGGCGCGCGGCTGGCTGCGGCTTGCATTTGGGTCACCGCGATCCGTCCGCCAACCGTGCCCAAGGGCGCCGCGCGCCTGCGCATCGCATTTTCCGCTGCGCATACCGAGAACGATCTCGAACGCCTTCTTGGCGCGCTCGAGGCCGTCGGCGGGATTCGGGAAAGCGCGTGAAAAAATCGTGATTCCAATAGCTTGCATGAGCGCGTGATGGCCGAAGATAACGTGCAGAATCCGCCCCTTATTCTTGTCCATGGCTGGGGCTTCAACAATGCGATGTGGCGTGACGTCATCGATTTGCTGCCCGATTATGAGTGCCACAGCATCGAGTTGGGCTTTTTGCTGGGTGCGCCTCAGGGCACCAGTTTCATGCCGCCCAACGCGGTTGGCGTCGGGCATTCATTCGGTCTCATGTGGCTCCTGAAACACGGGCCCAGACCCCTGCGCGGCCTCATCAGCATCGCCGGTTTCGATTGTTTCGCCGCCCATATCGAGCCGCGCCAAATCGAGGCCATGAGGCGCGGTCTCGACCGCGATCCGGTCGCTCAGATGCAGCGCTTTTGGCGCGCTTGCGGCACACAAGATTTCACGCAGCGGGAAAATTACGATGTCTCGGCGCTCAAGGGCGGGCTCGATTGGCTGGCCGGTTGGGACGAGCGCGAAGCACGCCATGAACTCACCTGTCCGCTTGTGGCGATAGGTTCGCAAGACGACGCGATCGTGCCAATCGAGATGACGCAAGCCATTTGGGGCGATACCGATCTGCGGCTGCGTCCCGACGGCGGTCATGCCCTGCCGCTCAGCCAGCCGCAATGGTGCGCCGATGAGATCAATGACTTTGTCACCCGCATCTCAAACTAAATCGCGGATGCGCGACCGCTTTGCGCGGCACGCGGCGACCTATGACCGTCATGCGCGCCTGCAGCGTGACATTGCCGACAAGCTGGCCGCCGATCTGCCGGCGCTCGATGCGCCAAATGTGTTGGAGATCGGTTGCGGCACCGGGTTCCTGACGCGCCATTTGCTTCAGCGTTATCGGCGGGGCAGCGTTCTCATCACCGACATCGCGCCCGAAATGGTGGCGGCCTGTCGGGCCAATTTCGCCGCTGCCGGTAATGCTCGCTTTGCTGTCCTGGACGGGGAAGCGCCGCCGGAGGATGCCCGCTTCGACCTCATTGTCTCCAGCATGGTGGTGCAGTGGTTTGACGATCCAGCCCGTGGCCTCGAACGCTTGCGCAGCCGCCTCGCGCCAGGTGGCGTGCTGCTTTTTGCAGCCAGCGGTCCCGATTTTCTGGTCGAATGGAGCAATGAGATGCGCGCCTTGGATTTCGCGCTGGATGATCCGCCGACCGAAAATTTGCCGGGGCTGTTGCGTGAGGAGCGCACCACTGTCGACTACGGTTCGGCGCGCGCCTTGTTGGCTGAATTGCGGGGCACCGGCGCGGCAAGGCCGCTGGGTGCGGGCAAACGGCTGACGCCGAGCCGTCTGCGCCAAGCCATGGAGGCATTCGACAAGCGCCACGACGGTGTCGCCACTTGGCACATCATCTACGGCCGGCTGGAGTCAGCCATCCAAGGCTGAAAGCCCATCTAGCAGTCCGTCATAAGCGCGATCCAGCTCGCTCTCGCTGATGCAGTAGGGCGGCATCAGATAGACGCTTGGGCCAAGCGGCCTGATGTTGAGCCCGTGCGCCAGATACCAGTCGCGCAACTGCAGGCTTTCATCTGACTTGTAGCCATCGCCGCTGCCGGCCAGATCGAAGGCGAGCAGCGTACCCAGGCGCCGCGGCCGGCTGACGCGCTTGTGATCCTTGAGCGCCGTGAGCGCCATTTCGTGCCGTCCGGTGATGTGCGCGACGCGTTCAAGCGTCTTCTCCTCTCCAAACAGTTCGAGCGAGCGCAAGGCAACGGCACAAGCCAGCGGATTGGCCGTGAAAGTATGGCCATGGGGCAGCGCCTTTTCGAAATCTTCACCCAAGAATTCCTGGAAAATATCCTCCCGCGCCACCGTTGCCGCCAGCGGCATATAGCCTGACGTGAGTCCCTTGGAGAGGCAGACGAGATCGGGCTCAAAACCGATATGATCGAGCGCGAACATTTTGCCCGTCCGCCCGAAACCGGTGGCGACCTCATCGAATATGACGAGCAGGCCGGCCGCATGGGCCCGCTCGACCACCGCCTTCAAGAACGCCGGCCGGCAGAGCCGCATGCCGATCGCGCCCTGCATCAACGGTTCGACGATCAACGCGGCGGTTTTCTGTCCATGTTCGGCCAATATGCCGTCGATCGCGCTGAGCGCCTCGGCCTCGACCTCCTCGACCGCCTCGTCGCCCTCGAAGGTCGCGGCAAAGGGCAGGGCGCGCACTTCGCACATCAACCCTTCGAACAGATTGAAGAAGCCGCAGCTGTGGCCAAGCGACATCGCACCCAGCGTGTCGCCGTGATAAGCGCCCTCGAAGGCCAGGAACGATGTGCGCTTCTCTTCCCCGCGGTTGCGCCAATATTGGTAAGCGAGCTTGATCGCCACCTCGACCGCCGTCGAGCCATTGTCCGAATAGAACACGCGCGACAGGTTTCCAGGCAGGATTGCGCTCAAGCCCTCGGCCAGCCGAATGGCCGGCGCGTGGGTGAACCCGCCAAACATGACGTGCTCCATCAAGCCCGCCTGTTTGGTGAGCGCGGCGTTGAGTTCGGGGTGCGCGTGACCGTGCACGCAGGTCCACCAGGACGAGATGAGGTCGAGGATTTCTTGACCGTCGTCGCTCACCAGGCTCGCGCCCCGGGCGTGTGTTATCACGACCGGCGCCTGCTCGGTCGCGTGTTGCGTGTAGGGGTGCCAGATGTGCTGGCGGTCGGTCTGAAGCAGATCGCTCATGCCGGTACAGTCACCTTCATCAGATCGCATTCCGGCTTGATCGCCAGCAACGCCTCGCGGTTCAGTGGATCGAGCGGCGGGATCTCGGCCAGCACCCGCACCGCTCCATAGGTTTCGATCGCCTCGCGGTTGTGGGGGCTCGGCGGTCCGTTCATCACCACGCCTGCGACCGGAATATGGCGCGCGCGCAAGGCGCCCAACGAAAGCAGCGTGTGGTTGATTGTGCCCAGGCTCGAGCGCGCGACCAAGATAGCCGGAAGGCCAAGCATCTCAATGAGATCAACCACATAACGCGTCTGATTCAAAGGCACCATGAGGCCGCCGGCGCCCTCGACCACAAGCGGCCCGTCGCCCTCGGGCAATTCGAAGGCGTCCATGTCGATTGTCACGCCGGCGCGCTTTGCAGCCTCGTGCGGGGAGAGCGGATCAGGCAGCACATAGGCGCTGTCATGAAATCGATCATCATCTGCGCCCGTGATGCGGCGTATTTGAGCTTGGTCGGTTTCCCCTTCGATCCCCGCCTGTACCGGCTTCCAATAGTTGGCCTCAAGATGCAGCATGGCCCAAGCGGCCGCGACCGTCTTGCCCACATCCGTGTCGGTTCCTGTGATGAAGTAGCGCATGACCACCAGTCATAGGCAAATCTGGATTGAGAACAAGGATTGGCTATTGTTGCGGTGGTTGCCGAAACGGCCGTAATCGCCATATGGCAGGGACTGAGCGACATGCAATGTGCAAGCGGGAAGTCTGATTGTGACCGGTAGATTGATGCGTTTGTGGTTGATGGCGCTTGTGTTGGTGGCGAGCCTGGGCATCGCCTCATCAGCCGGCGCCAAGACGCTTCGGCTCGCCTATGACGCCGATCCCATTTCGCTCGATCCCCACCAGCAGCTCTCCGGCGGCACCCTGCAGCTTTCCCATATGGTGTTTGATCCCCTGGTGCGTTGGCGCAAGGACCTGTCGCTCGAGCCGCGCTTGGCCGAGCGCTGGGAACAGATTGCACCCAACGTCGTCCGGTTCTACTTGCGCCGCGGCGTCACCTTCCATTCGGGCAACCCGTTGGAGGCCAAGGACGTCGTCTGGACGTTCAACCGCCTCAAGCAAAGCCCCGACTTCAAGGGCCTGTTCGAGCCCTTCGAGGCGGCGCGAGCCGTCGATGACCATACGGTGGACCTCGTCACCAAGGGTCCTTATCCGCTGATCCTCAACCTCGCCACCTACGTCTTTCCGATGGATTCGGTGTTTTACAGCGGCAAGGACGAGCGTGGCCGCGACAAGAGCGAGCTCGTCAAGCACGGTGCCTCCTTTGCCTCAGATAACGTCTCCGGTACCGGTCCTTTCACAATCACCGAGCGCGAGCAGGGTATTCGTCTGGTCTTCAAGCGCTTTGACGAATATTGGGACCGCGACTCGCCGGGAAACGTCAGTGAGATCGTCATGACCCCCATTAAGGAGGGCCCGACCAGGGTTGCGGCGTTGCTCTCGGGCGATGTGGATTTCATTGCGCCGGTGCCGCCTGCCGATCTCCAGCGCTTGAAGGCAAGCGACGAGATCGTGCTCATTACCATGCGCGGCAGTCGCGTCGTCACGCTGCAGCTCAACCAGGATCGCGTGCCGCAATTTCGCGATAAGCGCGTCCGCCAGGCAATCGTGCACGCCATCAACAATGAGGGCATTGCGGCTAAGATCATGCGTGGCTTCGCCACACCGGCGGGCCAACTCTCACCGCCCGGTTATCCCGGGCACGATGATGCCCTATCGCCGCGGCATGATCTGCGTCATGCCCGCAGCCTGATGAAGGAAGCAGGCTATGAGCAAGGCTTCTCCGTCACCATGCTGGCGCCCAACAACCGCTATGTGAACGACTACAAAATCGCCGAGGCCGCCGCCGCGATGCTCGCCAAGATCAACATCAAGGTGGACCTCAAAACCCTCCCCAAGGCGCAATTCTGGCCCCAATTCGACGCGCGTGCCGCCGATATCATGATGATCGGTTGGTATTCGGACACCGAAGACTCCGCCAATTTCGCCGAATTCCTCGCCATGTCGCCAGACAAATCCTCGGGCTACGGCCAATACAACGCCGGCAACTACAAGAACCCGACGCTGGACCGGTTGGTGCTGCAAAGCCAAACCATGACCGATAAGGCGGCGCGGGCTACACTGCTTCAGCAAGTTGAGCGGATCCTCTATGAGGACGCCGCTTTGGTGCCGCTGCATTGGCAGCATCTGGCCTGGGCGGCGCGCAAGGGCGTCAATATCGAGCCGGTCATCAATGTGATGAACATGCCCTTTCTGGGCGATCTGGTTGTGGAGTAGCCATGGAAAATATCGACTGGAAATACCTCTTCACCAGCGTCGATGGCCGCATCAACCGCCAGCTCTGGTGGATCGGCGTCGGCGTCTTGTTTGTCGTTTGGCTTGTCTCGGGCATCATCTTTGGAAATGAGGGACTGATCCCCCTGACCATGGGCATTCTGATCCTGCTTGCCGGCATCTGCCTCCACATCAAGCGTTGCCACGACCGCGGCAAATCCGGCTGGTGGTGCCTGCTTCTTCTGCTTCCCGTCATCGGCACGATCTGGGCGATCGTCGATCTTGGCGCCCTGGAAGGCACGCCCGGCCAAAACGCTTACGGCCCCAACCCCTTGAAGGCGCACGCGTGAGGCGGCGATCAGCCTCCGCATTTGCCGGGGAGCAAGATCGATAGCGGCGCTCGGCTTTGTCATAAGCCGTCTTTGCCAAGCGCTCATCGTCATGGCCGTGATCAGCACGATCGGTTTTGGCGTCAAGGCATCGCTCGGCGATCCGACGCGCGAATTGGCCGGTGATGCGGCCTCACAGGTCGAGCGCGAGGCATTGCGCGCCCGTCTTGGCCTCGACGATCCCTGGTCCGTCCAATATGCCCGTTTTCTCGGTAACGCCGTGCGCGGCGACTTGGGCACCTCCTATGTTTTCAAGCGTCCGGCGCTCGAAGTGATCCTGTCCAAATTTCCTGCCACCTTCGAGCTGGTGCTGGCGGCAAGCTTGATCGTTGCGCTGTTGTCGCTGCCGGCGGGGCTTTATTGCGCGCTCAATCCAAACAGCATCGCGGCGCGCGCCATTATGGGCTTGAGCGTGCTTGGCATCTCGGTGCCTATTTTTCTCACCGGCATTTTCGCCATCACCATCTTCTCCGTGGAGCTCGGACTGCTGCCCTCGTTCGGCCGTGGTGAAACGGTCGCGATCGGACCCTGGCGGACCGGACTGCTGAGCGCCGACGGTCTGGCTCACCTGGTGCTCCCCGCCATGACGCTTTCCTCGATCATGCTGCCGCTCTTCATCCGGCTGGTGCGAGGACAAATGCTGGACGTGCTCGATCAAGATTTCATCCGCACCGCCTGGGCCAAGGGCCTGCCGCCCTGGCGCGTTTGGCTCTCGCATGGCCTGCGCAACGCCGCGATTCCGCTGGTAACACTTGGCGGCCTGCAGCTTGGCACGCTGCTCGCCTATACGATCTTGACCGAGACCGTGTTTCAGTGGCCCGGCATGGGCTTCCTGTTTCTCGATGCCGTCAACCGCGCTGACGTACCGCTGATCATCGCCTACATCATGGTGGTCGGAGCGATCTTCGTCACCATCAACACCCTTGTCGATGTGCTCTATGTGTTGATCGACCCGCGCGTCAGCCTGGGAGTACAGGCCCGATGAGCGCGCGTTCGATGACACAGCCGCGTCCCAGCCTGTGGCGCCAATTGCGAGGTGACCGGGTCGCCGTTATCGCGCTTGTCTCGATCGGGCTGCTGGCGCTGGCCAGCGCTCTCTCGCCGTTTGTGCTGAGCCAAAATCCATACGATATGGCTCAGCTTGACGTGCTGGATGCCGAGATTCCACCGCTCTGGACTTCGGGCGGCGATGCCCGCTTCCCCTTAGGCACCGACGCCCAGGGCCGCGACATGCTGGGCGCCATGCTGTTTGGAACCGGCATTTCGCTGACCATCGGATTGCTGGCGGTGGTCATCCAAGCCCTGCTCGGCATTTCGATCGGCGTGCTTGCAGGCTACCGCGGTGGCCGGCTCGATAGCGCGCTGATGCGGCTTGCCGACATCCAGCTTTCACTCTCGACCCTGATGATCGCCATCATTGCGCTCGCCATCGTACAGGCGCTCTTCGGCGCCGAGCGCTTCGGCGACCTCGCCGTGCCGCTGTTGGTCGTTGTAATCGGCGTTGCCGAATGGCCCCACTTCGCCCGCACTGTGCGGGGATCGGTGCTGGCCGAGCGCGCCAAGGACTATGTGCTCGCCGCCGAGGCTATGGGATTGACGCCCGCGCGCATCATCTGGCGTCACATTCTGCCCAATGTCGCTTCGCCGCTCATCGTCGTCGCCACGTTGCAAGTGGCCAACGCCATCATGGCTGAGGCGGCGCTGTCGTTCTTGGGTCTCGGCATGCCGGTGAGCCAACCTTCGCTCGGCGCGCTCATCAGAGCCGGCTTCGAATTGATCATGTCGGGGGTTTGGTGGATCACAATGCTGCCGGCTCTTGTGTTGATCGTTCTCATTCTGGCCATCAACCTTGTTGGCGATTTCCTGCGCGATGCGCTTAACCCGCGGCTCGACCGGACGAATTGACCGTGATGCGCGGGGATTGCTGCCCCTGTGCTTGCATTTGATGGGCATATCGCGCGAATTGATGGAACCGCCTGTGAATAAGGGCAAAAGACCTTGCCCCGCCTTTGGAGACTCCCCTATGCAAGGGCTGGGGAATGAGAACGCCCATGCGCGCCGCGTTCGATCCGGCAAGCGACGCGGATAAAGGAGAAGTATTTTGTCCGAAGCATTAGCTAAGAGTGTTGAGAGCGACCTTTCTCATGGGGTTGCCTTTGGCGATTTGTCGAACGCGATCCGTTTTTTGTCGGCTGAC
>JAJFHN010000030.1 GCA_021775595.1 Hyphomicrobiales bacterium
TGCGTGAAGAGCCCGGGGGATAGCGGGTAACTCGCCGGGGAAAACTCCAAGGCAAACATAGGCATGTCGGAGCCGCACAACGAGACCTTATGGGTTTTGACGAGAACGCTCCCCTTGAGCCGTTGCGATAAGTCGGGCGTCTCGGTTTCGATTATCTCGATTTGGCGGGGCGCAACAACTTGTGCCGCTCTCATATCGCTACTCCTGTTTGCCCATTGGGCCGCGTTGGTCTGGAAATTCGCCCACGCGGCCGCGGCAGTCTTAGCAAAAACAATCCGGTTTGGCTCCGATCCGCGCATGACCGTGACGCGATCGATGATGGCTTGCGGGATTGGCCAACACCGAGCCGCTCACCAGTTTTCGCGGTCCGGGCGGACTTCCACGAGAAACGACCAGGCGGACCGGTCTTGATGCGCGACGTGGTAGATTTCGTCTGCGATGGCGCTTGGTTTGCAAAAGAATTCGTCAGGTGCGTCTGCCCAAAATGTCGGACGGGTTCGAGGCGTATCGATTGCGGCGTCGACCAGGACGTAGGCGACGTGGACGCCTTTCGGCCCCAGTTCGCGCGCCATGGATTCGGCCAAGATCCGTTGCGCGGCCTTGGTTGGGGCAAAGTAGGCGAATTTCGGAACCCCGCGCGTGGCCGCCGTGTTGCCGGTGACGATAATCGCGCCGTTGCCAGCCTCGATCATGGCCGGAGCGGTGGCGCGCGCCAAATAGAGCAAGGACGTCGTATTGATGCGAAAATTGCCTTCCAGCCGGGCTGGATCGCTTTCCAGGAAAGTAGCGGCGCCGCCGCCGTCCAATATGCCTGAAACAGCGTTGTGGATGACCACGCTGGGCGCACCCATCTCCTTCGTGACCCGCTCCACGGTTGCGACCAAGCCTTCGAGGTCGGCCACGTCGCACTGAAAGCCTTTGCTGCCCTCGACTTCCGATTCCAAGGCGGTCAAGCGGTCCTGATCGCGCGCAAGCATGGCGACGCGGTAGCCGCCGCTACTGAACCGCTTTGCGCACGCCCTCCCGGTTCCCGGGCCAACACCAGCAATCAGACAGACCGGCTCGCTCATGCTTTTCGAACCTCCCTTAATTTATGACGTCCACCGCGCTGGCGACCATAACATTCGGCGGCGCAGAGCGCGCCATGATAGCTTGGCGCGAGCTGACCGAGAGAGCGGACATGGTTGATCTGCGCATATTTTCATACCTGCCCAATCCCCGAATCTGGAAGGCGACAATCGCCGCTCGATTGTGCGGCGTCGAAGTCGAAATTCGCGGCGCCCCGCCAAAAGAGCTTGCGGACTGGCTGTGGGATTTCGATGCCCGCCCGCTGAGCGATGCCGATAGAGCTTCGGGCGCATATGCCCGTCAGGCCCGCACCGGGTTTGCAGGAAAGCTCCACAAGACGGACGCCTTCCTCGCGGCCCAACCATTTGGCGCGGTACCGGCCGCTTTCAGCCCGGATGGGTCGGTCGGCATCTTCGAATCCAACAGCATCATGCGGACGGTCGCGCGGCTGGGGACCCAAGATTCAGGCTTGTATGGCGAGAACGCCTACGCCACATCGCGCATCGACAGTTTCCTCGATGCCAGTCTCGTCTTTGCGCGCGACTCGCAAATTTATCTGTTGTCGCTCGTCGATCAGACCATCACCCGCGATATCTATGAGCGTGCGGCCGATGCGTTCGCCGCCTATATGACGGGAATCGAAAACGGGCTCTCACCAGACCGCGCATTCTTGGTCGGTGACCGGATCACGCTTGCCGACATTTGCTTTGTTTGCGAGTTCGCCTCGCTCTCGCGCGAGCGCCTGCATCAGGCTGTCCTGGCATCCCTCGCGGTCGAACCGGTGACAGCGAGCGGCGCGCAATCGCAGTTCCCGAGGGCAATGGCGCATTTCGAAAAACTAAGCACCCATGAAGCCTTCGCTCCGGATCTGGGGCCCTTCCTGGCGAAGCAAAAGGCGGGTGAGACGGCCGATGACCGGCAGGTTTCATGAGCGATGGGATGCGTGCTGCCATTATCGTCGAGGGGGGTGCGCAAAATGCCACCGCAAGCGATTGTGATCGCCTGCGCAGCCCGTCCATTGTGGCCCAATTGCCACTAGCAACGAGAATACCTCCCTCTCAAGTGAAATGCCTATCGATTGACCATCAGTGCCCTGATAAATTTGCACTCAATAATTTTGAGATTGCGAACAGGGGGTGTTCGATGACTCAATCCGGCAATTTCCGTGTGCTAGCAGCCGCTGCGTTTTTGGTGGCCGGATCTTCGCTTGCTCAGGCGCAATCGGCGCCAAACGAATGGGAAGGACCGTGGGCCGGCGGCAGCATAGGCTGGAAATGGATCGATACGGATTATCGTGGAAATCCGAACGAAATCGCGGAGCCCCCAGCAACCGTGACCCAGACAGGTGCGGCCGCCACAGCGAATAGACTTTCAAGCGGAACACCTGTGTCCAAGAGCGGCAGCTTCACGGCAGACGGGTTTACCGCAGGGGTGCTGGCTGGAACGAACCGGCTGAGTGGTCGTTGGCTTTTCGGAATAGAGGCCGATGCGGATCTCACCACTGCTGATGGATCAGAGGTTCAAACGCAAACCAGCATTGCTGACTACGATGGCAACGCAACCAATGAGATCACCTTCGCGCGCCGCAACGAAACATGCCGCAACTCCAAGGACATGTGGTTTGAAGGAGCGCTGAGAGGTCGCGTTGGATACTTAGCAGGGCCAAATACGTTGCTCTTCGCAACGGCCGGCGTTTCGACGGCAGCCGTCGAGCACGAGGTCGATTGCCAACTGACGACAACATTTGTTGATGACGGCGGCGGTGTTCCAACCGACTCCTTCACCCACACCACGCGGGTCACCGGATCAGATGATGAATTCGAACTGGGTTGGACATTAGGCGCGGGAATAGAGAGCGTCATCAGTGAAGGCAGATGGCGGTCGCGTTTCGACTATGCATACGTTGATTTGGGCTCCAGCAATCAATCCCTGAGTGTCTCCAGGCAGACCTCAGATCCGCTGGTTCCCAACACCGGTCCAGACTCAATCTCTTACAATTGGGATGAGCATTACCACAAGATCCGCGTGAGCCTGGTCTACGCTTTCGGTGATCGGTCTCCGCCCCCACTCAAGTAAACCGACGCTCTGACCATGGCCGGCTGATCCCGCATTTGCCGGGGCTACGGTTGCAGGCCCATTTATTTGACCCGCTTTGGGTCAGAAGCAGGCCATCCTAGGCTTGAGCCAAATACTAGTGGCCACGGCCCACAGTGTAGGATCGTGAAGGCGCGCCGTTGCGCCATGCGTTCGTGCTCTTGCAGCGCGAACATATCCGATCACCAGACCACGTGCTGGAAAATGCGACTTCGCACCTGAGGCACTGGCGAACCTTAGGAACATCCCAGGGCGGCCGTTTGCCTGGATCATCATTGGCTGGGGATTTGATACTTGTCATGGCTGCATCTTATTGAATTTCAGATTTGGACAGATCCAGCGCGAGTACGCTGGCGCGGAGAGAGGTCGGGGCCCGTTCAGAAGTCTGCCGCTGCCAGGATATGGGCGCAGGAGCCATCGCGGCTGCGCATATAGACTTTATCCGCAACCCCGTAGATTTGCTCGCGCGTTGCATCGAAAATCTTCAGAAATCCGGCTTCGACATCACTCATCTCCGCGCTCAGTTGATCCAGTTTCTTCAGAGCGTCTGCCTCAACAAAAAATGCAATCTCGATCGCCCCGTCATAGCCCCAAAAGCGGACGCGGTTTCTCGTTTCGTCAAAACTGCGGCTCTCGTTCGGAAAACTCAAATTCATGCTCTTGCAACCTATGGTTTTTGTGCGTCGCTGCCGTACGGTTTAGCCGAGATGACCGATCATCCCTTCGTTTTCACCCCGTTCTATGGCTCGTCGATCGGCCTTTTTCTGGTCCGGTATCCTTGCCGAATTCGGCGTTACTTGATGAACGTTCCGGCTACCCGGCGCGCATGCGGATGCGCTGTCGCGTTCCAACGCTGCATCGAGCTCGGTCGGGTCGATCGTCATAACCTTCTCAAGGACAGGACTGCCAGACTTTCCGGGCACATGGAGCAGGGTTACCACCCGCCTGTAGGCGATGTACGAGATGCCTTCGAGAGGCTCCTCATCGGTTTCTACGGAATAGGCGCCTGCAGGCAGCATCTCATCAACATTTGTGAGGGTGAAGGGCTTGGTGAAGGTCACCGTCTTCTTGGTCGTGCGTGTCGTCATCGGATGACTTCTGGTCCTCAATGCGCAGCCCTAAATCATTCCTAAAATAATTGCGGTCATGAGGCCGAAAGTGATCAATGTCCCCGCCGTCGCAATCCGTGCTGAGATCTGCATCACATCTCTTCCTAGTCAGCGGGCTTAGACTGGGACGAACTCATCAGCGAATTGCCGCACTTATGATTGGCTCTGAACATCTCTTTCCGCTTGCGCCAGCGCGTCCTTCAGGTTCGTGTAACGAAAAGCTCCGTAGTGGTAATAATCTACGGGAACCTGCGTGATGCCCATCTTCGCCAATTTGTCGGCGATCATCTTTTTTGACTGTGTGGCCGGTCGGTTGGCTGTCCGCGCGTCATTGGATTTGTCGAGCGTGTTGCCTTTGCTCGAAGCGCCACGTGCCAATGAAAATTTCTTAGAAGAAGACATATAAAATATCTTTCGACCCTGTAATATTTATTGGGCGCTCTCAATATATGGTGATCGCATGCACATTATACAAGGAGTAAAACTCCATTTAATTATCAATATTTATTACAAATAACGCTTTATGATTTAGAGGTTTCAAATTTTTTACATCATAGATTGACATAAATGATTCTTTATTTTTGATAATACTTATCATCTATACCAATCGATACACCAACTTCAGACCTTTAACACGAGGTTAACCATGGCGAAGCGGGCGATGATGTCTGCAGAACGGACCACATCTAGGTGAATTCTGGCGGCGCGCCATCGCGATGCTGCGCCATCTCGACTCCCATAAACGAATAAGCGGGCCGCTTGGCGGAGGTGGTGAGGCGCAGCCCATCGCGTTCGCCTGTGGCGATGAACGGAAAGGAACACTTGCGAAACGCGGCCCCGACCCGACCCATAGGTGCGGGCAGCTGCGCTCATTTCTCAAATCTTGGGGACGGCAAAGATGGTGTCGTTTGATGTTGTCGACAGAAGCGGCTGACGGGCGGACTTATATTTCGCGCAGACGCGCACCACTTGTACATCAGGCTTGGAGTGGTCGTGTAAAGTTGAGCCATATCAGATGAAGCTTGGATTAGGCGTCATAGTTTTCAGTCGAAATCTAGGGAGTGAGTAAGGACAAGCTTGATTTCAGGGCCTAGCAGAAAAGAGGGCGACCTGCGCTTAGGGCCGCCCTTTTTTAATGGGCACCAGGCAAACAGCGGCGAATTGGTTTGCTAATGCGGTCTTTAATGCTGACGCTCCGCGCCCGCTCCTAACCAGAAGCAGGCATTCGGGTCGCCGGGCCATGGTTTTCCGCCTGTCGCGCGATCGCCGACGACTCCAATATTTTGGTTTGGCCGCCCCGCCTACTTCAAATACATGGGCATGCCGCTCAGATTGGAGATACGAGGCCGGTAGGTCTCCACATCATACATCGCCTCGACATCGATGCGGTGTTCGCCCTTGGTGCTGATATCGGCGGGCTGCGTCGTATAACACCCATCCTTGATCGCCATCATCAGGCCCGTCTTGCCATCTTCGATGCGCCGGATCGCCATGGTCCCAAAATTCTTGGACACCATCAAATCCACCGCGTCTGGCGCCCCGGCCCGTAAGAGGTAAGCGAGGTTCTGAACCATGACATTGACGCCGGTCAGTTGCTTCACGGCATCACCGATGGTCTGCCCGATGCCACCCAGCTTACGATGTCCGTAGGCATCAGGCTCCCCAGCCTCAATCACTTTTTCGCCGTCTACATAAGCGCCTTCCGACACGACGACGATCGCATAACCAGAGGAGTTGCGTGCGCGATCCTCCTTGAGCAGTGACGCGGCTTTTTCCAAATCGAACGGCACTTCGGCAATCAAGGTGCGGTCCGCATCCGCCAAATACCCTCCCATCAGAGCGGACTGGCCGCAGTTGCGACCGAACATCTCGACCACGAGGATGCGCTCATGACTTCCCGCGGGCGTGCGCAGACGGTTGATCAGCTCGACAGAGCGCGTCACGCAGGTCGAAAATCCGATGCAGTAATCGGTACCGAAGACGTCGTTGTCCATCGTCTTGGGAAGGCACATCATCTGTGCGCCTTCGTTATGCAGCCGGGCGGCATAAGACAGCGTGTCATCGCCGCCGATAGCAATCACAGCGTCGATCTCAAGTGCCTCGAGAACTGCGAGCACGTGGTTCGTGCAGTCGACCGTCCCTTGGTCGCTCGACCGGTTCTGCCGTTTCAAGAAATCGGGTAAGTCCGTCATGCGCACCTTCGAGGGATTGGTGCGCGATGTATGCAGAATGGTGCCGCCTGTGCGATCGATGCCCCGCACGATGCCGGGCGTCAGAGGCATGATGTGATCCTGCGTGGCCTCGGGATTTGCTGGATCAAAGTTGAGTGGTCCGCCCCAGCCGCGCCGAAAGCCCGTGACCCGCCAATCGCGGGCACAGGCCTCGTTTACAATCGCCATTATCGCCGGATTGAGTCCGGGAACGTCGCCACCGCCCGTCAATACGCCTAAATGCATATGTTCATCCTGCCCTTCAGCGTTGAGTGGGAAATGGGTTGGCCTCCTTCTTCAGAGGAGCCCGAAGACAATAAGGTGAAGATAGTATCCTAGCCCAGAAGTCTAGGTGGAATCCGTCAAAGGCGATTGCTGAGCCCGCGTTGTTGGAGCTGGAATGTCCGCTTTGGGTCAGGAGCCGACCAGCGGGCTGCCCTCGTCAAGCGTCCGCTTCTAGCCAGAAGCGGACATTCGGGACTGGCTGGTTATGTGCGCGAGGCACGGCAAAGCCGAGGTCTATTGGCGGGCCGCGGGCCGGTAGATCAATCCCTGCCGCACTAGCCATTTCTCGATTTCACATGCGATCAGAACAACCCAAGGCAGAACCAATGCCACGATCAGCTCTTCATAGGCCAAGCCTGTTGTCCTGAATACGGTTTGAGCAGGCGGCCAATAGACAATCGCCGCCTGCAGACCAACGCTCAAAACGACTGCACCGAGCAGCGGAAGGTTGCCAAAGAAATCTATGGCAAAGAGCGATTCGCGCTCCGAGCGCATCGCTAAGACATGAACGAGCTGAGAAAATGTCAGCACTGTGAAAACGAGTGTTTGCCAGTTGCCGGAACCGTTTTGATGCGCCCACATTAGCGCACCCAATGACAGTGCGCCGATCAACAATCCGACCCAGACCATATGCTGCCAAGCGCCATGCGAGAAAACGCTTTCTTCCGGCGCTCGGGGCGGTCGGCTCATGACGTCGGGTTCTTCTGGCTCGACGGCTAGTGCCAGGCCAGGCAACCCGTCGGTCACCAAATTGATCCAAAGAATCTGGATCGGCAGAAGGGGCAAAGGCAGGCCGAGGAAGGGCGCCAAAAGGATCGTCCAAATCTCTCCGGCATTGCTCGTCATTGTGTAGCTGATGAATTTGCGGATGTTGTCATAGATCCGCCGCCCTTCGCGCACTGCGCTCACGATCGTGGCGAAGTTGTCGTCCAGCAGCACAATGTCGGCAGCCTCACGCGCCACGTCGGTACCCTTTTGTCCCATGGCGATCCCGATATCCGCCTGCTTGAGGGCTGGCGCGTCGTTGACACCGTCGCCGGTCATGGCGACGTAGTTGCCATGGCCTCGTAGCGCCTCGATGATGTCGAGTTTCTGGGAAGGGGTTACCCGAGCATAAACGTTCGTGTATTCGGCTGCTTGGCTCCTCTCTTGCGGTGTCAGTGCAGCCAACTCGGCACCTGTCATAACCGCATCGCCTGCAAAGCCCAGATCGGTGGCGATCGCCCTGGCTGTGGCTGGATGATCGCCCGTGATCATCACCACGTCGATGCCAGCATCGACGCAGGCGGCAAGTGCTGCATTCACCTCCGGACGCGGCGGATCGGCGAGTGCTACGAGGCCTAAAAATGTAAGATCGCACTCGATGTCCTCTGCTTTAGCCAGCTTCGGCAGCTTATCGAGTGCGCGTTCGGCAAAGGCAAGTATACGATAGCCCAGCCGCGCCGCATCTTCGGCGCTCGCGAGGACTGTCTGCGCATTCAGCCGTCTCCTGCCGCTGCTCGTCTGCCGATCTTTGCACAATGGCAACACGACCTCCGGCGCACCTTTGACGACAACGAGCCCACCTTTCTTGCCCGCATGTAAAGTGGCCATCCGTCGCCTGTCGGCATCGAATGGTATATCGCCGACACGCCGCCATTGTTTTTCGTATCTGGAGACATGCGCATCGGCGGCGTGAGCAGCTTTGTGAATGGCAAGCTCGGTTGGCTCCCCTTGTGCCCGCTCGCCAGCATCGACTCCGACGTCGGTATTGAGTGCCATAGCGCGTACAAGATGCCGCCAGGAGCGATCGGCCTGGTCAACTGTTTGGAGTTGTTCGGTCTCGTGATCAGCAGTCATGAAGCGCTCGGCGCGCATTATATTTTGCGTCAGCGTGCCAGTTTTGTCGCAGCAAATGACGGTGACTGATCCCAGCGTCTCGACGGCTGGTAACCGGCGAACCAGTGCATTGCGGTCCGCCATACGCTTGGCCCCGAGCGCCAGCGCGATTGTGACCACAGCGGGCAGCGCCTCGGGGATCGCTGCGACTGCCAGGCTGACCGCGGTCAGAAGCATCAATACGGGCTCTTCGCCGCGGGCCAGTCCGAATAAGAAAATGATTGCGCAGATCACCAGCACAGCGACCGAGAGCCGCCGGCCGAATGCTGCCAACCGTTTCTGCAGTGGCGTCTGTGGCCGTTCGCCGGCGCGCATCAATTGGGCGATCTTGCCCAGTTCGCTGTTTTCGCCCGTCGCCACCGCTACACACAGTGCCCGGCCACTGGTCACATGCGTTCCCTTGTGCGCCATGGTCACGCGGTCGCCCAACGGCGCATCCACGGCCAACCTCGCTTTTGCCCGCTTGACAACGGCCATGGACTCGCCCGTCAACGACGCCTCGTCGATGGTGAGGTCAGTCGTCTGAATGACGCGCATGTCGGCCGGCACGATGTTGCCTGCCTCGAGCAACACGATATCGCCCGGCACTAGATCGGCTTCCTCGATCTGGTGCCGGCGACGTTGACGCAATACCTGGACGTGGGGTGCGCTCAATTGCTGTAGGGCTTCCAGCGCCCGCTCAGCCCGGTACTCCTGCACGAATCCTACAATACCGTTCAAAATCACGATAATGAGGATTGCCGCCGAATCCAGCGCCTCTCCTATTACGCCAGCGACGATTGCAGCGACCAGAAGGACAATGATCATCAGATCCGAGAATTGACGGATCAACATGACAAGCGGGTTGAGGCCACTGCCTTGAGCAAGAATATTTAACCCATAGGTCTCGACCCGCTGGGCAGCCTGACGCGAGCTCAAGCCTTTGGTGGGATCGACATTGAAACGCTTGAGAACTACCGAGGCAGGAAGCGCGAAGATAGGTTTTGCGGTATCGATGTTGAGGTCTTTCTGCACGCCCTAGTCAATCCGATCTGTTTTCTTACCGTGCGCGGCGGGACCGTTTACGTTCGACCGCACGCTCCTCAAGACTCTATACAAGCCTATCGCGGCGTTGAGATCGTATCTGAGACCATTTCCGACGAGAAATGGCTTGGTGTGCCCTGACCGGGAAAATTGGCTCAGCGCCAACGTCTGAGAGACATGGCGCGCCGTACACGCCTTTCGGTGAGACTGACGGCTGCCTCGCGGGGTCGAATCCCGAGATCGCGCGCCTCCTCAAGAACGCGGAAAGTATTGTAGCGGATTTTCTCTACGATGGTCTCCAGGGCGCGCGACGCCGCCAACGAATATCGGCTAAGCAGACGTAATGGGCGCCGACGTGCCGGGTCAGCTCTTTGCCACAAGCGGACCTATGCTCGTCGCCTCACTCCATTGCATGGTCAACGGCACCTCCGATGTGCGATATTTGATTGTGAAATTAGATGTTGGGAGATCAATCGTGTCGGACGAATTCAATCACAACACCGCATTCGGAGTCGCGCTCGTAATTGGTGCGGTGATTTTCTTGGGCAGTCTTTTGGGGATTTTCCTGTCGATTTAGTGGGCAGCTTTACCGCCCACGAGTCCAAAGCTGGCGCCAATTTCACAATGCCAAACCGCATACAACGCAAGCGCACCAAGGGCTGGCGAATGCCGGCCAATGCCGTCTATGTCGGCAGGCCAACCAAGTGGGGCAATCCGTTCATCGTCGGACGGTTTGGCACCGCGCAAGAATGCGTGGAACGCTATGCCCGCGGACTGAACGAAAATGGGGGCCTCGTCTCCTGCGGCGGTTTGCACGAATTGCGCGGCAAGAATCTTGTCTGCTGGTGCTCACTCGATCAGCCTTGCCATGCGGATGTTTTGCTGGAATTGGCTAACGCGTAGCGGGCTGTAAATTGAATTCCACTTTGGGTCGGGAGCAGACCAGCGGGCTGCCTTCGTCAAGCGTCTGCTTCTAACCAACAGTCGCCGCAAAACGGCTATGCGCCGTCAAGTTTGCATCTACAGCCCCTTGCTGAACACCATATTCCAAAGTCTGCCAAAACTCCGCGCGGCGTCTGTGCGATGCGTACGGAACTGGGCATGGTCCGTTTGAGCGGCGCTGCCGAGGACTTCAATTGACCAAAGGGCCGCCACCTCGTTTGGAACCATTGAATATCGAATATCGACGATCTGATGGGGGTTATTTGGGTCCCGGGCGATATAACCATCGCTGAACCACCGAAATCTCTCGATGTCCCTCGCCTGCTGCGATTCCAGCTCAAGCCATGGAAGGTCTCGCGCAAGATCGAGCGTCGGCACAGAGTCTCCAGGAAACACTTTGGGCACAACGCTGGCGCGGACGGCGTCGACATAATACCGGCCCTCCGCCTCATAGAGTGTTTTCCACACCAGCAAATTGGCAAAGCTTGGCTTGACCTCCAGGCGAACGGGTTCGTGCCCCCTGCCGGCGGCAATGGTTTTGCTCATCTCAAGGGCAGCTTGATGCTGAACCACTCCGAGGGTCAGGTAGACCCCGGCCCAAACGAGTCCCAATCGCGCAAAGTGCGGTTTCTGCTTCAGCCATGACACCACAGCGAGACATGCAATCGGCAGGGTAAACAGCGGGTCGACGACAGAAATGATGCTCCACGCAAAGCGTTTATCACTGAATGGCCAGAACAACATTGTGCCGTAGGATGTTGCGGTATCCAGCAAGGCGTGGGTGGCATAGCCAAGCGTGCAGAACAGAACCGTTTGAGAAAATTCGAGTTTCCACCGCCGCCCCACTATCCAATAGAGCAACAGCGCCGTGAGAAATCCGCCAATGGGGATAAAGACCAGTGAGTGGGTAAACTGGCGATGGTATTCCAAGAACAACAGCGGGTCGGACGGCGAGCGAATAAAGACGTCCAAATCCGCTGCCATACCCGACAGAAACCCAAGGGCGCCGGCAATGCCAATATGTGACTTATTGCGCGTTGCTTGTGGAAGCACCGCGCCGAGTGTTCCTTGAGTCAATGGGTCCATGTCTGTCGTTTGTCCGTCGTCGTCCAAATTGTGTGACGGGGGGAGCGTCGGCAAGCGAAGTCCCAAAGATCGAACCCGGCCATGGCCACTTCGGCTCTATCGGCCAAAAGCGCCGAGACGCGGCCAGCTGTCAAGCCGCTTGAGATGTATGTCAGACGTTGGCTCGGTCGAGCGCATCACTGGTGACACCGCATCATGTTTCACTGGTCTGACACTGCGGCAGGTCTGTGTCATCGAACGCCAACTGCTAGGCCTGCCAATCAGTGACCAGACACTGGAATGGGGCGACAAACATTTGCTTACCATGACATTCGGCTTTCGATGGGGCACAGTTGCACTCTCACGCTTTGAGGCTTGAACTGGTATCCGCGCCAAGCGACATATGCCGCACGCGTGTTTGGGATGCTTCTACGGGAGAATGACACCGTTGCCGCTGAGATCGCTCCTTCTGACCCTTGCCGTCATCATCACACTTCCCCTGCCGGGCTCCCGCCTCTCTCTGGCGGCTGAGCAGTCCACGGAACTTCCAGAGTGGCTGCAGGCCCATGTCGGCACGGGCGAAGGCCAGATCGCACTGGTGGTTTTGAAGAGGGCGCGCGCGTTATACCGTCAAAAAGTAGACGAAGGCGCGGTCGAGAACCCCTGCTACTTTGCGATGGATGCGACGCGCCCCAGCACATCGCGCGGTGGTCGATTGGGGCGACGGTTCTACATCATCTGCGAGGCGGACAAGTCGTTCCGCGCAATTTCGTCAGGCTATGGCAACGGGCGCAAACTGCGGCGCGCGAATTTCTCGAACGGCAGGCGATGCGCGAAGAACTTCAGCAACACGGAGGGGTCAAACCTGACCGCGGGCGGCGTCTATTTGACGGCCGAAACGAGAGAGTCGTTTAAGGGGTATTATCGCCGTTCGGGCAAAAGGGTGCCTTTCGTGCGCGCGTTCTTGCCTTTTGTTGGGGAGGGCGACACCGCGAACGCCTGGGAGCGGGCCATTGGCGGACATCAGGCCGTCGGTTTGAGGCAGCGCTGCCGCTACAAGAATGCCGATAGCCCCTATGCGGACGAGGAGGGCTATGTTCCTTATGGAAAACTGGTGAATTACACCAGTGGCCGCAGCAACGGATGCACGACCTGGTCGCCGTCGGACGCCGAGAAAATCATCGCGGCAGTGCAGGACAACCCGACGACGCTCTACATCTATCCTGAGGCCGGCGATATCGACGCTGTCGCCGAGGCGGTTAAGAACCGGAGGTCTCCGACGCGCTCTGGACTGTATTGGAACGCGACCTGCCTCAAGGCAATCGGCTCTCCCAAATTCTGGCCCAAGGAAACGCTCCAGCCGATTATCGACGAGTGGAGAGATTCACTTCCGCAATCTCCGCGGCGGCCTTTGCCGATTTGCAAGTGACGGCGACGAATTGCCTTCTGGGAGCGTAATTTGGCCCGCTTAACCGCGTGATCACACCCGCATCTGGCGCCAAACTTCCGTTCGAAACGATGCGTGCCCAAGTCCGTTTTGGGTCACAAGCGGACGTAATTGGAGATGGCGTGCGGAGTCCGTTAATAGCCAGAAGCGGACATTTACAGGTTGTGGCGTCGGTCCCGCGTGCCCGCGGTCAATACTTTTGGCCAATACATACAAATTGCAGTGATTCAGATGTCTGCAATAACGGGCTGTTAACGCCTCTGGCTCGATAGTCGCCAGGCGAATTCGTGTTCAATAAGGTTCAGCAAGATTGGATTTCCGCCGAGCCGGCTTGTGGCCTTTATCTCGCCCAGCAATTGCCACGATGGAATTCTAGCTTGCTCTTCAAGTGACATCGCATGGTCCCGGGGGTACGGGGCTATTGCGAGCGCGCAAATGATCGCATAGCGAGGGATTAACACATGTTGTTGAGAGCACTGTTTGCGGCCGGCTTAGCGCTGCTGCTGGCTGGCCCAGCTATGGCCGATGACTGCGCCCAAGACCTCGACAAGGTCAATGAAG